>JBBRZK010000073.1:0-23094 GCA_038236775.1 Gemmatimonadales bacterium
GATGACGGCGCTCTGGGAACACTACCGCTTCTCCGGCGACGACGCGGATCTTCGCGCCATCTACCCGCTGCTGCGCGACCAGACCCGCTTTCTCCTCGACATTCTCGTGCCGCATCCTACCAAGGGGTGGCTCGTGACGGCACCGTCCAACTCGCCGGAGAACTATCCGGGGTGGCCCGGTAACACTTCGTTCTTCGACGAGGCAAGCGGCATCGAACTCTCGGCGTACACCATGACCGCGGGCCCCACGATGGACACGCAGATCATTCGCGAGGTCTTTCGCGAGTTCGAGGATGCGTCCACGCGCGTTGGCGCCGATAGCGCCATGCGCGACGAGGCCCGGCGCGCGCGGCTGCGTCTTGCCCCCGAGCAGATTGGAAAGCACGGACAGTTGCAGGAGTGGCTGGACGACTGGGACGACATCGAGCTCGAGCACCGGCACCTGTCGCCCCTGTGGGGACTCTATCCGGGACGCGAGATCACGCCCGAGGGAACGCCAGCGTTGGCCGCCGCGGCGGCAGTGACGCTCGCGCGCCGGGGCACGGGCGGGTGCGGTTGGTCGTACGGTTGGAAGATGGGACTCCAGGCGAGGCTGTACGATGGACAGAAGTCGCTCGACCAGTTCCGCGCGTTGCTCACGCGGTCGTCATTGCCGAATCTCTTTTCGCTGTGCGGCAAGGCGCTCCAGATCGATGCGAACCTCGGCGCGGCGTCGTCTATTGCGGAGATGCTCGTGCAGTCGCATCAGGAGGCGATGCATTTACTGCCGGCACTGCCTGCCGAGTGGTCAAGTGGGTCCGTAAATGGGTTGCGCGCGCGAGGCGGTTACGTGGTGGATCTCGACTGGTCAGGCGGTGCACTCACCCGCGCGGTGATTCACGCGAGCCGTGCGACGCGATGCGTCATTCGCGCGCGGGGTCTTACGACCGTGAAGCAGGACGGTCGTGCCGTGCGACTGGAACGCCGCACGCCGGACACTGTTGCGTTCGATGTGGCAGCCGGCGGCGTGTACGAGCTTCGATGACTCCATGGAGCTGCGGCTTCGCCGCGGAGTCGTAGCGCGACGGGGCGTCAATGCGCCAAGGCGTTTCCGTGAAGTCGACGTCTGACATTCATGCGATAGGCTTCGGCAGTTTGACCTCCACCGCAGGTATGCCAAGCTCCTTGAGCAGCGCATTGAACGTCGTGAGGTCGCCAGACTCCAGCGCCTTCACCCGATTGAACTGCGCATCAATCTTTCCGGACATGTCGAGAAAGATGGCCTCACCCTGCGTGGTGGGTCCCTTCTCGTACGACTGCGCCATTCGGTTCACGTTCAGCATCTGGTTGTACAGCTTCACCGGATAGTGCAGTGTGATCTGGTCCGCTTGCGAGTGGACATCCGCCAGTTCCGCACGCACCGCCTCCAGGCGAGCCGTCAGTGATGCAGCGAAGGTCTTCACCTTCGCGTTGTCCTTCACGCGCGACGAGGCCGCGGAGATCTGGGATTTCATGGTCTCGATGCGCTCGGTCTCCTCCACCAGTGCATTGAGTTTCGCCACCACCCGCTTCGAGAAATCGTACGTCGCCACCAGGTCCGCCTGCGTTGCTCCCACGCGCGGATCGTCGATCACCGTGAAAGGGCGCGACCGCACGAGCACACTGTCCACGGTGACGCGCACGGAATACGTGCCCGGGACGATCATCGGGCCATCCGTGGTCCCCTCGTCGTTGATGATGTTCTTCAGCTCGCGCACCCCTGCCTCGCGAAGATTCCAGACGAAGCGATTGAGCCCCACGCGCGCGTGTACCACGGAATCGGCCGGGAGGTACGCCACGCTGTCCGACTCGATCCGCTTGCGCATGGACGACTGCCCCGTGGTGTCGTACGCGGTCAGCCGCTTCAGGGAATCCAGGGCGGTGTAGGCCACGACGCTCGTATCTTTTTTCGGTGCGGAAGAATCCGGCGACGTGAAGCTCCGCATCACCGCGCCCTTTGCGTCGAGGAACTCGATCTTCACAACGGACCTGGGCCCTTCCCTGAGCCAGTAGTCCACCACGACGCCGGGAAGCGGATTCTCTCCAGACTCCACACCGCTGCGGCCGCGTCCCGCTTGAAAACGGTCCGCGATTGCTGGCACGAACACATGGAGCGCCGACGCACGCACACTGTCGGTGATCTGCCGGAGCGGCGAGATGTCGTCCATCACCCAGAACGCGCGGCCGTGCGTGGCGGCGATGAGGTCCGCGTTCTTGATCGCGAGGTCGCGCACGCTGGCCCTGGGCAGGTTGAGTTGGAGCGGCTGCCAGCGCGATCCGTCATCGAACGAGACGTACACACCGATCTCCGTTCCCGCGAACAACAGGCCGCGCCGCACCGGGTCCTCGCGAATCACCCGCGTATAGGCGTTCGCGGGAAGACCGGCGTCGATGCGTCTCCAGTTCTTGCCGTAGTCGGACGTCTTCAGGAGGTAGGGCTTGAAGTCGTCCTGCTGATAGCGATTCGCCGCGACGTACAACGTGCCGGTGTCGTGATGGCCGGGCTCCACGATGCTCATCCTGGTAAACGGCGGCAGGTTCGGCGGCGTGACGTTCTGCCAGTTCGTGCCGCCATCGCGCGTCACGTGAATCAACCCGTCATCCGACCCCGCCCAGATCAGGCCCTTCGTCAATGGCGATTCGGCAACGGCGAACGCCATGGCGTACCACTCGGTGCCGGTCATGTCGCCATGAATGGGACCGCCACTCCGCTCGAGCGTTTTGGGATCCGCACGCGACAGGTCCGGCGAAATCTTCGTCCACGAGTTCGCGCCGTCGGTGGACTTGAAGAGATACTGCGACGCCGTGTACAGCGTAGTGCTGTCATGCGGCGAGAAGAACAGCGGGAAAGTCCATGCGAATCGATACGGGACATCCCTGGCGCCGTATCCGTCGTAATTGTCGAGCCACACGGACACGTTGCGCTCGCGCTGCGACTTCCTGTCCTGGCGCCAGATCTCACCCATGTAGCCGCCACCGTAAGTGATGTCCGGGTGCTTCGGATCCACCGCGATGTACGCGCTCTCACCGCCCGCGGGAGCGAACCAATCCTGCCGGCCGATGGACCCATTGTCGCTGCGGCTCGCAATGCTGACGGACGTGTTGTCCTGCTGCGCGCCAAGGATGCGATACGGGTACTGGTTGTCCGTGATCACGTGGTAGAACTGCGACGTCGGCTGGTTCATGATGCTCGACCAGTTCACCCCGCCGTCCAGGCTCACGGTGCCGCCGCCGTCGTTGGCGTGGATCATCCGCTTGGGATCCTTCGGATCGATCCAGAGGAGATGCGTGTCGCCGTGCGGTACCGGGATCCTCGTCCACGTGCGCCCGCCGTCGCGAGAGCGCCATGTGCCAAGATTGTTCACATACACGGTATTCTCGTCCACCGGATCTGCGGTGATGGTGGAGTAGTACCACGCCCTCACCTGCCACCGCTGCTCGCCGCTGGTGCGCTGCCAGTGCGCGCCCGCATCGTCCGAGCGAAAGATTCCCCCACGCGGTGCCCCTGCCGAATCCGGCGCCTCTACCGTCGCATACACTCGGCGCGGATTGGCCGGCGAAATCGCGACGCCAATGCGGCCGAGTGCGGTGGTGGGGAGGCCGGGGTTGGCGGAGATGTCCGTCCAGGTGTCGCCGGCATCGGTGGACTTGAAGAGACCCGAGTGCCCCCCGCCCGAGCGCATGCCCCATGGAAAACGACGCAGGTGCCACATAGCCGCGTAGAGAATGCGCGGATTGGATTGATCGAGCGCGATGTCGATGGCGCCGGTGGAATCGTCAACGAAGAGGGATTGGGTCCAGCTCTTTCCCCCGTCGATGGTCTTGTAGACGCCGCGGGTCTTGTTCGGCCCGAACGCGTGGCCAATGGCGGCGACGTACGCGACGTCGGGATTGGTGGGATGCACGCGGATGGCGCCGATCTGCTGCGCGTCCTCGAGGCCAAGGTGTGTCCACGTGTCGCCGCCGTCGGTAGTCCTGTAGATGCCCGTGCCGTACGTGAGATCCTCGCGCAGCCCGGATTCGCCGGTGCCCACCCAGATCACGTTGGGGTCGTTGGGCGCAACGGCAATCGCACCGACCGACGAGATCTCCGGCGCGTTTCCCCTGACGCGGAAGTCGGAGATGTTGGACCAGCTGATGCCCGCGTTCGTCGTCTTCCATACCCCACCGTTGGCGGCGCCGAAGTAGAAGGTGCGCGGGTCGGCGTAGGAGCCTGACACGGCCACGGAGCGTCCGCCGCGGAAGGGGCCGATGTTGCGCCAGCGGAGGTTGGGAAAGGCGGAGCGGTCCAGGCGAGAGGCGGTGTCCGTCGCCGGTGCAGGGCGCTGGGCGACGGCACTGGGAATTGCCGAGGCGAGGAGCAATCCGGTGAGGAATCGTGCGGTGGCTGGTGTCATCTGGTCTGCATTGCAGATAGTGGGAGCTTCAGGAGGACCGGTATGGCACGAGGCCAACCGCGCAGTGTTCCAGGGATGCGTGTCAGGCCAGCGGATTCCACACGCGCGTGAATCCGAAGCCCTCGAAATCCTTCGTGTTCACCGTGGCGAATTCTTGCACGCCTTGCTGCAGCAGCGTCAACGCGATGCGCCAATCGTACGCCCGCCGCCGCGCGAATCCCTTCTCCGATAAGCGAGGCCAGAAGGCGTCGTGGAACTCGCGGCTACGCTGCGGCAAGCCGACCACCTGCCAGCGCGGATGGTGGCGAAACGCCTGGCAGACGTCGGTGGCCGCCGAGGCGCCGAGTGGCCGGACCAACACGGCCGGATTGCGCAGTAACACGTAGAGTTCCAGCAACACGAGTTCCGAGAGCACAACATCATCGCGGCCGTCCAATGCGTTGAGGAATCGGGCGGACTTCGCGTGCTCTGCATTCCTCGTCTCGACCGCCGACAACAGGATGTTCGTGTCCAACGACAGCACTGACACGCTCAGTCCGAGCGGCCGCGCGTGGCACGCGCTGCCTCCTCGTCGGCGAGCAGGTCGCGCAGCTTCCCCAGTTCGATTTTCAGCCCACCGCCGTTGACCTCCGGGAGGCGCCACGCCGATTCGGACGGGGGCTCTGGTGCCACGCGATCGAGCAGTAACTCCAACCCCCGGCGCGTCATTTCCGCCAGCGACATTTCGCGGGCCGCGCCGAAGCGCTTGGCGCGGCAATACAGGTCATCGGGGAGTTGAATCTGGGTGCGAATCATACATCAGATATACATCGACATCATTTTGATGGCAACTTCCTGACGCTCCACGCCTCGTCCGCGGTGAGAACATACTGCTCGTCGGGCGACCTGGTGGCGCGCCGGTCACCTGTGCATAGGGCCGCCCACGGTGCGCCCTGCACTCCGAAAGTGATTCCAGCACAGCGATGAAGGATGCACGCATGTGACGCCTCGAACGACAGGTCGCATAGCGGGCATGAAGCATCGAGAAGTCGACTCACAATCTTGCGAGAGTGCCCGGGCGCCAGCGAACCTCGCGCTTTCGAGGTGCGAAGAGGCATCTTCGTCGCTCATGAGTGCCACTTCCCCCGCGAGGTGGCCATCAAGGTCATCGAGACAGCAAGCCCGAGAACATCCTGCTCTACGACGGGCGCGCGATGGTGAAGGACTCTGCCATCCCTTGCTGTCCACGACCCATTGTCACTCTGTCTCCATGACGACCCACTCGATACTGCTCTCGCGGCACATCGCGCTGCTCGTGGCGATCAGCGGCCCGCTGTCCGCCCAGGCGCCGACGAGCGCCGCCACTCGCATGGCTGCGTGGGCCCATCACCAGGAACTCACCGCGCATTCGCCCTTTGCCGGCATGCAGTGGACGGCCCTGGGTCCAAGGATCAACGGTGGTCGCGTGGAGGCGATCGCGGTACCGCGAGGGAACAGCAGCACCATCTACGTCGGGATGGCCGCCGGCAGCGTATGGAAGACGGTGAACAACGGCCTCACGTGGAAGGCGGTGTTCACGCATCAGTCGAGCTTCGCCGTTGGTGACATTGCCGTAGCGCCGAGCAACGAGAAGGTGGTCTGGGTGGGCACCGGAGAGGCGCAACCGCGCCACAGCGGCTATGCGTACCCCGGCACCGGCGTATTCAAGTCGGTCGACGCCGGCGTCACGTGGCAACACATGGGGCTCACCGACACACACCACATCGGCAAGATCATCATCGACCCGCGAAACCCCGATCGCGTCTACGTTGGTGCGCTCGGACACTTCTGGACGCCCAACGCCGAGCGCGGCGTGTTTCGCACGACGGACGGCGGCAAGCACTGGAGCAAAGTGCTGTTCGTGACCGACAGTACCGGCGTCGTGGACATGGCCATGGATCCACGAGACCCCAACACACTCTATGCGTGGGCGTGGCAAATGCCGGGAGGTCGGCACGGTGGCCTCTACAAGACCACCGACGGCGGCACGACGTGGCGTCACATCACGGCGGGGCTTCCCCGTGGCTTGATCGGGCGCGCGGGACTGGACGTCGCGCCGTCGCGTCCGAACGTGGTGTATGCGTACATCGACAACCAGGCGCCGGGCTCGGCGACCGACCGTCCCACAATCGGCGGTGAAGTGTACCGCTCCGACGATCGCGGCGAACACTGGCACAAGGTCAATCGCGACGACCTGTACACGGTGTTCGGCGAATTCGGCTGGAAGTTCGGCGACGTGCGCGTCTCTCCCGCGAACCCGGATGAGATCTTCATCCTTGGCAACCGCGGCATGCACTCCACGGACGGCGGCAAGACCTATCAGCGCATCGGCGAACAGGTGCTGCGCCTGCATGATTCGCCGGGCAAGGCGCTCCATCTCGACCAGCACGAGATCTGGATCGACCCCGCGAATCCGGATCGCATCCTGCTCGGCAACGATGGTGGCGTCTTTCAGTCGTACGATCGCGGGCAGACGTGGCTGCACCTGAACAACATTCCGGCGGTGCAGTTCTACTTCATCGCCGCGGACACGGGTGCCGCGCCGTACCGGGTGTACGGCGGTACGCAGGACAACGCCGCCGTGTACGGCCCCAGCGATGCGCGGGTGGACGACGCCACTGCCGAGGCCTGGCGATACGTCTACCTCGACCGGTGGACCGGCGGCGATTCGTACGTCACCATCCCCGACCCCACCGATCGCCGTATCGTGTACTACGAGCACCAGAACGGCGACATGCTGCGCATGGACATCACCGGCACGTCCGTCGCATCCGGTGGCCCTTCGACCGTGAACATCAGGCCGCAGGCGCCACGCGGCGAAGCGGCATACCGGTTCGGCTGGTACACACCGTTCTTCATTTCACAGTTCGACCCCCGGACGCTGTACGTGGGTGGAAACCGCGCGCTCAAGTCCACCGACCGCGGCGACCATTGGGCGCCCATCAGCCCGGACCTCTCCGATTCCGCCTCGGAGCTCCGCGGCGCGGTGCCGGTCGGCACGATCACCATGCTCTCGGAGTCGCGCTTCTTACCGGGTCATCTCTTTGCCGGCACGGAAGGCGGAACGATCTGGCGCTCCCGTGACGACGGGCAGTCCTGGTCTCGCGTGTCGGCAGCGCTCCCGAAGAAGTGGGTGAGCCGAGTGATCGCCTCGACGCATCGTGAGGGCACCGTGTATGCGGCGTTCACGGGATACCGGCAGGACGACTGCACCGCATACCTCTACGTGTCCGACGACAGCGGCACCACATGGCGATCGATCGCCGGGAACCTGCCGGCGGCCAGCATCAACGTGATCAAGGAAGATCCATTGCATCGCGACGTACTGTACGTCGGCACGGACCTGGGCGTGTACGTCTCGCGCGATCGTGGTATCACCTGGCAGTCGCTCTCGGCCGACCTTCCCACGACGGCGGTGCACGACCTGGTGGTGCAAGCCGAGAACCGCGAACTGCTGATCGCGACGTACGGGCTTGGCGCGTGGAAGCTCGACCTTGCACCCGTCCTCGACCTGGGCGTCGGCACGCAGGACAAGGTGCTCGCACTGTTCCAGCCCAGGGCGGTGAGGTTGGACTACTACCCGTGGGAGACCGTGCCCGGCGATCGGCGAGGACGGCCCGTCGCGACGTTCCACTATTACAGCAATGCGCCGGAGGCGATCACCCTGGTGGTGAAGGACAGTGCCAATCGTGTGGTAGCCACTCTTGCGGCCACCAGCGTTGCGGGGGTGAACGCACTGACGTGGAATCTACTGGACTCCAACGGGCGCGAGGCCGTCGCGGGTGCGTACACCATCGAGGTTCGCAGCGCGCGCGCACGTGCTCGAGCGACATTCGCCCTCCTGCCGCGGCAGCGTTCATCGAGCGACGAGTAGCGGCGTCCCGCCGACAGCCAATCATCCGCGCGCGCAACACGACAAAAGAGCAGGGTTGCCGGAACGGATGGCGTATCGTACATCCGATCATCTCCTTCCACACCCAGCATGCGCAAAACCGCCCTCCTCCTGCTCGCACTCTCCGCCACCACCAACGCGCAGCAGCCCGGGCCTCGGCCACCATTCGACGTCACCGAAACCACAATCGCCGACGTCCACGCCGCCATGCGGGCAGGCACCCTCACCTGCCGCGAGCTGGTGAACGCCTACCTCGCGCGCATCGCCGCATACGACAAGAACGGCCCCGGCATCAATTCACTGATCGTCGTCAATCCGAACGCACTCGCCGTGGCCGATTCGCTGGACCGAGTCCGCGCGACCGGCGGCACGCTGGGCGCGCTGCACTGCATCCCGGTCATCGTGAAGGACAACTTCGAAACGAAGGACCTCCAGACCACGGCCGGCTCACTCTCCCTCCAGGGCATGATCCCGAAGCAGGACGCATTCATGGTCCGACGCATTCGCGAGGCAGGCGCAATCGTCCTCGCCAAGTCGAACATGGCCGAGTTTGCGTTCACGCCGCTGGAGACGGTGAGCTCAATTCTGCCGGGTTACACGAAGAACCCGTATGCGCTCGATCGCGTGACGGCCGGCTCGAGCGGCGGCACCGCGGCAGCCATCGCCGCAAACCTGGGTGAAGTCGGACTCGGCACTGACACGGGCAACTCCATCCGGGGCCCATCGTCGCACCAGTCGCTGGTGGGTATCCGCTCCACCATGGGCCTCACGAGCCGAGATGGAATCGCTCCGCTGAACCTCGCATCAGACATCGCCGGGCCAATGGCCCGCACCGTCGCCGACGCAGTCGCCGTCTTCAGTGTTGTTTCAGGATACGATGCCGCCGACACAATAACAGCACGATCAATTGACCGGGGCGCCACGTATGCCTCGTCGCTCAAGTCGGATGCTCTCAAGGGAGCACGAATCGGAGTGCTCCATCAGGCCTACGAACGCGACAGCATGGACCCGGAAGTCATCAAGGTCTTCAATGCCGCCCTCGACGACATGCGCCGTCAGGGAGCCACAATCATTGATCCTGTTTCTGTTGCGGGGCTCGAGGCACGGCAGCGTACTGCCGGCGGATGCAACCCATTCAAGTGGGAGCTCAACGCGTGGCTCGCTCGGCAAGGCGATCGCGCACCAGTCCACACGCTCGCAGAAGTCCTTTCGTCGCGCCGCTACCACCCCACCATCCAGACTCGGCTCGAATCCGCCCAGGCGGACTCCATTCCGCCAGACCGGAACCCGGGCTGCAAGAGCCGGGATGAGTTCAGGGCCTGGCTGCGCGCGAACGTGACGGCCCTCATGGACTCCCTCAAGCTGGACGCCCTTGCCTATCCCACGTGGAGCAACCCGCCCCGACTCATCGGCGACCTGAACACCGCCGGCGGCGACAACAGCCAGCTCTTCTCCCCGAGCACGGGGTTTCCGGCGATCACCGTGCCCATGGGCTACACCCACGGCCAGCTCCCGGCCGGCCTCCAATTGTTGGGGAAAGCGTGGGCCGAGCCGACACTCATAGGACTCGCTTACTCCTATGAACGAGCCACCATGCATCGTCGGCCACCGGCCTCGGCACCACCACTGCGATAGTGAGCGCCCGGAGACGCGTGCCGCGTGTCGCGCCCTCGTGATGGATCATCGTGGAGACTGACAGGCGTCGATCTCCCTGGGCGTTCACGAAGCGCTGGCATCACGGCCTCGCGCGAACCGTGTCCACCATCGCCGCGTTCGTGACGGCGGCGGGCGACCGCGCGAACACCTGGAGGGTCCAGATCCCCTCGCCAATCTTCTCGAGATGGAATTCGCGCTTCGGGTCTTTCAGTCGTTCGGCCTGCGCGCTGTTGAAGGCATGGCGGGCACGCGCGTCCTCCCATTCGCGAATGGCGTCCAGCAGCACCGAGGTCTTCGCATTGCCGCGCAGGGCCTTCGGCCGCGCCACCATCGCGAACCCCGCATCGTAGCCCGCGGCACGGGCCAGCATCCACTCCATTTCCGGCAACGTGGTGGTCTCGGTGAGCAGGTACCACCCCAGCATGTGGGGCATGTAGTTCCGGTCGAACAACGCCTGGTTGTCGATGCGATACTGCTGCATCGACTCCGCGAACCCGCCTGTAAATGGTTCTCCCCAGTTGTAGTACGAGCCGATGTGCCAGTAGAATGTCTTGCTGATGCTGGTCCCGTTGATGAGATCGTGCTTTACCTGTGAGAGCACGTCGGTGGCGAACACGCCCAGCGCGTAATCCCCTTGTCCGGAGGCCAGGGCGCCTTCGTAGCCGTCGAAGTCGATGTGATCCACTCCGGTTTCGTTGAGGAAGTCCGCGAGGTTGCGCGCCGCCTCGCGCTGCATCGTACCGGACGACTTCGCCGAGTATCTGCGGACCGGTGGCGTCCGAAGCCGAGAGCGAGGACGTTGACATAACGCGAAGTTTACAGTAGCGTAGTTTTTATCGACGACGTCGACGCGCCGATGCCTTCTCAGGCATCGCACCGTGTGGAGTTGCCGAAGAGCTCGGAGCGCCGCCGCACGAGACCGGTTCATCACTCTCGCTGGCGAACAGCATGCTGTGCAGCTATCCAAGGCTGCCGTACTCGTGCGCTGCCGTCTCAACTGTCGATGCCCACCGAAAGGCGATCGTGCGCGCCACACGGATCAATCGACCTGGTCTGTCTGTAGGCGGACTCGGCCTCGCACGCTGCATGCGAGCTTAGAGAAACCTAAGACAAGCTGAACGAACTCGTGGCCGGTTGAGTCGGCACCCGTCGTCGACCGTTTGGTTGCGGTTGAAGATTGGAAGATCCAGGACATCGTTCACCTCCCTCACCCCACGATCATGCGACCCACACTGTTTAGTGCCGGCGTTTTGCTCTCATTCGCCGTCGCGCCGTCTCAGCTGCGCGCCCAAGCGCCAGCCTACGGAGATCGCTCCCCGATGACCGTCATCGCTCCGGCAGCGGTCACTCGGAGCGCGGCACCCTGCAGCTACGCAGACTGCGCCTTGCGCGTCGAGCGTGGTCTCTGGTCGGGACCGAGTCTCGTGCGTGGCGTCACGGGCCGCCCGGTCGCCGATCTAGGCGGGCTTCGCCCCACAGACCTTCTCACGGTGTTCGCCGGCAACGACTCGGCTTCGATGTACGGCAAGCAATACGTCAGCGCCGCTCGGGTGAACCACGCGCTCACGTTCGGAGGGATCGTACTCGCCGCCGTCGGCCTCGCGCAGCACGAGCGCCTGAACGCCTACACCGTCGTTGGCGCGAGCATGCTCGCCGTCAGTATTCCGTTCCAGGTCGGCGAGGAGCGCACGCTCAGCCGAGCGGTGTGGTGGTACAACTCGGCGCTCGGGGCCGGTCCCGCCCAGCGCTGAGCCCCGCCGCGCGTCACCGGACGGCGACGTCCCGCACGCGCTTCACGACATCAGGATTCGGGTTCGGCGATGTCGCCTGGCCATTGTTTGGTGAGATGAATGACCAGAGGCCACGATGCCATCACACGATCTTTCGAGATGTGCGGAGCACCCCAGCGCTGAGCACCGCTCGGCGAACCGGGGAGCGGTCCTCCTCGTTCATCTTCCGCCCTGCCTGACCCGCCGTCTCCAGGGGGCGTTGTGCGCGAGCGCCGAGATGCGCACCTGCGGCAGCGTCGATGAGCTGATTGCCGGCGCCAGGGAAACCGCCGTCGGCGCGATCGTACTCGATCCGGCCCTGTACGGCGACGCTGCACTGCAGGCTCACGCCCTGTCCGACGCCAGTCGGCATCGCTTGCCAATCGTGCTCTATACTCACGATTCACCAGCCACGTCCGCGCTGTGCTTCACGTGGGCGCGGGCGGGCGCCGGTCACCTCTTTCTCGCAGCCGTGGACGACGATGCGGCGCGGATGCGCGCCGTGTTCGATGCCCTGCTGCACGGTCGGATCGCCGGCAGTCTCGACGAATGCATCGTGCAGCTGCCGGTGGCGCTGGCGCGCGCGCTGCGGAGCATCTTCGAGGACGACGCCGCCGTGCTCGACCTCGATGCGCTCGCATCGTCATCCAACATGACGCGACGCAGTGTCATGCGATGTCTCCAGCGCGCCCAGCTCGCGCCACCGAAGCGATTCCTCGGCGCCGCCCGCCTGCTCCGCACACACCGTATCCTGGCGGCGGGGGAGAAAAACCTCGCCATTGCGGCCACGCGCGCCGGCTTCTCGTCCAACCGCTCGCTCGTCATGAACGCGCACGCGCTGCTCGAGGCGGGTCCCGCGACGCTCCGGACATTGCCGATCGATGAGCTGCACCAGCGCGTGGCGAAGCGCTTGCGCGAAGCGTAGTCGTCCACGAGGCCTGGCGCGAAATGTCGACATCTCGTCGTAAATCGGTCTGCTGACGCAGTGGGGGACGCTGTAGCGTGCAGTCACTGTACGTCCATCGGGAGAGCGCCGTCGCCCCTCGTGCGATCGTGCGGAACGACCTCATCACGCTGAACGAACGACATGTTGGCCACACATCGACTCACCTGCGCCAGACAACTGCTGGTCGCGTACACGACGCTGTCGGCGCTCGCCGCCTGCACCGACAACCCACTGTCGCCGAGGATGACGCCGCCGTCGTCTGTCAGCCAGCGCGCGACGGAGGTCGGCGAGCATGCGGCGCTCGACGCGCTCACGCGGGTCATCGCGCTGGGACTCGGCGACGCAGAGAGCCGCGGCTCGCTGCGCGACGACATGCGCAACTCGCGGCACACCGTGGAGCACAAGATCGAGCTGCGGGCCCACGTCAAGGGGCAGAGCGGCGGCCGCCTCGTGGCGGGGATCGCCCGCGCCGCAGGAATCTCGCGTGACTCCGTACTCGCCCTGGTCAACCAGGTGCGACCCCTCGAGATCTACATGCCGGTGCTGGCGCACCGCGGCAAGTGGACCGGAGGCAACGACCTGATTGTCGCGTCGCAGCTGCATGAAGACGAAGTGCCGTCGGGGTACGACCTTGCCGGGGCTCGCGTGCCGCTCAGCCTGAAGGAGGCGCCGGCGACACCGACGATCTCGATCGTGCCGGTGGAAACGAACTTTACCACGGAGCTTTCCGCCCAGGCATTCAGGAACGAGAGCGACAATAGTGGCGCCTCCATT
Source organism: Gemmatimonadales bacterium (assembly GCA_038236775.1). GTDB lineage: Bacteria > Gemmatimonadota > Gemmatimonadetes > Gemmatimonadales > Gemmatimonadaceae > AG11. Next base: position 13,471 of record JBBRZK010000073.1, read on the forward strand.
GGCACGCTCCGTTCGGCTGGCGGTTGCACGACAGCGAAGTTCGGATGCCCCAGCCGATCCAGCGATCCGTTCCCCGTCACCGACGGCATCTACCTGACGGAGTCGCACCTCATCGACGCGATGGAGCCGTGGACGAAAGGAATGCCCGAGCTCGAGCTGCACGTGCACGGACCGCAGACGAAGGAGAATCCGAAGTATGGTGAAGACCTCGCCTGCATCGGCGGTGACGTGCTCGGCCTCCAATTCTGGGATCAGAACCCGAATGACTGGACGGCGAGCATCGGCAACGGCGCGCCGATGGTCTACAGCCGGGCACAGTTCAACGCGTACCAAGCCAAGTTTCCCGGGGAGGGGGTGCACTTCATCATGTGGGAGGACGACAACCAAGCCTGCAAGGTCGTCATCGACAAGGACATGAAGAATTACCTCCTCGAGGCGGTCGGTGCGGCCACCGGCGCCGGGCTCGCCGTCGCGAAGACCGGTGTCGGAGCGACGTGGAGCTGGGCCGCGGCGGGTGTGGCGTTCGTGGTGGACGTCATCAAGAATGGCGGGAACCTCATCTACGGCAATGATGACACGGTCGGCGCCCTGATCGACATCCGCAATTCGTCGCAGGCGTCGACCTACCCGACACAGACGCACCTCGTCATGAATGGCGGCACCTTCAATGGCACGGTGAAATTCGAGTTCCGCTGGGCTTCCGAGGAGAACGGCCGGCCATTCGGCTTCGACCTCGTTCCGAGCACGACGTCCGCCAGCCTCGACCAGCTCGGCACCCAGTCGCTCGGTGCCACCGTGCTCGATCAGTACGGAAGCGCGATCGGCGGCCACCCGATCAGCTGGCGGTCCGACAACCCGTCCGTCGCCAGGATCGACGACGACGGGGTGCTCCATGCCGTGAGCGCTGGAAACACCACAGTGCGCGCGCGCGCCTGCGACCCGACGTGCATGGACCGCGTGGTCAACGTCGCCATCACCGGGCCGGTGATCTCTGGTCCCACCTACGGGTATGAGGAGTACGCCAACCTCACTGCGACCGTCGCGAACCCTCAGCAGAGCAGCTACTACTACAGTTGGGAGTACTCGCCTTGCTCGGCCAGCGACTGCGGGGGCTTGTTCTACGGCGCGGGGTCAGGCACGGACGACACCAGCGCGCAGGTCTATGTGAGCAGGAATTACTTCTACGTTGGTGTCCGCGTGACGGTCATGACGTCGCCGTCGGGCACCGTCGTCGGAACCCGCGATTGGTACATCAACGGGGCAGGAGAATATGATGGCGGCGGGTGCGGCGGTGCGATTACCTGCTCGAAGGGCTCGACGACGGGCGGCCTGCTCGCGCCGGCTCCGGTCACCGCACCGAAGGCTGTACCTTCGAGGGGCAGTCAGCGGAAGCGGTAGGGCGGACGGGAGGGTGCTGCGGCGATGTTACGCCGTCGCAGCACGTCGGCGAGGCCCGTGATCCCGGGCTCGGTGCTACTACTTCCGCCACGTAGTGCCGTTCCGCCACGTAATTCGCCCCGCAGCATGTCAACGAGAGGATCGCGATGAACCGGACAGGCAGGGCAGTCTCGGCGTATGCGGATGCCACTCGTCTCTCCACTGGTCGACAGGCCAACCGCAAGCGCGCGGTTTGGTGAAGACCTTGCCGCCCGTGAAGATGATATCGGGAGGCGTCACCCCCGAGGCGAAGGGTCCCACGCCAGCGATCATCACCAGGAAAGAAAGGGTGAACGGGCGCGGCAAGGTCAGTTTCGGCATCGATATGATGTGAAGGAGGATCGAACGCTCCCCGTGCACGCTCAACGGGGGCGCCGGTAGCACTCCTGCAGCAGGGTATACAATGCGGGGCCGGCGCACCACGCATGGACCGCGAGAGCTGCCCCGAGACTCCATGCGTTGAGCACTCCCCGCAGGGAGGAGCCGCGGACAGCTCAGGATACTGTACCTCGAACTCCGCTGGGGGAAGACCGCTCCATGGACGCGCGGCCCCCGGACTTGCGACGTGAGCGTCGCGATGCGCGTCTCGACACCGCTCGACGCAGGTCGCATTGCGGATCTGCATGCCGCCATGGGACCGTACGGCGCCGTATTGTGTGACCAAACGTGGGTGTCCGTGCCGAGCCTCGCCGGCTTGTCGCACGCGCTGTATTCTCGACGGATGACACACCCCATCGCGCGCCCCGCGTTTGCGCTCCTGCTGCTCGCCGTCACCGCCTGTCGAGCGGGCGATCCTGCGCCGTACCCTGCGCGCGCCGCCATTCCCGAGATCGACAGGGATCTGCTGGATGTCACCGTCCCGCGGCTCGAGCAGCTGTACGTACAGAAGCGATACACGGTGCGGCAGGTCGTTGAATGGCACCTCGCACGCATCGACCGCTACAACGGCGTCTACGGCGCGATCGAGACGGTGCTGCGCGATCAGGCACTCGCCGAGGCCACGCGCCTGGACTCGTTGGCAGCGGCGGGCGCCGTGACCAGAGGTCCACTCTGGGGCGTGCCGATCGTCATCAAGTCCAACACCAGCGTCGCGGGGCAGATCACCACCGCCGGATGGGCGGGTTTCACGACGCCGGGACATGAACTCGTCGCGCCGCGCGATGCGACGATCGTCGGGAAGTTTCGCGCTGCCGGCGCGATCATCGTCGGACTCGCCAACATGCCCGACCTCGCGAACAGCGATACCAATCGCGGCAGCTCCTTCGGACGCACTGGCAACGCGTACGACGTGCGTTTCTCTCCCGGCGGTTCCTCCGGTGGTGTCGTCACGGCCGTCGCCACGAACATGGCGGTACTGGGCAATGGCACCGACACGGGCAACTCCATCCGTATGCCCGCGGCGACGAGCGCGCTCGTCGGCATCTTCCCGACGCGTGGACTCGTGAGCATTGCCGGCATTGCTCCGCTCGACTGGCTGCTCGACAACACCGGGCCCATCGCACGGACGGTCGGCGATGGGGCAATCGCGCTGAAGGTGATGGCGGGCGCAGACTCGCTCGACGCGCCCACGTTGGCGACGCCGGATTCCGCATGGCGTCTGCCAATGGCACCGTCACTGGCCACGGCCTCGCTCAAGGGCAAACGCTTTGGCGTCCCTGCCTTCATCATGGCCGGCAGCGGCGTGCCGTTTCATGGCATTCCCGCCGGTGTGAGCGAGCACGCCGCCGATTCCATTCGGCACGCGGCCGACATGCCACTGCGTCCGGAGACGCGGGCGGCGTTTCTGAAGGCCGTCGATGCGTTGCGCGCCGCTGGCGCCGAGGTCGTGATCAGCGACAGCATTCTCGGTCCGGAGTTCGCGCGGCTCGCGAGTACCGTCTCGACGTACGCCTACATGCTGGACGGCACCGATCGCTTTCTCGGCACCTTCGGGCCGGCGGAATACCATTCGAGCACGGAGTTCCAGCAGCGGGTCGGCATGCCGCTCTATATGTCATCCATCGGCGTGGAAGACGGCTTTCGCAACTTCCCCGGTGTGCGCCTCGTGCAACGTGGCCTCGACACCGATGCCGACGCTGAGCGCCTCTATCGCGCACCGCGCCGCGCCGTACTGAGCGCCTACCTCGCGGCGCTCGACCGATTCCACCTCGATGGATTCGTGTATCCCGCGATCCAGATGCCCCCACCGGACGAGTCGATGCCGCAGGACGGACGCGTCAGCGAAGGGCCGCACTCGGCGACGAGCTGGGTCAACATGATCGGCGTGCCGGCGATCGTGGTGCCCGCGGGCTTCTACGAGAGCGGGCTGCCGTTCGGTCTCGAGTTCTCCGCGCGGCCATGGCAGGATGGGTCGCTGCTCGGCATCGCCGCCGCATGGGAGCGGGCGACGCACCTGCGGAAGGCGCCGGTGCTGGTGGAGCGCGGACTGTTGCCGGTATACACGGCGCGGAAGGGGCGGCTATCCACGCCGAAGTGATCTGTCAGCGTGGCGCTCACTTCCCCGCTGCGTCCGCCGCGCGTGTGACCGGTCCTGCGCAGGTGTTGGAGTAGTTGACAACGCGCGCCCCTGTTGGTATGTTCTCCAACATGGGTGCTGCGCTCCTCCTCCGCACGCGAATCATCTTCGCCGACGATGCGTTCGCGGAGCTGGTCCTGTGGCGCGTCACGACGCCGCTGCCAGGCTCGATGCATTCGTTCAAGTACAGGCTCGCGTATGTTGTGGATCAGCAGTGCGTGCTGCGCTACGACAACGAAACGGGAAAGGGTGACCATCGGCATCGCGGCAACGCCGAGCGGGCGTATCGCTTCACGACGCCGGAGAAATTGATCGACGACTTTCAGGCTGATATCAAGAGGTGGAATGATGAAAACCGTAACGCTTGAAGTACGCACGGCGCGCGACGCGATGACCGGCTTCGCGCAGACATGGAAGCGTGGCAAGGCCGACACGTCGGCTCGGATCGTCTTCGACACGCCCGAGCTGCTCTGGCAAGTACTCACCGCGAAACGTTGGGAGCTACTCAAGACGCTCGTTGGCGCCGGCCCCGTGTCCATTCGCGAGGCGGCGCGGCGCGTGGGTCGCGATGTGAAGGCCGTGCACGGCGACGTCACGGCGCTGCTCAACGCGGGGATTCTGGATCGTCATGAGAGCGGTGGCATTGTGTTTCCATTCGAGACGGTCCAAGTGGACTTCACGCTGCGCGCTGCGTAGCGACGGCATGAACGCCGCTTCGCCGCTCGCGGCCGCCCTCTCAGCCTCGAGTGATCCGTGCCTCGTGACGAAATGCTTCGAGTTCGCGGCGAAGTGGTGCCCAATACGCACGGTCCTCTGCCATGACCTGCGCCTGCTCCGCGGCCAACGCCTCGTCGATGTCGTCGTCGTTCAGCGCCGCGCGTACCACGGGCCGTGTGGAACGTGCCGCGGCCTCCGGGTATCGAGCGATCAACTCCGCGAGAAATGCCGGCGAGCGAAGCTCAGCGAGCCAGAATGCGACCTGCGCGTCCGCCACGGCATCGTCGCGTGCGGCCGCGTACGACGCGTCGACCAGACGGCGTAGCATCGGCCAATCCTTGTCACGCTGGGTCTTCTTCGCGGCGACGAGGTCCTCGAGGGCCATCACATCGACGAGGACTTCCGCGTCGCCATGGCCTGTGGACAGGGCGATCGTCGTGCGACGCTCCCAGAGGAGCGGAAACGCGTCGACACCACGCATGCGACTCATCACATCCACACGTAGTGGAGACGCTGACTCATCGGGGATGCTGAAATGCACGGCGTGCCCGCGTTCGAGATAGCGCAGGTCGAACGATGGTACCGCAATTACGGTGGCGTTCAGCGTATCGAGCGCCCCGCGCAGCACGGGCAGCGCCTCGGGCGTCGCCATCACCGCCAGATCCAGGTCGCGGCTATACTCGGCCGCGCCGTACAACACGCAGGCCTGCCCCCCCATCAACAGGGCGCGCACGTCGTATGTCCGGATCGTAGAAAGGACTCGAAGGATCTGGGTCGGGATCACTGGTGCCTCCGAGCGCGTGGTGCCACGCCGCGAGGCGCATGGTTTCGGCCCATCGTTGTTGCGGCGAGAGGCGCATCCATGTCGCGGCTTCTTCGCCGTACAGATCGTCGAGGGTGACGCGTGACTGCCGGTCGTCGGCGCGGGATGTCATGAGGGGAAGGTAGCACTTCGCGAACCAGTTGGTCCATCGCTTCCCGGGAGCGTCCACGGCGCGTGTCATTCGCCCGCCCACTTGGCCATCAACAGATGCCCGCGAGGGCGATGCCGGCATCGCGCGGCGAACGTGCTGTCAGCCTTGCCGAGGAGTAACGCCGGCGGTATCATTGTTCATGACACCGAATCATGATCGACCGAAAGCACGGCGTGTTGCTGAACCGGTTCAGGTCTATCTGGTTGCCACGGACCGCGCTCGACTTGACCGTCTCAGTGGCCAGCTCGGCGCAACCAAATCGGACGTGTTGCGTCGCGGGCTCCAGGCGCTGGAGCGCGAACTGCTTGATCCGGCGGAGCATCCGGCGCTGCGCGTGATCGGTCTTGCGGAGTCTGTGTCGGAACCGGCGGGGTCATACGACGTGGCACGCGAGCACGATCGACACCTGGCCGATGTGGAGGATGCGCGGACCCGGGCGGGCCGCCGTGGCGCGTGAGTTGTTCATCGACACGAGTGCGTGGTATCCCATCGTGGTCCGCAGTCACCCCGACCATGCGCAACTCTCGGCCGAACTGACGGAGCGGGTGCGCGCTGGCGAACGGCTCGTGACCACGAATCTCGTGATCGCCGAAACGCATGCCCTGCTCACGATCCGCGCCGGTGCGACAGCGGCGCTTGCCTTCCTGCGTCACGCAACAACGCCGCCGACGGAGGTGGTGTCGAGTACACCCGAGTTGGAGCTGGAGGCACAGGTCGCGTGGCTGACACGCTTCGCTGACCAGGCGTTCTCGCTGACCGACGCGGTGAGTTTCGTGGTGATGACGCGTCGGCGCATTCGAGCAGCGCTCACGCTGGACCATCATTTTGCCGTGGCGGGCTTCAGTATGGTGCCGGCTGCCGGTCAGCCGGCGGGCAAGAAACCTCCGGCGCGTCGGCGCCGGTAGACGCGCCCTCAGCGAACGTCGGATCGGAACGGCTGGTGCCGTGGGCGCGGTCTTCTTCTTTCTTCGACTCAGGCGAACGGGTGATTGAGTGAGCGAGCGCATGCGCATCGGAATTCCATCGGCGAAACGCATCGGGGTGACGCTGGCCCTCGTCGTGCTGCCCGTCACGACCGCCACGGGGCAGGCGCGCACCGTACAACGCGCAGCCGCACCCGCCGGCATCGATGTCACTGAAGCGTCACTCACCGACCTGCAACGCGCGATGACCGACGGCCAGACGACCTCCGCGCGACTCGTCGATGCGTATCTCGCGCGCATCGCGGCGTACGACCACGCCGGCCCCGCGATCAACGCGATGATCCGCCTCAATCCCCGGGCGCACGCGGAGGCCGTGGCGCTCGACGTCGAGCGCGCCTCGGGCCACGTGCGCGGACCGATGCACGGCATCCCGATCATCCTCAAGGACAACTACGATACGAAGGACGAGATCACGAGCGCGGGCTCGCTCGCGCTTGCGACGCACCAGCCGGTTGAGGACGCGTTCGTCGTGCAGAAGCTGCGCAACGCCGGCGCCGTGATTCTCGGCAAGTCGAACATGCACGAACTCGCCGCCGGCATCACGTCCATCAGTTCGCTCGGCGGCCAGACGCGAAATCCCTACGATCTTTCGCGGTGTCCCGGCGGCTCGAGCGGTGGCACCGGAGCCGCGATCGCGGCCAGCTTCGCGGCGATCGGCTGGGGCAGTGACACCTGCGGGTCCATCCGGATTCCGGCCGCCTTCGGCTCGCTCGTCGGGCTGCGGCCAACGATGGGAGTGTTCAGCCGAGACGGTATCGTGCCGCTCGCGCACACGCAGGATGTGCCGGGCCCGCTCGCACGCACCGTGCGGGACCTCGCCATCGGGCTCGATGCCACCGTCGGCGCGGACAGCCACGATGCGGCCACGCAGGCACTCGATGGCCGCGTGCTGCCGCGCTTCGTGGACTCGCTGCGGACGGATGCGCTGCGTGGTGCCCGTATCGGCATCTTCGCACCGTACTTTCGCAATGCGGACGCCGACGTCGCCGATACCATCCGCGCGGCCGCGCGCTCGATGCGCGCCCTTGGCGCTGAGGTCGTCGAGGTGAACCTTCCGGACTTCGACGAACTGATCGGCGGCAGCAGCGCAATCCTCCTCGAAACGAAGTTCGACCTGATCGACTATTTCGCACGTCCGGGTGGCGCACCGGTGAAGTCACTGCGCGAGATCATCGACCGGGGGCTCTACGACCGGGCGCTCGAGAGCCGGCACAGGAGTGCCGACACGGCGAGCGCTCGCGACAGCGAATCGCACCGCAAGATGATCGCGAAGCAGGCGCTGGTGCGGGCGCGCATCATTGCCTTCATGGACAGCCTCGGGCTCGACGCCATCGCGTACCCGACGAGTACGCGCAAGCCGGTGCTCATCGGTGATCCACAGCTTGGTTCCACCTGTGCGCTGGCGGCGCAAACCGGCCTGCCGGCGATCAGCATGGCGGCGGGCTTCACGTCGGACGGGTTGCCGACGGGCCTCGAGTTGATGGGCCGTCCCTTCAGTGACGTCAGGCTCGTGGCGTTCGCCTATGCATTCGAGCAGGCGGGGCCGCGGCGTCGGCCTCCCGTGTCCACGCCCGCGTTGTCGCACGGCCGCGCGCCGCGACCCGTGACCTTCACCGTGCGGAGCGGACCGACGGCAACAGGGGCGTACGGCACGTTCACCTTCGATCCGCTCACGAGCGACCTCGCCTTCAGCGTGCGCGTCGCGCCGGCCGGCGCCGCGCGGCTGCAGGCGATCGTCATCCGGCGGGCCGATGGTGCCGGGACGCGTGTCATTCAACGCGTGATGGGGCCGGCGATGACGACCGGCTCCGGACACCTGCGACTCACGGGCGCGGACCTGGCAGCGTTCCACGCGGGGCGGGTGACACTGGCGCTGTTCACCAGCGCTAGCATCGGGCCGGTCGCCGAGGTGCCACTGACCGCTCCCTGACACAGGCTGTCCTTCCACCCGCCCATTCCGCTTTCACTTCGCAGACTGACGCTCCGTATCGGCGTCTGCGCGCTCGCCGCGAGATGCCCACCCGTGATCGCCTCGGCCCGGTTGCCGAGCCGCACCAGCAACGCCATGTCGCCATACGGGCTGTCGCGTGGAGTCATCTGACGCAGCATGTCGCATCGCCAACGCATCGACTCGGCAGGTGCGCGGTCACACCGGCACCGCCGCGAAGTGGGTGCTGAATTGCGCACGCAAGTCGTTCTTGCGAATCTTGCCCGTTGCCGTGCGGGGCAGTGTTTCAACCCGCACGAACGCGTCGGGAATCCACCACTTTGCGAAACGCGATGCGATGTGTCTTTGCAGGACGTCCTGGTCGAGGTCGTGACCAGGGCGCAGCACAACGAGTGCGAGCGGGCGCTCCATCCACCTGGGATGGGCAATCGCAATCACGGCGGCGTCGGCCACACTCTCGTGCGCAACGAGATGACTCTCGATCTGCACGGAGCTGATCCACTCGCCACCGGACTTGATCAGGTCCTTCGAGCGATCCTGGATCACGATGTGTGCGCCTTTCCCGATCGTGACGATATCACCGGTGCGAAACCAGCCGTCGTCGGTGAACCGCGGACCACCTTCGTCCGGCTCACTTTCATAGTACTCGCCAACGACGAACGGCCCCCGCACCTCGAGCTCGCCCATGGTCTGCCCGTCCCATGGAACGAGTCCGTCCACGTTCCGCGCGCGGATCTCGACGAAGGGCAGCTTCACGCCCGCTGTCGCGCGGTATGCGTAGTCCTGCCCGTGTCCTTCGCGCGGCGACGTAAAGCTTCCCACCGGCGACAACTCCGTCATGCCCCATCCCTGCCGAATCTCGAGTCCATGTCGCTCGGAGAAGCCGCGGATCAGCGATTCTGGTACCGCCGAGCCGCCGACAGTGAGTTGTCGTACGCGGCTGAGGTCGTGCTCGCCGCGATGCTGGTCGAGGTAATCGAGCACGCCCATCCATATGGTAGGAACGCCGGCCGCGACGGTGACACGCTCCGACGCCATGAGCTCGACGAC
>JBBRZK010000074.1:0-22893 GCA_038236775.1 Gemmatimonadales bacterium
CCTGGAAAGTGTGTGTACGTGCAAGCGTACCGTGAGTTCGAATCTCACCCGATCCGTTCCTGTTTACAGGCCCCATTGAGCGTTGCGCGCTCGATGGGGCTTCGTGCAAGGCGATACCACGAAGGTGGCGCTACTCCAGCCGCAAGGCGTGTCGAACGCGGTCGAGAAATACACCGACGATCTGGCGTGGCAATGACGCGAACAGGACCCGCGACCCGGCCAACCGGCGCATGACCTCGGGACAGCGGCTACTGGCTCATGCTGGTCGGCGGGCCGCTGGACGGCCGGCGGGCACGGCTCCGCGACTCAGGGTTCCGGGTGTGAGTGACTGAGGACGCATCGGGCGCGCATGGCGTCGAACGCGATCGAACAGCCCGCCGACCTTCCTGACTGCACCTCCTGGGCTCGTACAAGTTCAGCCACGGCGACGAAGCGATGATCTGGGCCTCCAGCACAGAGGCGTGACCATGCGCCGATCGAGAAATAAATGTCCGTCGTGCGATTGCCCTAGTAGTGAAGTCTTGCCTGGATCAGCACTATGCGGTCGTCAAACACCACGTACACAAGGCGATGCTCGCCGGTAATGCGACGGGACCATGTTCGGGCCGCTAGGTGCTTCAACGGTTCGGGCTTGCCGATGCCACAGAATGGCTCACGGAGGACCGCCTCAATCAGGGTGAAAATCCTGGTCAGCACGCGTGCGCCAGTGCCGGCCCAATACTGCAGATCTTCCAGGCACCGCAGATCGACCACCAAGGCGCGATCCTTCTTTTGCCCCGCCGCATCACTCGTCACATCCTGCTTCTTCTTGCCCTTGCCCATGTGCTGCCCCTCCGTAGGGGTCCTGCCGGTTCGCTAACGCGCCGCTTTCCGCTGTCTTACCCTATCCCCCGACGCCTTCAAACGCTCGCGAAGCTCCTGCGCCGTGGTAGGCGAACCCTCGCCGTTATACGCGCGGACCAGGGCCTCGATCAGACGCGCCGCATTCTTCGGAGAGCGGAGCAGGTGTGCGGTCTCCTGCATGCTTGCCAATTCGTCCGCCGGCAGAATCGCGAGATCCTGATGGCCATTCCGTGTGACGATCACGGGCTCCTGCGTATCCTCTACCTTGTCCCAGATCTTTGCGAGATTCTCTCGCAGGTGGCTGTACGTAGCGGTCCCCATGGGCGCTCCTGTTGCTGCGCCGCAGCTTGTTGCGCGGCCAGAACTTCGACTGGTTGATTAGCCAATTACTTGTACAGAGATACTGTACAACTTTCATCGCACCACGTCAAGGCGAAAGCGGCAATTAGCGGTCCTGTTATCGGCCGAGCAGTAGCATGTGTCGGGATGGATTTCGGGCTTCACCTCCCCGCGGAGCACGCCGGACGTCTCATCACGACCTCACGGATCTGGTTGGACGGTTGGGTGACGATCACCCCCACGGCGACACGCGACGTGGACGTCGCCGCGACACCGGCGGCGGTGACGAGTTTTTCCTGCGGACGCAGGAGGCGCTGCGACACCGCGCCGTTGGCCGCAATCGTGATGTCGAACGTTTGAGGGGGTGGGGAGAAGGACAAGGTCCCGACGAGAAAGCTCAGCGCACCGCATGGCGTCGCGGTAACGGAGAATGTGTTCGCCCCCGAAGGCAGAGGCAGGACGGCGACGGGAATGGGCCGCAACGATTCGTCAAGCTGTACGACCCGAATAGAATCGAGCGTGAATTTGTCGGGCGCCTTTTCGCCCCAGACCAAAAGCGTTTGCGAGCCGCGCCGAATGAACTGCGGATGTGAAACGAACCGCGCGCCCAGCCTGTGGATCACGACGGGTGGGCTCCACGTGCCTCCGCGATCCGCCGACCGGAGGACGGTCACGCCCGTCGTGTCCGACGCGTCGAAGCTCTCGCCGACAAGAGCGACCAGCACCGAGTCGCCGACCGCCAGAACTGCGGCATGTGGGTACAGCGTGCTGTACGGGATACGCTCGACGTGCCATGACACGGCGTCTCGGCGCAAATGCATGAGGCCGACCGTTTGACCTACCTGCGCGCGCCATACCACTGCGTGCAGCGAGCCCGAATCATCGAGAGCCAGGTGCCCGTCGTCCGTGGTCCACTCCAGCGCACTCGCCCGGAGTATCTCCGTCGGCGTCGACCAGCTTCCGCGTGCGAACACCGAGTGCCAGAGCGCATTCTGCGTCTGGCCAGGCCAGTCGAGTCCACTCGTCACAAGGGAGTCGCGTTCCGCCCAGACCAAGTGAAGGTCGCCATTCGGCGCCTTGAGGATTTTGGGGTAGATGAACTGGAAGGGTCCCGGCGGCGCTGGAATTGCGCCACCCGGCAACTGCGCCAGATAGATCGGGCGCTCGCCGACGGCCCTCCCCTGACTCAAGGGAACGGGATAGATGTTCGCGGCGACGTAGACCGTGTCGTGGAGCGATGTGAGGATCGGCCAGCGTATCGCCTGATTCGCTGGCAGTCCCTCGAGGTCAACGGGGTGCGTCCACGATGGCTGTGTCGCCGCGGCAACAGGGACTTGCGCGACGCAACCTGTGAGGTTAACGGCTGGCGATGCTGCCAGACATACGCCGGCGGCAATCGAGAAATACGACCGGAGTGCGCCCATCGGTCGCGCCGCAACGAACGTCACGGTCCGAGTGACGTGGCCGGCCATGGTCAGGAGGTCGCGCCTGGTCACCATGCTGTCATCACCAATCATTTTCTGGAAGGAGCATCCATACTGGCCACGGCGCGCGCGTCATGCAATCAGGCCACGCACTGCATCGGCACCGGCAGGCAACGCTTCGCCAAACGCGCATACCCTTCAATTTCGACTGGACGACGGGCATATTCACCGCCATGCCCGACCGACAGCACATCGTGTTCGACGCGCGCGCCATGGATCGCACCCTGCGCCGCATGGCCGACGAAATCGTCGAGCTGAACGAGGGGACCGACGACCTCATCATCGTCGGCATCCAGCGCCGCGGCGTTCAGCTCGCGGCGCGTATCGTATCCTCCATCCGCGATCGCGAGAACGTCGAGGTGCCCAACGGCGCGCTCGACATCACGCTCTATCGCGACGACCTCCAGACCGTCGGGCCACGCCCCGTCGTCGGCCCCACGAACCTTCCCTGGGGCATCGACGGCAAGCACGTCGTCATCGTGGACGACGTGCTCTACACGGGCCGCACCATCCGCGCGGCGCTCGACGAGCTCGCCGACTTCGGCCGGCCGAGGCGCATCGCCCTGGCCGTGCTGATCGACCGCGGCGGCCGCGAGCTGCCCATCCAGCCCGACGTCATCGGCAAGACGATCGACGTCAAGCCGACGCAGCGCGTGGACGTGCTCGTGAAGGAGCTGGACGACCGGGACGCCGTCATCATCGCGGAGAAGGAATGAGCGGCGCGCTCGGGAAGGACCTGCTCGGACTCGAGCACCTCTCGAGCGACCAGATTCGCCTCATCCTCGACACCGCGGAGCCGTTCAAGGAGATCAGCGAGCGCGCCATCAAGAAGGTCCCCACGCTGCGCGGCTCCACCATCGTCAACCTGTTCTTCGAGGCCTCCACCCGCACGCGCGTCTCCTTCGAGTTCGCGCAGAAACGCCTCTCCGCCGACACGGTCAACGTCGCCGCCTCCGGCTCGAGCGTCAGCAAGGGCGAGACGCTCGTCGACACCGCGCGGAACCTCGAGGCCATGCGCATCGACATGGTGGTGATCCGCCACGGCGCGTCGGGCGCCGCGCAATTCCTCGCCGAGCGCATCGAGTCGAACGTGATCAATGCCGGCGACGGGACGCACGAGCACCCCACGCAGGGACTGCTCGACATGCTCACGCTGCGCGATCACTTCAAGCGGCTCGATGGCCTCAAGATCTGCATCTGCGGCGACGTGCTGCACTCGCGCGTCGCGCGCTCGAACATCTGGGGCCTGCTCAAGATGGGCGCGTCCGTCGGCGTCTGCGGCCCGCGCTCCCTGCTGCCCAACGCCATCGACCAGTTCGACGTCACCGTCTTCGACCACATCGAGGACGCCATCCAGTGGGCGGACGCGCTCAACATCCTGCGCCTCCAGCTCGAGCGCATGCAGGGCGGCTACATCCCGTCGCTGCGCGAATACAACCGCGTCTTCGGCGTCTCGTCGGAGCGGCTCGCGCGCGCGCCGAAGGACCTGCTCATCCTCCATCCCGGGCCCATGAACCGCGGTGTCGAGATCGACTCGGACGTCGCCGACGGACCCCATAGCGTGATCCTCAACCAGGTGACCAACGGCGTGGCAGTCCGCATGGCGGTGCTCTATCTCCTCTCGGGCGGCAATCCCGAGCTCGCCGAGGCCGCCAAGGGCGGGAGCGCCCGATGACGGCGCGCTCCATCCTGCTGCGCGGCGGCCGCATCGTCGATCCCTCGCAGCGCCTGGACGAAATCGGCGACGTCTTCATCGTCGATGGCGTGATCCAGGCACTCGGCCGCGTCGGCGACGTCCGCCTCGACGGCGACGCGCTCGAGACCATCGACTGCGCGGGCCGCGTGATCGCGCCCGGCTTCATCGACGTGCACTGCCACCTGCGCGAGCCGGGCCGCGAGGAAGTCGAGACCATCGCCAGCGGAGCCCGGGCCGCGGCGGCCGGCGGCTTCACCGCCGTCTGCGCCATGCCCAACACCGACCCGGTCACCGACAACCAGGCGGCCGTCGGCTTCATCATCAGCCAGGCGAAGAAGGCAGGCGGTGCGCGTGTCTATCCCATCGGTGCCATCTCCATCGGCGAGATGGGCGAGACGCTGGCGGAGTTCGGCGAGATGGTGGGCGCCGGCGCGGTGGCCGTGAGCGACGACGGCAAGCCGGTCGTCAGCGCGCAACTCATGCGCACGGCGCTGGAGTACGCCCGCACGTTCGGCATTCCCGTCGCCGATCACTGCGAGGAGCCGACGCTCGCCAAGGGCGGTGCGATGAACGAAGGGCTCATGAGCGCGCGCCTCGGCCTTCGTGGCATTCCCGCGGAAGCCGAAGAGATCATGGCCATCCGCGACATCCTCCTCGCACGGCGCACGGGCGGCCACATCCACCTGTGCCACATGAGCACACGTGGCTCGGTCGAGCTGATTCGCTGGGGAAAGGAGCGCGGCATCAACGTCACCGCCGAAGTGTGCCCGCACCACTTGTCCCTCACGGAGGACGCGGTGGAGGGGTACGACACGAATGCGAAGATGAATCCGCCACTTCGCACGGCACGCGACGTCGAGGCGCTGCAGCAGGGCGTGAAGGACGGCACCATCGACGTGATCGCGACGGATCATGCGCCGCATCATTACGACGAGAAGGAGCGCGAGTTCGCCGACGCGCCCAACGGGATCGTGGGACTGGAGACGGCCCTCGCCGTGAACCTCACGTGGCTCGTGCACCGCGACATCATCGACGTGCCGATGCTCGTGGAGCGGATGGCCTGCGCCCCGGCCCGCCTCTTCAAGCTTCCGGGCGGGTCGCTGCGCCGCGGCGGCGTCGCCGACGTCACCGTGTTCGACCCGGACGCCGCATGGACCGTGGACCCGGCGCGCTTCCGCACGAAGGGGCGCAACACGCCATACGCGGGCATGGAGCTCCGCGGCCAGGTGGACTGCACGCTCGTGGACGGACGCATTGTCTACCGCCGGCAGACGTGAGGCGGAGCGGGCAGGCGCGGCGCGCGAGATTGTCCTCGTCTGCCACCGTCTGTATGCCGCCGGCCTGATCGCGGGTCAGGACGGGAACGTCAGCGCGCGCCTGCCGTCGCGCCATGTCCTCGTCACGCCCGCCGGTATGTCGAAGTGCGACGTCACCATGGGCGACCTCGTGGAGGTGACGGCCAGCGGCGTCACGGTCAGTGGGACGCGGCGGCCGTCGTCGGAGCTGGACATGCACCTGCGGGTTTACGCGCGGCGCTTCGATGTCCGGGCCGTGGTCCATGCGCACCCGCCCGTCGCGACCGGTTTCAGCGTGGCCGGCCTCGACTTCATGGACGACGTGCTGCCGGAGACTATCTTCCAGCTCGGTGGCGTGCCGTTGGTGCCGTACGCGCTGCCGGGATCGCCCGCCCTGGGCGATGCGATGGAGCCGTTCCTGGCACACCACGACGGATTCCTGCTTGCCAACCACGGGGCGACGACGGTCGGTCACACGCTGGAAGTGGCGCACCAGCGGATGGAGAGTCTGGAACACGGGGCGCGCATTCTGCGCACTGCACGAATGCTCGGTCGCGTGAATGCCCTCGAGCTTCGCGAGGGCGACGCATTGCGCACCGCTCGGCGGGCGGCGATGGCTGCCCGGCACCCGATGACGCAGGAGACGATTGATGACCAGGAATGACGCTCGGCGCGATGCCGCGAATCCGAACGAGTCGCCCGCAGGGGAAGGCGCGGCGCTGGCCGCGGTCACCGCACTCATGGACGAGCGCCGCCGCTACGAGGGTTGGATCACCGCCCTCGAAGCGCGCCGCGCCACCACGGCCGATCATGTCTTCGCGCGGGTCCACCTCGACTACAGCACGCGGCTCGAGGCGGTGATCGTCACGCTGTCGTCGCACGCCGACGCGCTGCGGGGCGAGCTCACCACGCTCGAGACGCGCCTCAAGGTCCTCACGGACGCGCACCAGCGGGGCCAGGACGAACGGGCCGAGGCGGAACTGCGGGCGCACGTCGGCGAGCTCTCGGCGGAGGACTGGCAGCGGACGGCGGCCGAGCGCGACGAGGCGCTCGAGGAGGTCGCGACGCGGCGCGATGCCGTGGAGCGCGAGCTGGGCAGGACACGCGAGTTGCTCGATTCGGCGACGCCGCCCACGTCTGTGCCGGCGCAGGCGCCGGCGCCGCGGCCTGCTCCCGCTGACGTACCGGCGGCAGTGTCTCCCGATGCGCGTCCGCCCGTGGAGCGGAAGTCGCGGCCCGTCGTCGCGCCGCCGAGCGCTGCGCTGGCTGCCTCGGATGCCTCGGCGCCACCCGTCGAGTTGCCGCCCGCCGTGATCGCCGCCGAGCAGCAGTTGCTGGACATGGAGCCGAAGCCGCCGCGTCCCTCCACGGGCGCAACACGGCCGGCGCCCGCGCCCCACATGCCCGAGACGGACGTGCCGCCCGCCGCCTCGCGGCGCGTCACGGGCTTCGACGAGCTGGCCTTCCTCAGCTCCGTCGTCGATACGCCGTCCGGCACCTTCGACGCGGCGCCGGCCGACCAGCCGGACGAAAAGGCGCGCCAGGACACGTTCGCGCAACGGTCGCAGGAGGACCAGATCGTCCACCTGGCGGAAGGGACGACTCCCCTCAGCTCGCCGATCATCCAGAAGGAGGGCGAGCCGCTCCTCTCGGGAGGGGGCGGCATGCTGCGCCGCGACAGCGTGTCGGACGGGGTGAAGTCGCTCAAGTGCGGGGAGTGCGGCGCGATGAACTACCCCACCGAGTGGTACTGCGAGCGCTGCGGGGCGGAGCTCGCGTCGCTCTAGCTAGTGATCCGGAACCGCAGGTGCCCAATGCACGAACGCCGGTCGGCTGCGAAGCCGACCGGCGTTTTCGTGTCGCGTGCTCGCGCGCGGCTCAGCCGTTCGCGGTCTTCGCCATCCGGCTCTTCTGGCGCGCTGCGAGGTTCTTGTGCACCAGTCCCTTGCGGGCAGCGCGGTCGAGGAGGGTGACTGCCTGCGTCCGCTCGTCTGCGGTCGCCGTCGGCGCCTTGGCCTTCTTGAGCGCGGTGCGGAGCGCGGAGCGCTGCGCGCGGTTGCGCGCAGTCGCGGCGCGCGACTTCCGCATGTTCTTCTTCGCGGATGCGATATTCGGCACGAAAGATCTCCAAAAATTCAGTAGAGGTCGCGAGGGTCGCGAGCCCATAAGCCTATCGTGCGAGTAGGGTGAAGTCAAGCAGCGACAGCACGTTGGCGCATGTGTCTGGCCGGGGTCGCCCGCTTTACTCGTCCCCGTGGGCCCGCTACCTTACGCCCTTGCGCAGCCCCTCAGCGCCCGCCGATCTCGCCCGGACCAGTTGCATACTCTACAGACAATCCTGCTCGTCGCGCCGATCCTGCTCTTCTCCGTGATCGCCCACGAGATTGCGCACGGCTACGCGGCACTGCGACAGGGTGATCGAACGGCGCTGGAGGCAGGGCGGTTGAGCTGGAACCCCGTCAAGCACATCGACCCGTTCCTCACGATCCTGCTGCCCCTCATCATGCTGACGGGGTCGGCCGCTGTCGGGGGGCGCCTGGTCGTACTTGGCGGCGCGAAGCCCGTCCCGGTCGATCCGCGGAACTACCGGCATGTCCGTCGCGGGGACATCATCGTGTCGCTCGCCGGAGTCGCCACGAACCTGGTGATCGCACTCGCGTGCGGCGTGCTCATCGTGGGAAGCGGTCTCGTGGCCCGCGCGGCACCGGCGCTCGACGACACCATCGGCATTCTTCAGGCGATGTTCTGGATCGGTGTGCAGGTCAACTTCCTGCTGATCGTGTTCAACCTGCTTCCGATTCCACCGCTCGACGGATCGCACGTCATGAAATATCTGCTGCCGCGGCGGCTCGCCATCCACTACCTGCGGCTCGCGCGGTACGGCTTTCTCGTCCTCATCCTGCTGCTGTACATGGGCGACGGTGTCCTGAACTTCTGGTTCCAGCCAGCCGCCTATGCGGTCAATGGGATGTTGCGCGTCACGTCGCCCTACTTCGTTCCGGCGGCATTGCCGTGGATCCAATGACGCATGACGTCGGCCGGCACGCCCCGTTCGCGGTGGATCCCGCGCCGCCGCCAGCGGCATTCCTCGTGGAGCTCACGCACTTCTCCGGGCCCCTCGACCTGCTGCTCACGCTCCTGCGCGAAGAGCAGCTCGACATCTACGACATCCCCATCGCGCGCGTCGCGGAGCAGTTCGTCGCCCGCATCCGCACCCTTCAGCTGAACGAGGCCGCGGACTACCTCGAGATGGCCGCGCGCCTGCTGCGCATCAAGGCGCAGATGCTGCTCCCGCGCGGCGACGGCAACGAGGCGTGGGACGATCCGCGCTCGGAGCTGGTGCGCCGCCTGCTCGAGTACCAGCAGATGCGCGAGGTAGTGGACGTGCTCGAGCGCGCGGGCGAGGAACGGCGCAGCCGCTTCGCGCGCGCGTGGGTCCCCCTCGCCGCCGCGCCGCCCGAGGCACCGCTCGCGCTGTCGCTCAGCGAACTGCTCGCCGCCGTGGACCGGCTCCTGCGGACGACGAAGGATCCCGTAATGCACGACGTCATTACGCGCGCAGTGGACGTGCCGGGCGCGATCGCGCTCATCCGCGCCGTGCTCGCGCTGCGCGCGCATCTCATGTGGACCGACCTCGTCACGCGCGACGCCGACCCGTCGCAGGTCCTGTCCACCCTCCTCGGCCTGCTCGAGATGGCGAAGCTCGGTGAGTGTCGCGTCCAGCAGCCCAGACCCTTTGCCAATGTGGAGATCACCAGTGACGCCGCTAGCGAAGCTGCTTGAGGCGGCGTTGTTCGCCAGCGCCCGCCCCATCCCGACCGACGAGCTCGCCGCGCTCGATGGCGAAGCCTCGAGGGCGGCCATCGCCGCGGCGCTGGATGAGGTTCGCCATCACTACGACAACGAGGGGCACGGCGTCGAGCTGGTCGAGATCGGCGGCGGATGGCAGATCCTCACGCGCGCCGAGTACACCGAGGCCATCGAGCGTGCGCAGCTTGCGTCGCGGCCGGCGCGGCTCAGCGCTGCCGCCCTCGAGACGCTTGCCCTCATCGCCTACCGCCAGCCGCTCGGCCGCGCGGACATCGAGGAGATCCGCGGCGTGAACGTGGGGAGCGTGCTCAAGTCGCTGCACGAGCGCGGGCTCATCGACGTCGTGGGACGCGGCGAAGGGCTGGGTCGACCCTTGCACTATGGCACCACGCCGATGTTCCTCGAATACTTCGCGCTGCGCCATCTCGAGGAGCTGCCCCGCTCGGACGAGCTGGCAGTGGCACTGCGCGCCGAGCCCAGGCCCCTCTGATGTCCGAACCGATGCGCATCCAGCGCGCGCTCGCGCGCGCCGGTATCCTCTCCCGCCGCAAGGCCGAGGAGCTGGTCTCCAATGGACGCGTCACCGTGAACGGCGCGCTCGCGCAGGTGGGACAGACGGTCGACCCGGATCGCGACGTGATCACGGTCGACGGCGAACGCATCGGCGCGGCGCCGCCGCTCGAGTGGTTCGTCCTGCACAAGCCGGCCGGCGTGATCACGTCGCGCCACGATCCCGAAGGTCGGCAGACGGTATTTGACCTCGTGCCCGCGCGGCCCGGCCTCACGTACGTCGGCCGGCTCGACTTCCTCACCGAAGGAGTGCTGCTGCTCACGACGGACGGTGCGGCCGCCCATCGGCTGACCCACCCCAGCCACGAGGTGGAGCGCACCTACATCGCCTCCGTGCTTGGCGAGGGTGGGTACGCGGCCGAAGCCATGCGCGATGGCGTGGAGCTTGACGATGGGGTCGTCCGTGCGAAGAAGGTGACGGCGGCGAAGGTCGGTCGCGGTCGGTGGGACCTGACCATCACCATCGCCGAAGGACGAAACCGCGAGGTACGTCGGATGTGCGAGGCGGTCGGCCTCGAGGTGGACCGACTTGTGCGAGTGAAGTTCGGCCCCGTCGAGCTCGGCGATCTTGCCGCGGGCAAGGTGCGATCGCTGACGAAGCAGGAAAGGGCGGCGCTCGACAAACTGTGACCGGCGATCCGTGAGCCGTGAACGGTGCGGTGTGTTGCGGGTATTGTCACCGTAGGGCCCGACCTGTGGTTCACGGTTCACCGTTTACGAATCCCGATCTTCCATGGCTACAACAGCGTCATCGACTGCGGATGCCCGCCTGATCCAGGACGTCAGCCGGCAGGTCGCGCTGCGCGTCGTCGGGCAGGAGTACATGATCGACCGGCTGCTCATCAGCCTCCTCACCGGCGGACACGTGCTGCTCGAGGGCGTGCCCGGCCTGGCGAAGACGCTCACGGTGCGCACGCTCGCCGAGACGATCGCGACGACGTTCTCGCGCATCCAGTTCACGCCGGACCTGCTGCCCGCCGACGTCGTCGGCACGCAGATCTACGATCAGCCGACCGGCCAGTTCATGGTGAAGAAGGGGCCGATCTTCGCCAACATCATCCTGGCGGACGAGATCAACCGCGCGCCGGCCAAGGTGCAGGCCGCGCTGCTGGAAGCCATGCAGGAGAAGCAGGTGACCATCGGCGGGACGACGTACAAGCTCGAGGAGCCGTTCCTCGTGCTCGCGACGCAGAACCCGATCGAGCAGGAAGGCACCTATCCGCTGCCCGAGGCGCAGGTCGATCGCTTCATGCTCAAGCTCCGCGTGGGCTACCCCACGCGCGACGAGGAGAAGGAGATCATGCGCCGCATGGCGAGCGGCCACGCGATCGAAGTCCGCCACGTGGCCACGCCGGAGGCGATCCTCGAGGCGCGCGGCCGCATCGCCGACCTGTACATGGACGACCGCATCGTGGATTACATCGTGGACATCGTCCACGCCACGCGCGAGCCCGAGGCCGCCGGCCTGAAGGACCTGGCCCCGCTCATCGAGTTCGGTGCCAGCCCGCGCGCCACGATCTCGCTCGCGCAGGCCTCGCGCGCGCATGCCTTCCTCCGCGGGCGCGCATTCGTCACACCCGACGACGTGAAGGCCATCGCACCGGACGTGCTGCGCCATCGCGTGCTCACCACCTTCGAGGCCGAGGCCGAAGAGGTGACGAGCGACATGATCGTGACGCGCGTCCTCGCGAAAATCGAGAGCCCGTGAGCGCAGGGGCCGCATGACGCCCCCGGCGCCCGCCGAGACGGGCACGACGGCCGCGCGTGGCCGCGGCGTGCCTCCCGAGATCCTGCGGCAGGTCAAGCTGCTGGAGCTCAAGACGCGCGGCCTCGTGAATTCCCTGTTCACCGGCGAGTACCGCTCCGTGTTCAAGGGGCAGGGCATGGAGTTCGCCGAGGTGCGCGAATACCAGCCCGGTGACGAGGTGCGTTCCATCGACTGGAACGTCACCGCGCGCATGGGTCGCCCCTACGTGAAGCGGTACATCGAGGAGCGCGAGCTCACGGTGATGCTCGCCGTGGACCTGTCCGGCTCGGAGCGGTTCGGCACGCGCGCGCGCTTCAAGAGTGAGCTGGCGAGCGAGCTGGCGGCCGTGCTCGCGATGTCCGCCATTCGCAACAACGATCGCGTGGGCGCCGTGCTGTTCACCGACCGCATCGAGCACGTGGTGCCGCCGCGCAAGGGACGCCGGCACGCACTGCGGTTGCTGCGCGACCTGCTCGTCTTCGAGCCGGTGGGCCGCGGCACCGACCTCACCGGCGCGCTCGAGTACACGGGCAAGATGCTCTCGCACAAGGCGATCATCTTCGTCGTGTCCGACTTCCAGACCCCGGACCTCGAGCAGCCGCTCAAGCTGCTGGCGCAGCGCCATGACGTCGTCGCGGTCACGGTGGACGATCCGAGTGAACTCGAGCTGCCGGACATCGGCCACGCGCGGTTCGTGGATCCCGAAACCGGCGCGACGATCGACGTGGATACCAGCGACGCGAAGGTGCGTGCACGCTTCGCGGCGGCGGTGAGCGAGGAGGTCACCGCGCGCCGCCGCCTGCTGCGGCGCCTGGCCATCGACGAGATTCCCGTCCGGACGAACGGCGGCGTCGTCGATCCCCTCATCAAGTTCTTCCGCGCGCGCGAGACGCGCGCGCGCCGGCGGTGAGCATGACGGCACGGACGTCCATGCTGCGGGCTGCAGCGCTCGCGGTGCTCGTCAGTGCTGCCGTGGCGCCACGCCTCGTCGCGCAGGCGGGCGCGAACCAGATCCCCGTGCAGGCGGGCACCACGATCGAGCGCGACACCGTCACCGTAGGCGACGTGGTGCGTCTCGTCGTGCGCGTGCACGCCCCCGCGGGCGCGACCATCAACTTCCCCGCGGCAGTGGACTCGCTCGGCCCTGTGCAATCGCTCGAGCCGCCCGCGGTGCACAACGGCGCGGACAGCGTCGCCGCCGCGGACCGCATCGCCGTGTACCGGCTCTCGGCATGGGACATCGGGCGGCAACCCATCAAGCTCGGCGACGTGCTCGTGCAGACGGACGACGGCGATCGACAGGTGGCCCTCAGCCTTCCGACGCTCTTCGTCCGAAGCGTCCTTCCCGCAGACACCACGCTCCGCGTGGCAAAGCCGGCGCGGCCGATCCTCGAAGCGGGCCTTCCGACGCCGTGGTGGTGGTGGGCGCTCGCGGCGCTCGCGGCGCTGGTGATCGGGCTGCTCGCGTGGTGGATCGTCCGGCGCCGTCGCGGCCGCGCCAGCGACACCGGTGATCCCTATCGCGATGCGCTCGCCGCGTTCGAGCGGATCGAGCGGCTCCGGCTCATCGAGGCGGGCGAGCCGGGCCGCCATGCGGCTCTCATGACGGGCGTCGTGCGCCGCTACCTCGCGGAACGCATCGCCGAGGCATCGCTCGCGCAGACGAGCGGCGAGATGCTGGGCGCCGTGCGCAGCGCGCCCACCGTGCCGCACGACGCGTTGCGGCTGCTCTTCGACGCCGTGGACCCGGTGAAGTTCGCCAACGCGCCGCTCGGTGCGGAGCGGGCGAAGGCCATGAGCGAGGAAGCCAGGGCCATCGTGCGGGACGAGCACCAGCGCGCCGAAGCTGCGGCGGCTGCCGCAGCGGCCGCGCCGAAGGAGCGGGCCGCATGATCGACATCGGCGTGCTGCAATTCGTGTCGCCCTGGTGGCTGTTGCTCCTGCTGCTGCTGCCGGTGTGGTGGCTGGTCGCGCGCCGGCGCGCGCCGGCGGCCATCGTGTTCTCGCGCGTCGCCGTGCTGGCGCGCGGTCCGCGTGCGGGACGCGGCCTCGCCCGCGCCCTCACGCTGCTGCGCAACCTCGCCCTCGCCAGCGGCATCGTCGCGCTCGCCCGTCCGCGCTCGGGTGCGCACGCGGAGACCACGACGAGCGAAGGCATCAACATCGTCATCGCGTTCGACATTTCGAGCTCCATGCTCGCGCTCGACTTCCAGCCGCAGAACCGCCTCGAGGTGGCGCGCGCGAAGATCAAGCAGTTCGTCGCTGCGCGCAGCTCGGACCGCATCGGCATCGTGGCGTTTTCCGGCGAGGCACTCACGCAGGTGCCGCTCACCACGGACTACCCCGTTGTGCAGTCGGCGCTCGACAACCTCCAACCGGGCCAGCTCGAGGACGGCACCGCGATCGGTACCGCCATCGCCACCGCCGCCAACCGGCTGAAGGACGCGCCCGGCCGCTCGCGCGTGCTCATCCTGCTCACGGACGGCGTGAACAACCGCGGCGCCATCGATCCGCGCACGGCCGCCAAGGCCGCGGCGGCGTTCGGCATCAAGATCTACGGCATCGGCGTCGGCACCGAAGGCATGGCGCCGGTGCCGGTGGGACGCGGACTGTTCGGCCTGCGCTACGAGTTGCAGCGGGTGGAGATCGACGACGCGCTTCTCACGGACGTCGCGAACGCGACGGGCGGCCGCTACTTCCGCGCCCGCGATCCCGCTGCGCTGCAACGGATCACCGAACAGATCGACGCGCTGGAGCGCACACCGGTGCGGAGCCGCACGTTCGTGCGATACTCCGAGCTCTTTCGCTGGCCGCTCACCATCATGCTCGTCGCGCTCGCCGCCGAGTTGCTCCTCGTCGCCTGGAAAGGTCCACTGCCATGAGCATCGACTGGAGCCTCATCGAGCTGCCGTGGCTGCTCCCGCTCGTGATCGTGCTGCCACTTGCGTTCGCGTGGCTGCTGCGCCGCGCGCGCGCCAGCCGCGCAAGGCGCTTCGAGCGGTTCGGTGCACTCGAGGTCGTACGTCGGCTGATTCCGGCCAGTGCCCTCGGCACCAGCGGATGGCGCGCCGCGCGACTCGGCCTCGCGGCCGCCTTCGCAGGCGTTGCGATCGCCGGCCCGCGCTGGGGCCACGAGCGCACCACCGTCCGCTCCAGCGGCGTGGACATGGTGCTCGCCGTGGATGCATCGCTGTCGATGCTCGCCACGGACGAGAAGCCGAACCGGCTGGAGCGCGCGAAGCAGGAGATCCGTCGCCTGCGCGCGATCAGTCCCGGCGATCGCGTCGGGCTGCTGGCGTTCGCGGGTCGTTCGTACGTGCTGTCGCCGATCACGGTGGACGGCGGCGCGCTCGACCTCTTCCTCGACAACCTCGATCCGAGCGTGGTGGGGCAGGCGGGCACCTCGCTCGCCGCGGCCATCACGCAGGGCACGAGCCTGCTGGCGCTCACCAAGAGTGGCGCCGATCGCGCGCTCGTCGTGCTGAGCGACGGCGAGGGCTTCGAGCCGCAGGATGAGCTCATTGCTGCCGCAAAGAAAGCAGCCGACAACAACGTGAGCCTCGTGACGGTGGGCTTCGGCACCACCGCCGGCGGCACGATTCCCGTGAAGGACGCGAATGGCGGCATGACGCAGAAGCGCGACGAGTCGGGGCAGGTGGTGGTGACGCACTACGAGCCCGCGCTGCTGCAGGCGGCCGCCACGGCGGCGAACGGCACGTTCATCCCCGCCGAGGCCACGGACAAGGCGACGCGCATCAAGGCCGCGTTGTCGAAGTTGCGCACCGGCGCGCGCACGACACAGGCGGGCGACACGCTCACGCCGCAGTTCCAGCTCTTCCTGCTGCCGGCCATCCTGCTGCTCTGGCTGGACACGATCCTCGCTGGCCGCCGTGGGCGGCGGAGACGGCGCGCGGCGGCCGCCGAGACCGCCGTGGCGGCCGCGATGCTGCTGACGCTGACGCTGTCCGGGTGCGCGCCGGCGCGCGAGTCCATCGACGGCGCGGCAGCGTATCACGCGAAGAATTATCCGCGCGCCGCGGCGCTCTTCAACGCGGCCATCCAGAAAGGCGACAAGTCGCCGGGCGCGCTCTACAACTACGGTACCGCGCTGCTCGCCGCGGATTCCACGGTGCCTGCGGCCGAGGTGCTCGAGCGTGCGGCGGAGAAGGCGGATCCGGAGATCCAGTATCGCGCGCGCTTCAACGGCGGCCTCGCCCACCTGCTGCGCGGGCGTGCAGCCCAGGGTGACTCGGCGTCGGCCGAGCTGAAGGCAGCGCTCGCGACGTACAAGCGCGTACTTCTCCAGCGGTCCAACGACCTCGACGCGAAATGGAACTACGAACTGGCGCTGGAAAAGCAGAAGAAGGGCGGCGGTGGCGGTGGTGGGGGCGGCGCGTCGAACGCCGCGCCCTCGCCGTCGCAGCAGGAGCAGAAGCCCCAGCCCACACTCGCGCAGCGCCAGGCGGAGCAGCTGCTGGGGAGCGCGGCGCGCGAGGAGCGCGACGTCCAGAGCAAGAAGCAGAAACAGAACCGGCCGGAACCGCCCCCGGGCGGAAAGGACTGGTAGCCTTCCCGTGATCGGGCTGCTCGTGCTCGCGCAGCTCGTGGTCGTCGCGCATGCGCCGGATACCGCGAGCACCTGCGCGCCGTTCGAGATCACCGTGGCGGCCCGGTATGCCGGCGCCGAGGTTCCGCGGATCGCGCCCTTCGCGGGCAGCCCGACCCTGCAGCTGCTGAAGACCAGCGTCGTGAGCCGCGTGGAGCGCGACGGGCGCGGCGAACCGAGCGCGCTCACCGAGGCCACGTTCACCGTGGCCGCCGATGCGGACGGTCGCGTGACCCTGCCGCCGTTCACCGTCGCGGCCGCGGCGCAGCATGCGTCCGCAACGGCAGGTCCCGTGATCGTGCATCCGGCCAACGGCCTGCCACCCGCGGTGCTCGTCCACGCGTGGCTCGACCGGGCCGATCGTGCGACGCCGGCCGACACGCTGTATGTCGGCGAGCAGGTGAACTACGTCGTCGACGTGCAGCTGAACGAGAGCGCGCGGCAGCGGTTGCGAAGGAATCCCACGTTCTTTCCGCCCGAGATGCCCGGCGTGCTCGCGTACGACCTCGCGGCGCCGGCGGCGCTCACGCGCACGGGGCGGCGCTGCTTCGAGACGCTGTCCTATCGCCGCGCGCTCTTTCCACTCTTCGCCGGCCGCGCCGCCATCGCGCCGGCGGCGCTCACGTATTCGCTGCCGCTCTCGACGTCGTTCTTCTCGCGCGAGGAGAGCTTCGAGCTGCGCACGGACAGCGTCCGCTTCGTCGCGCTCGACGTGCCCACCGAGGGTCGTCCGCGCGATTTCGTCGGGGCGGTGGGGAACGTTGGCGCGAGCGCTCGGCTGTCCGTCGCCAGCGCGCGCATGGGAGATCCCGTGGTGCTCACGCTGCGCCTCGAAGGATCCGGCAACGTGAAGCTCTGGCCCCGGCCCGCGCTGCAGCTCGGCTGGGCCGCCGTCGCGCCGGGCGAGGAGCGCGTGCAGGTGGACACATCCGTCGCGCGCGTGCGCGGGTCCAAGGAGTTCGACTGGCTGCTGACGCCGCGACAGCCCGGCGCGCAGACCGTACCCGCGATGGACTATCCCTTCTTCGATCCCGACCGGCGGCGCTACGACGACGCCCACACGCTCGCGCTTGGCCTCGATGTCGCCGCCGCGACGCTCGCCGTGGTGGATTCGGCGCCGACACCACACCTGGCCATTCGCCGCACCATGCGGCGCGAGGTGGCGCGCCCCCTCTCGACGCGGCCGTGGTACTGGGTCCTGCTGGCCATGGCGCCCGCGCCGGCCGCCGTTCGTCGCCTGCGTACGGGCCGCCGCCGCCGCACGGAGCGACGGTCGGCAGCCCGGCGCATCCGGCAGCTCGCGGCGCGTGGCGAGCGCCTTTCGCCGCGTGAGGCGCGCCGCCTGTACCTCGAAGCCGTCGCTCAGCGCGTGCAGCGCACGGTCGGCGTGACACAGCCTGCGGCGTTCGCGCGCGCGTTGCGCCTCGATGGTGTCACCGAGGAAACCGCGCACGCCGCTGGCGCGCTGCTCGACCGTCTCGATGCCGCCGCCTACTCGTCGCGTGGCGCACTCGAGGGCGACGCGCTCGTCGAGGTGGCGGCGGCGTTCAAGGCCATCGACGCGGAGGCTGTCCGACCGGTGACGACGACGCGCGCGACGCGCGCCCTCGTTGCGCTGATCGTCCTGTGCGGTGCCGCGAGCGTCCTGAGTGCACTTCCGGACGGCGTGGCATCCACGTTCCGCGCCGGCGTCGAGGCGTATGACCACGGCGCCTTCACCACGTCCGCGCACCTCTTCGGCCGCGTTGCGGCACGGGCGCCGCGCGCCGCGGATGCGTGGGCGAATCTCGGCGCCGCAGCCTGGTCCGAAGGCGACACCGCCTCGGCCGCGCGCGCCTGGCAGCGCGCGCTGCGACTCAGTCCCCTCGACGACGAGACGCGCGAGCGACTCGATGCCGTGACCGCGTCCGACGTCCGCGCGGTGGGCTACGTGCCGCCGCTCCCCGTCGACGTGCTCGCGGGAATTGCCCTCGCGTGCTGGCTGCTGGGATGGCTCGCGCTCGCGCTGCCGGTGGCCGGGCGTCCCGCCTCGACGCGCGCCCTCGCCGGCGGCGCGCTCTCGATCGCGGTCGTGGCGTTGCTCGGTGCACTCGAACTGGCCGACCGACTCGACGCGCCAGGCCTTGCCGTGCTGCGCGCGACACGTCCTTTGCTCGACGCACCGGGATCCGCGGCCGCGTCGGGCAGCGGCATCGTCGGTGAAACCGGACGGCTTGGCGCACGCGAGGGGGCATGGGTGCACCTCGTGCTCGATGGCGCGCGGGGAGGGTGGGTTCCGCTCGCGAGCGTGCTCGCGCTCGATGCGCCACCTGGCAACGACTGATCCGCTCCGTGTCATCCTGAGCGCACGGCACCCTGTCATCCTGAGCGCAGCGAAGGATCTGCTTTTCGGTGTCATCCTGAGCGCAGCGAAGGATCTGCTTTTCGGTGTCATCCTGAGCGTAGCGAAGGATCTGCTTTTCGGTGTCATCCTGAGCGTAGCGAAGGATCTGCTTGCCGGGCATTTGCCCGCGCAGGTTCTTTTCACCGCGCCGCGCCGATAGCATTCCACCCATGCCCCGCATCGCCGTCCTCCCGCCCGCCGTTGCCGACCAGATCGCTGCCGGCGAAGTCGTCGAGCGCCCTTCGTCGGCCGTGAAGGAGCTCGTCGAGAATGCGCTTGACGCGGGCGCCACGGCCATCGACGTCACGGTGGAAGACGGCGGCCGCACGCTCATCCGCGTGAGCGATGACGGCACCGGCATGGAACGCGACGACGCACTCCTCGCGCTC
This sequence comes from Gemmatimonadales bacterium, assembly GCA_038236775.1. GTDB lineage: Bacteria > Gemmatimonadota > Gemmatimonadetes > Gemmatimonadales > Gemmatimonadaceae > AG11. The sequence continues at coordinate 19,163 of JBBRZK010000074.1, forward strand.
GAACGCCATGCGACCTCGAAGATCCGCCTGGCCGCCGACCTCGTCGGCGTCGCGAGCTTCGGCTTTCGCGGCGAGGCGCTGCCCGCCATCTGCTCGGTGAGCCAACTCGTCGTCGAGACCGCACCCGCCGATGGCGCCGGCACCGCAGTGCACGCGGCGGGCGGCGCCGTGGGCGACGTGCGCGACATTGCCCGCCGGCGCGGAACGACTGTGGCCGTGAGCCGGCTGTTCTACAATGCGCCGGCCCGCCAGAAATTCCTGCGCGGTGCCCGCTCCGAATGGCGCAGCATCGTCGAGACCATGACGACCATCGCGCTCAATCGACGCGACGTCCGGCTCACGCTGTCGCATGACGGCAAGTCCGCCTTCGCGCTGCCCGCCGCACCGGCCCTGCGCGACCGCGTGGCGGCCCTGTGGGGCGCTGACGTCGCCGACCGGATGGTGGACGTCGAGGACGTACGCGGCGCGATCCAGGTGAGCGGCCTCGCCGAGCGGCCGGCGGACGTGGGCACGGCGAGCCGGCGGACATTCGTCGCCGTGAACGGCCGCGTGGTACGCGACAACGGGATCGTGCGCGCGGCGGAGGCCGCGTATCGCTCGACGATCGCGCCCGGCCTGCGTCCGAGCCTGCTGCTCGAAGTGGTCGTGCCCGCCGACACCGTGGACGTGAACGTGCACCCGGCGAAGGCGGAAGTGCGCTTCCGCGATCGCTGGATCGTGGAGCGCGCCGTCGAAGACGCGGTCCGCCGCGCGCTCGGCACCTTCGACGCGAGCGCCGCACTCGGCGTGCGCCGATGGTCGGCGAACGGGCCGGTGTGGGCGCCGGCTCCTGCAGACGTGGAGCTGCTCCGTCCGACGGCGCCCGACGCCGCCGGGCTGTTCGGGGAGCTCGATGCCGCGCGCGCCGATGTCGGGTCGAATGGCCCGAGTGGTCGTCCCGCGGGGATGCCCGCGGAGCCCGATCTTCCTCCGCTCGCCACCGCGACAGAGCCGCCACCGTCGCTCGTCGTGCCGCCACTGCTGCAGCTGCGGCGCACGTACATGATGTTCGAGCACGAGGATGGTGTGGTGCTCATCGACCAGCACTCCGCGCACGAGCGCGTGCTCTACGAGCGGTTCATGGGCATGCTGGAGCGTGGCGAGGCGCCGTCACAGCGCCTGCTCTTTCCGCTCACGCTGCACCTCACGCCCGCCGAGGGCGACGCGTTCGAGCAGCATCGCGACGCGCTCGCCCGGCTCGGCTTCGAGGTGGAGGGGTTCGGCGGCCACACGCTGCTGGTGAACAGCGTGCCGATGCCGCACCCGCGCTTCGATGCGGAGCGGTGCCTGCGCGAGACGCTCGCTGCGCTCACCGGCGATCGCGACAGTGCGACGCACGCCAGGCACGAACGGCTTGCCGCCACCGTGGCGTGCAAGGCCGCCGTGAAGGCGGGCGACGAGCTCTCGCCGGGCGAGATGCGCGCGCTGTTCGTGGCGTTGGGCGACACGCGACTCCCGGCGCACGACGTGCACGGACGCTCCACCATCGTGCAGCTGTCGTGGCCCGAGCTCGAGCGGCGCTTTGGCCGGCAGTAACGACAAGCCCATTCGCGTCATCTGTGGCCCGACGGCGACGGGCAAGACCCGTGCGGCGCTCTGGTTCGCGCGTATGGCGGACATCAGCGTCATAAGTGCGGACTCGCGGCAGCTGTATCGCGGCTTCGATGTCGGCACCGCGAAGCCCACCGCCGCCGAACGCCTCGTGGCACCTCATTTCGGGATCGACGTCCTCGCGCCCACGGAGCGGGCATCGTCCGCGTGGTGGGCCGACCGCGCCGATGCCTGGCTCGATGACATCGTCGCCGCGGGACGCACGCCGGTGGTGGTCGGCGGGACGGGCCTGTACCTGCGTGCCCTCTTCGGTGAGTCCTTCGAGGAGCCGCCGCTCGACGGTGCGCAACGTGAGGCGATACGGACTCTGACGGCGTCGTGGGACACGGCCGAGCTGCGCCGCTGGGTGGTTGCCCTCGACCCGGCCCGCGCACACCTGGGACGGACGCAGCTGCTGCGCGCCGTCGAGGTCGCGCTCCTCACCGGCCGTCGCCTCAGTACCCTGCATCGCGAGCTGGCGCGTCCGCCGCGGCGGCGCGCCCGGTATCTTGTTGTCGATCCCGGCCCGCCCCTGGCGTACGCCATTGCACAGCGCACCGCGCGGATGTTCAGCAGCGGCTGGCCGGAGGAAGTAGGGCGGTTGATGCAGGTGGTGCCGGAGGACGCGCCGGCATGGAACGCGACGGGCTATCGCACGGTTCGTGACATGGTGAGAGGCGAGGTGACACCGCGCCACGCGGTCGAGCAGGTCGTGATCGAGACGCGACAGTATGCCAAGCGGCAGCGCACCTGGTTCCGGCATCAGCTGGCGGGCGAGGACGTGACACGTTTCAGCGGCAACGAACCCGATTGGGCCGAGCGCGCCTCGGCCTGGTGGAGGGAAGGGGACGCGTGAAGATCGGCATTACCTGCTACCCGACGTACGGCGGCTCCGGCGCGATCGCGACGGAGCTCGGCATCGCGCTGGCGCACCGGGGCCACGAGATCCACTTCATCACCTACCAGCAGCCCTTCCGGCTGCCGTCGTTCCTGCCGCGGATCTGGTTCCACGAAGTGGACGTGGGCCGCTACCCGCTCTTCGAGTATCCGCCCTACGACCTCGCGCTCGCCGTGCGCATGCACGAGGTGGTGCTCGCGCACAAGCTCGACCTGCTGCATGTGCACTACGCCATCCCGCACGCCACGAGCGCGTGGATCGCACGCGAGATGCTCGCAGGCACGCGGCCAGACATCAAGGTCCTCACGACGCTCCACGGCACGGATATCACCATCGTGGGGCAGGATCCGTCGTTCTTCGCCATCACGAAGTTCTCCATCGAGAAGTCCGACGGCCTCAGCGCCGTCTCGCAATACCTGCGGACGGAGACGCTCTCCGCGTTCGGCTGCACCGGCTGCCGCATCGAGGTCATTCCCAACTTCATCGATCCGGCCGTCTACGATCGCGCCCGCTACACGCCGCAGTTCGCGGACATCGCGAAGGGGCGCAAGGTCGTCATGCACCTCTCGAACTTCCGGCCGGTGAAGCGCGTGCAGGAGATCGTGCGGATCTACGCGCGCATCGCCCGGGAGGTGCCGAGCGTCCTCATCATGGTCGGCGACGGACCGGATCGGGTGCTGGCCGAGCAGGAGGCGCGCGACCTCGGCGTCGCCGACGACGTGTTCTTCCTCGGCAAGCTCGAGTCCGTCGCGCCGCTGCTGTCGAGCGCCGACCTCTTCCTGCTCCCCACAGTGAGCGAGTCCTTCGGCCTGAGTGCGCTCGAAGCGCTGGCCTGCGGTGTCCCGGTGATCGGTGCGCAGTCGGGCGGCCTGCCCGAAGTCGTGCGCGATGGCGAGACCGGCTTTCTCTGCGAGCCGGGCGACGTGGAGGGCATGGCCGAAGCGGGCATTGCGCTCCTTTCCGACGAGCGCCGCTGGGCGGCGGTGAGCGCGCTGGCTGCGCGCGACGCACGCGATCGCTTCGGCCAGGAAGCCGTCGTGGCCCAGTACGAGGCGTTCTACCGGCGCGCCATCGGCGCGGCGCCCTGAGCGGCCCGTCGTCGAGCTAACTTACCCTCGCCCGTCCACCGACGTCCACGCCTTTTTCCGCATCCGCATGTCCTTCCTGCACGCCCTCGTCCTCGGCATCGTCGAAGGCATCACCG
>JBBRZK010000075.1:0-22803 GCA_038236775.1 Gemmatimonadales bacterium
AGCCGAAGTTGAGCGCCTTCATCGGGTCGGCGTCTTCCTTCGTCTTCACCACCATCACGCCGACGATCGAGCAGAGCAGCCCGAGCGCCATGATGACCAGCGGGAAGAGGATGCCGTTGATGCCGAACGACTTGAACAGCAGCACGCCGAGGATCATCGCGCCGATGTTCTCGGCGGCGGTGCTCTCGAACAGGTCGGCGCCGCGGCCGGCGCAGTCGCCGACGTTGTCGCCCACGAGGTCGGCGATCACCGCGGGGTTGCGCGGGTCGTCCTCGGGGATGCCCGCTTCCACCTTGCCCACGAGGTCCGCGCCGACGTCCGCCGCCTTCGTGTAGATACCGCCGCCGAGCTGCGCGAACAGCGCCACGAACGAGGCGCCGAAGCCGTAGCCGACGATCAGGAAGGGGATGTGCTGCGCCCACTCGTTCGCGCCCATGCCCTGCGGCGCCATCGCCGACAGCGCCGCGAACAGGCCACCGACGCCGAGCAGGCTCATGGCGACCGTGAACAGCCCCGAGACCGCGCCGCCGCGCAATGCCGTCTGGAGCGCATCGTTGAGCGAGGTCATCGCGGCGGCCGCCACACGGATGTTCGTGCGGATGGACACCCACATGCCCACGTAGCCCGCCACCGCGGAGCTCAGGGCGCCCAGCAGGAACGACGACGTCACGTATATCGCGAACGTCTTCGGATCCTGCACAGGATCATTCGCGGTGGTGTGCCGGAAGTAGCCGTAGCCGATGCCGAGCAGCGCCGCCACGACCACGGAGAGCATCCCGATGGTCTTGTATTGACGCGCCAGGTACGCCTCGGCACCCTCTTGAATGGCGTTGGAGATCTTCTGCATCTCCGGCGTTCCACGGCTGCGCGACAGGACCCATCGCGCGAGGAACACGGCAAAGACGAGGGCGAGTAGACTCGAGCCGATGACGACGTAGATCAGCGAGGACTGCGTTTGCGTCATGTTGCGTGGAAGGTGGGTATGCCCGCGAAGGACACCACGGCGATCACCTGATCGTCGCGGCGGAGGCACGACGCCCGGTGCGGGCGCCACGCTGGAAGGAGGTACGGACAGCCGCGGCCCGCAGACCGGCTCGGCGCGATGCGAACGCCGAATCGATGAAGGCCATCGCTTATGCGGATCCGCTGTCGGACTGCGGCGTTGCGTCGGTCGGAACGGCCGAGCGGCTCATGCAGGGGACGGAAAAAGCGAGAGTGGCGTCGTCGGCCCTGGCCGGCGGCGTTTCATGGGGCAATCCGCAAAATGTAGGGAGGGGCCACCAGCGCCGCTAGAGCGCCATGACGGATATCACACGTCAGAACTCGTAGCCGACCTGTGCCTTCATGCGCAGCGGCGATCCATCGGGCCGCGTGCCGGGCCGGAAGCGCATCGACCGCAGTACGCTGGCGAGACGCCGGTTGTAGTCGCCGTCACGCGTCGGCGAGAAATGCATCTCGAGCACCTTGCCAGTGGAGTCGACGTCGAACTCCGCGACGAAGCTGAATCCCCGCACGCTCGACGGGGGCGGCAGCGGCGGCAGGAAGAACTCGATGGGCTGTGGCGGATAGTTCGCCTGCGTGCCGCCGCCGGTGCCGGGTCCCGTGCCGCTGCCTCGCCCAGTACCGATGCCGGATCCCACGCCGCCGCCGCTGCCGGGACCATTGCCGGCGGTACCGGCGGCGCCGGACCCCGCACCCGCACCCGTGATGGCCACCGTCGCGGCGGGTGCGGGCGCCGCGGCCACCTCCGGCGTCTTCGTCACCGGTTGCGGCGGTGGCGTCACCGGCGGCACCACCGGCGGGATCTTCTGAACTACCGGCGGAGGTGCCACGGGTACCGCTGTCATCGGCGCCAGCGTCGTCGGCCGCACGAACAGGATCGACTCGTGCCCCGAGTCACCAGCATGTCCGCCGCCGCCGCCACCCGCGGGTCCCTTCCCGCCCGCACCCTGCTCGATGCGGGTGATGACCGAGTGCGCGAACACGATCGGCGCGAGCAGCAGGGCGATGATCGCAAGGTGCACGAGCACGGAGATGATGACCCCCTGACGGCGTCCCTCGTCGCTGAACGGCATCCCGACGGGAACGCGGTACCGCGGCTGGGTCGGGGGACCTCGCGTGCTGTCGTCGTGCGGAAAGGTCATGCGAGCCTCGATGATCGCGGGGTCCGTGCTGCTGTGCGGGCGGGGCGCGCGCGACGCGGACGCATCGCGAGAGGCACCAACGTTATACGGCGGACGACCCTGGAAAGGTTCGTCCGCCGTATCACTTTCCTGCCGAGCGGGACGATACGCCCGATCGCTACTTGGTCGAGCCCGGCGTGTCCTTCGGGGGGACGCCGATGACCTTGACGCCCGAACCGCGCGCGATGTCCATCGCATGCACCACGCGCTCGTACTTCACGTCCGGCGATCCCTTCACGAAGATGACCTTCTCCGGCCGCGGATCGTAAATCTCCTTCAGGCGGCCGGCCAGATGCGACTCATCCACCTTCTCGGTGTTGATGAGGTAATCCGTCGGCGTGACTTCCATGACGATCTGGTTCGACTGCGCGCCGGGCGGCGCCAGCGCGGGCGTCGGGTCGGGGAGCTGCACGTCCACCGTCTTCCGCATGGTCGGCAGCGCCGCCATGAAGATGATGAGGAGCACGAGCAGCACGTCGATCATGGGCGTGACGTTGATCTCGTTCGTCAGCCCGCCGCTGCCACCTGAGGTGAATGCCATTCTGCGGCTCCTTTACGGCTTCTGAAGTTGGGCCTTCGAATCGCCAGCCACGGTGGACACCGTTCCGTTCTTCTGGTCGCTGATGAGCCCGAGCACGCGCACGCCGTTCTTGGCGGCCATTTCGGTGGCATCCACGACCTTCGAGTAGAGCAGGTCCTTGTCGGCCTTGAGGTACATGACCTTGTCGGACGTGCGCGTCGCGTAGATCTCCTTGATCCGCGCCTCGATCGCCGTCTTGGCGATCGGCTGCTTGTTCAGGTAGTAGTTGCCATCGCGGTCGATGCCGAGAACCTGGTCGGTCTCCGCATCCTCCGGATGATCCTTCAGGTTCTGCCCCTGGGGCGGAACCGCGTTGAAGCCGGCGAGCAGCGCGGGCGTGACGACCATGAAGATGATGAGCAGCACGAGCATGACGTCGATCATCGGTGTCACGTTCGGCTCGGCCTTCACGCCCCCGCCGCCGCTTGAGGACATTGCCATCGAGCTACCTCCTCAATGAGTGGACGAGCGTCAGGTCAGCGGTGCGTTGGCGCCCGACGAGGCATTGAACTCGCGGGTGAAGCGCGACCGGCCGAACTCGCCGGAGACACCCTTGATGAGGTAGTCGATCATTTCCTTCGAGACGTACGTCATCTCGACCGTGAGGTTGTCGATCTTCGTCTGGAAGTAGTTGTACGCCCACACGGCCGGGATCGCGACGAGCAGGCCGAGCGCCGTCGTGGCCAGTGCCTCGGAGATACCGCCGCCGATGGCGGCCAGGCCGCCCGAGCCGGACTTCGACATGCCCTGGAAGGCGTTGATGATGCCGATCGTGGTGCCGAGCAGTCCGACGAACGGTGCCGTGGCGCCCACCGTCGCGAGCACGGCGAGGCCGCGCTTCAGGCTCGTGATCTCGAGCAGCATGTTGCGCTCGACCGCACGCTCGGCCGAGTTGATGTCGGAGACCGTGACCGACCCGTCCTGGATGAGTGGCTTCACTTCACCGAGCGCGCCGCCCAGCACGAGCGCGACGTGCGACTTCTTGTAGCTCTCGGCCAACTTGATCGCCTCGGTGAGGTTGTCCTCCTCGAGGAACTGCGAGAACTCGGGCGCGAACTTGATGGTTTCCTTCTGCGCCTTCCGGAGGCTCCACCACTTGGAGACCATCACGGTGAGCGAGTAGATCGACATGATCGCCAGGATGAAGACAATGCCCTTGGCGACCGAGCCCATCGTGTTCCACATGTCCATCAACGAGAGATCCATTCTAAGTCTCCGGAGAGGTTATTCGCCCTTGCTGAGCGAGAAGGTGAACGGTTGCTGGACCAACTGCTTGACCTTCTTGCCGCCCACTTCTGCCGGGTAGAAGCGCATGTTGGGCAGGGCGTTCTTCACGGCCTGGGTGAACAGGTCGTGGCTCGACTTCAGGACCTTGAAGGTGCCGGCCTCGTAGCGGCCGTCCGCGTCCACGACGAACTGGGCAAGCACCTCGCCCTCGACGTTGGCGGAACGGAGCATGTCCGGATACCGCAGGTTGCCCGTACCGGGAATCTGCTGGACCTGCTTCTCCACCTGGAACTCGAAGTACGGCTGGTCCGTGTTCACCGGACCCGTGCCGCCCACGACGCCCTTGGCCACGCCGCCCTGCACGCCCTTGCCCGAGAAATCCGCCTCGTCCGTGACCTTCTTGGACAGGTCGATGTCGGGGAGCACGTCGGGCACCTTGATCGGCGCGGTGAGCACCTGGAAGCCCTTCGGCGGAGGCGGTGCGACGACCACTTCCTTCGGTACGGGCTTCGGCTCTTCCTTCGGCGGGGGCGGTTCCTTCTTCTTCACGTCGACGAACTCGACCTTCTCCGCCTTCATTTTCTCGACTGTGTTCTTCGCCTGCAGCGTGCCGTACACGGCGAGCGTGATGAGCACGGCGTGCAGGACGCCACTCAGGATCAGCCCGCCCGCCGTGCGCTGCTTCTTCGGCTTGGATTCCAGCAGATTATTGAACATGTCCTCGCAGACCTTCCCTTGGCTAAAGGACGGGACACTGCACTTCCACGACTCAACTTACCCCGGCTGCGGGACAGCGGAACTCCCGGGGGATTAAGATTTCGTGAAGTCGCGGATCAGGACGCCGCCGGCCTGCCGGATCGCCCCGCGACGGCCACCGCGTCGCCCGCGCCGGCGTCCACCACGACGATCGTCCGCAGCACCACGGTGAACACCGACCCGCGCCCGAGGCGCGACTGCGCCGTGACCCGCCCGCCGTGCGCCTGGGCGATCCACTGGCTGATCGCGAGCCCCAGCCCGAACCCCGTGCGCTCGCTGCCCCGGGACCGCGCGCGATCGGCGCGCCAGAAGCGATCGAACACATAGGGCAGGTCGCCCGCGGCGATGCCGATCCCCGAATCGCGCACGGTGAAGGCGATCTCGTCGCCGAGCAGCCGGCTCAGGGACAGTTCCACGCTGCCACCACGCGGCGTGTACTTGATCGCATTCGTGATCAGGTTCAGGAACAGCTGCCGAAGGCGCCGCGCGTCGCCGTCCACCATCGCTTCCTCGAGCACGGTCAGCGTCACCCGCTGTCCCGCATGCTCGCCGAGGATCACGGCCGTCTCGTAGACGTCGCGCACGAGCGCGCCGAGCGCGACGGGCTCGCGATGCAGGTCGAAGCGCCCCTCGTCCGCCTTCGCGAGCGTGAGCAGGCTGTCCACGAGGTCGGACATGCGCGCGGTCTCCTGCAACGCCTCCTCGAGCGCCTGCATCGCCTCGCCGCTGGCGACGTTCGGGTGCATCGCGCGCTCGACGTCCGCGCGCATCACCGTGAGCGGCGTCTTGAGCTCGTGGCTCGCGTCCGCCGTGAACCGGCGCAGCGCACCGAACGATGTCTCGAGACGGCCGATCATCGCGTTGAGCGTCGTCCCGAGGCGGGATAACTCCTCGCTGCCGAGGTCGGAGGGAAGCCGTCGATGCAGCGACCGGCCGTCCGAGATGGCCTCCACTTCGTTGATGATCCGTTCCACGGGCTCCAGCGCCTGGCCGGCGATGGCGTACGACACGCCGATCGACGCAAGGATCAGGAATGGAAACACCACGACCATCGTGCCCACGAGCACACTCGGCGTGAGCTCGAACAGCGTGGTGGGCACCCCCGCGACGACGCGCGTGATGTACGGTCGCAGTGCCGTCTCGCGCCGCGCCGCCATGAGCAGGCCACCGCCGAACAGCGTGTCCGAGACCGGTACCACCTGGCCGGCGCCATCGGGCACGAGGTGCACCGCGGCGCGGTCGATCGCCAGCCGGTCCTCGTCCGACAACTGCCGGATGCCCACGGAGCTGTAGATCTGGCGGTCGTCGCGGTCGTAGACGAGGTAGTAGCCAGGGATACGCTCCAGCAGCTCCACGAGGTCGGCAGTGGCGAAGACGCAGCGCCCGTCGCGCTGCTCGCCGCACGGACGCTCCTCGGTGAGGGACTTGCCCTCGCGCGCCGCCGCGCGCATCAGGCTGCGCGTGCGGTCCCCCTGCTCTTCCGCCACCGACGCCAGCTGCTTCAGCTGGAGGCCTCGCGCGTTGTGCGCAAAGTAGAGCGCACCCGCGAACAGCAGCACGTTGCCCACGAGCGCGAACCCGTACGCCATCGTCAGCCGCGCGCGCAGCGTGGCCATGGCGCCTATTCCTTCAGCACGTAGCCGACGCCGCGCACCGTCGTGATCAGCTTCCGCTCGTGCTTCGCGTCGATCTTCTTGCGCAGGTGGTTGATCACCACGTCCACGATGTTGGTGCCCGGATCGAAATGGTAGCCCCACGCGTATTCGGTGATGAGCGTGCGGCTCATCACGCGTCCCTGGTGGCGCGCGAGGTACTCGAGCACCGTGTACTCCTTGGGCGTGAGCTCGATGAGCTCGGCGCCGCGGCGCACCTCGCGTGTGGCCTGGTCGATCACGAGGTCGGCCACCGTGATGGTCTGCGACGCGAGCGAGCGTGGACGCCGTGCGAGAGCCTCCACGCGCGCGAGCAGCTCCTCGAACGCGAACGGCTTCGTGACATAGTCGTCGGCGCCCGCCCGCAGCGTGGCCACCTTGGCATCCACCGCGTCCTGGGCCGTGAGCACGAGCACCGGACGCTCGAACCCCTTCGCGCGAAGCGCCTGGAGCACGTCGAGGCCGCTCTTGCCGGGCAACCGCATGTCGAGCACGATGAGGTCGTACGCCTCGGAGCTCGCACGCCGCTCGCCTTCCTCGCCGTCGGTGGCGAGGTCCACCGCCCAGCGGTGCTCCTCCAGGCCGCGCTTCACGTACTGTCCCACGGTCGGATCGTCCTCGATCACGAGAATCCGCATCGGGCTACTCCACGCCGTTGGGGCGCACGAAGCCGTATTCGCGGATCTTGCGGTAGAGCGTCTTGGAGCTGATGCCCAGCGTGGACGCGGCCCGGCCCTGGTGCCAGTTCGTGTTATGCAGCACGGACTCGATGTGCCGGCGCTCGAGTTCCGCCAGCGAGATCGCCGGCGACGCTGCGGCCGCACCGGTACTCGGCGCGGCGAGCGGCAGGTCGCTCGCGCGGATCTGCGGGCCGTGCGCGAGCAGCACCACCCGCTCGATCACGTTGCGCAGCTCGCGCACGTTGCCGGGCCATGGATAGCGCGTGAGCACGTCGAGCGCGTCCACCGTGAGCGTGGGCGGGTTCGCCTTGCCGAACATGCGGAGGAACTGCCGGGCGATGAGCGGCACGTCCACCGCACGCTCGCGCAGCGGCGGGAGCTTGATCTCGATCGTGTTGATGCGGTAGAGCAGGTCGTCGCGGAACTGCCCGTCGATGGCGCGTTGCGCGAGGTCGCGGTTGGACGCGGCGAGCACGCGCACGTCCACCTCGACCTTCTGCGTGCCGCCCACGCGGTAGAAGCTCCGCTGGTCGAGCGCGCGCAGGAGCTTGCTCTGCAGCTTGGACGACAGCTCGCTGATCTCGTCGAGGAACAACGTGCCGCCGGCGGCGAGCTCCATCAGGCCCAGCTTCCGCTCGTCCGCGCCGGCGAACGCGCCGCGCTCGTGGCCGAACAGCTCGCTCTCCAGCATGCCCTCGCTCAGGGACGCGCAGCTCACGTCCACGAACGGGCCGGTGCGCTCGCTGAGCCGGTGCAGCATGTGGGCGACGATCTCCTTGCCCGTCCCGGACTCGCCCGTGATGAGCACGGCGCTGTCGCTTGGCGCCACCTTCGCCACCACGTCCAGCACGGCCTGCAGGGGTGCGTACTGCGTCACGATCTCCGTGGCGCCGCCGGCGCGCTCGAGCTGGGACTGGAGCAGGACGTTCTCGCGCGCGAGACGGCGCTTCTCCCACGCGCGGCGCACGAGGACGTCGATCTCCGCCATCCGGTACGGCTTCGCCATGTAGTCGTAGGCACCGAGCTTCATGGCGGAGATGGCCGTCTCGATGGTGCCGTTGCCGGTGATGATGATGACCTCGGGCGGATCGGCATCGGCGCGCACCTGCTTCAGCACCTCGAGGCCGTCGAGTTCGGGCATCACGATGTCGAGCAGCGCGACGTCGTACGCTTCCGCGCGCAGCGCCTCGAGCGCGGCGCGGCCGTCGGTCACCGTGTGCACGCCGTACCCGCGGCCCACGAGGAAATTCGACAGGATCTGCCCCAGGTGCACTTCGTCCTCGGCCACGAGGACCTTGATTCGCGTTTCGCTCACGTCCCGTCCTCGGTCTCGTCGGCGCGTGGAAGGATGATGCGGAACACGCTGCCCTCACCCGGCGCGCTGTCCACCTCGATGCGGCCATCGTGCTCCGCCACGATGGCGTAGCAGATGGAGAGGCCCAGGCCAGTGCCGCGACCTGGCGGCTTCGTCGTGAAGAACGGCTCGAAGATCTTCGGCAGGTCGGCGCGGCGAATGCCCTCGCCCTGGTCGATGATCTCCGTGACGACCGTTCGCGCATCGTCCCCCCAGCGCGTGCGGAGCGTGACCGTGCCCTGATCGTTCATCGCGTCCATGGCGTTGATGAGCAGCGACATGAACACCTGCATGAGCTGCTCGGCATTGGCGCGCACCACGGCGCTCAGCGTGCGGTCCAGCTCCACCTGCACCGCGAGCTTCTTGAAGCGCGTGTGGTACCGCAGCACGTAGAGCGTTCGTTCGATCGCGTCGTTGACGTTCACGAGCGACTTGTCGCCAGCCTTCGGCCGGCTGAAGTCGAGCAGCGAGTCGATGATGCCCTTGCAGCGCTGCACCTCGCTCTGGATCAGGCGGAAGCCATCGAGGATGTCGGGCGCCGCCGTCTCGTTCGAGAGCTCGAGCCCCTCGGCGCACGCGGCGATGGTGGCGAGCGGATTGTTGATCTCGTGCATCACGCCCGCCGCCAGCGTGCCGATGGCCGCGAGCTTCTCCGCCTGGGCGAACCGGTCCTGCGCCGAGCGCCACTCCGTCACGTCCTCGCCGACGGTGATGACGTGCGTCACCGGGCCATCATCCAGCCGCATGGGGATCTTCGAGATGCGGTAGGTGCGCAACTCGCCGGTGACCATCGATTCCATCTGGAAGATCTGCAGCCGTCCGGTCGCGAACACCTCGTCGAACTCGCGGCGCAGCACGGTGGCAGGCTGGCGGTGCAGGATCTCGAAGATGGTGCGACCGATGGCCTCTTCGCGCGACACGCCCTGCATGCCGGTTTCGCGCTTGCGGTTCCAGACGGAGATGCGATAGTCGCGATCGATGACGTAGAGACCGACCGGCAGCGAGTCGATGATGCGCTCCGTGACCCGGCGCTCGCGATCGATCTGCCGCGTCCGCTCGATGACCTCGCTCTCGAGGCGTTGCGCATACGCGGCCTGCCGAAGCACCGGCGCGAGGATGTCGGCGATGGTGGCCAGGAAGGTCCGCTGGTCCGGCGAGAGCGGCCCCGTGGGCGTGAGCACCAGAGCGCCGAGGGCATGGTGCGCCGCGTCGAGGCGGACGACGATGAACCCGGCTGCGCCGCCGGCGGTGGGGCTCGCCACCTGTGCCCGGACCAGCGCCGGCGCGGGAGCCGCGGCCCCGACGCGCGCTTCGCAGCGCAGTTCGCCTTCGCCGCCGAGCCACAGGGAGACGCTGCTGGCGGCGACGGTATCGCCAACCCGCTCGAGGACACCGGGCAACACCTCGGAGGGCGCGTCGCCGGTGGCGAGCGCCGCGGCGACCTGCGCCACCGCATGCAGCAACGGCCGGTCGCCGGTCACCGCGTCGGGTCGTCGGGGTTCCGCCGGGCCATCTGCTCGCGCGGGATCATCGCGAGTCGGAGTCGTTGACAGTGCGCGCTCGCCTGAGGAAGGATACCACAACGTAGGACGAAATGTCCGACGAGACAAGATGACCGACGGTGATATTGGTCACTTATCAGGTCAATCTGCCCAGAAAGGCATCCGTGACCGACCAGAAATGAACGCTCGCTTCAGTCGAGCTTCCGGATCTGCTCGAGCAGCTCCGCGTTCGAACGCTTCTCGCTCGGATTCTCCTCGACGTGCTCCCACCGGATGATGCCCGCACGATCGATGAGGAAATAGGCCCTGGTGGAGTAGAAGCGGTCTTCGAGCAACACGCCGTACTGCCGGGCGACGTCGCGCTTGAAGTCGGACAGGAAATCCGAGCGCAGGGAGTACTTGCTCTTGAACTCCTTGAGCGTCGGCGTCGAATCCACGCTGATCGGCACGACGACGGTGCTGGCGGTCGCGAAGTGGTCCCAGTCGTCGCGCATGTCGCACAGCTCCTTCGTGCAGGTACTTGTGAAGGCCAGGGGAAAGAATGCGAGCAGGACGTTCCTGCCATGCAGGGCGGAGAGCGATACGGCGCTGCCGGTGGTGGACGGCAGCGTGAAATCGGGGGCCTGGCTGCCGACGGCCGGCACGGGCGTGGACATGGGCGGGTGGGTTCGGGGAATGCGGAAGGTAGGGGACGCGCCCCCCTGCCGCTCGCGCCCCAGCAGGCGGGACAGGCGGCTGAAATCTTGCCTTCGGGGGAGCGTCCCGAAACGCCGACACCTTCACGCCTGGTCATCATGCCCAACCGCACCTGCATGCTCCGGCGGTCCGCCGTCGTAGCGCTCCTTGCGATCCTCGCCCTGGCGCAGTCGGGCCAGGCCCAGTCGCGGGTCGGGAGTGACTCGAGCACGCGCCTGGTGCGCTTCGGATACGATCTGGTCTACGGGACGGCGCTGGGCTTCGTCTACGCGGGAATCGACCAGCTTCGCAATGATCCCGTCGAGTGGGGCAAGGGCTGGCCCGGGTACGAGAAGCGGCTCGCGTCCGATGTGGGCGAGTTCGTGGTGCAGGAGACGACCACGGATATCCGGGCTGCCGCCATGAATCGGCCGCTCGACTACCAGCGCTGCCAGTGTCCGGAAACGGGCGACCGTTTCAGGTGGGTCGTGCTATCCTCGGTCACGGATCCCACGCGGGACCGTGGCCATGTGCTCGCGGTGCCGCGTATCGTGGGCGCGTTCGCGGGTAGCTTCGCGCAGGCCGCGTGGCGACCGGCCAACGGCACGAGCCGGGCGCGCATCGGCCTCGTGAATGGCGCGACGTCGCTGCTCATCGGCGCCGGCATCAACCTGTACTACGAGTTCCGTCACCGCTGACGACGGATGACGGGTGACGACTTACGATTCAGGGCGCACGAACGGGTCGTTCGCGGCCCGGGTGTCTTCTCAATGAACGTCGAACGCACAATGCATCCGTGGCATTTTCCATGCATTGGAGGCGCACGCATTCATGACGATGGCCGCAGCCAATGCGCTTCAGCGTACATAGTTACGAGGGCGCCCCTGCCGTCGCGTCGTAGGCGTCGTTCCGTGCCGGTCGTGTTCATCCGACCGGCCCAACGGGCATTCCCTGAGCCATGTTCTACGCGAACCTGCGAGACCACGATGCCAGGATACAAACCCCTTCCGATCTCCGTGACTGGACCCTCAGCCGACCAGGCACGTCAGGCCGAGTCGCGACGACGCGGCGGGCACCCCGACGTGGCAGTGCGCCTGCTCGAGGACGCCCTCGAGGCGAGCGTCGCGCTGCAGCCAGAGCTCCCCGGCTGGCTCTGCGGACGACTCGCCGCGCTGTACCGCACGCTCGGCCGGTATGACGACGAGGTGGCGCTGCTCGAGCGCTACCGGGACTCGCAGCAATCGGAGGAGGCTCGGTCGCGATACGATGCCCGACTCTCCAAGGCGCGAACCGTCGCGGAACGCAAGCGGCGGTCGGACAGTGGGGCGCTCGCGTCGGTCCGCGTTTCGATGAGCCGTCCCAGCCCCCGGCGAAGCGTGACGGTGAAAGTGCTCGAGCCAGCCGTACCGCCGATGCCCTTCTCGGACAAGGCGCTCGACTCGCTCACCAGCGCGCTCGCGAGCAGTGCGCGCGCCGCCAGCGCCCAACTCGAGGGAGCGCTCGCGCACCTCTGCGCGGAGGCCCATGAGGCAGAGCTTCCGCTGGAAGGCCTGGTGGGTGCGTTGAAGCAGACGTACGACGCGATACCGCGCCCGAGGCGGCAGGATGGACGCGACACGCGGTACGACAGTGCGCTGCTCGTGCTGCTGGCGTGCTACTACAAGGAGCAGGCGGCATAGTCGGACGCACTTCTGTGGATCGCCAGGTCGAGGGTGCGAACGCCACGACGGCGACCGCACGAACCCGTGTGATCGCCGTCGAATGGCAATGGAGCGTATCGGGATCGAACCGATGACCTCCTGGTTGCAAACCAGGCGCTCTCCCAGCTGAGCTAACGCCCCCGAATCTTGCAGTGCGGAAGATAACGACCGACGACCGGAGCGAGAAGCGACCATGACGACGACACAGGCGACAGGGGCAGCGCGCCTCACGCTGCGCTGCGGAAAGTGCGGTCAGTGGAACCGCATCAGGGCGGACCGGGCCTCGGACGGGCCGAAGTGCGGCTCCTGCGCGACGCCACTGGCCGTGGACCATCCCGTGCTGCTGGACGACGACAGCTTCGATCGCGTGATCGCGGAGTCGGAGATCCCCGTGCTGGTGGACTTCTACGCGGATTGGTGCGGCCCCTGCAAGATGATGGCGCCTGCCGTGGAGGCACTCGCGCGCGAGACGGTGGGCCGGGTGCTCGTCGCGAAGCTCGACACGGACCGCGCCCAGCGTTCAGCAGCGCGATTCCAGATCCGGGGCATTCCCACGTCGATCGTGTTCGTCGGTGGCCGCGAGGTGAAGCGGCAGACCGGCGCCGTGCCGCTGGCGACCTTGCGGTCGATGATCGTGTAGGTCGACGCGGCACCGAGCGCGAAACGACAGTGGGCGGGAGAAGCGTCGCTTCTCCCGCCCTCTCTTAGTGTTGGCGAATGGGTCCTGTCCTCATCGGGACAAGAGCAGATCCTTCGCCTCGCTCAGGATGACAGGGCGGCTACTCGTGCGCCGGCAGCGGCTCCATGGTCTTCGCGTCCACGGGCACCTGCACCTCGTCGCGGTACGGGCTGGTCATGAGCGTCACGCGCATGCGCGGGAAGGCATTCATGAACGCGAGGTAGCACGTGCCCCACAGGCCGATGTAGCCGAGGAGGATGGCCAACTCCCAGATCCCGAACGGGTTCGACGACGCCTCGCCGTAGAGCGACGGATAGACCTCGAGGTACCGGACGAGGAACATGCCGGCGAGGCTGATCGTGGTGAACAGCGCCAGCGTGGGGCGATACACCTTCGCGGCGCGCGAGAGCAGGCCGAAGAAGGGGGCGAAGAACACCATCATCACGGCGGACACCGAGAAGTGCACCCACGGCTCGATGAGGCGGAGCCGCGGCCAGTGCGTTTCCTCACCCAGGTTGGCGTACCAGATGATCAGGAACTGGCTGAAGGTGAGGTAGCCCCAGAACGCCGTGAAGGCGAAGCAGAGCTTGCCCAGGTCGTGGAAGATGTTCTCGCCGATGAGGGCCTCGGCGCCAAGAAAGCGGCGCCACGCCATGACGAGCAGCGTGAAGAGCGTGAGCGCGCAGAGCCAGGCGCCCATGAAGAACCACCAGCCATAGAGCGTGCTCTGGTAGTGCAGCGAGAGCCCCATCGAGAGGTCGAACGCGAGGATCGACCAGCCGTAGCCGAAGGCGAGCGCGAGGAAGACGGCGAGCTTGCCCTGCAGCGAGTGCGTGCTGTGCAGCTCACGGCGCTCGTCACGGAAGCCGCGGCGCATGCGGGCCCGGATGCCGGACGCCCACCCGGCGCCCGCTTCAGGAAGCAATCCCACGTCGAGACGGACGGACGTGTAGATGAACCACACCGACAGGACCGTGATGATGCCGAACGCGATGAGCACGCGCGCCGTCAGGAAGCCGCCGTTGTACCACAGCACCTTCTCCGCTACGGGAGGCACTTCGTGCGTCCACGGGAAGATGTGGTTCTTGCCGAGGAACACGCTGAGCAGCAGCAGCACGAAGGCCACGGGAAGGAAGGCGACGAAGCCCTCCTCGAAGCGGATGATCGCGCGGGACCAGCGGGCCGTCGTGATGCGCTGCACGGCCACGAACACGACGCCCGCCGACGACAGCGACGAGAAGAAGAGCCAGCTCACGTGATAGGCGCGCCAGGCGCGGTCCGCATCCACGAACAGCCCGATGATGAAGGCGACGGCTCCGAAGCCGGCCAGCACGAGGCACGTGAGGGTGAGTGCCTTCGGGATCGGCTTGGTATACGCACGAACGACGTCATCGCGCGACAGCACGGGCACGGGATGCATGCTCACCGCTCGCCTCCCGTCTTCGGCGTCGCGGGAACGGGCTGGGCGGGCACGGGCATGGAATCGGCCTGGACAGTGGGAGCAGCGGGCTCGGTCGCGCGCGGGAAGCCGTAGCCGCGCGTTCCATCGGCCTGCGAGCCAACGTGCTTGTAGTACGGCGAGGGACGGGTCGGGCCCATCTGCGTAAAGCCCGGCACCTTGTCGCCCGTCTCACCCGGGAGGCCGACCGGACCAGTGGGCACCGGGTACCTGCCCTGGAGGCCGCGGACGTAGTTCACCACGTCCCAGCGGTCCATTTCCTCGATGCGGTTGTACGACGGCATGCCGCCGCGTCCATTGCGCATCATGCCCCAGATGTAGCCATCGGTCTTTCCCTCCGCCGAGGCGCCGACGAGCGGCAGCACGTACATGCCGTACTTGGTGACCGGCCCGTCGCCCTTGCCGAGGTCGCCGTGGCAGACCGCGCAGTTGATCGAGTAGTACATGCGCCCGTTGTGCAGCGACCGTGCATCGGCAGGCACGGGGTTTTGCAGCGTCGCCATGGAGTCGATCTCGCCCGGGAAGGCCACGCGCGATACGGCGTAGCCGGGAACGAGCGTCCCGTACACTGGCACAGAGAACTGCGGGTTGCCGCGCATGCCGATGGTATCCGACGGCGATTCCCACGGATCGTGCTTGGGCTGCTCGCGGAAGTCGGTGAACCAGGAGCAGGCGCCGAGCATCGTGACGAGCGCCAGCGAGGCGTAGCGGGCGAGGGGGCGCGCACCGGATCCTCTGTTGCGTAGAAAAGCAGATCCTTCGCTGCGCTCAGGATGACACGAGACGCTGCGCTCAGGATGACACAGCAGGCTGCGCTCAGGATGACACAGCAGGCTGCCCGGAAGATCAGCGCTCATTGCGAACCTCCAGCGCGCCGTGACGGCGGAGCAGCTCGGACGCCTCGGGCGCGCGATCGGGACCCGCGGCGACCCACACGCCGAAGTCCCCGTGGCTGAACCGCGGGTCATAGCCCACGGTCATGGTCAGGCGCGGGATGCGGGAGAGTGCAAACATGCCGAAGACGGTGGAGAGCGAGCCGATGAGCACCATCAGCTCGAAGCCGATGATCGTGTACGGAATCCAGCTCGCGACGGCCTTGCCGCCGACGACGAGGGGCCAGTAGTCCGAGATCCAGATGGGAATCCAGTAGCCGAACGTGACGCCAAGGAGCCCGCCGATGAGCGTGAAACGGCGCACCTTGCTCACCGGCGCTGCAATGGCCTCCTCCAGCTCGTGGCGCGGCACCGGGCTGTAGACGGAGATGTCGCGGAAGTTCTGCCTGCGGAGATCCTCGATCGCGTGAACGGTCGAGTCGAGCTCGGCGAAGGCGGCGATGACACCCTGCATCAGTGCGTCCCTCCGTCAGTGGGCAGCGGATGGCCGATGGTGCCATGCGCTGCCTGGTGCGCGTCGACGTGCGCGCGACGCATCCGGGGCGGCAGGATCTCCTTGATCTCGGAAATCGCCATGACGGGCATCTGTCGGATGAAGAGCAGGAACCACATGAAGAACCAGCCGAACGAGCCAAGCAGGATGTTGTAGTCCACCCAGGTCGGGTGGTATCCGCCCCACTGCCACGGCTCGAACTCGTGCGAGAGGCCGGGGATGACGATGACAAAGCGCTCGAACCACATGCCGATGTTGATGGTGATCGAGAGCATGAAGAGCCAGGTGGTATTCCGTCGCAGCTTCTGGGAGAACAACGACAGCGGGAGCACCATGTTGCAGATCAGCATGATCCACGCGGCCCAGGTCCACTGCCCGAATACGCGGTTCCAGAAGTATTCCTGCTCGACGGCATTGCCGGACATCCACGCCACCTGGAACTCGGTGAGGTAGGCGAGGCCGACCACCATCGACGTGAACAGGCAGAGCTTCGCCGCCGCATCGAGGTCGTTGATGGTGACGTAGTGCTCCAGCTTGAAGAACTTGCGGAGCGGAATGATGATCGTGAACACCATCCCGATACCCGAGAAGATGGCGCCGGCCACGAAGTAGGGCGGGAAGATCGTCGTGTGCCACCCGGGTACGAGCGCCATGGCAAAGTCGAACGACACGACCGAGTGCACGGAGAGCACGAGCGGTGTCGCGAACGCGGCCAGGAAGAGGTAGGCGCGCGTGAAGTGGCGCCATTCGTTATCGGAGTTGCGCCAGCCGAGCGAGAGCACCGCGAAGATGCGCTTGCGGACCGGGTTCGTCTCCTGGTCGCGCAGCACGGAGAGGTCGGGAATCAACCCGATCCAGAAGAACGTCGCCGAAACGGTGAGGTACGTGAGGATGGCGAAGACGTCCCACACGAGCGGCGACTTGGGATTCGGCCAGATGAGCCGCCAGTTCGGATACGGAATCAGCCAGAAGAACTTCCACGGCCGCCCGAGGTGGAGAATCGGGAAGAGGCCGGCGGTCATGACGGCGAACACCGTCATCGCTTCCGAGGCGCGATAGATGGTGGTCCGGAATCCCGCGCGGAACAGGTACAGGATGGCGGAGATCAGCGTGCCGGCGTGGCCGATACCGACCCAGAACACGAAGGTGACGATGTAGACGCCCCACATCACCGGCGGCTGGTAGCCGGCGGCGCCGAGGCCTTCGTGGATCTGGTAGATCCACGAGCTGGCGCCGATGAGGAGGCAGAGGATCGCGACGCCGAGCATCGCGAACCAGCCGAGGGTCGGCTGGAGCGTGCCGAGGATCTCGCGGTCGACCTGCTCGTAGTCGGCGATGCCCGGCAGGCGGTTGCCCGCCGTGGCAACGTTGGGACGCGGAGCGTTGTCGCCCTGCGGTCGCGGCTGAGCCATGGTGGCCATCGTCGCGTCCCCTTACGCCTTGACCGGCGACGCCGGTCCCGGATGGTTGACCTTCTTCAAGTAGACCACCGCGGTATAGGTGTTGAGCTCCTCGAACACATGGTACGCGCGCCGGTCGTCCACCTGCGTCGCGACCGTCCAGCGCGCGTCGGCCGCGTCGCCGAAGGTGATGGCGCGCGACGGACAGGCCTGTGCGCACGCCACCGTGAACTCGTCCGGCACCAGCTCGCGGCCCTCCACCTTGGCGCGCGTCTCCGCCTCACGGATGCGCTGCACGCACATCGTGCACTTCTCCATGACGCCCTTGCCGCGAACGGTCACGTCCGGGTTGAGCTGCCAGTCGAGCGGCTCCGGGAACGCGTACTGCTTGCGATCGGACTCGCCGTAGCCGAACCAGTTGAAGTAGCGGACCTTGTACGGGCAGTTGTTGCTGCAGTAGCGCGTGCCGACGCAGCGGTTGTAGACCTGCACGTTCAGGCCGTCCGGCGCGTGGTAGGTCGCGTACACCGGGCACACGGGCTCGCACGGTGCATTGCCGCAGTGCTGGCAGAGCATCGGGACGAACCGCGCCTCGAAGTCCTCGGTAAACTGGCCTTCGTCCGCACCCTCGAAGTACCGCTCGAGGCGCATCCAGTTCATCTCGCGGCCGCGCGTGATGTTGAAGCCCGCCTTCGCCACCGCATAGACAGTCGCGTTCTGCCACGGCGCGCCCACGGTGGGGATGTTGTTCTCGGCGTAGCACGCGGTGACGCAGGCCGAACAGCCGGTGCAGCGCGCGAGGTCGATCGTCATGGCCCACCGGCGGCTGGCCATTCCCGACCAGTGGTTCGGGGCGTACATGCCCTTTTCCTTGCCGTGATCCTTGGAGTCGATCGTGCCGAGCTGCCCCTGCGCATCGGCCGCCTCGGGCGAGCGAAGGCCCGGCAGGAACGCGTGACTGGCTTCGCCGGGGATATGCTCCTCCTGCGCGCCTTCCTTGCCGTCGACCTTTGCGCCGCCAGCCGGCATTTCGCCGGCACGCGCGCCGTCCCTGCCCGCGCCCCCTGCGAGCAGCGTGTTGATCGGCACGGCCTGGGCAATCCCGCGTCCATGCTGGCGCGCGGAGCCTTCCGTCGAGATGAGGATCTCGTTGTCGCCGGTCTTGCGGATGGATGCCTTCGTGCTGACGAGCGAGAATCCGCCGGCCGCATCCGTGCCCGGCACGAGCAGGTCGTGCGCGCGCACGCCGAGGTTTCGGGCATAGCGCCCGTAACCCCACTGCGTCGGCACGTTCGTGTCGTTCTTGCCGTTGTGGTCCTCGAGCTTTGCGACGGACGAGTGCCCCTGTCCGATGGCCAGGGCAATGGTGTCCGGCCGGATGCCGAGGTAGTGGTACGCCGGCACCGTGACGGTGCCACTTGCCGTCTTGACCTCGACCGCATCGCCGCGCTCGATGCCGAGCTTGTTCGCGGTCTCGGGATGGATCTCCACCCACGAACTCCACAGCACCTTGGTGACCGGATCCGGCAGCTCCTGCAGCCACGGCTTGTTCGCGCCGCGTCCGTCGCCGAGGACCGGTGAGTGGTACGTGACGAGGAAGTAGTCGCCCTGCGCCTGTGCCACCGGCGGCGCCAGCGTGAGCGCTTCGGGCGCCGGCATCGCGCTGCGCGGCGCCGTGGAGCCAGCCGCGACGCCCTTCTGCAGGGCAGCGGTGAATGCCGACATTCCACCAGGGAAGCGACCGATGAGCCACGTGCGGTAATCCTTCTGCGGGTACTTCGCCGCGTTGGCCGGATCCTTCTGTGCGAGCTGGATGAGGACGTCCGCCGTGGCGCGCGTGCCCGCGAACACCGGATCCATGGCCGGCTGCTGGAGCGACATGGTTCCCTTCGCCGCCTCGGCATCGCCCCATGACTCGAGCGAGTGCAGGTCCGGCAGGATCAGGTCGCAGAGCTCCGTCGTCTCATCCGGGTACATCGAGAAGCTGACCTTGAACGGCACCTTCGCGAACGCCTCGGCGAACTTCGCGCTTGAGGGCAGATTGTAGGCGGGGTTCACGCCGCGCACGAACGCAAGGGATACCTGACCGGCGCGCATGCGCTCGGTGGCAGCCAGCACATCGGAGAAGCGCGCCGCGCCGTCGAACGCAGAGAGGGACTCAGCGGGGCGGATGGTGGCGCCGACGGCGCCGTGGGCCTGGTTGATGGCCGCGACGGCGAGGGCGAGGTCGAGCGCGTTCGAGGAGGACGCACCGGAGAGCGCAAGCACCGGCGTGGCCGATGCGAGTTCCTGCTGCAGCCGCGTCAGCGTGCCTTCCGTGATGCCGCTCTGCGTGGCGGCGTCTGCGAGGGAGCCCTTGCCAGCCAGTGCGTTGGCGATGGCGAGCTCGCTGCCGGGTTTGCACGCAAGCCATTGGTCCGCATTCAGGCCGGTGAGCGACCGTCGTGGTCCGATGTACACGAACCGCGGCGCGCCTTCGATCTTCGCACGCGCATCGGCGAAGTCGAGCTGCTGCGGCACGGACATGCCCCACGTCTCGAGGAAGTCCGCGCCGAACGAGAGGATGAGCTTCGCGTCGCTGAAGGAGAGCTTCGGCCACGCGACGCCGTACGTGCGGCGGTTGGCCTCGATGACCGCGCTGTCCGCCTCGAAATCGACGCTGAGGTGCGGGCGCATGCCGAAGCCCGCGAGCCATGCATCGAGGAAGGACGGAAAGCTGCCCGTCTCGTGCTGGTTGAGGAACACCGCGTTGCCCGCGGCGCCGCGGCTGCGCGCCTCGCCGAGCTTCTGGCTGACGAGGGTGAGCGCGGAATCCCAGTCGGTCGCCTTCCAGGCGCCGCCCTGCTTCACCATCGGACCGCGAAAGCGATCCGGATTGTAGAGGCCCTGGAGTGCCGACTGGCCACGCGCGCACAGCGCGCCCTTGTTGACCGGATGCTCGGGGTTGCCCTCGAGCTTCGTGGTGCGGCCGTCGCGCGTCTCGGCGATGAGGCCGCAGCTTGCGGCGCATTCGCGGCAAGTGGTGGCGTAGTACGTCGAGACGCCGGAGATCGTCTGGTCCGGGTGGACCGTGTACGGAATCAGCTTGGCGACGTTGTCGGTGCTGCAGCCGATGGTGCCGACTGTCGCGCCTGCGGCGCCCAAAACCTTGAGGAAGTCGCGGCGCTTGACGCCCTTCGACCTCGTGTCGTTGCTCATGTGCGGCTCGTCCTCAGGCGATCAGTAGTGACACGCGGCGCAGTCGTATCGGGCGCGGCGGCGCTCCGATGACGGCGTCGCAGCCGGATGGGCAGTGCCCGGTGTGGCCGGCACCGTCGTCGCGGAACCGGTCGCGGAGGTGGCGGCAATGGCGCCGGTGGTCATGATGCCGGCGAACGAGCCTGGGGTGCCGTAGGGGACGCCGCCCGCGTAGTTGGCCGGCGGCACGGAGTCGTAGCCCGCGGCCTTCTGGCCTTCCTTGGGGTCGTAGCCGTTCACGTGACAGTTCACGCACCATCCCATATTGAGGGAGGAGTACTGATAGACCTTCGTCATGCCCTGCACCTGCCCATGGCAGGCCTGGCAGGTGACACCGGCGTTGACGTGGCGCACGTGCGGGAAGTGGACGTACTCCGGCACCTTGTGGATGCGCACCCACGGAATGGGCTTGGCGTGCTTGCCGCCGCCGGCCAGGTCCGCGTACTGCACGATCTTCTTGATCTCGGCCTTCGCCTGGTCGGTGGTCCCGACGACGGAGGTGTGGCAGCCTATGCAGGTGCTGCCGGCGGGCATGCCGACGTCAGCGGACTTGTTGGCGTTGTTGTGACAGTAGAGGCAGTTGAGGCCGAGTCCACCCTTGGAAACGGGACCCGCATGGCGCGGGTGGGGGAACTTGATCGGCTGATCGGGGCCATTGCCCTGCGACGAGGAGGCGCCACTATAGGCGGACAGCACGACGGCACCGATCGCCAGAAACAGGAGCCCTGGGATGGCGGTCCACTTCCTTCGCTGCGTCATCGCGGTGGGGTCGAGGAAAAACGGGGAGCGGGGTGCTTGTGAACGAATTCACAAGGCCCCTTACCGGGCAGCAATCTGAACGAGCGCTGGTACAGAAGCAAGGCATCGCCTCGCTGCGAAGCGTCGGGAATTCCTGACACCCGACGATGCCGCGTGGACGCTGACGCCATAACCGCAGGAAACTCCCCAGCGTGCGTGCGGAATTCAAGTCCGTGTTTTCGCGGCCGGGCGAGCCGCGAGGGTCGCTGCATCTGTCATGCTCGCGGAACGCACATCGGGCGGAAGCAGGTCAAGGTTCGCGCGCGAATTCTGGACGAGGCGCAGCGGCCAGTGCGTTCCGTAGACGAAGCGCGCCGCACCAATGGTGCGGAACAGGTGCGCCAGGTGCTCCTCGGGCGGACCCCAGATCCACGCGAAATCCCAGTGCACGCGTGACTGCTCCTCGTTAGTGAGGCTCCAGTGCGTCTCCTCGAGCAGCTCGCGGCCCGCCGCGGTGACGACGAGTCGCAGGCCCGGCGCCGCACGCGCGAGTGCACGCACGTGCGCCGCGGTGAGGTCGCCGGCGACGTCGAGCGGCGAACGCTGGCGCAGGTCCTCGAAGCGAGTGGTGAGCACGAGGGGAATGCCGCGCGCCGCGCAGGCGAGCGCGAGCGCGCGCATGTTCGGGTCGGACGATGCGAGCCCCCAGTGCATGGGGTACGCGCGGATCGCGGCGGCGCCGGCCGCCACGAGCGCGTCGAGGGTCCGCTCCCATCCGGGCCAGTCCGGCCGCACGACAGGCGCGGGCCGCAGCGTGGGGTGCGGCGCGAGCGCCTCGAGCAATGCGTCGTTGCCGGGTGCCGGGTCGCGCTGCCACGGCGACGGCAAGTAGCCGACCCACGCCCCGGCGAGCCCTTCGCGCTCGAGCACGCGCACCAGCACCGCCGGCTCCGGGTGCGGAAGCTGACGGAAGGGATACGGGCCGATCCACGTCGCGACATCGATCATGACGCGCATCGTGGGAAGGCGCCGGCCGGAAAGATCCGCGCGGCATTCCGCCAGCGCACGTCGGCCATGTCGTCGGGGAAGAGCCCGATGACCTCGAGGGCGCGCAGCTTCGCGAGCCCCGTTTCCATGGTGAGGTCGCAGGCCCAGAGCAGACGACGCGGACCAAGCGCGTCCAGCGCGGCGTCCACCATGCCGCGGTCCACGCCGCTGCCGGAGAGATCGGGATAGATGTTCGCGACATCCGCCACGGCGGGCAGCGTGTGTGCCCAGTCGCCGCCGCCGCCGAGGTGCGCGAGGACGAATGCAACGGTGGGATGACGCTGGGCCAGTCGCGCGAGATCGCGGCCGTCAGAGATCTCCTGACTGGGCCACTCGCGCGTGCGATGCTGCCAGACGTGATGCAGCACGGGCAAGCCGAGTTCCCCGGCGACCGCGCAGACCGGATCGAGGAGCGGATCGTCCGACCGCCGGCTCGCGAGCAGCTTCACGCCGATGGCGCCCCGCCCCACCGCCCGGCGAATCTCGGCCAGCGCATGCGTGGTGTGGTTGGGATTGACGGTCGCGTACCAGCGCACGCGATCCGGCTC
>JBBRZK010000076.1:0-22382 GCA_038236775.1 Gemmatimonadales bacterium
AACCTTTTCAGCTGGATGACCTCGCCGCCGTGCTCGCGAGCGTGACGACCTGATGGCCAAGATCCTCATCGTCGACGACGAGCCGGACATCCTGTCGGCGCTCAGCCGCTTCTTCGCGCGCTCGGGGCACGACGTGCTGCGCGCCGCCACCGGCGAGGAGGCGGTGCTGCTCGTGCAGGCCGAGCGGCCCGCGGTGGTCCTGCTGGACCTGTTCCTCCCGGACATCTCCGGCTTCGAGGTGCTCGAGCGCACGCGCGAGGAGCGTCCCGTGATCATCATGATCACGGGCCATGGCGACATCCCCGCCGCGGTGCACGCCATGCAGGCCGGCGCCGAGGGGTTCCTCACGAAACCGGTGGAGCTGACGCACCTGGGCGCCGTGGTGGACCGCGCCCTCGAGAAGGCGCAGCTGCGCGAGCTGAGTCGCGCGGCGCTCGCGCGCTCGGCGCGCACGGCCGCCGACATGATGCTCGGCTCGTCGCCGCCGATGCGCGAGCTGGCGTCGCAGATCGAGCTCCTCGCGCGGAGCGAGCGCACGGTGGCGCTGCTGGTGGGCGAGAACGGCGTCGGCAAGGCGCGCGTGGCGCGCGCCATCCATGCGCTCAGTCCGCGCGCGGGTCGTCCCTTCCACGAGCTCGTCTGCGGCCTTCGTCCCGTCGAGCTGCTCGACACGGAGCTCTTCGGGGTTGAGGCGGGGCAGGGCGGTCCGCTGCCGGGATTGTTCGAGGCCGCCGAGGGCGGCACGCTGTATCTCGAGGAGATCGCGGACCTTCC
This sequence comes from Gemmatimonadales bacterium, assembly GCA_038236775.1. Classification (GTDB taxonomy): domain Bacteria; phylum Gemmatimonadota; class Gemmatimonadetes; order Gemmatimonadales; family Gemmatimonadaceae; genus AG11. The sequence goes on from JBBRZK010000076.1 coordinate 775, forward strand.
GCCCACGCTCCAGCCCCCGCTGTTGCGCGCGCTCGAGGCGCGCCGCGTCCGCCGCAGCGGCGGCACGCGCGAGATGCCGATCGACGTGCGCCTCATCGCCGCCACAGTGCGCGACCTCGCCACCGAGGTGACGGAACACCGCTTCCGCGAGGACCTGTACTACCGGCTCGGCGTGATGCCGCTGCACCTGCCGCCGCTGCGCGCGCGCGCGCCGGAAGACCTGCGCGAGACCGTGGTAGCGCTGGTGACGGAGCTCCGCCGTGGCCTGCCCGACTCGCCGGAACGGCTGGACGACCAGGCGCTCGACCTCATCGGCAACTATCCGTGGCCTGGCAACATCCGCGAGCTGCGGAACGTCCTCGAGCGCGCGCTCATCCTGGCGCGCGGCGAGGCGACCGTCTCGGCGAAGCACCTGCCGACGGAAGTGCGCGGGGTCGGGCATGAAGCGTCGGAGCCGCACGTGCCGCGCTCGCTGAGCGAAGTGGAGCGCGCCCACATCGAGCGCACTTTGCGCGTGCACTCCGCCAATCGCACCCGCGCGGCGCGGGAGCTGGGCATCTCCCGCGCTACCCTCATCAAGAAGATCCGGGAGTACGGGCTGGGCGACCGCACCAGCGCCGGCATTCCCGTCCAGGAGGACACATGACGGAGCTGCTGGAGAAGGACGCGATGGTGTGCCGGTTCTGCGGCAACGAGGAACGGGCCTCGGAGGGATATCCCTGCGCGAAGTGCGGCACCTTTCTCTGCGTGATCTGCAACCTCCGCGGCGTCGTGAAGTGCCGCGCGTGCACCGATGCCGAGATCCCGATGCCCAAGTGGCTCGAGTAGCGACGGCGGACGCAACGTGACGTCGTTCGGCGCGTGCGGCCTCGCCGTCGGTCACGCCACCGACGGCGAGGGAGCCACCGGCTGCACCGTACTCCGCGGCGTCGACGCACCCTTCCGCTGCGGTGCGCACGTGGTAGGGCGCGCCACCGGGACGCGCGAGCTGGCGCTGCTCCACCCGGGCCACCTCGTGGACCGCGTGGACGCGATCTTCCTCTCCGGCGGCTCGGCGTACGGGCTCGACGCGGCAGCGGGCGTGATGCGCTGGATGGAAGAGCGCGGCCGCGGCTTCGCCGTCGGCGCGGGCGTGGTACCCATCGTGACCGCTGCCGTCATCTTCGACCTCGCGCCGCTCGGCCGCTTCGACGCGCGGCCCACGGCGGCGATGGCCTATGACGCCTGCGAGCGCGCCACCGACGGGGACGTCGCAGAAGGATCGATCGGCGCCGGCACCGGTGCGACGGTGGGCAAGATCGCCGGACCCGCGCACGCCATGAAGGGCGGCTGCGGCGTCGGGTCCGCGCACGCCGGCACCCTCGAGGTGCGCGCCCTGGCGGTGGTGAACGCCCTCGGCGACGTGCGTGATGCCGCAGGCGCGATCGTCGCCGGCGCCCGCGACGTGAACGGTCGCTGGATCGACAGCGCACGATGGATCGCGCAGGGTGACGACGGATCGCCCCGATTCGACGCGCTTGCCGGCCGCAGCACCACGCTCTGCATCGTGAGCACGAACGCCGCGCTCGACCGCGTGGCCGTCGACTTTCTGGCGCGCGCGGCGAGCGCGGCGCTTTATCGCCGTATCACGCCCGTGGGCACCGCGTTCGACGGCGACATCGTCTTCGCGACTGCGCCGGTGTCGGGCGGCGTGGCGGCCACGCCCGCGCGCGTGGAAGCCCTCGCGGTGCTCGCGCTGGAACAGGCCATCGAGCGCGCCGTCAGTCCACATGCTTCGAACGACAGCCCGTCCCAATGACGAACGACTTCCGCGTGATCGTACGCTCCCCGATCGCCACCCTCTTCGCGGAGCCGCGTGTCGCCAGTGCACCCATCTCGCAGCTGCTCGCGGGGCGCGTCGCGGAGGTGCTGGAGGACCGTGACGACTGGTTCCGCGTGCGCGGGCCGGACGACTACGAAGGATGGATCCATCGCGGCTACATCGTCCCGCTCGACGACACTGACGCACCGCCGGACCGCCTCTCGCTCGGCGCCATCACGCGCACGCCCGCGGGCAGCAGCCGGCGCATGCCGCTCGGCGCACTGCTGCTGCCCAGCGAGCAGGTCGAGCGCGGGGAGTCGTTGCGCGTGGGCGAGCAGGCAAGTCGCTTCCCGACCACCGCCGCCGCCATCACGCGCAGTGCACAGGAGTACTTCGCCGGCGCGAGCTACATCTGGGGCGGTGTCACGCCGTGGGGGTGCGACTGCTCCGGCCTGGTGCAGAGCGTGTTCTGGCTGCATGGCGTCCAGTTGCGGCGCGATGCGTGGCAGCAGGCGGGGCAGGGCGTCGTGGGCGAGAACGTGCTCACTGACGCACGGCTGGCGGACCTGCTGTTCTTCTCCGATCGCGTGGACCAGCACATCACCCACGTCGCGATCTCGCTGGGCGGCGCCCGCCTGGTGCACCTCGCGCTCGGCCGAGGTGGATATGCCGTCGAGTGCCTCGATGATGCCGGTGATCCCTACGTGGAGAAGCTGCACGAGCGATTCGTGACGGCGCGCCGCATCCTGCCCGTCACGCCCGCCGTCTGACCTCAGCTCATCAGCATCGGGGCGCGCGGCGCAGGCGCCGACGCGGCCGGCCGCACCTGCAGCGGCACCTCCGCGTGCGTGTTGCCGTCCAGCCCCACCCGCATCACGTAGCGCCCGCCCACGTCCAGCGGCAGGTCGAGCTGTGCGATGAGGGGGAAGTCCATCTCCACGACGCCGGCCGGCGGTGGGACCACGCCCAGCTCGCCGTCGCTGCTCCACAGTTCCGCGCCGCTCGGGCTCATCCACTGCAGCGTGACGCGATGCGCGCCGGCGTCGGCGGGTGATCCCTTCAGGTGAACGACGAGCGTAGCCCGGGGATGCAGCGAGGGCAGCGTGCCGACCTGGAGTGCGTCGAACACGCCAAGGATGTTGAGCTTTCCTTCCTGCGACACGTTCGCGGCGTCGGCGAACAGGGCAAAGGTCATGTGCATCGTGAATAGTAGAAGCGGGCGCCGGCGTATGAAACACCCCGCCATCCGTCTAGCTTTCACAAATGGCTTCCACCGTTTTCGTGACCACGCCACCAGAGCGGACGCAACGCGTCCCGTCGGGCCTGTCCGTCACCGATCTCCTGCTGCTCTGCATGGCCCTCATCTGGGGCCTGAACTTCGTCGTCGTCAAGTTCGCCACCGGGGTGTTCGCCCCGCTGACGTTCACCACCGTGCGCATCGTCGTCGCCGTCGTCACGCTGTGGGCCATCGTGCTCGTCCGCCGGCTGGCGCTGCCCTCGCGCCGTGACGTGCTGGCCATGCTCGCACTCGGCATGCTCGGCAACGGCCTCTATCAGATCCTCTGGGTGGAAGGGCTGGCGCGCACGCGTGCGAGCGATGCGGCGCTGCTCGTCGCGGCATCGCCGGCGTTCATCGAGGTGGTCGGCTGGGTGCGCGGCCACGAACGCGCGGGCGCGCGCGGCATGAGCGGCATCGCGCTCTCGCTCGTCGGCATCGGGCTCGTGACGGGCGCCGCGGGCGGTACCGGGGCATCCACGCTGCTCGGCAACGCGCTCATCCTCGGCTCCGTGCTGTGCTGGTCGCTCTACGCGGTGCTGCTCAAACCCCACACGGAGCGCATCGACGGGCTCACGCTGTCGGCCGTCACGATGACCGGCGGGCTGCTTCCCGTGCTCATCGCCGGTACGCCATCGCTGCTCGGCACACGGTGGACCGCCGTGCCGGCGAGCGGCTGGATGGCCGTCGCGTACAGCGGGCTGCTCGCCCTCGTCGTCGCATACCTGTTCTGGTATCGCGGCGTGCGCGTGCTCGGGCCCGTTCGTGCCTCGATGTACTCGAACCTCCAGCCGCTGGTCGCGATGATCGCGGCATGGGCGCTCCTCTCCGAGACGCCGCGGCTCATGCAGCTCGCCGGGGCGGCGTGCATCGTCGCGGGCCTCCTGCTCACGCGCCTGCCATACCGCGCCCTCGTGGTGCACGAATGAAGGTCGTCCTCTTCGACATCGACGGCACCCTGCTCTGGACTGATGGAGCCGGACGTCGCGCGGTGCACCAGGCGCTCGAGGACGTGTTCGGCGCCGCGCCGCCCGACGGGCACGAGTTCGACGGAAAGACGGATCCGCAGATCGTGCGCGAACTCATGCGTCTCGCGGGCGTGGCGGAATCGGACATCGACGTGCGCCTGCCCGAGGCGCTGCGCCGCTATGTGGAACTGCTCGGCCACGAGCTGTCGCGCGGCGAGCACGCGGGCCAGATCTTTCCCGGCGTGGCCGCGCTGCTCGATGCCCTCGAGGCGCGCGACGACGTGCTGCTCGGACTGCTCACGGGCAACGTGCATCAGGGCGCCGCGGCAAAGCTCACGGCCGTCGGTCTCTCGCGCGACCGGTTCAAGGTGGGCGCGTTCGGGTCCGACCACGCCGTTCGCGCCGAGCTGCCCGCGGTGGCGCGCGGACGTGCCGAAACGCTCGTGGGCCGCGTGATCGACGGCGCGGATGTCGTGGTCATCGGCGACACGCCGGCGGACATGCACTGCGGCAACGGCGTCGGCGCGCGCGCCATCGGCGTCGCGACCGGGCGCTACTCGGTTGCCGACCTCGAAGCCTGCGGGCCTGCCGCGGTTTTCCCTGACCTCACCGATACCGCCGCCGTCATGCGCGCCATCCTGGAAGGCTTGGCGTGATCGAGGTGGAGCTGAAGAGCGTGGTGGACGACCTGCCACGGCGCCGCGCCGCGGCGGAGGCGGCTGGTGCCGTGCTCACGTTCGACGGCCGCATGGAGGATCGGCGCTACGACATGGCCGACCGTTCGCTCACGGCGCGCGACCACGTGCTCCGCCTCCGTGTCTATCGCGACGTGCATGGCACACGCGCGGAGCTCGACTTCAAGGGGCCCACGCGCCGCGAGGCCGGGTTCAAGCTGCGCGAGGAGATCGGCACCGCGTGCGCCGATCCCGACGCCCTCGCCACCATCCTCGAGCGCCTCGGCTACGTCGTCACCATCGTCATCGACCGCGAGATTGCGCAGTACGATCTCGACGGCGCGACCATCCGCTTCGAGCAGTATCCGCGCATGGACGACCTGGTCGAAGTCGAGGGAGCGCCCGACCGCATCGAGCGCGCGATCGACGCGCTCGGCATGCCGCGCGACGGTTTCGTCGCCGACCGCCTGCCGGACTTCGCGCGCCGGTTCGAGGAACGCACCGGCACCACCGCGGCCGTGTCGCACGCGGCGCTGGCCGGTGACGAGCGTTACGACGTGTCCAATGGCTGACGCGCCGCAGTTGCCGGAACTCGCGCGCTCGCTCCGCACCCTCGGCGCGGCGGCCGATGCCAGCGGCGACGCGGCGCAGCAGGCGGTATTCCTCCCGCTGCTGGAAGCGCGCACGCGCGCGTCTGGCGAGTCGGTGGACGCAGTGCTCGCGGCGCTGCGCGGTGACGCGCTCGCGGCCCGGATCGTGGCGCAGGCCGTCGATGCCGCCGTGCAGGGCATCGAGCTACCCGCCCTCGTCCGCGCGCGCGCGGCACAGGCGGCGGAGCTGGTCGAGCCCTTGCGCGCCGAACTCCTCGTGCTCGACGACCTCGTGCCGGACGCGCGCGACGGCGGCGAGGGATGGGAGCGCTGGGTGGCGCAGTTGCGGCGCGCCTTCACCGCCGCGGACGTCGCCTGCCGCGACCTGGCCGGGCTCCTCGCGGAGCGCGCGACGACGGCGCCCGCACGCTGGTTCGAGCGGTCGCCGCGGTGATCGTCGGCGTCGGCATCGACATGGTCGAGGTCGACCGCATGCGCAAACTGCTTGCGCGCAAGGGCGAGCGCGCGCTCAAGCGGCTGTTCACCGCCGACGAGATCGCGTATGCGCACACGCACCCCGAGCCGGAGCGGCAGCTTGCCGCGCGCGTGGCGGCCAAGGAAGCGGCGTACAAGGCGCTCGCTGGTAACGATCTCGCGAGCGCGATCGGCTGGCGCGAGCTCGAGGTCGTCTCGCAGCGCGGCCAGGCGCCCGCGCTCCTGCTGCACGGCCGCGCGCAGGCGCGCGCGACGGAGCTGGGCGTGCAGCGCATGCACCTCTCGCTCACGCACACACACGACATGGCCGCGGCGTACGTCGTCGCCGAGCGGATGGAATGATGCCGGAGGCCGCGGGCCGCAGCGTGGAACAGCTGCTGTTCCTCGGATTCGGCATCACCTTCGTGCTGTGGCTCGGCGCCTCGGCCTTCGTGCTCCTCAATCGCGTGCTCTACGATCGCACAGGTGGGCGACTCCGCGTGCTCGCGTGGCGCATGACTAACGATGAGGTGCTGCGGCTCGCCCCCGACGAGCGGATGGTGGCGGTGAACGACATCCTCGCGCGACTGTCGCGCCGAGAGGTGTATCGCGTGACAGCGGATACGGAATTGCCCGCGTGGCTCACTGGGCTCTGCGCGGCGTACTCCCTCGAGCGCTGGGGCCTCGCGCAGATCATGCGCGACGCGGCGTCGCACCGGCGCGGGCGCAAGTGGCGCCGCGTCTCTGCGCTGTTCACGCTCGGCCAGCTGCGCACCGAGGGCGTGCACGAGTTGCTCGAGCAGGCCGTGCGCGATCCCGATCCGGACGTCTCGGGCGCGGCGGTGACCGTGCTGCGCCGCCTCGAGGATCGCCGCGCCGCGGCGATCCTCATCACCGCGTTGCGCGAGGAATCGTACCCGCCGTCGCGCATCGCGACACAGCTCGACCAGTTCGCGATTCCCATCGACGACCTCCTGTTGCCGCTTCTCGCCGATCCGCGTCCGCACGCACGCTATTGGGGCGCCTCGCTGCTCGGACACTATCCCGGCTTCCTGGGCGTCGCGGAGCGCGTGGCCGAGCTCGAGAACGACGAGTACCCCGGCGCGCGGAAGACCGCCGTGACGACGCTCGCGCGGATGGATGCGGGAATTGCGGTGCCGGTGGCGATCCGCCTGCTGGCCGATCCGGTGCCCTACGTGCGTGCCGCCGCCATCCGCACCGTCGCCGCACTCGGCGCCGAGGCCGACGACGAGGCGGTGCGCCGCGACCTCGCGGCGCGCCTCACGCCCGCGCTGGCCGATCGCGACTGGGACGTGCGCTTCGCCGCGAAGGAGTCCCTCGAGCGCCTCGGCCCCGGGGTCTGGCGGGAAGTCGCAGAGGCGCTCGCGTCCCCGGACCCATTCGCCCGGAACGGCGCCGCCGAGGTGCTCCAGAACACCGGCGTGCTCGATCGCGTCATCGCGGAGATCGGCAGCGACACGCCGCCCGAAGGCCTGGCCATGCGCATGCTGGAACATGCGCTGCTCGAGGGTGGCGCGGGCATGGTGGACGCCGCGGTGGCGCGCCGGCCGGCCGGCGTGCCGCCCGCACTTACCGCCCTGCTCGGGCGGCTCCGATTCACCACGCAGGTGTCGGCGTGATCACCACCAACGCGCTTGCCACCGGCGTGCGGGTCACGGTCATCGTTCTCGGCGCCTACGCGGCGCTGCTCGCGCTGTACACCGCCGTGATGCTCGCCGTCGCGTCGTGGGAGGGACACCGGCGGCGGCGCGAGCAGGACGTGGAGGACTTCGACCGCGTGCTCGCCTCGCGATACACGATTCCCGTGAGCATCATCGCGCCGGCGTACAACGAGGAGGGGATGGTCGTGCCGGCCGTGCGCTCGCTGCTCGCGCAGTCGTACCCGGAGTTCGAGGTCATCGTGGTGGATGACGGGTCGACGGACCGCACGCTCGCCGTGCTCATCGAGACCTTCGACCTCGTGCCGCGGCAGGTATTCGTGCGCGCGCGCATTCCCGCGAAGGCCGTGCGCATGGTCTACCGGAGTCGCAGCGAGCCACGGCTCATCGTCGTCGTGAAGGAGAACGGCGGCAAGGCCGATGCGCTCAACTGCGGCGCGAACCTCGCGCGCTACCGGTACCTCTGCTGCGTGGACGGCGACACCATGTTCACGACCGAGGCGCTGCTCCTCTCGATGTCGCTCATCGTGAAGGATCCGGGGCGCATCGTCGCCGCGGCGAGCATGTTCGGCATCAGCCTCGAGCCGGAGGTGGCGGCGCGCAACTCCACGCACGTGGCGAAGCTCAACGCCGACCTGCTCGGCGACTTCCAGCACCTGGACCTCGTGCGGGCGTTCGTCGCGTACCGCATGGCATGGAGCCGCCTCTCCTGCATGATGTGCGTGTCGGGCGGCTTCGGCGTGTGGCGTCGCGACGTCGTCGTCGAGCTCGGCGGCTTCTCGCCCTCGTTCACGTGCGAGGACATCGAGTTGACCTTCCGCATCCACGAGAAGATGCTGCGCGAGCAGCGGCCCTATCGCATCATCTCGCTGCCGAACATGATCGCGCAGACGGAAGGGCCGGACAACGTGCGGAGCCTCATCAGCCAGCGGGCCCGCTGGCAGCGCGTGACCATGGAGACCGTGTGGGCCTACCGCCGCATGCTCGGCCGCCGGCGCTACGCTGCCGTCGGGCTGCTCGGCCTCCCGTACTACCTGCTCTTCGAGTGCCTCGCCCCCGTTTTCCAGCTGGCTGCGTTCATCTCGCTCGGCCTGGCGGCGTGGCTCGGCATGATGAGCTGGATCGGCTACCTGGCCTTCCTGGGATTGATGACGTTCGGCACGGCGATCCCCACGACGGTGTCGGTGCTGCTCCACGATGCGGGTTACCGCGACTACAGCCTTCGCGACCTTGCCCGGATGATGCTCCTCGGCCCGCTCGACTTCCTGCTCTATCGTCCCATCCTGATGTGGGCGGGCCTGGTGGGCACGTGGCAGTTTCTGCGCAAGGAGAAGGGCTGGAACAAGTTCGACCGCAACGTCCGACGGGCGGCGCCTGACGCCTAGCTTGCCCCCGGCAATCCCGATACATTTCCTCGGCAATGAGAATCAAGACCATTCTCAACCGGATTTCGCTCCTCGGCGTGCTGTGTGCCGCCGTTCCCGCTGGCGCCCAGGAACATCCTGCGCGCCGGGTGGCGAGCATCGTGAGCGTGGCGGTGGAGGAATACGGCAAGGCCGTTGACGCGCAGGGCCGGCTGATCAGCGCGCAGGAGTACCAGGAGACGAACGATTTCCTGGCGGATGCGCGGCTGGCGGCGGAGCGACTCTCCGGCGACAACGCCGTCGCGGCGCGCGCACTGCTCGACTCGGTGGCCGCGGCGGTGCGGGCCAAGCGGCCGCCGGCCAGCCTCGACTCGCTCGAGCAGCGGTTCGCGGCCATCCTGGGCAGCGAAGCCAAGCTCGAGCTGCCGAGCCAGCCGCTCGACCTCGCGCAGGGACGGTCGATCTACGACCGGTCGTGCTCGGCGTGCCACGGAGCCAGCGGGCTTGGTGACGGGCCGGCCGGCGTCCGCCTGGTCCCGAAGCCGCCGGCGCTGGGAAGTGCCGCCTTCATGAAGGGCGTCTCGCCCGCGCTCATGTACCGCGTGATCTCGGTGGGCATCGCGGGCACGCCGATGGCCGGCTTCGGCAGCGCCCTCACGTCGTCGCAGCGGTGGAACGTGGTGGCCTACATCAACGCCATGCGCGCGACGCACGCGCTACAGCTCGAGGGCGAGGGGCTCTTCACGCAGCGGTGCGCGTCGTGTCATGGCGTGGTGGGGGCGAGCGACGGCGCGCTGGCGCGGTCGCTCACGAAGCTGCCGCCCGAGATCGGTACGGTGGCGTGGCAGGTGGAGCGGAGCGACGAGCAGCTCGCCACCGCGGTGCGCGACGGCATTCCCGGCTCCGCCATGCCGCCGTCGGCGGACCTGTCCGAGGCCCAGGTGGCGAGCGTGGTGGCGTACGTGCGCACGCTGCCGATGAAGGAGCGCAACGCCGCCGCGCTCGCCGCCGGCGCGGACAGCGCAAGCGCCACGGCCACCGCGCGCAACGTGCTCGCGCAGCTGGAGCAGTCGCTCAACGCGGCCCGCAGCGGGCGCTCGGGCGACGCCGGCGACAAGGCATTCGATGCGTACCTCGCGTTCGAGCCCATCGAGGCGCCGGCGCGCGCGAAGAACCCGGGGCTCGTGGTGTCGATGGAGCGCCAGTTCGCGGAGTTCAAGGCGGCCGTGCGCAGTGGCAACATCCGCGAGGGCGAGCACCTGCGCGACGCGATCGAGGCCTCGCTGCCCGAGGTGGTCGCGCTCACCGAGCCCTCGGGCAGCGGGAGCGAGGCGTTCTGGCAGTCGTTCCTCATCATCCTCCGCGAGGGGTTCGAGGCGATCCTCGTCGTCGGTGCGATCGTGGCCTTCCTGCTCAAGACCGGGCACCGCGAGCGGCTGCGCAACATCTGGATGGGCGTGTTCTATGCGCTGCTCGCGAGTGCCGGTACCGCAGTGGTGCTGAAGACCGTGCTGGCTTCCGTGCCCGCCAGCCGCGAGATCATCGAGGGCAGCACGCTGCTGCTGGCCGTCTGCGTGCTCTTCTCCGTGAGCTACTGGCTCATCTCGAAGGTCGAGGCAGCGAAGTGGCAGCAGTTCATCAAGGAGAAGGTGAGCGCGGCGCTCGACCAGGGCGGCGGGCGCGCGCTCACCTTCGTCGCCTTCCTGGCGGTGTATCGCGAAGGCGCGGAGACGGCGCTGTTCTACCAGGCGCTGTTCAACGAAGGACAACGCGTGGTGCTGCCCCTGTCGCTGGGCATCGTCGCGGGGTTCGTCGCGCTCGCCGTCATCTTCACGCTGTTCTATCGCTTTGGCGTGCGGATCCCGCTGCGGCCGTTCTTCTCCGTCACGAGCGCGCTGCTCTACTACATGGCGTTCGTGTTCACGGGCAAGGGCGTGCGCGAGCTGCAGGAGGGCAACGCCATCCCCATCTCCGCCATCTCCGGCTTTCCGCACGTGGAGTGGCTCGGGCTGTATCCGAGCTGGCAGGGCGTGCTCGCCCAGCTCGCGCTGCTGCTGCTCCTCGTCTTCGCGGTGCTCAAGACCTTCTGGCCGAAGCGGTCGGTGGCACTGCCTACCGTGATGCCCACCGCGGTCGCACCGGTGGTCGTGAGCGGCGACGTCGCGGAGATTCGCGCGGAGAACGAGGAGCTGCGCCGGCGCCTGGCCGCCCTCGAGGAAGCCGTCGGCCGGGAGCCCGCGGACAGCTGAGTCGCGCGCCGGGCTGACGGGCACGCTGAAACCCGCGTCGCCACGCGTCCGTAAACGCAAGCACTGGCCAACCTTCGCCATGTGGGCGCTGTCCAACGGGACATCGACCAGACGGCCTCCATTGCCCGTGCCCGGACTTCCCGATGCGCAACGTCACGCTTGCCGTCCGCATGCTGCTCAAGACGCCGTTCGTCACGGCGATCGCCGTCTTGTCCCTCGCACTCGGCATCGGCGCGAACGCCGCCATCTTCTCGCTCTTCGACCAGCTGCTGCTGCGTCCGGTCGAGGCGCGCGCGCCGGGCGAGCTCGTGAACCTCTCGGCGCCGGGCCCGATGCCCGGCTCCAACTCGTGCAACCAGTCGGGCAGCTGTACGGAAGTCTTCAGCTACGCGATGTTCCGCGACCTCGAGAAGGGCCAGACGTCGTTCACCGGCATCGCGGCCCACCGCATCGCCGGCATGTCGCTGAGCGTGCGCAACGAGCCCCTCACGGGCGAAGGCGCCATGGTGAGCGGCTCGTACTTCCCCGTGCTCGGCATCAACGCGGCCAAGGGCCGGCTGCTCACCCCCGACGACGACAAGGTGATCGGCGCGAACTTCGTCGCGGTCATCAGCTATGCGTTCTGGGAGAATCATTTCGGACGGGATCCCGGCATCGTCGGACAGTCGGTCACCGTGAACGGCAAGGCCTACGCGATCGTCGGCGTGGCGCCCGAGGGGTTCGAGGGCACCACGGCCGGCACGCGGCCGTTGGTGTACGTCCCCCTCACCATGCGCGGCGAGGTGCAGCGTTTCTTCACCAAGTGGGAGGACCGCCGCAACTACTGGGTCTACCTGTTCGCGCGCCTCAAGCCGGGGGTCTCGCGCGAAGCCGCGGCCTCGGCGATCAACGCCGTGTATCACCCCATCATCGCCGACGTCGAAGCGCCGCTCCAGAAGGGGATGAGCGACAAGACGATGGAGAGCTTCAAGCGGAAGCAGGTGCTGCTGGCCTCCGGGGCGCGCGGCCAGAGTTCCATCCACCGTGAAGCGAAGACGCCGATCATGCTGCTCTTCTCGGTGACCGGCGTCGTGCTGCTCATCGCGTGCGCGAACATCGCGAACCTGCTGCTGGCGCGCGGCGCGGGCCGAGCCACGGAGATGGGCGTGCGTCTCGCCTTGGGGGCGACGCGCCGCAACCTCGTCGCGCAGCTCCTCACGGAGAGCGTGCTGCTCGCGCTGGCGGGCGGCGTGGCCTCGCTGCTCGTGGCGCAGTGGACGCTGCAGGTCATCAGCGCCCTCCTGCCGCCGCAGGCTGCCGACTCGATGCACTTCTCCGTGAGCGGCCCGGTGATCCTCTTCTCGGCTGGCCTGAGCATCGTGACGGGCGTCGTGTTCGGGCTCTTTCCGGCGCTGCACAGCACGCGCGCCGACCTCATCACGACGATTCGCGCCGGCGCGGGGCAGATCGCGGGCGGCCGTGCCGCTGCGCGGTTCCGCGCGGGGCTGGTGACGACGCAGATCGCGCTCTCGATGGGTTTGCTCATCATGTCGGCGCTCTTCCTCAAGAGCCTGATGAACGTGAGCCGAGTGGACCTCGGGATCCGGATCGACAACATCGCGACGTTCCAGATCGTCCCGCAGCGCACCGGCTACGACAGCGTGCGCAGCGGGGTGCTGTTCAACCGCGTGGAGCAGGAGCTCGCCGCGTTGCCCGGCATCACCGCCGTCACGGCCGGGATGGTACCGCTGCTGAGCGGCGACAACTGGGGCAGTGGCGTCCACGTGCAGGGCTTCCAGTGCGGCCCGGACGTGGACTGCGGGGCGCGCTTCAACGAGATCGGCGCCGACTACTTCAAGACCTTCGGTGTGCACCTCGTGGCGGGCCGCGAGTTCACCACGGCCGACCAGTTCGGCGCACAGCGCGTGGCCATCGTCAACGACGCGTTCGCGAAGAAGTTCAAGATGGGGACCGACGTCGTGGGCAAGTTCATCGGCGACGACGACAACGACTCGCTGAACATCCAGATCGTGGGGCTCGTGCACGACGTGAAGTACAGCGACGTGAAGGACTCGGTGCCCGCGGTCTTCTACCGGCCGTGGCGGCAGGACCCCAGCGCGGGAAGCCTCTACTACTACGTGCAGTCGTCGCTGCCTCCCGAGCAGGTGCTGGGCACGCTGCGCGCGACCATGAAGCGCATCGACCCCAGCCTGCCCGTCGAGGATCTCAAGACGATGGCGCAGCAGGTGAAGGAGAATGTCTTCCTGGACCGCATGATCTCCATCCTCTCGAGTGCGTTCGCCATCCTGGCGACGCTGCTCGCCGGCGTGGGCCTCTACGGCGTGCTCTCGTACTCCGTCGCGCAGCGCACGCGCGAGATCGGCGTGCGCATGGCACTGGGTGCGGACGGGGCGCGCGTGCGTCGTCTCATCATGCGCCAGGTGGGCATCATGCTCGCCATCGGCGGCGCCATCGGCATCGCGGCCGCGCTGGGGCTGGGCCGCGCCGCGCGCTCGATGCTCTACCAGCTCGAGGGGCACGATCCGGGGGCGATGGCCATGTCGATCGTGCTGATCGCGTGTGTCGCCCTGGCGGCCGGCTTCATTCCCGCGCGGCGTGCCGCACTCGTCGATCCCATGAACGCGCTGCGGTACGACTGATGGACATCGCCCGCACCCCACGCACCAGGACCCGCCGCAACCTTGCGATCGGGGCTGGTGTCGTGGCGCTCGTGGCCGTGACGGCCTGGACGCTGACGCTGGAGCCCGCGTCGCAGACGGTCGAGCGTTCGGCGGTGCTCATCGACAGCGTGCGCCGCGGCGACGTCGTGCGGGAGGTGCGCGGACCGGGGACGCTGGTGCCGGAGCACATTCGCTGGATCACCGCGCAAGCCAGCGCGCGCGTCGAGCGGCTCGCGTCGGAGTCGGGGAAGAACGTCTCGAGCGGCGAGCTGCTCCTGGAGCTCAGCAATCCTGACCTCCAGATCCAGACGATGCAGGCGGAACAGCAGGTCCGGCAGGCGCAGATCGAACTGCTGAACCTGCGGACGAACCTCCGCAGCCAGGTACTGACGCAGCAGGGCGTGGTGGCGTCCACGCGCACGCAGTTCATCAGCGCGTCGCAGGAAGCGCGCGCCGCCGATTCGCTGGCGCGGCTCAAGCTCATCTCGTCGTTCGAGGCGAGCAGCAAGCGCGCGCAGGGCGAGGAGTTCATCACGCGGCTGCGCGTGGAGCAGGACCGCCTCAACCTCATGGAGCAGGCGATCGACGCGCAGATCGCGACGCAGGCGCGTCAGGTCGAGCAGCTCCAGGCCATCGCGGCCAACCAGCAGGACCGGCTGCGCTCCCTCCAGGTGCGTGCACCGGAAGCGGGCGTGCTCCAGGACCTCACCCTCCAGCTCGGACAGTGGGTGCCCGAAGGCACCACGCTCGCGAAGGTGGTGCAGCCCGGACAGCTGAAGGCCGTGCTCCGCGTCCCGGAAAGCCAGGCGAAGGACGTGTCGATCGGCCAGAAGGCGAGCATCGATACGCGCAACGGGCTCGTCGCGGGTCACGTGACGCGCAAGGATCCGTCGGCGCAGGGCGGCAGCGTGACGGTGGACGTCGCGCTCGACGGCGCGCTCCCGCCGGGCGCCGTGCCCGACCTGAGTGTGGATGGCACCATCGTGATCGAGAAACTCACGAACGTGCTCTACAGCGGACGGCCGGCGATGAGCGCTGGTTCGGGCAGTACCTCGTTGTTCAAGGTCGCGCCCGACGGACGGTCGGCGGTGCGCGTACCCGTGGACCTCGGCCGCAGCTCGGTGAACGTCATCGAGGTCACGCGGGGGCTCGCGGCTGGGGACAAGATCATCGTCTCGGACATGTCGCCGTACGCGAACGTGTCGCGAGTGCGCATCAAGTAACGGCGAACCAACAGGAGTCGTGATGACGTCGTCGAACGGCAACGGGAACGGAACCGGCGCGGGCAAGGCACTGATCAGCCTCACCGGCATCAGGAAGGTGTTCTACACGGACGACGTCGAGACGCACGCGCTCGCCGACGTGCACTTCGAGATCCGCAAGGGCGAGTACGTCGCCATCAGTGGACCCTCCGGCTGCGGCAAGACGACGCTGCTCTCCATCCTCGGCCTGCTCGACTCGCCGAGCGACGGTGAGTACACGCTCGCCGGGGAGAGCGTGGCGAAGCTCGCGCCCGCCGCGCGCGCGCGCGTGCGCAACCGCCAGATCGGGTTCATCTTCCAGGCGTTCAACCTCATCGGCGACCTGAACGTGTTCGACAACGTGGAGTTGCCGCTCACCTACCGCGATACGTCGGCCAGCGAGCGGCGCGACCGCGTGGCGGCTGCGCTGGACCGCGTGGGGATGTCGCATCGCGCGAAGCACTTTCCGGCGCAGCTGAGTGGTGGACAGCAGCAACGCGTGGCGGTGGCGCGTGCCGTCGCCGGCGACCCGGCGATCCTGCTCGCCGATGAGCCGACGGGCAACCTCGACTCGAAGAACGGCGAGGCGGTGATGGAACTGCTACGCGAACTGCACCAGAACGGCAGCACGGTGTGCATGGTGACGCACGACTCGCGCTACGCGCAGCACGCGGATCGCGAGGTGGCGCTGTTCGACGGACGCGTGGTGGAGGGGGCGGTCGCCTGACTCGCGTCCTTCGCCATGCGAGCCGCTGATGTGATGCCAGCTCCATCACAGTGAATGAATAGGAGTCGTACCCGCGTATGACTCCTCTGAATCCTCTGCTTCTACGTTGCGCACACTGGCGCTCGATCGAACGGATGCGACGGAGCGAGCGTGTGCCGTAACGATATCCTGATGGGTTCGCGACTCTGCCTTGTCGGCGCGCACCCACGGAGATTCGCTCGCGACAGGGGACAGGATAAAGCAGATCCTTCGCTGCGCTCAGGATGACAGGATAAAGCAGATCCTTCGCTGCGCTCAGGATGACAGGATTGGCGGTGCACCTCTCATTGGCGGCGTCCCCCAAAAGGAATCGAACGCTGTCATCCGACCGATCCGTTCAATCGGCGGCGTGTTGCAACGAACCGACAGTCGAGGATGCTGAGGAGCTCGACCGTCGTACGCCGCACGACCCCTTGTGGTTGTCAGGTTGCCGGGAGCACCGGCGTCTCGTAGATGCCGCGCTGGGTCGGAGTGATGCGCGACCGGAGCATCATCACGACGACCCCCGCGACGGCGACCACCAGCGCGATCCCCTGCGCATACGTGAGTCCCAGCAGCAACCGGTCGTCCTTTGCGCGGAAGAACTCGATGGCGAACCGCTCCAGTCCCGCCAGCACCATGTACACGCCGAACAGCCACCCTTCGGCGTGCTTGTGGTCGCGCATGCGCCACAACACGATGAACATCACGAAGCCCAGCACCACCTCGTACAACTGCGTGGGATAGACGGAGAGCATGGTGTTCGGCCCCGCGCCCGCGGGAATGGGAATGCCGAAGTCGTGCGCCATCACGCCGGCCGTCGAGGGTGGTGCACCCTCGGGAAAGATGACGGCGAGAAAGCCCTGCCACGGGCGGCCATAGTCGTCGCCCACGGCCCAGCAGCCGGTGCGACCCACGGAGTAGGCGGCCGCGCAGGCCATGCCTCCCACGTCGAACATGCGCCACAGGCCGTAGCGCTTCTTCACCACCACCGCCATCACAGCGAGCGTCCCGCCGACGAGTCCGCCCCAATACACGAAGCCGCCGCGCTCGAACATCGCGTCCCAGTGCCCCAGCACGACGACGTAATACAGCTTGGCGCCGAGCAGCCCGCCGATCACCGCCGCGAACACCATGTCGCTCACGGGCTCGGGGTCGAAGCCGCGGCGCGCGAGTTCGTACTGCGCCACCGCCTGGCCCACGATGAAGGCGAGAAGCACCGCGAGCCCGAACCCGGTAAAGCTCACCGGGCCCCAGCTGTACGCGAACGGATGATGGAGGATGGGGTGGGGTAGCAGCATCACATGCTCACGAAGCCGGGAATGGGGAGGGACGCAAAGGCATTGAGGTCGAGTGGCGCGCGCTCGCCTCGCTCGAGGTGGAACAGTCCCGCGCGCGCGATCATCGCCGCGTTATCGGTTGCCAAACGGGCGCTCGGCGCGAAGACCGTTACGCCACGGCGGCCAAATCGCGCCTGCATCGCCGCGGCGAGCGTGCGGTTCCCCGCCACGCCGCCACCGAGCACCACGCGCTCGCGACCGTACTGCTCGACGGCCCGCGCCGTCTTCTCCACGAGCGTCTCCACGAGCGCGTCGTGAAACCCGCGTGCGATGTGCGGATGGTCGTCGGGCGTGCCGGCGCGCACCGCCTGGAGCACCGCGGTCTTGATCCCGCTGAACGACATGTCGTAGTAATCGTGGTCGCCGGGCTGCTGATTGCGCCGGAGCATCGGCCGCGCAAAACGGAAGCGCTGCGGATCGCCGGTGGTCGCGAGCCGTTCCACATGCGGCCCGCCAGGATACGGCAGCCCGAGCAGCTTCGCCACCTTGTCGAACGCCTCGCCCGCCGCGTCGTCGCGCGTGCGGCCGAGCAGCCGGTAGCGGCCCCATGCCTCGACGTCCAGAAGCAGCGTGTGGCCGCCGGAGACGAGCAACGCAGTGAAGGGCGGCACGGCCTCCGCGTGCTCGAGCGCCGTGGCGAAGAGATGACCTTCCATGTGGTGCACGCCCACGCACGGAATGCCGCGCCCGAACGCGAGCGCCTTCGCGAAGCTCACTCCCACGAGCAATGCACCCACCAGTCCTGGCGCATGCGTGACCGCCACGGCATCGAGGTCGGCGAGCGTGCCGACGGCATCGTCGAGCGCGCGTTGCACCACGGGCACGATCGCCGTGAGGTGCTGCCGCGAGGCGATCTCCGGCACCACGCCCCCGAAGATCCGGTGCACGTCCTGCGACAGGATGACGAGCGACTCCAGCACGACGTCGTCGCCGGTGCCGCGCAGCACGGACGCGGAGGTCTCGTCACACGACGTCTCGATGCCAAGGATGCGCATCAGGGACGCTCCGCGCGCACGTGGACCTTCACCTGTGGCGGCAGCACCCGCACGCCGAGTCCCGCGGTGTCGAGGTCGGCGACGTGACGGAGGGTGTCGCCCGGCGCGACCGTGAGGCGCAGGGGGCGAACGGATGCGATGCGCCGCACCGCGCGCCGCGGCCCGGTGATGCGCACCATCGCCGGCTCGAACTCGACGTGCTCCGCCACGCGCACCGTCGTGTCGCCGCCAATCACGATGCGCCCACCGCTCGCCACCGGCACGCGCCGGCTGGCGCGCGTGCCGAAACGGAGCGTGACACTGCGTGGTTGCAGGTCGAGGATCTGCACCGCGCTCGTGAGCTCGGGCGGCAGCCGCACGTCACCCAGCGTGACGTCGAGCACGAGGGTATCCGGCGCATCGCCGTCGATCGTGCGATGCACCGCGGGCGGATAGGCGTGGAGCTTTGCGATGTCCACCGCGCGGCCCGCCACGAGCGCGACCAGCGACGCGTGCGGATCGAGCAGCACGAGCGTGCTGTCGAGCACCGGATCCACGGCAACCCGCACATAGCCCTGCACCGGCTGCCGGGCGCTCACGATCACCCAGAGCAGCACCGAGATGAGGAGCGCCGTGGCCTTGAGGCCGAGCCGCGTGGTGAACGCGTCGCGGAGGGCGCTGGCCCGGGTCGGCCGCTTCCGCGGGCTCGGCGACGGGGCGCTCATGAATTCGTCGCGGTCAGCGCGACGCCGTCGCGCCGGGCCGCGGCCCGAGCAGCTCGCGGATCAGTGCGCGGTTCACGTCCGAACTCCAGTCCGTGGCCGCGAACACCTTCCGCCGGATGGTGCCCTCGCGGCCGATGACGAACGACTCCGGATAGCCCGTGACCTGGTAGTGCTGTGCGGTCACCTTCTCCGGATCGTGCAGGATCTCGAACGTGAGCCCGAGTTCCTTCGCGAAGGCAACGATCGTGGAGTCGGTACCCGGATCGTCGATGCTCACCGCGACGATCTTGAGGCCGAGCGGTGCAAACTCGCGATGCAGCCGCTCCAGGCTCGGCATCTCCTCGCGGCACGGTCCGCACCAGGTGGCCCACACGTTCAGGAGGACGACCTGTCCCTTGTAGTCGGCAAGGGTCTTCACGCGCGGAGTGCCCACAATTGTGGTGCCCTCGATAGGCGGCGCCTGCATGCCCACGCTGACGGGAAAGAGCTCGTCGCCAAGAAAGTGCATGGCGGCTGCGAGCGCGCCGCCCAGGAGCAGCACCACCACGAGCACCACGGACCACTGCTGTCGCGCCGTCATCGGGTCGGCCTCACGCCGTCTGCGTGCACTGCGCTCGCAGCGCGCCGATCTCCGCCGCCGGGTCGGGCGCCGCGAACACCGCGTTGCCGGCGACGAACGCGTCGGCGCCGGCGCGCCAGCACTCCACGATCGTCCGGCGATTGATGCCGCCGTCCACCTCGAGCGATGCCGAACAGCCCTCCGCGTCGAGCATCCGGCGCGCGCGCGCGATGCGGTTCACGGCCCGCGGCAAGAACTGCTGTCCGCCGAAGCCCGGGTTCACCGACATCACGAGCAGCAGGTCGAGCTTGTCGAGCACGTCGGCCACCACATCGAGCGGCGTGGACGGGTTCAGCGCCACGCCTGCGAGGCAGCCGAGCTCGCGGATGCGCGCCAGCTGCCGGTCAAGATGGGGCGCGACTTCGGCATGGATGGTCATGCCGGTGGCGCCCGCTGACGCGAAGTCGTCGAAGTAGCGCTCCGGTTCCACCACCATGAGATGCACATCGAGCGGCAGCGTGGTGCAGCGGCGCGCCGTCTCGATCACCTTCGCGCCGAACGAGAGGTTGGGCACGAAGCGGCCGTCCATGACATCCACGTGGATCCAGTCCGCGCCGCCCGCCTCGAGCATGCGGATGTCGTCGCCCAGTCGCGCGAAGTCCGCGCTCAGGATGGACGGCGCGATGCGGACGCGTGCGCTCACGGCGCGCCCCCGCCGTCCCCCGCCACGCGCAACTGCACCAGGCTGCTCGGCAGCAGCGTCGCGCTCGCCGCCGGGTTCTGGCCCACCACCGTGCCGCGCGTGCCGATGGCCATGGGATCCCACACGATCTTCACGTCGCGCACGCCGAGCTGCACGAGCGTCTGCCGTGCGCCCTCCATGTCGCGCCCCACGAGGGACGGCATCTGGATGGCCGCTGCGCCGCCGCTCAGCACGATGGACACCGTGCTCGGCACGCTCAGCTGCGCGCCGGCGGCCGGCCGCGTGGCGATGACGGTGCCGCGCGGCGCGTTGCTCGGCTGCTCGACGGCATCGCCCACGTCGAAGCCTTCCTTCTCCAGCACTGCCTGCGCCTCGATCTTCGACATGCCCGTGACCGTGGGTACCGCGACGACTCGCTGTCCGCCGCTCACGACGAGCGTCACGGGATTGCCGATGCCCTCGCGCGCACCCGGCGGCGGCGACTGTTCGAGCACCGTGAGCTTGGGCGCGGAGTTGTTGAATCGCTGCTCGCCCTGCTCGGCCTTGAAGCCCGCCTGCGCGAGGCGCTGCGCCGCCTCGTCGTACGTGAGGCCGGTGACGTTCGGCACCTTCACGTCCTTCGGGATCACGCCGGCGGGGAAGACGACGAACGCGACGATGAGGTACGCCAGCGCGAAACCGGCGGCGATGCTGACGAGGTAGAGCAGCGATGTCCGGACTCCGCTGCGCCACGTCATGCCGCCACTCCCGCGTGAGGGCGGCGGAACCGTGCGGCGAATGCGCCGTCGGTGCCGTGGTGCTGGGGCAGCACGCGCAGCCTGCCCGCATCGAGCACGGACGCGGGCACCACGCCCTCGGGCGGCCCTTCGAGTGTCCAGTCGGGATGATCAGCGAGGAAGCGGTCCACCTGTTCGTCGTTCTCCTCGAGCTCGAGCGAGCACGTGCTGTAGATGAGCAGGCCGCCGGGTCGCACGGCGGTGGCCGCGGCACGCAGGATCGCGCGCTGGATGGCGGGCAGCACGGCGAGGTCGCTCGCCTTGAGCCGCCAGCGCGCGTCGGGATGACGTCGGAAGGTGCCGGTGCCCGTGCACGGCACATCCACGAGCACCGCATCCATGTCGCGCAGCGGCGACGCGGTCGCGTCACCGACGAACGGAATCACGTTGGGCGCATCGAGCCGCAGCACGTTCTCGCGCACGCGCTGCATCCGCCCGCGCGAGAGGTCGCCGGCGAATACGGTGCCGGCCACGCGCGCGAGCTCGAGCGCCTTGCCGCCCGGCGCTGCGCACAGGTCCGCCACGGTGCTGCCCGCGGCGACAGAGGCATAGCGCGTCACGAGCGTGGAGGCCGGGTCCTGCAGGTGGAACAACCCCTGGCGAAACGCGCCCAGCTCGGTGAGCGACGTCACGCCGCGGGCGAGCACGACGCTGTCGGACACGAGCGGCGCATCGGCAGTCTCCACGCCCGCGGCCTCGAGCATTGCCTCGAGTTGCTCGCGCACCACGTGATACGGGCGCGCCACCAGCGGCGCCTCGCCGTTGTTCGCGGCGAGCAGCGCGCGCGTATCGGCTTCGCCCCAGCGCGCC
>JBBRZK010000077.1:0-22170 GCA_038236775.1 Gemmatimonadales bacterium
CGAGCTTCTTCTCGAGTGGCGCGATCTCGTCGGCCACGTTGAGCGACCGCTCGTCGGCCAACTTCTTCAGCTCCTCGATCTGTCGCTCGAGTTCCGCGATGGGCTTCTCGAACTCCATGGTGGCAGTCGCCATCCGATTCAGCTCCCGCGCACGAGGCGGACGCGCTCGTTCCCGAGTAGCGCCCGCAGGTCGGTCAGTGCGGCCTGGGTGGCCGCGAGCCTGAGTGAGCGCGACTTCAGGTGCGCTCGTGTTCCATTGCCGTCACTCCACCGCACCTCGAGCGGCGGCGCGCCCGAATGCGACGTCGCGTGGGCGTCGATGACTGCGCGTACGTCCGTGATCGCATCCGGTGAAAGGGCCTCGCCGAGCTTCAACTCGATGGAGATGGACACCTGCCCGTTGAGCCGCAGCTCCGCGAACGGGGTGACCGACTCCACGATGTACGTCGGGCTGTCCGCATCCTGGTCCCGCTTGGAATAGCCCCCCTTCATCAGGACGGGCACGTCGGCGCGCACCCGGTCTGCCAGCAGGCCCCAGCTCTCCGGAAACACCAGGACCTCGGAAGATCCCGAAAAATCCTCGACTGTCAACCGGGCGAACTCCGCGCCGCTGCGCTTGCTGGTCTGCCGCTTGATTGCCGTCACCACCACGCCGAGCGCCATCGGCTCCGGCGTCCACTTGCCGAGCTGGCTCACGGTGTGGCTCGCGAACAGCTCGCACTCCACGCGATACGGCTCCAGCGGGTGCCCGCTGATGTAGAAGCCGAGGATCTCCTTCTCGCGCGTGAGGCGTTCCGACTCCGCCATCGGCGCCACGTTCGGCAGCGTCGGCAGCGCATGCGAGGCCGACGCGTCGTCCGACGGTCCGCCGAACATGGAGACCTGGCCCATCTCGCGCTCCTGCTGCTTCAGCGACGACTCCTGCATCGCGGCATCGAGCGCCGACCAGAACTGCGCGCGATGCCCGCCGAGGTTGTCCAGCGCGCCCGCCGCGATCAGCGCCTCGAACACGCGCTTGTTGCAGGCACGCAGGTCCACCCGGTCCGTGAAGTCGAAGAAGGACTCGAATGGCTTCTGGCGCTTCGCGCCGAGGATCGAGTCGATGGCGCCCTTGCCCACGTTCCGCACGGCACCGAGGCCGAAGCGAATCCTCGATTCATCCAGAACGGTGAATTTATAGTTCGACTCGTTGACGTCCGGCGGCAGCACCTCGATGCCGAGCTCGCGCGCCTCGTTGATGAACTTGACGACGGAATCGGTATCGCCGATGGACGACGACAGGATCGCCGCCATGAAGTCGGCGGGGAAGTGCGCCTTGAGCCACGCCGTGTGGAACGAAATGACCGAGTAGGCAACGGAGTGAGACTTGTTGAAACCGTAGCGGCCGAACGTCTCGATCTGCCCTGACAGGTCCTCGATGATCTTGCGGTCGTACCCGCGTGCGATCGACTTCTCGACGAACTTGCCGAGCTCCTTCTTGATCAGCCCCGCGTCCTTCTTGCCCACGGCCTTTCGCAGCACGTCGGCTTCCGCGAGCGAGATGCCCGCGAGCACCTGCGCGAGGCGCATCACCTGCTCCTGATAGGTGATGACGCCGTACGTCGGTTCGAGGATGGGCTCCAGCTCGGGGAGCGCGTACGTCACCGGCTCCTCGCCGCGCTTCCGTCGCTGGTAGACCTTGTGCATGCCGGCGTCGAGCGGACCAGGCCGCATCAGCGCGTTGCTGGCCACGAGATCGTCGAACCGGTCGCAGCGCATCGAGCGCAGCATGTCCGTCGCGAGCGCGGACTCGAACTGGAACACGCCCGTCGTCCGGCCGGCGCGCAGCATCCGGTAGACCTCCGGATCCTCCATGTCCACGCTGTCGAGGTCCGGCCGCGTTCCCGTGCGATGCTGGATGTTGTCCAGTGCGTCGCGGATGACCGTGAGCGTGGTGAGGCCCAGGAAGTCCATCTTGAGCATGCCGGCGTGCTCGAGACAGTTCATGTCGTACTGCGTGACGATCACCGTCTCGTCGGCGCCCGCGCCGGCGCCCTTGCTGTTCACGGTGAGGATGGGCACGTAGTCGTCCAGCGGGCCCGGCGCGATGACGACGCCGGCCGCGTGCACGCCCGTGTGCCGCGACAGTCCTTCGAGCGAGATCGCGTAGTCGAGCAGCGTCTTGTACCGCCCGTCCGCCGCGTAGAGCTTCTTGATCTCCGGCACCTCCCGGATGGCGTCCTTCACCATCAGCGAGAACGCCGGCCCGTTGGGGATGAGCTTCGCGAGCGCATCCGTCTCCGCCGGTGTGAAGCCCAGCGTGCGGCCCACGTCCTTGATGGCTGCGCGCGACTTCATCGTCCCGAACGTCACGATCTGTCCGACGCTCTCCTTGCCGTACTTCTGCCGCACGTACTCGATCACCTCGCCGCGGCGCTCGAAGCAGAAGTCCACGTCGATGTCCGGCATCGACACGCGCTCGGGATTCAGGAAGCGCTCGAACAGGAGGTCGTACTTGAGCGGGCAGACGTCCGTGATCTTCAGCGCATACGCCACGATGGAGCCCGCCGCGGACCCTCGGCCCGGACCCACCGGGATGTCGAGATCGCGCGCCGCCTTGATGAAGTCGTACACGATGAGGAAGTAGCCGGCGTAGCCGGTCTTCGTGATGACGCCGAGCTCGTAGTCGAGCCGCTCCTGCACTTCAGTCGGCAACTCGGACCCGTAGCGCACCTTCGCGCCTTCGGTGGCCAGGCGGACGAGGAACTCGTTCTCCGTTTCCACGCCCGCGGGCAGGGGGAACGACGGCACGTAGTACTTCTTCTCGAAGGCGAAGCCCGCCTCGTCGGCGATCTTCAGCGTGTTCTCGAGGACGTCCGTGCGCTCCGGGAACCGCGCCGCCATCTCGGGGGCGTTCTTGAAATAGAGCCCCCGGTCATAGTGCATCCGGTTCTGGTCGCTGTAGTCCTTCCCGAGCCCGATGCAGAGCAGGACGTCGTGCGCGTCGTGGTCGTCGGCCCTGAGGAAATGCGTGTCGTTCGTAGCGATGACCGGAATGCTCAGCTCCGCTCCCAGCGCGAAGACCTGCTGGTTGAGTTTCGCCTGTCCCTCGGAATCGTGGGCCTGGACTTCCAGGTAGTAGCGGTCCCTGAACACGTCTGCGTACCACTGGGCGGCCTCCCGTGCGCCGACCTCGTCGCCCTTCTCGAAGTTGGAGGCGATCTCCCCAGCCAAACAGGCGGAGCTCACGATGAGCCCCTCGCTGTATTTCGCGAGCAACTCCCGGTCGACGCGCGGCTTCGAGTAGAAGCCCTCGGTGTACGCGAGCGACGACAGCTTCACCAGGTTCTTGTAGCCCTGAAGGTCGCGGGCCAGGAGGACCAGGTGGTAGTACGGCTTCACGCCGGGCGCGGGCCGGCCGCGGGTCCGCCTGTCGCCGGGGGCGACGTACGCCTCCATGCCGATGATCGGCTTGAGGTTCGCCTTCTTCGCCTTCTCCTGGAACTCCCACGCCGCGTGGAGGTTGCCGTGATCGGTGATCGCCAGCGCCGGCTGCTCGAACTCGAGCGCCCGGGCAATCAGATCATCGATGCGATTCGCGCCATCGAGGAGTGAGTACTCCGAGTGGCAGTGGAGATGAACGAAGGACATCTTAGAAAGGATAGCGACCGCGACCCCCGGCGTCAAAGGCCCGGGCATGGTGTTCTGAGTGTGGAAGTGACTGCCAATAAACGACTTAGATGGATCTGGCCAGCCCTGCGCGTGCTGGCCGCGCTCGCACTGGTGCTTGTCGCCTGCCTCATTCTGTTTCCGACAGGGCGCTACCTGCTGCGCGCCGGCTGGGAGGAGGCCAGGATCCTCGCGCGCCGGCAGTCCATTACGGCACTCGTCACCGACTCCGCCACGCCGCCCGGGCTTCGCAGCAAGCTCGCCCTGGTCCTGGCCGCGCGGCAGTTCGCCCACGACTCCCTCGGGCTCGCCACGGGGCAGAGCTTCACGACCTTCAGCCCCATGGACCGCGACACCCTCGTGCTCGTCCTCTCCGGCGCCTACCGGGACCGGCTCGAAGCCCACACCTGGTGGTTTCCGGTGGTGGGACGCGTGCCCTACAAGGGCTACTTCGACTTCGCGGAGGCACACCGTCAGGAACGCTTGCTCTCCGCCCGCGGCTTCGACGCGCGACTCGGTGCCGCCTCCGCATTCAGCACGCTCGGCTGGTTCAACGATCCGCTCCTGCCACCGACGCTCAGGGCCGACTCGCTGACCCTCGCGAACACCGTGATCCACGAGCTCACGCACAACACCTTCTACGCGTCGGGCGGGGCGGTGTTCAACGAGAGCTTCGCCAACTTCGTCGGCGCGCGTGGGGCCGAAAGGTTTTATCGCGCACGCGGCGAGGCGGCGTCGGCGGACGAGGTGCTGGCGCGCTGGCAGGACGAGAAGGTGATGGGCCGGTTCTGGGCCGACCTCTACGCGCGCGTCGACTCGGCGTTCAAGGCACACCCGGGCGACGAACCGGAGCGGATCGCCGAGCGTATCGCGGTGCGCGACTCGCTGTATGGCGAGGCGCGGCTGCACCTCCTGCACGACGTCGGGCCGCAGTTGCGCACCATCAGCCTGCGCTCCATCGAGCGCGTGCGGCTGGACAACGCGATCCTGATGTCGCGTCGCGTCTACCTCACCGACCTCGACGCGTTCGACGCCGTGCTGGCGCACAACGGCGGCGACCTTCGGCGTGCGGTGCTGGGGATCATCGCGGCGGCGAAGTCGGATCGCGACAAACCGTTCGATGCGCTGAACAGGCTGGCCGCGTCGCGCTGAGACGCGGTGCTGCGCCCGGGCGACGACCTACTTCGCCCCGAAGCGTCCGCGCATGAGCGCCCGCAGGTCGATCTCCGGCGACGCCACGGGCGGCGCGGCCGGCTCGTCACCCGGCTCTTCCACCACGACGCGTTGCATGGTGGCGCGCACCCCGCGATCCAGGAAGCGCGACAGCTGGTCGAAGGAATACTCGGCGCCCCGTCGCGAGCCATACACCTGCATCGGGTAGATCACGGCCAGCTCGTCCTTGGCGCGGGTGAGGGCGACGTACATGAGCCGTCGTTCCTCCTCGAGCTCGTCGGGGTCTTCCACCGCCTTCGACGACGGGAACCAGCCGTCCACCGCCCAGATCACGAACACCGCCTTCCATTCCTTGCCCTTGGCGCTGTGGACGGTGCTGAGCACGAGCGCGTCGGACTCCGACTCCGATCCGCCGGCGAGATCCTGCGTGTTGGACGGTGGGTCGAGCGCGAGTGCCGAAAGAAAATTCGTGCGCGATGGATATCCGGCGGAGATGGTGCGGAGCTGGTCGAGGTCGGCGAGGCGGGCCTCGGGGCGGTCGTACTTTTCCTTCAGCACCGCGTCGTACAGCGCGCGAATCGCCGCGATGTCGCTTGCCACTTTCGCCCCGCCCGCCTCGCCATCGCGGTTGGTGGCGCCGCGCAGTTGCCGCAGTAACACGGCAAGGGAGCGATGCGCCTCGCGCGCGCGCGGCGGTGCGACGAGATGCGTGAAGGCGTCGGGATCCCACGCGCGCTCCTCCATCGCCTTCATGAGCTCGCGCGCCGTCGTGTCACCGATGCCGGGCATGAGCATGAGGATGCGGTACCAGCTCACTTCGTCGCGCGGATTTTCCGAGACCCGCAGGAACGCCAGCACGTCCTTCACGTGCGCCGCCTCGAGGAACTTGAGGCCGCCCCACTTCTCGAACGGGATCTTCCGGTTCGCCAGCTCGATCTCGAGGTCGGCCGACATGTAGCCCGCGCGCACCAGCACGGCCATCTCGTGCAGTGGCACGCCCGACTCGTGCAGCTGGAGCACGCGATCCACCACGAAGCGCGTTTGCTGCGCCTCGTCCTTCGCGGTCACGAGCCATGGTTTTTCGCCGCCCGTCCGCTCGGTGAAGAGGTCCTTCGTGAACCGCTCTTCCGCGCGCGAGATGACGATGTTGGAGAGGTCGAGGATGGGCTGCGTGGAGCGGTAGTTCTGGGCGAGCGTCACGATGGTGGCGCCCGGAAACTGCCGCGGGAAGTCGAGGATGTTGCGGAAGTGCGCGCCGCGGAATGCGTAGATGCTCTGCGCGTCGTCACCGACGACCGTGATGCGCCGGTGGCCGGTGCACATGCCGCGAAGAACGCGCGCCTGCAGCAGGTTGGTGTCCTGGTACTCGTCCACGAGCACGTGCTCGTACATGCCGGCGATGCGCGACTGGAGCTCGGGCGAGGCCTCGAGCATGATGGCCCAGAACAGCAGCAGGTCGTCGTAGTCGACGAGGTTGCGCTCCTGCTTGCGGAGCGTGTAGTCGGCGAAGAGCGCCGTGATCTGTTCCTGGTACTCGAGGAAGTGCGGGACATCGCGATGCAGCAGCTCGTCGAGCGGCAGCTCCGTGTTGACGTGCCGCGAGTAGAGCCAGTGCAGCGTCTCCTTCTTCGGGAAGCGCTTGGACGTCTTCGCGAACCCCATCGCGCCGCGCGCGAGCTGCATGAGGTCCTCGGCGTCGCTCTGGTCCATGATCGTGAAGTCCGCGGGCAGGCCGGCGGACGGGCCGAACTGGCGCAGCAGGCGGTGGCCCACGGAGTGGAACGTCCCGCCGTGCACGCGCGCGCCCGCGGCCCCCACGAGCTTCTCCGCGCGCCCCAGCATTTCACCCGCGGCGCGGCGCGTGAAGGTCAGCAGGAGGATCCGCTCCGGCGCGACGCCTCGCTCGACGAGCGCGGCGACACGGTGGATGAGCGTGCGCGTCTTCCCCGTGCCTGCGCCCGCGATGACGAGCAGCGGCGCGTCACCGAACGTGACGGCGCGCGCCTGGTCGGCGTTCAGGGAGGCTGTGAGCTTGCCCGTGTCCGGAGCCGGAAGGTCGCGGTCGCGCGGGCGGTAGAGACGGGGACCGTCGGCCATGGAGGGAATATATGCAGCGGCCCGAACGGTTGCCGAAGCTTATCGCCGCATCCTGGCGCGTTATGGCTTTGTACCGGCCACTGCCGCGACGTATACTCGCGTCGACACGCCGCGCGCATCGCAGGCCCTTCCACCAACCCGAAATGACGACGCACCCTACGCTCAACCGGCGAGACTTTCTGGGGAGCACGGCGCTGGCAGCGATCAGCGCCTGGCGCGGCCTCGCAGCGCCCGCGCTGCCAGGCGCACTCCTGTTCGTCGGCACCTACACGGACAACGGACGACGCGAGGGTGTGTACGTCGTTCGCATGAATGCACGAACCGGCGAGCTCACGCGGGACGGCGCGGCGGATGTGGGTCCGAACCCGTCCTTTCTGTCGATCCACCCCTCGGGAAAGACGCTCTATGCGGTGAACGAGGTGGAGCAGATGTCCGGCAGGGCCACCGGCGGCGTACGAGCATTCGCGGTCGATCGCGCGACGGGAGGACTGCAGCAACTCGCTGAGCAGCAATCCGAAGGCGCTGCGCCATGCTATGTCAGCACGGATCGCGCGGGGCGCTTCGTTCTCGTGGCCAACTACGTCAGCGGCACGGTCGCGGTGCTGCCCATCGGCGCGCACGGAGGCATCGGCAAGGCAACGCAGGTGGTGCAGCACGCCGGCACGGGACCGGTCAAGGACCGGCAGGCAGGTCCGCATGCGCACTGCATCGTGCCGCATCCATCGAACCGCTTCGTGCTCGCCGCTGACCTCGGCGCCGATCGCGTCTTCGTCTACCGCTTCGATGCGAAGACAGGCTCGCTCGCACACGTGGCCGAGAGCGATGCCGTCCTCGCGCCGGGGACGGGCCCGCGGCACCTCGCATTTCATCCGACGCGTCCGCTCGTGTTCGTGAGCGGCGAGCTGAACTCAACGGTGACGGCGCTTTGCTGCGACGCACGGACCGGCGCGCTCACGGTGGCGCAGACCATCTCGACGCTGCCGCCTGGCGCTTCAGGCGCGAACTTTCCCGCGGACGTTCACGTCGCGCCGAATGGACGCACGCTCTACGTCTCCAACCGCGGGCACAACAGCGTCGCCGTCTTCTCGATCGCGCGGAGCGGAACGCTCGCGCTCGGGCAGGCCATGCCGACGGGCGGTGACTGGCCGCGAAACTTCAGCCTCGATCCAACAGGCCGGTGGCTGCTCGTTGCCAACCAGCGCTCGAACTCCGTGGTTGTCTTCGCGCGGGATGAAGCAAGCGGCCGGCTGGCCGCGACAGATAAGCGCCTGGCGCTGCCGAGTCCTGTCTGCGTTCGCTTCCTGGCACACCGGGGTGTATCGGGCTGATCCTTTCTCAGGCTCGCAGCTGAAGCTCGACGACTGAATGCTCCTCGTCGGGCAGTTGGCACTGACGCCCCAGATGCGTCAGCCCATTCCGGAATGGCCCCGAGTTTCGGGTACGCCGCGTGAGGTCGCAGCCGTCAGGTCGTACTGAAAGTCCTCCGCGGCCGCACGTCGCGCGCTGAGCTGAAAAACATCGCCGAACGCCTGCGCGACGCGCTCCCGCACTTCGAACCCGAGATTGTGCAATAGCTCGGAATCTGCCGGGAGTTCGCGCGCCACGGATGTCATCTGCACATCGGCGATGCCGCACGGCACCATCAGGTCGAAGTACGAGAGATCGGTCGAGACGTTGAGCGCGAAGCCGTGCCAGGTCACCCAGTCGCGCGCATGCACGCCAATCGACGCGAGCTTGCGCCCGTTCGTCCACACACCCGTCAGTCCCGCACGTCGCTCGGCTGGTATGCCGAACGGTGCGAGCGCGCGGATCAGCGCCTCCTCCACCTGACGGAGGTACCAGTGCAGGTCCTGCTTGTGGCGCTTCAGGTCGATGATCGGATAGCCCACGAGCTGTCCGGCCCCGTGAAACGTGACGTCACCGCCGCGTTCGATCTCGAACAGCTCCACGCCGCGGCTGGCCAGCAGCGCCGGCGTGACGAGCAGGTGGTGCGGCTTCGATGAACGCCCGAGCGTGATCACGGGCGGGTGCTCGACGAGCAGGAGGACATCCTGGTCGACTGCGCCACTGATGCGCGCTCGCGCGGTCGCACGCTGCAGCTCGAGCGCCTTGGCAAAGGGCAGGGTTCCCAGCTCCACCACGAGGAGTGCGCGCGACGTCATGTCCGACGATTACGCGTGAATCATCTTGCCAAGCGAATCCAGCGCCGCCTCGGCGATGGCCTCGGAGAGCGTCGGGTGCGCGTGCACCGCGAGATCCACCTCATCCACCGTGTACTCGCTCGTGCGCGCGAGCACGAGCTCATGGATCATCTCCGTGGCGTGCGCGCCGACGATGTGCGCACCGAGGATCTCGCCGTATTTCGCGCCGCGGATGATCTTCACGAAGCCCTCGGTCTCGCCGGTCGTCCGTGCGCGACCGTTGGCCGAGAAGGGAAACTTCCCGACCTTGTACTCGAGCTTCTGGTCCTTGCACTGCTGCTCGGTGAGGCCGACGGACGCCACCTCGGGATGGCAATAGGTCGCGCTGGGAATGTTGGTATAGTCGAGCACCTGCGCATGGTCGCCCGCGAGCACCTCCGCCAGGATGATGCCTTCCCGCTCGCCCTTGTGCGCGAGCATCGGCGGGCCGGCCACGTCGCCGATGGCGTAAATGCCCTTCACGCTGGTCTCCATCCGCTCGTTGATCTTCACGAAGCCGCGATCGGTGAGCTGGACGCCCCGTTCCTTGAGCCCGAGGTCCTCGATGTTCGGAGCGCGGCCCGCCGCAACGAGCACGACGTCGGCCTTGAGGTCCTTCTTCGCGCCACCGGACTCGACGCTCATCGACACGGAATCCTTCGCGACCTTCACGCCGGAAATCTTCGCGCCCGTGAGGACCTCGATCTTGCGCTTCTTGAAGGCGCGCTCGACTTCCTTCGAGCAGTCGGCGTCCTCCACGGGAAGGATGTTCGGCAGGACCTCGACGATCGTCACCTGCGAGCCGAATGCACTGAAGACGTCGGCGAACTCGCACCCGACGGCGCCGGCCCCGACGATGACGATGCTCTTCGGCGCCGGGTCGAGGATGAGCGCCTCGTCCGACGAGATCACCGTCTTCTTGTTGAGCTCGAGGCCGATCTGCGGCAGCCCCTTCACGCGCGAACCCGTGCAGATCACGACAGCCTTCTTCGCGTCGTGCTTCTCCTCCTTTCCGTCCACTGACGTGACCGCGACGCTCGTCGCGGACACCAGTTTCGCCGTTCCCTTGATCCACGTGATCTTGTTCTTCTTGAACAGGAACTCCACACCCTTGGAGTTCTGCGTGCTCACGGCGCGCGAGCGCTTCATGGCCACGCCGAAGTCGAGTTTCACGTCGCCCGGCGTCACGCCGAACTCCGTCGCCTTCTTCATCTTCTCGGCGTAGGAGGCCGACTCGAGGAGGGCCTTGGCGGGGATACAGCCCCACAGCACGCAGGTGCCGCCCAGTCCCTCGCGTTCGATGACGCCGACGGAGAGGCCGAGCTGGGCGCAGCGGATCGCGCCGACATAACCGGCGGGACCACCACCGATGAAGATCACGTCGAAAGAAGACATGGGAGGGTGCGAAGAAAAAAGGAGGCCAGCGGAGCGACCGCTCAGAGCGCGGCGATCGTCGTGTGAAAGAGCAGGTTGCGGAAGAACACGATCAGGGCGCCCTGCACGCCGAACAGCAACGTGGCGCGCGCGAGTGCCGACAGCCCGCGCGTGCCATAGAACGTGCGGAGCGCCACCGAAAGATACGTCAGCATGCCAGCGCCGAGAATCAGGATCACGCCGAGCTCGCTGCCCATCGCCTGGATGGCCGGTCGCAGCACGGGCACGCCACGGTACAGCAGCGAGGCGATGCCGAACCACACCGTGCCCATCGCCGTGAGGAAGAACACGGTGAACGCGTAGGCGTGGACGGAAAAGACGAGGTGCTCCACGTACACGCGTCCGGTTCCCATGTACAACAGCATCAGCGTGAGCGCGAAGACAGGGATCGCCACGAGCAGCAGGCTCTTCTTCTGTTCCTGCAGCGTATCCTCGAATCGCTCCGCGAAGCGCGTAGGATCGAGGCCGAGCTCGTTGCGTTTCTCCTCGGCCATCCGCTGGAGGCCGTCGCTACCGACGTAGGACTGGTAGGTATAGCGAAGGAGTCCAGTGTAGGGCTGCACGAAGAAGAACGCGACATTGAGCAGGACGAACAGCGAGAATGGTCGCATGTAGCGGCCGCGTCGCCCGGAGAAGTATTCGCGCGTGAGCAGGCCGGGCTTCGTGAGCAGCGTGACGACGCTGCGCCATAGCCGGCCGTCCACGCTGAGGAACTCGCTGGTGACCTCGAGCGCGACGGCGCGCGCCGAATAGTCGGCGTGGGACGGCTGGCGTTCCCCGCACGCCGCACAGTACGCGTCCACGGGTCCGCTGCCGCAGTTCGGGCAGCGGGTCTCGTCGTCCCGCCCGTCGCGAGGGATGCCTGCGCCCGTCGCCGGTCGCAGTTCCGTCGCGTCGGGTGGGACGACGGTTCGGTGCACTAGTAGACCAGCATCAGCGGATTCTCGACGAGACGGCGCAGCGTCTGGAGGAACTTCGCGCCGACCGCGCCGTCGATGATGCGATGGTCGCAGCTCATGGTGAGGCGCACACGCTGGCGCACCACCGCCTCGCCGTCGACGACGACGAGCTTGTCCTCGCTCGTCCCGATCGCGATGATCCCCGCCTCGGGCGGGTTGATGATGGCCGTGAACTGGTCGATGCCGAACATGCCGAGGTTGCTCACCGAGAACGTCGAGCCGGTGAACTCCTCCGGCTTGAGCTTGCGCTCGCGGGCGCGCTTCGCGAGCTCCTTCGCTTCCTTCGAGATCTCGCTCATGCGCTTGGTGTCGGCGTCCCAGATGACGGGGACGATGAGCCCGTCGTCGGTGGCGACCGCCATGCCGAGATGGACGCGGTTGTGATAGCGGATCTTGTCGCCGAGCCAGTGCGCATTCACCTCCGGGTGCTGCGACAGCGCGACCGCGATCGCCTTCAGCAGCACGTCGTTCACCGACACCTTGAACTCGGCGCCGAGGTCGGCCATGGCCTTCCGCATCTCCATCACGCGGCTGAGGTCGAGCTCCGCGGTGAGGTAGAAGGTGGGGATGGGACCGATGGACTCGCCGAGCCGCTTCGCGATGATCTTGCGAATCTGCGTGAGCGGCACGTCGTTGAAGTCGGCGGACGGGTCGCTCGGCCGCTGCGCGGCCTTGCTGGACGGCCCGCTCGGCTGCTGCGCAGCCGCGCTGGACGGCGCACGGCTTTCGGCGGCCTCGATGTCGCGCTTGATGATGCGACCGTTGGGACCGGAGCCCTGGACTGAGGCGAGGTCGAGGCCCTTCTCGCTGGCGAGTCGTCGCGCGAGCGGTGATGAACGCGTGAGGCCGCTGGGTTGCGCGGGCGCTTCGAGTGCGGCTGGCGCGGCGGCGGGGGCCGCCTGCTTCACGGGTGCCGACGGGATGGGCGTGCTGTCCCCCGTCGAGGCCGGCGCCTTGGCGACGGCCGGGCTGTCCCCCGTCGAGGGCGGCGCGCTAGCGACGGCCGCGCCGTCCCCCGTCGGGCCGAGTAGCGCATCGATGTTCTCGTCCGCCGTGGCGATGACTCCAACGAGCGTGCCGACCGGCACCGCGTCACCCTCGTTGATCAGGCGCTTGCGGAGCACGCCGTCGCCGCGCGCGACGAGCTCCATGATCGCCTTGTCCGTCTCGACCTCGCCGATGGGATCGCCCGTCTTGACGGCGTCGCCCTCGTTCTTGAGCCACTTGACCAGCTTCCCCTCTTCCATCGTGGGGGAAAGCGCTTCCATGAAGACTTTGGTTGCCATGATGGGTGACCCGGGTCAGTCGAGATACATGACTTTGCGAACGGCGGCGATCGTCTTGGGCAGGTCGGGCTTGGCGGCCTTCTCGAGGCCTTTCGCGTACGGCATCGGCACGTCCGCCTGGTGCACGCGGACCACCGGCGCGTCGAGGTGGTCGAAGCACTCGCGCTGGATGTAGTCCACCACCTGCGCGCCCACGCCGCACACCTCCCAGCCTTCCTCGAGCACGACGGCGCGGTTCGTCTTGTTCACCGAGGCCGCGATGGCCTCGATGTCCATCGGCCGGATCGTGCGGAGGTCCACCACGTCGAGCCGAATGCCTTCCTTCGCGAGCTGGTCGGCTGCCTGCATGGCGACGAGCACCATCTTGCCGTGCGTGATGATCGAACAGTGATCGCCCTCGCGCTTGAGGTCGGCCTTGCCGATGGGGATGGTGTAGTCCTCGTCGGGCACCTCGCCTTTCGTGTTGTACAGCATCTCGCCTTCGAGGAAGCAGACCGGGTTGTCATCGCGAATGGCGCTCTTGAGTAATCCCTTGGCGTCGTAGGGAGTGCCCGGCGCGATGACCTTGAGGCCGGGGATGTGCGCGAGCCACGACTCCCACGCCTGCGAGTGCTGCGCGGACAGCTGGAGCGCCGCGCCGTTCGGCCCGCGGAACACGATGGGGATCTTGAACTGGCCGCCGGACATGTAGAGCAGCTTCGCCGCCGCATTCACCACCTGGTCGATGGCGAGGAGAGCGAAGTTCCAGGTCATGAACTCGATGACCGGCCGCAGCCCCACCATGGCGGCGCCGACGCCGACGCCGGCGAAGCCCAGTTCGGTGATCGGCGTGTCCACCACGCGCATCTCGCCGAACTCCTGGAGGAATCCCTTGGACACCTTGTACGCGCCCTGGTAGACGCCGACTTCCTCACCCATGAGGAAGACGCGGTCGTCGCGCTGCATTTCTTCGCGGATCGCCGCGCCGAGGGCGTCTCTATACGTGATGACTGGCATGTGTCTGTGATGAGAGGGCAAGAGGACGGTGAGGGAGAGGGGACGAGAGGGCGAGAGGGCGAGAGGACGCCGGCAGCACATGCGTTGTCCTCTCGTCCTCTCCTCCTCTCGTCCTCTCCTCCTCTCGTCCTGTCAGGTGGTCGTATCCACGTACACGTCCTCGTACAGCGCTTCCAGCGGCAGTTCCGGCGATGCGTCCGCGAAGTCCCATGCGTCCTGCACCACGGCCTTGATGTCCGTGTCGAGCTTCTGGAGCTGCTCCTCGGTGAGGGAGCCGTTCTCCTCCATGCGCGTGCGCAACAGCACGATGGGGTCGCGCTTCATGTACTCCTCGAGCTCGGCCTTCGTGCGGTACGTGCCGCTCACCGCGTCGGACATCGAATGGCCCATGAAGCGGTAGGTGCGGATCTCGAGCAGCGTGGGATGCTGCTCGCGGCGGGCGCGCTCCACCGCCTCGCCCACGGCCTCGCGCACGGCGAAGACATCCTGCCCGTCACACTGGCGGCGCGCCATGTTGTACGCGGCGCCGCGCTCGTAGATGTCGTGAATGGCCGACGCGCGCTCGAGCGACGTGCCCATGCCGTAACGGTTGTTCTCGATGATGAACACGCACGGGAGCTTCCAGAGCGCGGCCATGTTGAGCGCCTCGTGGAAGGCGCCCGTGTTCACCACGGACTCGCCCATGAAGCACACGATGCACTGGTCGCCGCCGCGGTACTTGATCGCGAAGCCGACGCCGGCCGCGAGTGGCACGTGTCCGCCGACGATGCCGTGGCCGCCGAGAAAGTTCGTGTTCGCGTCGAACATGTGCATCGAGCCGCCCTTGCCGCGCGCGCAGCCGTCCTGGCGGCCGAACAGCTCCGCCATGATGCTCCGCGGCGTGATCCCGCGGGCCAGCGCCTGGCCGTGGTCGCGGTAGGTCGTGATCACGTAATCGTCGGGACGCAGCATGCTGAGCGTACCCGTGCTCACTGCCTCCTGGCCGATGTACAGGTGGCAGAACCCACCCACCTTGCCGAGTGCGTACGCCTCGGCGCATCGCTCCTCGAAGCGGCGCTGAAGCAGCATCGAGTGGAGCAACTCCATGTCGCGCACTGCGTCGGTGGGAGCCGTTGTTTCGACGTCGGACTTTTTCTTGGCGGCCATAGTGGTACTGAGTAAGGGATGAAGCGATCGTCGTTCCAGGGCGTGACGCGGCGTTGTGGCAGAAAAAGCAGGTCCTTCGCTGCGCTCAGGACGACAAGGGGGAATCCTTCGCTGCGCTCAGGACGACAAGGGGGAATCCTTCGCTGCGCTCAGGATGACAGCATGTGTTCGATCGGTGGCCTCACACGCCCGCCGCCTGCACCTGCTCCCACGCGTGGTAGCTCGATCGCACGAGGGGGCCGCTCTCGACGTGACGGAAGCCCATCGCCATGCCGACGTCGTAGAAGCGCCGAAAGTCCTCCGGTGTCACGTAGCGGTCGAGCGCGACATGGGAGTCGGACGGGCGGAGGTACTGGCCGATCGTGAGGATGTCGACGTCTACCGCGCGGAGGTCCGCCATGACGGCGATGACCTCCTCGTTGGTTTCCCCCATGCCGAGGATCATTCCGGTCTTCGTGGGGATGTGCGGGGCGAGACGCTTCGCGGCCGTGAAGATGCCCATGACCCGCTCGTACCGGCCACCGGGCCGGCACTTCTTGTAGAGGCGCGGCACGGTCTCGGTGTTGTGGTTGTAGATGTCCGGCCCCGCCTCCAGCACCGCGAGAATCGACGACTCGCGACCCTGGAAGTCCGGCACCAGCACCTCCACCGACGTCGACGGACTGCGCAGCTTGATCTGCCGGATGGTCTCCGCGAAGGCCCAGGCGCCGAAGTCCGGCAGGTCGTCCCGATCCACCGACGTGAGCACGACGTGCTGCAGCTTCATCACGGTGGCGGCTTCCGCCACGCGCTCGGGCTCCGACGGATCGAAGCGGGGCGGCCGGCCGTGCGCCACCGCGCAGTAGGCGCAGTTGCGCGTGCACACGTCACCGAGGATCATGAACGTCGCGGTGCCGTGCTCCCAGCACTCGCCGACATTGGGGCAGTGCGCTTCCTCGCAGACCGTGTGCAGGTCGAGGTCGCGCATGAGCTGCTTGAGCCGCAGGTAATTCGGGCCGCCGGGTGCCTTGACCTTGAGCCACGACGGCTTCCGCTCCGGGAGCGAGGGCGCCTGGTGCCGCCCCATTATCTGGTATAACGCTTCGGGCATCGCTGATGTCGGACGATTGGACAGCCGGACAGCTCGCACGTTCCGGACAGGCCAGCTACCACGCGGCGTTGCTCTGCCGCAACGAAGGAGCGTTCGTGATCCAGCGTACAATAGCGGAGCGCAAAGCCCCCCGTAAGGGGAGTTTAACCTGCTTAATCGCTATTGAAGGTTATGTTTTCTCTCCCCCGAAGCGGAACGGAAACACGACCGCCGGCAGGGCCGTCCGCGCCTCACCGGCAAGCACCTCAGCCAATTTCTCGGCCGCCCACGGCGCGAGCAGGATGCCGTTCCTCGAGAAGCCGCACCCGTACACGAGCGATGGCACGTCGGGATCGCGACCGAGGAGGGGCAGGGCGTCTGGGGTGACGGGACGGAGGCCGGCCCAGTGCTCGAGCACTACCGCCCGCTCGAGCGCGGGAACCGTCCGCCGCGCAAAGGCGAGCAACGCGTCCCGACCCTTATTGCTCGTATGAGCGGAGTAACCGGAGTCCGCGCTCGTCGCGCCGACGACGAGTGATCCGTCGCGCGGCACCAGGTATCCGCCACGACCGGCGGTAGGGTGGCGGATCGGCGCGAGGTCGAGCCGCAACAGCTCGCCGCGGACCGGGCGCACCGGCAGGCGGCGCGGCAACCCCGGTAGGTCATCGGCCCACGCGCCCGGCGCGAAGAGCAACTGCCTTGCGTGAAGGCGGGCGCTGCCCGCCGTATCGGCAGTGCAGCTCCTGCTCGCCAGCTTGATGGATACGACGCGGTCCGTCACGCGCTCGATGCGAGAATCCTGCTCCACGGCGCGATCGAGGGCGCGCATGAGTGCGACGTTATCCACCGCGCCGTCGCCTGGATGCAGCAGCGCGCCGGCATTGGTCGCCAAGCCGGGCTCCATGGATGCCAGCGCGCCTCGGTCGGGAAAGCGAGCCGGCGGCGCAGACCGCGCTGCGAGCCCGGGCAGCTCCGCAGGGGAGCAAGCGATCTCGAGGATCCCGCCGAGGTCGAGCGGGACAGGCAGCCCCGTGCGCGCAACGAGGCGCGCCACGAACGCCGCATATCCGTCGCGCGCGGCGAACGCCATCGCCAGTGCGGACGACGGCAGGCCTTCGAGCGATGGCGCGAGCAGGCCGGCGGCGGCCCGCGAGGCGGCGCCCGGCCGGCGCTCGTCCACGACGACGACCCGCATCCCGCGGTCCGCGGCGGCCAGCGCCGTGGACAGTCCGACGATTCCGCCGCCGAGCACGAGGACGTCGGCGGGGCGCGTCATCGCGCGGCCGCGTGAGGGCATCTTGCGGGGCATCCAGTCATCGCGCCAATCTCCCTGCGCGTCGCGCCGCGCCGAAATCATCCGCGCGTCCGCGCCACGACGTGAAACCTCCCGACCGCACCGCGCGTACGGAGGCCAGACTCGTACGGGAGACCGACCCTATGCTCGCCACCATCTTCATGATCGGCCTGTTCGCGCTGGCAGGATTGTTCCTGTTCAAGCTCGTCTTCGGCGTCGGACTCGGCCTCATCGGCTGGTTGATCGGATTCGCGATCAAGGCGCTGATCTTCGGCGCGGTGATCTACCTCGTGATCCGCATCTTCAGCCCGGACACTGCGCGCCGCCTGCGCGAGAAGTTCTCGGGCTCCTCGTACTGAATCGCTCGGCCAACCGCGAATCCAGCACGTCCGACCCGCAGCCCCGCTGCGGGTCGTCGCGTTCCGGCAACGTCACCGCCCGGAACCGCTAAGGCGCCGGTGACTTCTCGAGCGCGTCCACCACGGCCCACACGAGCAATGGCACCATCAACTCGTGATGCCCCGTGATCTCGTAGCCCTTGCCGTTTCTCGCCGTGGGCCGCTGCACCACGTTCACGCGTGGCCGGTAGTGCCGCTGCATGTCGAGATCCACCGTCGTGAAGTTCTGCGGATTGCCGGCGCCGAGGTTGCGCGCGATGGTGAGGGCCTTGAGGAACACCTCGGGCATGATCACCGCGCTGCCGAGGTTGAGCACCACGCCGCCATCGTCGATGCGGACGAGCGAATGGGCGAGCCGGCGGAAGTCACGATGGCTGGTGTCGCCGATGGCTGCGCCGCTGGCGGCCGGATGCTGATGAATGATCTCCGCACCGAGCGCGGCGTGCACCGTGAGTGGCACGCCGAGCCGTTGCGCCGCGAGCAGGAGGGAGAGGTCCGGGTTGGCAAGGAGCGGTGACTCCGCGAGGGCGATGCCGAGTGTCTCACCCATGCCGCGCCCCTCCTGCATGCCGCGCACGAACGCCTCGTTCATCTCGCGGCCCGTCTCCTCGGCCATGCCGAACGTGCCGTCCACGAGGCCGGCCGCGACATCCTCCGACGTGGCGCCGAAGCGCGCGACCTCGTAATCGTGGATGGCGGCCGACCCGTTCATGGCGACGTGCGTGACGATGCGGCGGCGCATCAACTCGATGAGCACCGGCGCGAGGCCGGTCTTCACGATGTGCCCGCCGAGCATGATCACGACGCCGCGCTCGCGCCGCGCCGCGCCGGCCACGGCGGCGACCACCGCGCGGAAGTCGCGCGCGACGAGCACGTCCGGCAACGCGTCGAGGAAGGCACCGAACGACCGATCGCTTCCCGGTGGATGGGCGAAGTCGCGCGCGCGAACCTTGTTGGGGCGGACGGCGACGGGGATCGTGCGCACGGAGGTCAGGTCGGCCTCGCCGTACACGGCCCCCGCGGGGCTCACTTGGTCGGGGCGGCCGCTGCCGCCTGCGCTGGTCTGTACGATGTGAGATACAGGTTGATGGAACCGAACGAGAGCCCCGACTTCATCTGCAGCATGATGCGGTTCTTGTCGTCCGAAAGCCAGACTTCGGCCCGCCCGTTCTCCGAGAAGATGCCCGGCGTCTTGATGATGGGCTGGATGACGATGGCGTCGAACTCACCGGCGGGCACGCGGATGCGCTCGCGACGCACGACCTTGATGGTGACGGGGTTGCGATCGGGCTTGAAGTAGCGGTCGAAGCTGTAGGTCTGTCCCACGACGAGGGGAATGCTGCGAATGAAGTAGAGGAAGCTCCCGTCGTCGAGCGGGTCGCTCACGCTCGTCATCGCCGTGTCGGCGCCGTGCTGGTACACGGCGCGCTCGGGATAGATGTCGAACACCTGCTCGACGTCGCGGTGTCCCTCGTTCTGGTCCTTGCGGAAGCGCAACGAGTTGCCCGTGCGGCGGTCGATCCAGCTCTCGAACGTGTCGTCCACGTTGTAGAGGAACCGAATGCCGCCGTGCACCTGGAAGACCGTGTGCCAGGCGTCGCGGCCGCGTATCTCCTGGACGTCGGCGACCTCCATCGAGGCGTTGCCCACGTGCAGCTTGCCGAAGCGCAGGTCGTACTCGGTGCGCTCGCCCACGCCGAAGGGCACGCGAAAGCGCTCGCCGTCCTGCCCGCTGAGGGGAGCGGCGAGCAGGACGGCGAGTCCGACGGCGAGCGCGGGACGACGAGCGATCCGGTGCCTCATGCGCGGCTGGCGCGGACGCTCCGACCGCGGGCGCTGCGAGCGAACCGGAACAGGCTCATGGCGTCGCTCCACGCATGGACACGTGTCTCGCGATCACGGACGTCGTAGCGCGGCGTGAGTTCCACCGCCTCCACGCGGCGCGCGTGCGGCGCAGCGCGAAGCAGCAGGTCCACGTTCGCGCTCCAGCCCTCGCCCACCAGCAGCGGCGCGTCGCCGCGCTCCTTGATGAGGTCGCGGATGACGGACACGCGAAAGAGGCGCAGCGAACCGAATGGGTCGCGCACGCCGGCCACGGAAACGAAGGGCCGCACGATCCAGCCCGCCATGCGGCGCAGCGTACGCACCTGCCGCGGCACCGTGAGCGCATCCGCGGGACGTTCGGCCACCACGAGATCGGCGCCACCATCGAACCGCTTGATGAGCTCCGGCAGGTGCTCGGGTTGGTCGGTAAAGTCGGCCTGGAGAAGGACGATGGCGTCGCGGCGCGGATAGCGGGTGCGTCGCGACGCTTCGCGGCAGAGGGCGTCCACTGCGTGGGCGTA
This sequence comes from Gemmatimonadales bacterium, assembly GCA_038236775.1. Taxonomy (GTDB): domain Bacteria; phylum Gemmatimonadota; class Gemmatimonadetes; order Gemmatimonadales; family Gemmatimonadaceae; genus AG11. The sequence continues at coordinate 20,026 of JBBRZK010000077.1, forward strand.
GCCAGCGCGCGGGCCCGTGAGCACCGTGAGCGGCATCACCTTGTGGTACGGCGCGAGCGTCTCCGCCGTGGCGTCCGTGCTGCCGTCGTCGTACACGAGCACCTCGTACTCGCGCGGCTGGTCCTGGAACACCTTGCGCAGGCGCCAGAGCAGCAGCCCGATCGTGGGCGCTTCGTTGTAGGCGGGAATGCAGAAGTAGAGCACGGAGTCCTCGGGAGACGCGAAGCCTGGGTCGCCAGATGTAAGGTAGGCACGGCTCGCCGCGAATCGCCACCCTGCGGCTTCGATTCGCCGCAGGTCGAATGATACCCGGAACGCTGCGCCGCGTTCGAGCCGCCCGCGCTTGCCGTGCGCCGCACTGCCGGATTAGCCTTCGCGCGCGCCGAGGCCGGCGCGGGAGTGCCACTCCAGCCGAACCTCGGGATCTCCGCATGCGCCACCAGACCGCCAGCCTTCTCCTCCTGGCGACCGCCTGCACGGCAGCACCACCCGCGCTGGCGCCAGTGCCGGACGTCGTGACCACGGGAGAGATCGCGGCGGTCGAGCTGCGGCGCGACCTGTTCGCCTTCTCGGACGACTCGATGCGCGGCCGCGAGACCGGCACTGAGGACGCGAACCGCGCCGCGCGGTTTCTCGCGCGCCGCGTCGAGCGGCTGGGCCTCGAGCCGGCCGGCGACAGCCTCTTCCTCCAGCGCGTGCCGCTCCAGCGGGAATCGTTCACCGCCAGTTCACGCATCGGGGTGGAAGCGGGCGGCCGATCCCTGCCGCTCACGATCGGCGCCGACGTGGTGCCGTTGCTGAACCTCGGTGATGGCGTACCGCCAACCAGGCGGCCTGCCGATGCCGAGATCGTGTTCGCGGGATACGGTGTCGCGCTGACAAAGCCGAAGCGGGATGACCTCGCGGCACTCGACCTGGAGGGTAAGGTCGTGGTGGTGGTGAATGGCGCGCCGGCGGGAGTGGACAGCGCCACGCGTGCATCGATGGAGTCGCAGGCCGCCATCAGCCAGCGACTCGCCCGGATCCTGCCGCAGCGGCCTGCGGCCGTGATCGTGCTGCTGTCCGGCGCCGGCGAGGAGCTGTTCGCGAGCGTCCTGCCGCAGCTGGCGCGTGCCGTGACGCCCCGGAGCACGGGCGCGGATATTCCCGACGCCGAGCGGCCGCTGCCGATGATCCTGCTCGGCGTGCCGCGCGCCGGCTCGCCGCTGCTGCCAGCGGGATGGCCGGCCGACGATCGTCCGCAAGTGCTCGCGGGACGGCGGTTCGTGGCGCACGTGAACCTCGAGCAGGTGCCCTTCACCGCGTACAACGTCGTCGCTGTGATTCCCGGTAGCGATCCCACGCTGCGGAGCACGTACGTCGCGTTCGGTGCACACTACGATCACATCGGCGTGGTGAACGCGGTGCGTGGCGACTCCATCGCCAACGGCGCCGATGACGATGGCTCGGGCACGGTGGCCCTCCTCGCCATCGCGCGCAACCTCCAGCAGGCGGCGGTGAAGCCGAAACGATCGACGCTCTTCGTGTGGCACGTTGGCGAGGAGAAGGGGCTGCTCGGTTCGGCATACTTCACGAACCATCCCACCGTGCCCATCGACTCCATCGTCGCGCAGCTCAATGCCGACATGATCGGACGGAACGCGCCGTCGCTCCTCTACACGGTGGGCCCGCGCACGGCGCCCAACGGTCAGAGCCGGCGGCTTGGCGCCATCGTGGACAGCGTGAATGCACGGGAAGCCTCGCCGTTCGCGATCAATCGCGAGTGGGATTCGGCGACGCACCCCGAGCACATCTACGAGCGCAGCGACCACCTCAACTATGCGCGCAAGGGCATCCCGATCGTGTTCTTCACCACGGGCATGCATCCCGAGTATCACCAGCCGGGCGACGAGCCCGCGAGGATCGACTACGAGAAGCTCGCGCGGGTCGCGCGACTGATGCGTGATGTCGGCGTCGCGGTGGGCAACGCGACTACGCGGCCGCGGTAGGCATAAGCAGATCCTTCGCTGCGCTCAGGATGACAAGCAGATCCTTCGCTACGCTCAGGATGACAAGCAGATCCTTCGCTACGCTCAGGATGACAAGCAGATCCTTCGCTACGCTCAGGATGACAAGCAGATCCTTCGCTACGCTCAGGATGACAAG
>JBBRZK010000078.1:0-22138 GCA_038236775.1 Gemmatimonadales bacterium
ACGCGTAACCCGGCGTTAGAGTCAGCATCGCAGAACCATACAGGCTGAACGGACCGTTGACGTTCCCGTAGTTCCCGGTATACGAGACGTAGGGAATGAGCGGAACCACGACCTCGCCGCTCGGGCCGTTGGCGAACGCCTCGAGCTTGGCGTAAGCGTTGAAGACGTAGTGTTGTCCCGAGTATTGCCAGTTGAACTTGTACACACCACTGGAAACCGCGGTGGTCGAATACGTCCACTGCTGCCACGGGAAGACGGAGTGGCCGTCGATGTTCACGATGGCTTCGGTAGACGAGTAGTTGAAGTCGTATGCGAGCGTCACCGAATCCGCCTTGTTCACCGTCGCGGTGACCGTGCCCAGGCCGGCGCCGGTCCAAGGCTGAGCGCCGACAGTCTGCGGACCGCTGTATGGTGCAGTCACGACGACGCGCACGCTGACGAGGTTGTCGGACGCGCTGGAGTCGGCGCCGGTCGGCACCACGGTGGTGCCGATGAAGTACGTGCCGGCGACGACTGCCGGCGGCAGCGTCAGCGACATGGCCGGATACGCGAAGGTCGACGCAGGAACCAGCGACGCGGCGCCGCCCAGTGCCACGGTCGCCACCGGCGCCGTGAGGAGGCTGTCCGTGGCGATGACCACGCTGGACGTGAACGGCGCACTCGTGCCGCTTCCCGCGTTGCGGACACTCCACGCATTCACCGCCGCAGATCCGCCGACGGTGAGGGCCGACGAGACGAGCGAGAACTGCGCGCCTGGTGCGGTGCCCTGTGCGAGATCAGCCTGGCTCAGCGGATCCACCACCCCGAACGTGCTGAAGTAGTCCACGAAGCCGCCGCCGCCGATGTCGATGGCGTAGACGTCCTGCGGTACGAACAGCCGCCGCGCCGCGGCACCGGCCCGGTTCACGAAGCCCAGGGCGACGTTCGTGAAGCGCGACAGCGAGGTGTTCGCCGACCCGATGATGATGGGCGGGGGCGGCAGGTACTGGGTCCCGCCATCGGCGGCGCAGGCCGTCACGGTCATTGGCGCGAGCGCCAGTACCTCGACGTTGTCCACGATCGTGCTGCCCGTAGTGTAGTCGTTCGGGTTGGGCGGCTTCTCGTGCGCGATGCGGAAGCGGAAGTGGTCGGCGAGCGGGAGGCGATTGACGCCCGCGTCCACGTGGCAGACCTGCACCTTGGCCGATACCCCCAGCTTCACGTCGGGGAAGACGTTGAAGCGGTAGAACTTCGGGTATTGGCAGAGGTGCGTGTCGAGCGGCCCGGAACAGTTGGCCGGATAGTAGGCCGTATCGGGCGTGATGACGACGACGGTCGGCTCGCCCACGGAGCCGGGCGGGAATATCACGGCGGCCTTGAGCGCCGGCGTGGCGACGGTATCCGTCGTACCGGGCTGCACGAGCTTGAACGCGACATCACTGCCCAGAGCGACGGTCGGCACTGGCGTGTTGGGGCCGCCATACACGTACAGCGACATGTCCAGGATAAGCCGGGCGGCGAAGTGCGCCTTCGTCTCACCAGTCGGCGGGGTGGCATCGTTGGTCTTGAGCTGGATGTACTGCACGGTTTTCACGAGCTCTGCGCGACCGTCCGATCCGGGGACCAGTTTGCCCTTCAGCGTGACCTTGGGCTCCGTCGCCAACGAGCGCAGGACGTGATCCCACTTGGCGTTGACCGAGGTGGACTCGCCCTTGGGGAAGCCCCCCATCAGGGCCAGGATCTCCGAGCCGAGGTCCAATGGGCCGGAAGTGAGGCGGGAAGGATTTTCCGGTGCGGCCACGGTGGCCTGCGTGCCGTCACAGGCGAGTACTCCGAGAATCCCGAGCATGGGCGCAACTATGCGCCAGCCAGTTCGTCGCATCATCGTCGATGCCTCCAAAAGGTGTACGCGACGTGGTTCCCACCGGCTGGCGCGTGAGTGGCACGCGCAACTGCGAGCAGTCGATTGGGAACCGCGAACAGCCCGGCCTGCTGTTGCGGCGCGACAGCCAAACTCTCATGTCCACGGCCGCGGCGCCAGTGCCAGAATGACCGGCAAAGCACGCTAGCCGCCCCGGATCAGGAGGTGGAGGGCTTCCTGCCGGCCTCGAATTCGTCGAACTGCGGCTCGACCTCGGTCTCGAAGCACGTCGGGCAGATGCTGTGGCTGAACCGCGTGCTCGTGTGTGTCGCGATGTAGGACTCGACGCTCTGCCACTGGTTCGCATCGTCGCGGATCTTCTTGCAGTACGAGCAGATGGGCAGGATCGCCTCGAGCCGCCGCACCTCGGCCAGCGCCGCCTGCAGCTCACTCACCAGCTGGTTGCGCTCGGCCTCCGCCTCCTTCCAGGCGGTGATGTCCCGGGCCACGGAATAGATCGTCTCGCCCGTCAGGTGTGGCGCGGCGTTCCAGAGCAGCCACCGGTACGAGCCATCCTTGCAGCGGTACCGGTTCTCGAATGCGAGCGCCTGGCCACCCTCGCGCACGGCACTGTTCTGGTCGAGCGTGCGCTCGCGATCGTCCGGGTGAACGAACTCGATGAACGGCCGCGACATCAGCTCCTCGATCGTGAAACCCAGGGTGCGTTCCCAGGCGGGATTGAGGAGCTTGAAGTGGCCGTTGAAGTCCAGGCAGCAGAGCATGTCTATCGCGACTGCAAAGAAACTGGCTTCGTGCTCTGTTGACATGATCCTGCGACTCCGTGAATCAGTGGTGCAGCGCTCCCCTGAAAATACACGACTGCTAGGGCGCCGGCCGGATACGGATGGCCTGACCGCCACCGGGGGCCATGACGATGGCGAGCCTCGTGGCCGACGTCACCGTGCGGCGCGTGATGGAAACCGGCAGCGGGTTGGTGCGCCAGTCGGCGCCCTTTCCGTCCGCATAGACCTCCGCCACGTACGACCGTCCCTTCGGCAGGAAGTCGAGCCGGACGTCGAGCGTACGCGCCGCCTCGTCCGTGATTGCGCCAACGAACCACTCGTCCTTGCCTCGCGTCTTCCGCGCGACCGCCACGTAGTCGCCGATGCGTCCGCCCAGCACGCGCGTGGTGTCCCAGTCCACGGCGACGTCGCGGATGAACTGGAACTCGGGCTTGCCGGCGTAGTTCTCGGGGAGGTCGGCCGCCATCTGGAGCGGTGAATACAGGACGACGTACAGGGCGAGCTGCTTGGCGAGCGTGGTGCGCACGCGCGATTCCTCGGGGGTGCGGGGCTTCCCCGTCTTCGTCAGCAGGATGTCGAAGATGCCCGGCGTGAAGTCCATCGGCCCCGCGAGCATGCGCGTGAAGAACAGGATGCTCTCGTGCTCCGGTGGGTTGCCGCCTTCCGCGCCCCACGCATTGTATTCCTGCCCACGCGCGCCCTCTCGGCTCATCATGTTCGGCCAGGTGCGACGCTCGCCGGTATCGTGAATGGGTTCGTGCGCATCGACCATGATGCCGTACTTCGCCGCCGTCTCGATCACCTTGCGATGGTGGCGCACCGCGAATTGCCCGTAGTGCGACTGCCCTCCGCCCACCGTGTCGGCCACGTAGCCGGTCTTGATGGAGTGGATGCCCAGCGACTGATACAGCCGGAAGGCATCGTCCATCTGCCGTTCGTAGTTCGCGATGCCGCCGGACGTCTCGTTGTGCGCGATGATCCCCACACCCTTCGACTTCGCGTATGCGGCCAGGCCGGGCAGGTCGTAGTCGGGATACGGCTGCGTGAACGAGAACGCGTTGCGGTTCATGATCCAGTCGCCATCCCACCCGGTGTTCCACCCTTCCACCAGCACGCCCTTGAAGCCGTTGGCCGCCGCGAAGTCGATGTAGGCTTTCGTGTTCGCCGTCGTAGCGCCGTGCTTCGGGCCGGACGACCAGGTCATGGTGGTCAGGTGCATGCCCCACCAGATGCCGACGTACTTCTCCGGCGTGATCCAGCGCGTGTCCGCGATCCGGCTCGGCTCGTTCAGGTTCAGGGTGAGCACCTGCGGTTGCAGGTTCTCGATGCGATCGGCGAGCTGGATGGTGCGCCAGGGCGTGACGAGCGGCGTGTGGCCGCGGACCTTCACGCCATCCACCCACGGCGCGAGGGCCGCACGGAGCGTGCGGCTTTCCATGCGGGGGCCGGCGAGGAACATGCGCGGATAGTCCACGAGGTTCGCCTCGTGGATCACGATGTACAGGCCGCTCGACGTCTGCATCGTGAGGGGCGTCTGCACGCTGTCCAGCGTGCTCACGGGACCTTCGGAGTACAGCTGCTCCGATCGATCGAGGCGCGGCCGGTTGGACGCGATCCACCAGGACTGCGCATTGTCCGCGAGCACGAACTCGGTGAGCTCGTCGGAGATCTCGTAGTCGGTGAGGCCGGGCTGGTCCGGCAGCTCGTACCGGAAGCCCACGCCGTCATCGAATGCGCGGACGACGAAGGTGAAGTGGCGCTGGGGCGCAGTGGATTCCGCCACCTGCACGCGCAGCTCGGCGTGATGGTTGCGCACCGTCGCAAGCTCGCCCCACGGCTGCGACCACGTCTCGTCGAAGGTAGAGCGGGACGTCCCGGCGATGCGGAGGCTGTCGCGCAGCGGCGGCGTGTTCCGGAACGCGAAGCCCAGCCGCGAGGGCATCATCACCTTTCGCCCATCCCGCTGGATCGCATAGCGCAACGCGCCGCCCTTCACGTCCACGGTCACGATGGTGCGCCCATCAGGCGACGAGACCATCGCCGCACCCTGCGCGCCCGCGGCCGAAGACGCGCTGGAGACGAGCGTGAGCAGGAGGACGACGAGACAGCCGGACGTGCGCATGGCGGAAGCTCGGGACTAGTGGTCGAGGCCTGCGGACGCGCCCGCGCGCGATCTGAGGACAAGATCGCATGCGCCTGCGCGGAAGCAAGCGAACGCCGCGTGGGTGCAGAACTGTCCTCGGATCGAAGAACGCATGTCGTCCAGAGCGGACACCATGCCCCGCTCCGCCGCTCGCTGGATCGCCGTAACCTCCTTCATGACAGCATGTTAGTCCCGATGGCCCATCTGGCCTCGAAGCTGCCTTCCCACCCCGCATGCCTCCGCATGCGCGACCCCAGCCGAACCTCCTCGTCGCGTGCTCCGTTCTCGTCCTCTCCGGCTGCGCCCAGGGAACGCTCGCAATCTCTCCCTCCTCGGTGCTGTCCACCGTCATCCTCGCCGGGGACGTCCTTGGATCACGCACCACGACGACCACCACCAGCCGCACTTCCACGTCGCGGTCGGGCAGTGCCCGATATCCACGCTCCCCTGCGCCGTCGGCGACGGTGTCGCGCGTGCTGAATACCGCGGACCAGTATGTCGGCACGCCGTACGTGTGGGGTGGCACCACTCCGCAGGGGTTCGACTGCTCGGGCTTCACGCGCTACGTGTTCAACAAGCAGGGCATCCAGCTGCCCCGCACCTCGCGGGAGCAGGCGCGGGCCGGCCAGGGCGTTCCCGTCGATGCGCAGGCACTGGTACCCGGCGACCTCCTGCTCTTCGCCGAACGGGGCGAGCCCATCTCGCACGTCGCCATCTACGTGGGCAATGGCGAGATCATTCACGCGTCGTCCGGCTACGGACAGGTGAACTACCTCGACCTGAACTCCAGCCGCGGCGACTGGTACGTGCAGCACATGGTCGTGGCGCGTCGCCTCACGTCGAATGGCCGGAGCCTCGTGCAGAGCCTGTCGTTCCTCACCATCCCGGGCCTGAAGCTCATCCCCGACCGCGCACCCTGATCGCGCGGCACGGGCCGTAGGCTCCCGTGCCGGTCTGTGACGCGCGCCAGTGCGGCGCGCGAGGCCGGTCCCATATTTCCACCCGGCACGTACACCGTGTGACATGGAGGTGGTGAATGCGACGCATCGCCGCAATACGGATCGCCGGGGCGCTTGCGCTCGTCGTGAGCTGCGCGTCGGCCACGACTGAACCCGTCTCGCCCGCTGTGCGCACCTACCGGATGGGGTTCTCGCCGCTGCCGCCGCGGCTCACGATCCCGGAGGTCCTGCGCACGGTGGATTCGGTGACCATGCACGCGGATGCGGCACTCATGGTGCTGGACGTCCCATGGGCCTCACTCCTCGCGGACACCTCGGCGGCATTCCTCGTCCGGCGCGACCAGTATCCGCTGGCGCTGCGGTTCCAGCAGCGCGGCCTGCCGCTGGTCATCACGCTGGAAGTCGCGAACGGGATTAACCGGTCGGTCGAGTCGGACGCGCTGGTGAAGCTCGGCCGGTCGATCACGGAGCCGGCCGTTCAGCGCGCGTATCGCGAGTACGCCGTGGCAGTCGACAGCATCGCGCATCCGACGAAGATGGCCATGGCCATGGAGACCAACCTGATTCGTGCGGCATCGTCGCCCGCCCTCTACGGCGCCGTGGTCACGATGACCAACGCCGCCGCACAGCAGCTTCGCGCCGCCGGTTCCACCACCACGCTCATGGTGAGCGTGCAGGTGGAGACGGCTTGGGGACGACCGACTGGCGCATGGGTCGGTATCCAGCGCGACCGTACCGACTTCCCCTTCATCCAGGCGCTCGGCCTTTCGTCCTACCCGTACCTCGGCGGGTTCACCGCGCCGGAACAGCTGCCGCTCGACTACTACGCGCGGCTCGTGGCCGACGCACCGCTACCCATGCTCGTGGTAGAGGGCGGGTGGAGTTCCGGTTCCGTCACCGGCGTCACGTCGTCGCCGGAGTTGCAGGCGCGTTATATCCGCCGGCAGGCGCAGCTCGCCGATGCCGGTGGTCTCGTGGGCGTGTTCCAGATCAGCTTCACTGATTTCGACATGACATCGTTCAACGTGCCGCCGGGCTCCATCCTTCCGCTGTTCGCCCTGCTCGGGCTGGAGGACGTGAACTACCGGCCCAAGCCTGCGCTGGCCGTGTGGGATTCGGTGCGCTCGGTGCGGCTGGCGCCCTGACGCTTTCTTGCGACTTCTCCCGCCGCGCCTCCGCGGATCAACGTCTTGAAGACTGCAATCACCGCAAGAGGCGCAGAGTTCTTGAAAACTGCAATCACCGCCGAGGACACAGAGGACCGCAGAGGACTTCGCGAACTGCTTCACGATCACGTGCGATGTGCTGCTGCAGGGCCATTGCACAGCAAGTACGACAGGCGTTTCACCGCAGAGGACACGGAGGGACGCAGAGGACCGCAGAACGTCAACGTCGCCACGCGCTGCCTTCCTCTGTGTCCCTCTGCGCCCTCTGCGGTAAATGGCAGTGGTGTAGTGATCGGCAATGCATCGCACCCGTCAGCGCTGGAACGGGCTGCAGACCTCCGTGCCCTCGACGGTTCAAGTTGTTGAAAACTGCAATCACCGCCGAGGACACAGAGGACCGCAGAGGACTTCGCGAACTGCTTCACGATCACGTGCGATGTGCTGCTGCAGGGCCATTGCACAGCAAGTGCGAAAGGCGTTTCACCGCAGAGGACACGGAGGGACGCAGAGGACCGCAGAACATCAACGTCGCCACGCGTTGCCTTCCTCTGTGTCCCTCTGTGTCCTCTGTGTCCTCTGTGTCCCTCTGTGTCCTCTGTGTCCTCTGTGTCCCTCTGCGTCCTCTGCGGTAAATGGCAGTGATGCAGTGATCGGCAATGCATCGCACCCATCAGCGCTGGAACGGGCTGCAGACCTCCGTGCCCTCGACGGTTCAAGTTGTTGAAAACTGCAATCGCCGCGAAGGGCGCGGAGGGGCGCGGACGGGTCACTCCAGCGTCTGCCGCACCGGAAAGAACCGTCCGCGCGCCCAGAGCGATACGTACACGAGGCCGATGAGCGCGGGCACCTCGATGAGCGGACCCACCACCGCGGCGAGCGCCTCCCCCGAGCCGATGCCGAATGTCGCCACCGCGACGGCGATAGCGAGCTCGAAGTTGTTCCCCGCGGCGGTGAACGACAGCGACGCCGTTGCCTCGTAGTCGAAACCGAGCCGGCACGACAGCCAGAAGGCGAGCCCGAACATCAGCGCGAAATACACGAGCAGCGGCAGCGCAATGCGCACCACGTCGAGCGGCACCTCCAGCAGCCGGTGTCCCTGCATCGCGAACATGAGCGCGATGGTGTACAGCAGCCCGAGCAGCGCGGTGGGCCCGAATCGCGGCATGAAGGTGTCGTCGTACCACGCCGCGCCCTTTCGCGCGACGAGCACATGCCGCGTGACGAAACCGGCCACGAGCGGCAGGCCGAGAAAGATCGCGACGCTCCGTGCGATGGCGCCCATGGACACGTGCAGCGTGGTGACGTCTGCACCGAACCACTGCGGGACTACCGTGAGGAACAGCCAGCCGAGCACCGAGTAGGTGAGGATCTGGAACACTGAATTGAGCGCGACGAGTACCGCCGCGAGCTCGCCAGACCCGCAGGCGAGGGAGTTCCAGATGAGCACCATCGCGATGCAGCGCGCCAGCCCGATCAGTACGAGCCCGTTGCGGTACTCGGGCAGGTCGGGCAGGAACAGCCACGCGAGCCCCAGCATGACGAGTGGCCCGAGAACCCAGTTGAGCACCAGCGACGTACCGAGGAGCTTCGTATCGCGCAAGTGCGCCCCGATCGATTCGTACCGCACCTTGGCGAGCACCGGGTACATCATCCACAGCAGGCCGAGGGCGATTGGCACGGACACGCCTGCGACCTGCACGCGGTCGAGCGCGGCGCCGATGCCCGGATACACGCGATCGAGCAGCAAGCCCGCCGCCATCGCGGCAAAGATCCACACGGGCAGGAAGCGATCGAGTGTGGAGAGCCTGGCCAGTACGGGGCCACCTGCGACGGACAGCGGCGCGGAACGCGTGAAGGTGGGCATGCGGTGCGGTAATGGAGTGATCAGCCGCCGGCGACGGACGCGGGCGTCGCGCCGCCCGTGCGGAGGAAGTCGGCGAACTCGTTCGGCAGCGTACTCGCGACGATGGCCCGTGCCGCCTCCTCCACGTCATACGCGACGCGCACGAACTCCACGGCGACGCGATCCTCGGCGACGTCGAGCAGCACGTAACCCGCGCGCGGATCGCCATCCTTCGGCCGGCCGACGCTGCCGGTGTTCACGAAGTGGATGCCGTTCACCTCGCGATGCCATGGCTTGTGCGTGTGCCCGAAGGCGATCACGTCGCCAGGCTTCGCGCCCATGCCGTAAGCCATCTTCTCCAGGAAGTCATCCGTGCGGTCCGCCGTGACGTAGACGGTGTTCAGCACGTGGTTGCCGTGCACGAGCCGGATCGTGGGGCCGGCGCGATGCCCGCCGAACGGGCGTACGTCGAGCCGGAAGGGCAGGCTCGCGAGCCACCGCTTCGACGCGTCGGTGGTGTGCGCCAGGGTCCACGTGAAGCTCTCGTGCGCCAGCGCCTCCTGGTGCGCATTTTCGCTGCGGCAGCCGCAGTGCGTGTAGCCGGTGGCCACCGTGGTATCGTAATTCCCGGAGACGCCGCCGATGCCGGCCTGCCGCACGGTGTCCACGACCTCGTTCGGCCATGGTGCGTAGCCGACGAGGTCTCCGAGATGGTAGATGCCATCCATCTCGCCACGCGTCGCCACGTCGCGCAGCACTGCCTCGAGCGCCGGCCGATTGGCGTGGACGTCGGAAAGCAGTACGTAGCGCATCGTCGTCGTTAGCGTTCGAGAGACAGCGACATCACCGTCGCCGAGGCCGGACAGGCGTCGCGGAACTCCTTCGTGGCGCGCACGTCCTCGGGTACGGCGTCGCGCGTCGTGATCCGGAAGCCGAAGCTGGGGAAGTAGCCCTCCGCCGTCGTGGTCAGCAGGTACAACGCCTTCGCTCCGCGCGCGTCGGCATCGGCGATGGCGCGCATGACGAGCGCCCTGCCCAGCCCGCGGGCGCGCCACGCGGGATCGACGGCCACCGAGCGAAGCAGCGCATGCTCGCCGGTCACCCCACACGCCTCGATCCCCGCGACGCCGACGATCGCGCCGTCATCCTCAGCTACCACGAAACAGGGTAACGCCTCCAACATTCCGTCGAGTGGAAGGCGCGCAGCGTCCAGCAGTGCGGCCACGGCGGGTTCGTCGCCAAGGGTGGCTTGGCGCAGGACAGCGCCGGACGTCTCCTGGATTGTCATTGTCGGCTCCGTGGCGATGCGAGTGATGCGCGAACTCACGACTGTCGCGCCTTGAACGAACGCTACATCCACCCTTCCCGATTACCGGCCGGCACCCCGACCTGGCGTGCCGGCCAGCAGGACATCAACTGCAGCATCCCGGCGCGCAACAGGCGGCGGCATCGGCCGCCGCCGCCGGCAGCGGCGTGCGCGCCGCGGATACGCCTGGCTTCGTGGCGCGGACGAATGCGCCCATGAATCGGCCATCGATCTCGCGCGCGAACTGTTCCGCATCGAGGCCGGTGTTCGCGAGGAATGCGGCGGCGTCCTCCGCCTTGTAGATGCGCGTCGGCTCGATGCTCACGTTCTCGAAGCCCACGTCGGTGAGCAGGGTGATGAACTCCTGCTCCTCGAGTGCGCCTGCCACGCAGCCGACCCAGAGCTCCATGTTGCGCCGGATGGCGTCAGGCACGGCGCCCCGCACGACGACGTCCGACACGGCGAAGCGGCCGCCGGGCTTCAGCACCCGGAATGCTTCCGCGAGCACGGTGCGCTTGTCGCCGGACAGGTTGATCACGCAGTTGGAGATCACCACGTCCACGGTGCGCGCGGGCAGCGGGATGCTCTCGATGTGGCCGCGCAGGAATTCCACGTTGGTGGCGCCGGCGCGCGCCTTGTTCGCGTTCGCCAGCTCGAGCATGTCGTCGGTCATGTCGAGGCCGTAGACCTTGCCCGTGGGTCCCACGCGCCTGGCCGAGAGGAGGACGTCGATGCCGCCGCCGGAGCCGAGGTCGAGGACGACCTCGCCGGCGTGGAGGTCGGCGAGCGCCGTGGGATTCCCGCAGCCGAGCGACGCGAGCAGCGCCTCGGCGGGAATGCCGGCGGCCTCGCCTTCGTCGTACAGGTTCGCGGTGATGGGATCCCAGCTGTCCGTCGTCGCGCCGCAGCAGCCGCTCGATCCCGTGGCGGGTCCGCAGCAGGATGCAGCGTCCTGCGATTCGCTCACGCGGCGCGCGGCCTCGCCGTAGCGCGCCTGCACGGTGATGCGCAGGTCGCCCAGCTGTTGCGCGGCGACGGTCGCCGGGAGTTCGGTGGTCTCGTTCATGGGTTCATCCTTCAGCAAGAAAATTTGATATATTGGACAGCACGAAAAATCAGCAGCAACTCGCCTTCACGGTCCGCGTGGCGCGTGGACGGAGCGCGGACAATAGTCCCTCCGCTTCGAGGAACGCGTCGCGGGTGAGGGTATAGTACGCCCAGCGTCCCTCTCGACGATCGGACACAAGGCCGGCGTCCTTGAGCACCTTGAGGTGGTAGGACAGGCGCGATTGCCCGGTGCCGAGTGCATCCGTGAGGTCGCAGACGCACTTCTCGCCGTCCAGGAGGCGCGCGACGATCTCGACCCGCGCCTCGTCGGCGAGGGCGTTGCAGAGCTGGGCGATGCGCGGAACGTCGAGGGGTGCCGTGGTCACGCGGTGGAATATAGCAGGTTTTTTTGATGCGTCAAGACGTGCCGCGCGGCGACCCTACTGGCCGAGGCTGGCCGTGTCATCCGCGCGCGGCGCGACGCCGTAGAGCGTCTGCATGGCGACGCGGTCGCGCGGTGTCAACGCACGCGCCGTCACCCACGGAGCCATGATGTCGTGCTCGTTGTCGCTGTGCTCGAGCCCGAGCAGGTGGCCGACCTCGTGCAGGCTCACCGCGTGTATCGTCGTCGCGTTCTGCGCACCGCCGACCATGTCATGCGTGCTGAGCTCGATCGTCGCCGCGCGCAACCATCCCTGCTCGTCGGCGAGGCGCGTCACCTGCCCCGCGCGCCCGTTCGGCAGGGCGCGACGCCACAGCACCTTGACGTCCGCCTTCGCGGAGTCGGAGACGAAAGTGAAGCGCACGGGCGCGCCAGCCGCTGTCCACTCGTGAAACGCATCGCGCACGAGGTAGCGGTTGCGCTCGCGCCAGCCGGGGATGTCCGAGCCCGAGGCGATCCACACGCGCAGGTGATCGTACTGCGCTTCGGCCCATCGTGACTGCTGCGGCAGCGCGCGCGAAGACGAAGCGGTCCTCGCATCGCCGTCGTCCAGCGTCGGCTTCCTGACGCACGCCTTCTTTCTCCCGCAGGCCTGGAGCTCACGGGTGTAGCCGTCGCGACGCTCCGAGACGAGTTGCGAGTGGGAGGCGGGCTCCGCCGCTGAGCCGAGGCCGCCCAGCACCAAACTGAGGAGCAGTGCCGCGCGCGACATCGTGCCCATGCGGCGACGGGTCACGGTGACGTGCGTCACCTTTCGCTGGCGAGTCGGGAAGAGTCGAATCGAAGAAGGCATGCGAGCGCGAATGGGGATCGAGCCGGAGGATGCACTCGTCATACCCCACAACGCGTCGCACGCTCCGGCTCCGACGCCTGTTCATGCAATGTGCGTACGAGCGACGCCGGCCCGATCGACCATCACCTGCGCGGGCGGTCCCGTCGGTTGCGGGGTGTACCCCGTAACGGCGGCCGCGCAGTGGCCGGCGCGGATCGCGACATCCCGCACCGACCAACCGCCGCGTCCCATCGGCTCAGCGGGCGAGCGCGGCCTTCGGGGCGGCGCACGGAGTGCCGTTGTCCCGCGCGCCACGGTGTGCTCACTGGCGACGCCCGCGCCCCGGAGCGACCTTTCGGTCCATGCCGCACGCTGCTTCCGACACCCTGCACCAACCGTCGCGTCTCGCGGCGTTGCGTGCGACCGGGTTGCTCGATGCACCCCCGCAGGAAGCGCTCGATCGCCTCACACGGCTGGCCACGCGACTCATGAAGGTGCCGATCGCACTCGTGTCGCTCGTGGACGAGAACCGGCAGCGGTTCGCCAGTGAGGTGGGCGTCGGCGAGCCGTGGAAGTCGGCCCGCGGCACGCCGCTCACACACTCGTTCTGTCAGCACGTCGTCGCGACGCGCCATTCGCTCGTGATCGACGACGCCCGCCTGCACGATCTCGTGTCTGACAACCTTGCGATTCCCGACCTGGGAGTCATCGCCTACGCAGGCATGCCCCTCATGAGCGACAGCGGCGAGGTGCTCGGCTCGTTCTGCGCCATCGATACGGTGCCGCGCACGTGGACGCCGGAACAGCTGGAGATCCTGGAGGACCTCGCCCACGCCGCGAGCGCCGAAGTGCAGCTGCGCGCGGCATCGAGGCTGCTCTCCACCCGGCAGGCCTTCCTCGCCGACCTGCTCGACCACACGAGCGAGCTGGTTTGCGCGACCGACGAGAGCGGCCACTTCGCCTACGCGAACGGCGCGATGGTGGAAATCACCGGGTACACCTGCGAGGAGCTCGCACGCATGCGGCCCATCGACCTCATCGCGGAAGAGTGCATTCCCGAGTTCGTCGATGCCGGCCGACGCGTCCGCGGCGGCGCGATGGTGGGCGCGCTCGACACGATCGTGATCACGAAGCGTGGCGTGCGGCTCTATTGCCGGGGCCGGGCGACGCCGGTGCTGAGTGACACGGGCACGGTGGTGGGCGCGCGCCTCATCTTCCGCGACCTGACGAAGGAGCGCGAGGCGCGCCGCCTCAAGGACGAACTCATCGCGCTCGTGAGCCACGAGCTGCGCACGCCCGTGGGCGCAATTCGTGGCGCCCTCAAGTTCCTGACGCCGCACCTAACGCACCTGGACGGACGGCCGCGCAAGCTGTTCGACATGGCGACGCGTAACGCGGATCGCCTGCTGTCCCTCGTGAACGACCTGCTGGACATCGAGCGGCTGGAGTCGGGCGCGACGGCGCTCGTGCGCGAGGCCGTGCCGGCCCGGCTGCTGCTGGAGCAGTCGCGCGACGCGATGCAGGCGCTGGCCGAGGATGCCCAGATCACGCTCGTCGTGCAAGGCGGTGACGCGCGGGTGCACGCCGACGCCGCGCGAGTGCAGCAGGTGCTGCTCAACCTCGTGGGCAACGCGATCAAGTTCTCCCCCGCAAGCAGCACGATCACGCTCAGCGCGGATCCGTGGACCGCGCCCGATGGCGACGAGCGGGCCCTCGAGTGCTTCTCAGTCGCGGACGAGGGACGCGGCATTCCCCCGGAGATGCTCGAGCGCGTATTCGAGCGGTTCGAGCAGGTCGCGGCCTCCGATGCCAGCGAGAAGGGAGGTGCCGGACTCGGGCTGGCCATCAGCAAGGCGATCGTCGAGCAGCACGGTGGCCGCATCTGGGTGGAGAGCGTGGTCGGCGCCGGTTCCCGGTTCCTCTTCACGATTCCCATCTCGGGCGCGTGACGCGGACGGGGCGGCATCGTCCTGCATAGCCGACCTGCCGCGACGCCGCGCCGAGGCCGGACCCCGCCTCGATTCACCTGCAGCGCGCAGGAACCGTCCGTGCCCATTCCGTCCCTCAAGGTCCTCGCCGGCGGCGCCGCAGTCGGCGCAGCACTGCTCGCCGTCGCGTGCCAGCGCCTCGCCGTGGTCCCCGCATCCGACGCCGCACATCTCGCCATCTCCGTCGAGACCCCGCAGACCCTCGGGCAGCCGACGTTCAGGGGAAGGTGGGTTGCCGTGGTGCCCGTCGCACCCCAGAACGACGTCCAGCTCACCTCCGCGGAGCTCGTCGTCGAGAGCCTGCGGATGTCGCACACCGGACCATGTCGGCGTGATCCCGAGCCCACCGCCAGCGCGAAGGCCGCGTCGCCGACCGCCGACGGCTGCCGAGCGTTGGCATCCGCGCCGGTGCTCCTCACGATTCCACTGAACGGCACGCTCGCGCTGGCGTTCGGCGCGGACATGGACGCCGGCGAGTATCGTGCGCTCGATGGGCGCATCGCCGCCGTCTCTGCCGACGTGCCGGGCGGCGCGGAGTTCCTGCAGCAGCATCCCGGCTTTCCGGCCGGCCGGTCGCTGCGCGCTGCCGGGACGTACACCGACAGCCTGGGGCATGCGCACGCGTTCGTCTTCACCTCGGCACTCGACCGGAGGCTCGCGGTCCGCCTCACGCATCCCGTGGATCTCGGATGGCCCGGCGCGTACGTCACGCTGTCGGTCGACGTCGCCAGCTGGTTCATCGGAGATGCCGGCCACTCGCTCGACCCGTCCGATCCGCGCAATCGCCGCCGCATCGAGCAGAACATCCTTGCGTCGTTCCGCGCGTTCGAGGACGACGACCACGACGGCCTGGTGGACGGCGGGTCCGGCTCGAACTGACATTCATCCCGTCACGAGAAAGGGAGGTCGCATGAAGACCGGCGCGAGCGTGCTCGGCATCCTGCTGGTGATCGCCGGCGGGATCTGGATCTTCCAGGGAATCGGCGTGCTGCCCGGCAGCTTCATGACGGGCCAGACGAAGTGGGCCGTGTATGGGGCGATCGCGGTCGTCTGTGGCGCCGCGATCTTCATCGCGAGTCGGCGCACGGGCGGCGGCTGAACCGCACGGCGGCACACGCGGGCAATCTGCAGCACGCGAAGTTCGACACGACGGTGAGTGGCCCGTGCATTGCCACTCTCGTGACGATGACACTCGGTAAGTGTGGACGTGCGGGACGCACATGGCTGCTGGGCGGCATGGCTGCCTTGTCCGGCGTAATCGCCCCAGTGGCCGTGCGCGCGCAGTCGCCCGACTCGCTCTGGATCTCCGTGCGCGAGGGCACGTCGCCCAATGTCGGCACCTTCGTGCTGCTCAGCGGTGTGCTCGGCGGCCTCGCCGGCTACCGCCCGATCGAGCGCGGCCTGCTGGCGCGAGGCTATCGCGTCATTGTGATCGACCCGTACCTGATGTCGATCGACTCGACAGACGTCTCCTTCGACGCGCTGGCGCGACGTGTCGATGCGCAACTGGTCGCACGGGGCGTGACGACGGCGAGGGTCGTGGGCCACGCGCACGGCGGTGGCGTGGCCCTCCGGCTCGCGGCCAATGCGCCCGGCCGCGTGTCCGAACTGTTCCTGCTCAACGTGGGAGCACTGTCCGGCAACAAGAGTCCGGTCTTCTCGTCGTCCATGCGGCTGGCCACGATCGTCACGCACATGCCGGGCGGAAAGAGCTTCGTGCGCCGGAAGATCGCGGCGGGCATCCGCGAGAACAGCGGGCGCGCCGATTGGCTGGACGACGCGACGCTGCACGCATACATCGACGGGCCGCTGGACAATATCGGCCGGGTGGTGCGCATGGCCGCGCGGCTCGGCAAGTCGCAGGAACCGGAACCGCTGTCCGACGTCGTCGCGCGCATCCACATCCCGGTCACCATGCTGCTCGGCGCACTGAAATGCCCGGCGAGTCCGGGTGCCGAGGAGATCGCCGCGCTCAAGGTATTGGGCGCACTGGTGCGGACGGTGCGCATCGAGGGCACCTGCCATTTTCCGCACGAGGAGGCGCCGGAGACGGTGCTTCGCTACCTGACTGCGGCGCGCAGCTAACCCTTGTCATCCTGAGCGCCGTGTTTGTCATCCTGAGCGCCGTGTTTGTCATCCTGAGCGCCGTGTTTGTCATCCTGAGCGCCGTGTTTGTCATCCTGAGCGCCGTGTTTGTCATCCTGAGCGCAGCGAAGGATCTGCTTCCCGCTCAGCGAAAAGCAGATCCTTCGCTTCGCTCAGGATGACAAAGGGAGTCGCGCACCACAGCGACGACGACGCTATTGGCTGGAACGCGGCGCTGGCAGCAGGTCCGTCCGTGTCGTGACCTCCACCGTGTAGCCGTCGCGGGCCAGCATCGACTGCAGGAGCAGCCTCGCGCTTCGGTCGGCCTGTGGAAGGAGTCCGGACTGCATGCCCGCGGTGCGGAGTTGCGAGCGGATCTGTCCCTGGATGCGGTCGCGATCCTCGGGCTGCATGCGGAAGAACAGCGGGGATGTCTCATCGTACGTCCGCGTGTTCAGCACGTCGATCGCGAGGATCTCGGCGCGCGGCAGCTCGATGGTGATGTGGCGGGTCGCATTGTCGATGTGGACCTGCACGTCCTTCTTCAGGTCGATGCCGGCCAGCACTTTGCCCGTCACCACGAGCAGGGCCTTCCGCTCGAGGCCGAAGCGGCTCTGCTCGTAGGTCACGACGTCGCGCAGCGTGAGCTCGGTGGAGACGAGCTTCGCGACGTCCTGGATCTGCGTGACGACCAGCTCCTGGGTGAGCCGCGGGGGCGAGGCCTGCCAGGGCCAGTGGACCGTGGGTATCGCGGCGCGCAGCACGAGCAGGAGGACCACACCGGCGAGTACAGCCAGCGCCGCCCCGACGAGCCGGCGGGTCACCACGGGCGCTACCACTGCGTGCCTGCCGTCATGCGTCTCCGGTCTGGTGCCGCCAGACGAGGCAACAGGCATGCCGACCTGAGGATATGTCATGGGAACCGATCGGTCGCGGTCTGCGATTCTCGGAGCAACTCGGACCAACGCGCCCTCGATCGGGTCGCGGTTCGCGCGGACCTATGGTATCGTTGAGAGGGTCTGGCTCGTCCGTGCTAGGAGTGTAGTGTGTGTCAAACACTTCTCCCGACCAGGCACCAGTCGTCGCGTATCCAGCCGCGCGGATCTTCTCCCTCCTTCGGACTCACTGCGCCATCATGCGCTCTTCGTTGTTGATTGCTGCTATCGCGCTCGGCGTGTCGGCCGTGGTTGCTGAGGCGCAGCTCGTCGAATCGCGCATCCCGGCGGGTCGCACCCGCGCCGAACTCGAGGAAAGCGTCGCCCGCGCGGATAGCGCGCACCGCGAGGGGGAGGCGTCGCGGATCCGTCTCCGGCTGCGAAACGGTGACTTCGAGGTCGGCGACCGGGTGGTCGTTACTCTCGAGGGGACGACCGCGCAGAAGACGGACACGTTGACCGTACAGGCGGATCGCGTCCTGCGACTCGACCAGCCCCTCGGTGATCTCAACCTCAAGGGCATGCTGCGGACAGAGCTTCCGGACAGCGTGCAGGTCCGCGCCTCGCGATTCCTCAAGAATGTCGTCGTGCATGTGGTGCCCCTGTTGCGCATCTCGATTTCGGGAGCCGTGCGTGCGCCCGGCTTTTACTATGTGCGTGCGGACCTTCCGCTCAGCGACGTCATCATGCGAAACGGCGGGCCCGACCAGTCGTCGGACCTAGGCAGCACCGTCGTGAGGCGCGACACCCAGTTGCTGTGGGCCGCCGACGAGGTGCGCATTGCACTTCGCGACGGGGTGACGCTCGACGCGCTCAACCTCGAGCCGGGGGACGAAATCGTCGTCGGAAAGCACGGTGGCGAGGCCTGGACCAGGGTACTGCAGTTCGGGCTCCCCGTCCTGTCGGCGGTGCTGATCCAGCTGGTGCTGCGTCGTTGAGCGTGGCGTGTTGTTTCGCGAAACAGTTTCGCCGCGACCCTGACCTCTCCTCGCCGGCCTATGCCTGACCATCTGGTACCCAGCACGCGCGTGGCCACCGTCGACGACGGTGCGCTGCAGCGCTGGCAGGAGCCGCGCCCGGAGGTGGCGATGGGGCCGACGCCGCCGAGCGAACGGATCGTCGCGGCACTCCGCCGGTACAAGTGGGCGATGGTCGCCGTGGTCCTGCTGGCGATCGGCGGCGGTATCGTCGCGACGCGACTGGTCACGCCGCAGTACGAGGTGCGTGCGAGCATCATGATCACCAGCGACAGTCCGATGGAGAGCCGGTCCGGTCCGATCCGGTCCACCGGGTTGCTCTCGGCGGACGACTGGAACAATCTGCTCAAGAGCTTCGCCGTCACCGATGCCGTCGTCCGCAAGCTGTCGCTGTACCTGCAGCCCGACAACTACTCGCTCGACCATCCGCTCTTCGCCGGCTTTGCGCTCGCCGACCGGTTCGTGCCAGGCCGGTACGAGCTCGTGATCGACCAGACGAACAAGCGATGGACGCTGCTGGCTAATCCGAGCGGCATCGTGGCGGATCAGGGCGCCGCGGCCGATTCCGTCGGACGCAAGCGTGGATTCCTCTGGGTGCCCCCGGCCTGGCTGTACAGCGTGAAGGGTACGCGGAAGGTCCGGTTCACGGTGTTTCCGCCGCGTGAGGTGTCCGCGCGGCTGGTCGATCGGCTGGGAGCGCAGCGCCGAGAAGAGAGCAACTTCCTCCGGCTGACGCTGCAAGACCCCGATCCGCAGCTCGCGGCGAAGGTCCTGAATGCGTGGGTCGACGAGTTCGTGAGCGTCGCCGCGCAGTTCAAGCGCCGAAAGCTTACCGATTTCGCGACGACGCTGCAGGCGCAGCTACAGACGGCGAAGGCGGCCCTCGACAACGCCGAGATGCAGCTGTCGAGCTTTCGCGTCAACACCATCACGCAGCCATCGGAAGGTGGTCCGATCGCCGCCGGCGTGCAGGAGACGAGGGATCCCGTCATCAAGGCGTACTTCGACCGCAAGATCGCGTATGACGACATCCTGCATGACGTCCACATCCTGGAGACGCTGCTCGCCAATGCGAAGGACAGCATTCCCAACGAGGCGCTGCTCCAGATCCGGAGCGTCTCGGCCACCGGCGCACTGGAAGGGCAGGAGCTGAGGAACGCCATCGCCGAGTACCACACGGCGGAGTCGAGCCTGGCGCAGGCACGACGCTCATACACGGACGAGCATCCGATCGTCCGCAACCTCGTGACGCAGGTGAACACGCTCCGTCGGGAGACGATTCCGCATTCCACGCGATCGCTCTTGGCCAGCCTGCGCTCCCGCGCCTCTGCCGACAGCGTGCGCATCGCCGGCGCGAGCACGAACCTGCAGCGGATTCCGCAGCGGACGATCGAGGAAGAGCGACTGCGGCGGATCCGCGACATCTCGTCGGCGCTCTACACCAACC
The DNA here is from genome assembly GCA_038236775.1 of Gemmatimonadales bacterium. Taxonomy (GTDB): domain Bacteria; phylum Gemmatimonadota; class Gemmatimonadetes; order Gemmatimonadales; family Gemmatimonadaceae; genus AG11. The sequence goes on from JBBRZK010000078.1 coordinate 19,754, forward strand.
TGCAGAATCGCTACTCCGAGGCGCAGCTCGCCGAGGCGAGCGCAACGCCCGATGTGGCCGTCATGGACTCCGCCATCGCGCCACTCACACCGACGGCCAATACCGCGTCGCGCGTGCTGCTGATGGCGGTGGTTGGCGGGATCGGCGCAGCGTTCGGGCTCGCGCTGCTGCTCGACAAGCTCGACACCCGCATCCGGTATCCTTCGCAGGTGGAGGAGGAACTCGGCCTCCCCATCGCCGGCACCGTGCCGAAGTTTCACAAGGCCGGCATCACGTCGCTGTCGGTCGAGCAGGCGTACCAGCTCACGGAGTCGTTCCGGTCGCTGCGCATGGGCGTGATGCACTCCGTCTCCAACGGCGCCGTTTCCCTCGCCATCTCCAGCCCGTCGCCTGGCGAAGGGAAGTCGCTGATCGCCGCGAACCTGGCCATGTCGTTCGCGGAGGCCGGCTACCGCACGATCCTCGTGGACGCCGATACCCGCCGGGGCGCGCTGAACGTGATCTTCGACCTGCCGGCCGGCCCCGGCCTCACGGAGCTGCTCGCCGGCAGCGCGACGCTGGATGCCGTGATCCGGGATACCAGCCAGGCGTCGCTGCGGATGATCACGTGCGGGGCGCGCATGCGCCGCAGCCCGGAGCTGCTGACGTCGGAGCGGCTTCCGAAGCTGGTGGCGGATCTGCGCAGCATGTTCGACGTGACCGTGTTCGACACTTCGCCACTGGCCGCCGGCATCGACGGATATTCGGTGGCCGCGGCAACCGGTTCGCTACTCGTGGTGTTGCGCGTCGGCCAGAGCAAGCGGCGCATGGCCGCCGCGAAGCTGCGCATCGTGGAGCGCCTGCCCGTCGACGTGCTTGGCGTCGTGCTGAACGGTATCCTGATGGATGGCGAGTACGCCTATTACAGCTATGTGACCGGCTACGATGCGCACGACGCCGAGCCGGCGACGGCCGTGACGAAGTCGCCGTAGTCGCATCGGCGCCATTCCGTACACGGGGATTGCACTGCCGCGGCGAGATCGATTTCGATTCGATCTCGCCGCGCTGTCTTGGTGCTGGCGTTTCGGGCGGGCCGGGATTGTGTTGCAGACACGCCGAATGTGTGTGGAGGCAATGCAACACTCCAGGGGGGTTATCCACAACCACTCATTTTCGCGTTCCATCCAAGCTGTTGGTAGACAGGCAGTTACAGGTGTTACTCCAGATCAGCCTTCCTAGCACGGGCGCTGCATTGGGTCCGGCTGCGAAGAGCACCACGCGACCTGCGAAAGCGGATCACTGAACGACTGGAGAACTCGGGCGATGGGAACCGCACTCACCTCTTTCGACGCCGAAACGAGATCACGCGGAGCAAGCACCACGAAGTATGCTCCCAATTCCGAGGTGGCCGTCACGATCCGGCCGACTCCTCACGCCGACGGCTCGATCGCACGGATCGAGACCAGGGAAGTCTTTCCGGCCGAGCGGTCCGAACTCGCAAGTCGAATCACGAATGTCGTGATTGCTGCACTGGCGCTGGTGGTGATGCTGCCGGCCATGCTCGCGGTTGCGCTGGCCGTCCGGCTCACGTCGCGAGGCCCGGTGTTCTACTCGCAGGTCCGCGTCGGCGTCGATCGCCGGTTCCGCCGCAAGTCGACGTATGATCGTCGCGGCTACGACCACGGCGGGCTGCCGTTCAAGATGTACAAGTTCCGCACGATGCGTGTGGATGCGGAAGCGGACGGGCAGGCCGTGTGGGCACAGAAGAGCGACCCGCGCACCACGTCCGTCGGGAAGTTCCTGCGGAAGACGCGGCTGGACGAGCTGCCGCAGCTCTACAACGTCATTCGCGGTGACATGAACATCGTCGGTCCCCGCCCCGAGCGGCCCACGATCTTCGCGCAGCTGCGCAACGACATCCCGCTCTATGCGCAGCGGCAGCGCGTCAAGCCGGGTATCACCGGCTGGGCCCAGATCAACCAGTCGTACGACTCCTGCCTTGCCGACGTCCAGAACAAGGTGCGCTTCGACCTGGAGTACGTCCGTCGCCAGAGTCTGGCACACGACGTCGCGATCATGTCCATGACGCTTCCGGTGATGCTCTTCCGGAGGGGTGGCTGGTAGGTCGTCGCGACAGCGATCCTGATGCAGCAGCAGTCGAGGAAGCCAACGGGGTGCGTTGGCTTCTTTGGCATCTGCAGCATGGGTCGCGGGCCAGTGCCCTGGATGACAGGCCTTGCTCGTTAAGACGATCTGGCCGTCATTTCAGTGCCGGCGCCCAGGGTCGTGGCGATCGAGGCGTGACCGGCGAGCTTTTGCAGCACCTCGGCCGGCACGCCCGCTTCACTCATCAGCGAGATCCACGTACGCCGCAGATCGTGGGGCGAGACCGGCTCGAGGTCATTG
>JBBRZK010000079.1:0-21847 GCA_038236775.1 Gemmatimonadales bacterium
CCTTGAGCGCGAATCTATCGTGTCGGCGCGCCGCTCCTAGATTGGCGCCATGCGCACTGGCGTCGCCCTCCTGCTGCTGCTCGCACTGCCGCAACGCACGCCCGTGGGTGGTGCGATCACGAAGTACGTGCCCCCGTACCAACGCCGTCCTTTGTCTCCGACCAGCGCACGGTGCTCACGCCCGACGCGCACGTCACACTCGACGCGCATATCACCGCTGTGCAGCACGCCGGATTCGGCGACATCGCCGTCGCGATCTTGCCGTCGATCGGCGATTACGCGCCCGTCCAGGTGGCGGTCGAGATCTACCGCACGTGGAAGGTGGGCAGCGTCGCCGCCATCGGCTCCGCGCGCCGCGACGTCGGCGTCCTGATCCTCATCGTGCCGAAGGAGCTGGCCCCGAACCATCGCGGCGAATGCTGGATCGAGACGGGCACCGGTGCCGAGGGCATCATCACGGACGCCACGGCGGGGGCAATTTGCCGGGATTCGATCGTCCCGCACCTGCGCGCGAAGGAGTACGCCGAGGCGGTGGAGGCGGGTGTGTCGGGCGTGGAGGCGCGGCTCAAGGGCGACGTCGGGCTCGAGACTGCCGCGGCCAGGGTGGATGCGACTCCGCAACAGCCGCTCGTGTCCACACCCGCGCCAGATTCGCGCGACGCGATTCCTTACGTACTCGGCGGGTCGGGCGTCATCGCGGCACTTCTCGCTGTGCTGCTGCGCTGGGCCCGGTATCGTCGCCGGAAGTGCCCGCGGTGTGGCCGCTGGATGCGTCGCCTCGACGAGGACGCCGACGACGCTGGACTCGACCACGGGCAGCAGGTCGAGGAGCAACTCGGTAGCGTGGATTACGACGTGTGGAAGTGCGAGTGCGGCGAGACGACGGTGCTTCCCCACAAGGCGTGGTTCAGCAGCTACGCGGAATGCCAGTCGTGCCACCGTCGCGCCGCGTCGCACGAGCGCACCGTGCGTACCCACGCGACGACGTTGACGTCGGGGCTCGCGGAGGATGTCTTCAGCTGCAAGGCGTGTGGGGCGTCATGGACGCAGCGCGTCACGCTGCCGCGAATTGTCGAGTCGACTGCGTCGAGTGTCGCAAGCAGTGGTGGCGGTGGTGGTGGTGGAGATAGCGGCGGTGGGTCCTTTGGCGGATCGAGCTCCACGAGCGGCGGCGGCGGCGGGTCGAGCTACTGACGCGCGTCGCCAACGCGGCACAGCGAACGGGCTGCGTTACGGCTGCGGCGCGCCGCCCTCGCCGCGGCTCAACCGATACAGCACGAGCGCCGCACGCTTCGTCTGCACCGGCAGCATACGAAGGTCCGCGGTCTCCTTGTCGCTGTGGTCGTCGTGGCCCGACAACCCGATGCCGTCGATCTTCATCGGCACCATCGCCGCGATGAACGCGACGTCCGCCGCACCGGCGCGCGCGGGATCCACCGCGACCACCGGCCCGCTGCCGATGTCGCGGCTCGCCGTGTCGAAGATCGCCAGCAGGCGCCTGTTCCCGTCACTCGGCGCCATCGGCGGATAGCCGTTCGCGTCGAATGATACTTCGGCCGTGGTGAGCGGGAGGTGCCGAGCGGCGATGGCGCGCATCGCCGCTTCCGTGCGCTCGAGCTGCTCGGGCGAGATGGTGCGCATGTCGCCCGTGACGACCACCTCGCGGCTGATCACATTGTGCTTGCCCGACGCGGTGCCTTCGCTGCCGGTGCTGTCGATCGTGAGTTGCGAGCCGCCGAGTATGAGGCCGGGGCTGAAGGCGAGGAGCGGCTCGCGCGAGAGCGTGGTGTAGAACTCGTTGAGGATGCGCACCGCCTCGAATGTCGCGCCGGCGCCCATGTCGTCGTGAAAGATCTGCGAGGCGTGGCCCGGCTTGCCGCCGGTCTTGAGCGTCCACGACGTGGCGCCGCGGCGCGCGATGACGGCGCTGCCTGGATCGCCCGCGCCATCCTCGAAGCCGAGCGCGAACTCGGCGCCCTTCGCCGCGTCGACGAGCGCGCGTCGCGCTTCCACGACAGGACGTCCTGCGTCTTCCTCATCACCGTCGAAGACGACCGTGACGTCCATCGAGGCGAGGGCGCCCGCGTCGTGCAGGGCACGGAGCGCGTGCACGATGATGACGTCGCCGCCCTTCATGTCGATGATGCCGGGGCCGGTCGCGGTGGAGTCGTTGAGCCGCACGAACTTCTGGAACGGGCTCCCGGGCTCGAACACGGTATCGAGATGCCCGATGAGCAGGATCTTCGGGTCAGCGCCGCGATGCTCGGCCACGAGATGGACGGCGCGATTGAACGAGGCGCCGTCGACCCATCGCGTGGTGAAGCCAAGCGAGTCCAGGTGTGCGCGCAGAACTTCGCCGACGTGTCGCACGCCGGCGAAGTTCTGCGTGCCGCTGTTGATGTTCACCAGCCGCTCGAGCAGTGCGAGCGCGGCGGGATTGTGCGCGTCCACGGCGCGTGTGATGCGCGACTCGGCGGTGGACAAAATTGCACCCTGCGCCTGGCCTGCGGACGGGGCGGCGGAGAGCAGGGCCGCTGCGGCGAGGCGGCGCGCGGTGTGGGCAGTGATGGTCGGGCGAGAGAGTCTCAAGGCGATGCCGGTGATGGAAGGCGCGGTTTGAGGGTCGCATCGCTCAAGCCGTGCTGCTTCATGAGTGCTTCGATGTCGCTAATCTCGACCGGCACGAATGCCGAGAGATTCTCGTAGCCGCTGTCCGTCATGAGGATGACGTCCTCGAGCCTGATGCCGAACTGGTGCTCGGGCACGTTCATCTGCGGCTCGATGGTGAACAGCTGCCCTGGCTCGAGCGTCGGCGTGGGGTTGCGCCTCGCGCTGCACCGGCGTGAAGGTGCCGTTCGCCGGAAACACGCGCGTGACGTCGGGGACGTAGTAGCGGTAGTCAGGCGCGTAGTCGAAGTCCACGAGGTCGCCGTCCTGGAGGACGCGCGTGTTGCCGTGGTAGTGCGTGGTGAGGGTGTTCGGCCCGGACATGATGAGCGCGACGTACGCCGCGCCATACGCGTCGTGCTGCTTGAACACGAATCGCCCGGGCGCTCGATGGTGCCCTGAAGGATGGCGACGTCGTCGCCGATGGCGCGCATGAGCTTCTCGCGTCGCGCCGCGAATTCCTCGAGCGGAAAGACGTTGGTGATGACGGGTTGGGCGGACGCCCGTTGCGCACTGGCAGGCATGATCACGAGTGCGGCGATGACGAGTGCGCCACGATGCGCGATGGAGGCGATGGTCATGCGGCCAATTCTCGGAGCCGCCATCACCAGCCGCAAGCCGCCTATTGGCTCTGTCATCCTGCGCGCAGCAGCCTGCCCTCGAGGAGCGAAAGGGACGAAGGGAGGGATCTGCTTGTAACGGGCTGGCGAAAAAGCAGATCCTTCGCTGCGCTCAGGATGACAGGGACGCCCGCCCTCAGCTCATTCCAAATTTGGAATGAGGCGCATCCGGCGATGGGTACGGGGCGTCTGACTCGCGCGGTGACTTGACAGGTGACCATTTAGTCACCTATAATCCATCCATGACCGACGACGATCTCGTCTTCAAGGCCCTCGCTGACCCCACGCGCCGCTTCCTGCTCGACCGGCTCTACCAGCGCGACGGCCGCACGCTGACGGAGCTCGAGTCCGAGCTCGCGATGACGCGATTCGGGGTCATGAAGCACCTGCGCATCCTCGAGGATGCGGGGCTGGTGGTGACGCGAAAGGAGGGACGCACGAAGCTGCACTTCCTCAACCTCGTCCCCATCCGGCTCGTGCACGACCGATGGATCGACAAGTTCACCGAGCGCCGAGTGTCGGCACTCACGGATCTCAAGCGACAACTGGAGGAGGATTCGGCATGAGCACAGCGAACACACTGCACGTGAGCGACGCGGCCGCGACCGACACGACGACGCAGGTCTATCGCATCTTCATCAAGGCCACGCCGCAGGCGATCTGGGACGCGATCACCACCCCCGAATGGACGCAGCGCTGGGGCTACGGCCTGCGCGACGAGTACGACCTCCGGCCCGGCGGACAGTATCGCGGCCACGCCACGCCGGCCATGCGCGCCATCGGGCTCGCCGACGTCGTGGCAGATGGCGAGGTGATCGAGTCCGATCCGCCACGCAAGCTCGTGATGACGTGGCGGATGGCCACCGACGCACGCCTTGTGGCCGAGGGGTTCACCCGACTCACGTACGAGATCGTGGAGGGTAAGGGCGGCGTGACCCGCCTCAGCGTGATCCACGATCTCGCCGGAACGCCGAAGCATGCGGCCATGGTCGCCGGCGATCGGCAGGGCCCGGGCGAGGGCGGTGGCTGGCTGTGGATCCTCAGCGACCTCAAGTCGGTGCTCGAGGGCGGTACGCAGATGTCCACGGCGGGCTGGCAGGCGTAACTGTGAGCGGTTTGTCATCCTGAGCGCAGCAGCTTGTCATCCTGAGCGCAGCGAAGGATCTGGTTTCATGCGCTGCTGCATGTCCAAATTGGCGCACCCCACACGTCACTGCTGTGGGCGGGCAATCGTGCCCGCCCACAACTCCCGAGGTGACCAATGCAGTACATCCTGATGGCGTACGTCCGCGAGGACGGCTGGAACAACATGACGAAGGCCCAGCAGGAACAGGGCATCGCGGCCTACACCGCCTTCACCGAGGCGCTCGGCAAGGCGGGCGCGCTCAAGGGCAGCAACCGCCTCAAGCCCAGCGCGACGACGACGACCGTTCGCATCATTGACGGCAAGCCCCAGGTGCTCGACGGCCCCTTCGCCGACTCGAAGGAGCAACTCGGTGGCTACTTCATCATCGACGTCCCGGACCTCGACGGCGCGATCGCCTGAGCGTCGCGCGGCGCAGTTACGGCAAGCTCGTCGCGTTCCTCGCCACGCGCACGCACGACGTTGCCGTCGCGGAAGACGCGCTGTCCGAGGCGTGGCTGCTCACGGCCGCGCGCCGGCGGTTCCGCGCACCACTCATGCTCCAGGTGGTCCTCGGGCGGCTTCAGGTGCGCCGGCAAATCCATCCTTGGTCTGATGTCAGTCGCCGACTGGAGTGTGGATCGCGCCGAATCGGCAGGTCCTCCCATTAGAGAACGGTGATCGAGTAGCGACTTCAGAATTCACACCGAACGGCCTCGAACGCGATCCGCGCGGTGGCTCAACGCACGACGATCGGCGCGGTCCACTTGAACGTGGATGTCCATCTCGAGATGCCGGATCGCGCCGCCGGCGCGGAGCACGATGCGCGTGTGCCGCTGTCGCACGCGGGGGAAGCGGTCCACTTCGTCGCTCACGACGGTGTCGGCGGTGCGCGTGACCCGCTCGACGGACACGGTATCGCGGCCGAGGAGGGCGAGGAAGCCGTAGTGCTGTTCCGCGGCGTTCTGGACGCGGCACGCGGCGAGGGCGGGCAGGAGCAGCAGGGCGACTCGGTTCATTGTCGGTTGCGGGTGGGGGTGACTGACCTGTAGTCGACACCGCGGGCGCGCAGATGGTTTGCGCTTGTCATCCTGAGCGCAGCCCCCCTTTGTCATCCTGAGCGCGGCGAAGGATCTGCTTCTCCGCCGAGACGCGAAGGACTCCGGACATTGGCGTCTCCTGATTCGGCTCATTCCAAATTTGGAATGAGATCCTCATGACGGAGCACAACGCGTAGATCCAGCAGCCTGAACCTCCGACTGGCCGTCCCAATTCTGACACGAGACGTTCCAGATCAACCTCTGCGTTGCCGGCGCGCCCATTACCACTACAGATTGCCTGTCATGACAGTCGCGCCTCCCACGAGAGCCGGATGACCCAATCGAAGCGCACCTCGCGAAAGACCGGCCGGGCCAGCGTCGCCCGCCGTGACGGCACCGACGTCACGCCACTGCCCACCTCCGTGATACCGGGGGCATCCGCGCAACGCCTGCCCGACCGGCCACGCAGCATCTACCGCGCGCCGGATGGCCAGGTGACGCGCGACCTCTCCGTGAGCGAGATCGCCGCAGCGTATGCCGTCGTGCAGGGCGGCGACGGGTTGCTCTGGGTGGATGTGGACAGCACCAGCGAGGTCGAGCGGGATGTCCTGCCGAACGTCTTCACGCTGCACCCGTTGTCCATCGAGGATGCGCTCAGCGCGAAGTCACGCGTGAAGCTCGAGGAGTTCGAGCCGGACGGCCCGCACGGCTACCTGCTGCTCGTGCTCCGCGCGGTGCGCTTCTGCATCGATACGCCCGACGACCCCTACGACATCGAGACCGTCAACCTGAGCCTCTTCGTCGGCAAGCACTTCGTCGTCACCGTGCACCGGGAACCGTCGCCGAGCGTGGACGCAGTAGCGGAGTTGGTGCACCACAATCCCGACTTGCTGGCGCGCGGCGCGAGCCGCCTCGCGCACATGGTCGCCGACAACGCCATCGACGCGTACTTCCCGATCCTCGACGAGGTGGACGGCTTCATCGACCAGCTCGAGGAGCGCGTGTTCACGGTGTTCGACCAGTCCGCGCTGCAGGACATCTTCCGCGTGAAGCGGCTGGTGCTCTCGCTGCGACGCTACCTCACGCCGCAACGCGACGTGTTCAATTCGCTGAGCAACCGCCCATCGAAGTTCCTGCCGGTGGAGACGCAGGTCTACTTCCGCGACGTGTACGACCACGTGCTCCGCATCAACGATGCGCTCGACACCTACCGCGAGCTGCTCAGCGGCACCCTCGACGGCTACCTCACGCAGGTGAACAACCGGCTCGGCCAGGTGACGAAGGGCCTCTCCGTCGTGGCGACACTGAGCATCCCCTTCGTCGTCATCAGCGGCATGTGGGGCATGAACGTGGACCAGATTCCGTTCGCCCACGTGCCGCACGCCTTCGAGGTGATGCTCGTGCTCCAGCTCGCACTCGGCGGCGCGCTGGTGTGGCTGCTGAAATCGCGCGATTGGTTGTGAGGCCGGACGCCTGCTGCTGCGTCACCACGCGGTTCATCCACGCGTCGGTGCTCCTGTTCGCATGGCGGCTCATTGCCAGTGTCACGGACCGGCTCGAGGCGCACGGCATCCGCTTCACGCGCACGGATCGGCCGACGACGATCAATGGCGAGCAGTACCGCATCGCGTCCAACACGCTCGCCGACCGCGAGTATCAGGGAACGCACAGGATGCGCACGCTCACCGGTGCGTGGGAGGCGACGTCGCAGGTGGTGCCCGCGAGCTCACTCGTGATCCCGATGGACCAGCCACTCGCTCGGCTCGCCTTCATCCTGTTCGACCCGCGCTCCGACGACGGCTTCATGGCCTGGAACATCCTCGACGCGGTGCTCGGAAGTACGGCCGCGCCGACGGTGTATCCGGTGCTCCGCACAATGGACGTCATTCCCAGGTGACTTCATGCGCCACATCGCGATTGCCCTTGTGATCCTGTCGCTGGCCGGCGAGCACGTCGCGGCGCAGCGGCCGGACACCACCGGCTTCGTGCACGCGGCGGCGAAGTCGCCCGCTTCGGTACGCCGGAACGCGAAGCGCGAGGCGGAGCAGCGACGACGGCGCGTGGACTTCCTCAGTGCGCGGGCACTCAGTCCCAATGCGGCCTTCGTCGGGAAGCCGAAGCCACTGTGGGGCGCGACCATGCTGACGTCGGGCGACGAGCAGACGATCTACCTGCTGCAGCGGCGCACGGTGTCGAGCGAGCCGGAGGTGCACGCGCGGTGGGACGACCTCGTGATGATCCGCTCCGGCGACGGCGCCATCCAGCTGGGCGACAGCCTCGCGGGCAGCCGGTATCGTGCGCCGGGCGAGCGTATCGGTGGTGTGCTCGTGAATCTGCAGGAGATCGTGGTGCACGGCGGGGACATCGTGCGAATCCCTGCGGCGGTGCCGCATGCGTTCATCGTGTCGGGCACTGTGCCGTTGACGTACCTCGTGATCAAGCAGCGTCGGCAGGAGTTGCCCATACGGTGGTTCGGGGATCCGAAATGAGGCGGCTGCGACAAGCAGATCCCTCGCTTCGCTCGGGATGACATGAAAAAGCAGATCCTTCGCTTCGCTCAGGATGACAGACCTGGCGGGCACATCGGCGGCGACCGCGAGGCGGCGGACCGGATCCCGGCGCCCTGTGCGGGTACAATACTGGCACCGCCGGGTACTGGAGCAGATGACCTTCTCACCGACCACAGGGCGCCTCATGACCTCAACGTTCCGTTTCGCCGCGATCGCGACTGTCGCACTTCTCGCCGCGTGCAGTTCCGATGGCGTCAGTCCTACCAACCAGCCGGTCACGCTGAACCAGGCATTCAGTGAGCTGGCCATACCGGGCATTTCGGCGACGACGTCCGCCGTGGGCGGCGTCTCGCTGGCCTCCGCCTCCACCGTGCCGACGGGCTGCACCTACTCCTCGACGGCGCAGGGCTTCACCTGCCCGTCTGTCACGAGCAACGGCATCACCGTCACCTCGAGCTATTCCCTGCTGAACGCCGCCGGCACGTCGCTCTCACAGTTCGACGCGGCGACGGTCGCCGCACTCCACGTGACGGCCACGGAAGCGGGCACGGTGAACTCCAGCGGCGACAGCTATACGGTCGACGGACGCCAGGACGAAACGCTCACCGGGCTCCAGACCGCGACGCACACGCTGAACGGCACGAGCACCCTGAACGTCAGCGGCACGCGCACCTCGGCCAGCCCCACCGGCCCGTTCACCATGCGGTCCACCACCACGATCACCAACCTGGTGCTGCCGGCCAATTCGGCCAGCAAGTATCCGCTGTCCGGCACCGTTGCGGTCGATCTCACCAGCACGTTCGGCAGCAGCCCGTCCGTCGCGTCACACGCCACTGTGACGTTCAATGGCACCAGCAAGGTTCTTGTTGCGGTGACGGTGGGCGGCATCGCGCTCCCCGGCTGCACCATCGACCTGGCCAGCTCGGCGCCAAGCTGCAGCTAGTCGGGCGCGTCTCCCACCGAGAACCGCCATGCGTCGCTTCGCGAACGCGATCCCGTTCGTACTGGTCCTGCTGCTCGCGGCCTGTGCAGCCGACACGAGCACCGCGTGTTGCGATGTGGCCGCTCCATCCCTCCGCGTGATCAACGCCTACACGGCGCCGGTGGATGTCCTCGTCGATGGGACAGTGGTGGCGACCGGTGTCGCGGCCGGTGCGACCAGCATGACGTCGCCATCGGCGGGAAAGCACACGCTCGCGTTGCGCGCGACCGGTTCGGCGACGGTGATGTCGCAGTCGATCACGACGAAGACGGGCGCGGTGAACACCATCGCCGCGCTCCGAAGCTCGACCGGTACGCTGTCCACCACGGTGCTCGACGACACGAACAGCGTGGTGCCCGCGGGCTTTACGAAGGTGCGCGTGCTGCACTTTGCGCCCAATGCGGGCACGCTCCAGGTCTTTCGCACGCAGCCGGACTGGCAGACGCCCATCTCGTGGCAGTTCCCGTTCACGTACCAGGCGGACCCCAATAGCCTCAGCGCGCCGTTCTACCAGAGCACCGTGGGCACGTGGGAAGTGCGCATCTGGCAGTCGCCGGCCGACGCCTCGGGTTGGGCGAGCGCGCCGGTCAAGGTCGTCATCCCGCTGCTCGGCGGTGAGAAGCGGACGATCATCATCCTCGACAATCCCGGCGGCGGCGTGCGGACCGAAGTGCTCTAATCGCTCGGCGCGCGCCGCCTGTCCGGCAGCGCGGACGGGGGATATGATTTGGCGGCAGTTCCCACCGACCATTCAGCCCCCAGCCCCCGTCGCCATGCGACCCTCCGTACTCGGCCTCGCCGCCCTGCTGCTCGCCGCAACCCCTCCGCTCGCGGCGCAGACCGCCGACGACATCATCGCGCGATACGTCGAGCGCGCAGGCGGGATGGCGAGGATCCAGGCCGCCCAGTCCCTGCGCCGCTCCGGCACGTTCATCGGCGGCGGCGGCTTCGAAGCGAAGATCCTGCAGGAGAACCGCCGCCCCAACCTGGTGCGCGAGGAGTTCACCATGCAGGGCATGACGGCCATCAACGCGTACGACGGCCACACGGGCTGGAAGATCGATCCGTTCGGCGGGAAGAAGGACGCCGAGTCGCTGAGCGAGGACGAGATGCATGGCATCCTCCTCGACGCCGACTTCGACGAGCCCCTCGTGAACTATCGCGCCAAGGGCAACAAGGTGGAGCTCGTGGGCACGGACCAGGTCGAGGGCACGGACGTCTACAAGCTCCGCGTCACGCTGCCCAATGGCGACGTACGCCACTACTACATGGACACCGACTCCTTCATGCCCATCCGCATGGAGGAAAAGCGCCTCATCCGCGGCGCCGAGCAGGAGTTCGAGACCACGCTCGGCGACTACAAGCAGGTGAATGGGTGGTTCCTGCCATTCTCCGTGGAGAGCGGGCCGAAGGGGCAGGACAAGAGCACCGTCCACTACGAAAAGATCGAGGCCAACGTGACGCTCGCCGATGCTCGATTCGCGAAGCCGCCGGTGGGGGTGAAGCCATGAACGCGCGTCACACTGATCTCTTGAACCACAGAGACATCGAGAACAGCGGGAACAGCGAAGACTTTTTGAACCACCGAGGACACAGAGGAACACAGAGGAACGACAACGGCGATTCAATGAGGTCCTCCATGGTTTCTGCAGTCCTCTGTGTTCCTCTGTGTCCTCTGCGGTCGATTGCTTTTCGCCTTTTGCATTTGATCACGCCGGCCGCATTGGCCGCCGTCGCACTCGTGTGCGCCAGCAGGATCCAGGCGCAGACAATCAAGGTGGACTCCGAGACCATCTCCGGTCTGGGCGCGCGCAACATCGGCTCCGCCGCGATGAGTGGCCGCATCACCTCCATTGCCGCCGTGCACGACGCCAACCGCCTCACGATCTACCTCGGCGCCGCGAGCGGCGGCGTGTGGAAGTCGCAGAACGGCGGCACCACCTACAAGCCGGTGTTCGACAACCAGGACGTGCAGTCCATCGGCGCCGTGACCATCGATCCCACCGACCCGAAGACGGTCTGGGTGGGCACCGGCGAGGCGTGGACGCGCAACAGCGTCTCCATCGGCGACGGCATCTACAAGTCCACCAACGGCGGGGAGACGTGGACGAACATGGGCCTGAAGGCGTCGGAGCGGATCGCGAAGATCCTCGTCGATCCCACGGATCACAACACGGTGTACGCCTGCGTGCCCGGCAAGCTCTGGAGCGACAGCGACGAGCGCGGCGTCTACCGCACGCGCGACGGCGGCAAGAGCTGGGTGAAGGTGCTCCGCACACCGAACGCGTCCACCGGCTGTTCGATGATGTCGATGGACCCGAAGACACCGACGACGCTGTTCGCCGGCACGTGGGACTTCCGTCGCGCGGGCTGGACCTTCCGTTCAGGCGGCGACGGCGAGAAGGCACCGAGTGCGAGCGGTTTGTTCACGAGCACGGATGGTGGCACGACATGGCGCGAGCTCGACGCCGCGAGCGCAAGCGGGCTACCGCCGAAGCCATGGGGTCGCGTCGCCGTCACCGTCGCGCCGTCGAACCCGAATGTCGTCTACGCATTCATCGAGACGGTTCCTCCCCTGAACGGCCTGTACATCTCGCAAGACGGCGGCAAGACCTTCACGCTCGGCGACCGCAGCCAGAACATGGTGTGGCGTCCGTTCTACTTCGCCAACCTCATCGTGGATCCGAAGGACGAGAAGAAGGTCTACAAGGCGGGCGGTGGGCTCATCATGAGCAGTGACGGCGGCCAGAGCTTCAGCTACGTCGGCGGCGGCGCGCACGGCGACTTCCACGACGTGTGGGTAGACCCGCAGAGCACGGACCGGATCATCACCGTGGACGACGGCGGCGTGTGGTACTCGTACGACGGCGGTAACAAGTGGTGGAAGGGCGACAACCTGCCCATCTCGCAGTTCTACCACGTGAGCGTGGACATGAACCGGCCGTATCGCGTGTACGGCGGCCTCCAGGACAACAGCTCATGGGTTGGCGAGACCGACTTTCCGGGCGGCATCACCTCGCACCAGTGGGAGAACATGTACGGCGGCGACGGTTTCTGGATGTTCGCCGACCCATCCGACCCCACGTACCTCTACGCCGAGGCGCAGGGTGGCGCGATCGGGCGCGTGAACCGGAAGACCCACGAGACGCGGCCCATCCAGCCGCTGCCTCTCTACGGCGAGAAGAAGCTGCGCTACAACTGGAACACGCCCATCCACATGAGCGAGACGAACAAGGGCACGCTCTACATTGGCGCGCAGTACCTGTTCCGATCGCGCGACCACGGCGAGACGTGGGACCGCATCTCCCCCGACCTCACAACGAACGACCCCGCGAAGCAGAAGCAGGAAGAGTCGGGCGGCGTCACCGTGGACAACTCGGCGGCCGAGATGCACACGACCATCTATGCGATCGCCGAGTCGCCGAAGAATGCGAACGTGATCTGGGTGGGCACGGATGATGGCAACGTCCAGGTCACGCGCGATGCGGGAAAGAGCTGGACCAACGTCACCGCGAACATCCACGGCTTGCCGAAGAATGCGTGGGTCACGTCGGTGGACGCGGGCCGCTTCGACCAGGGCGTCGTCTACGCCACGTTCGACATGCACACCTTCGGCGACATGCGGCCGTACGCGTACAAGTCGGCCGACTTCGGCCGCACGTGGACGCCGCTCGTCGCGCCGGCCAGTCCGGTGCGCGGCTACGCCCACGTCATCAAGCAGGACCTCGTCAACCCGAACCTGCTCTTCCTCGGCACCGAGTTCGGGCTGTGGGTGTCGGTGGACGACGGCGTCAACTGGGCGCGGTTCAAGGGGGGCAGCCTGCCCGCCGTGGCCGTGCACGACCTCGCGATCCATCCGCGCGACAACGACCTCGTGATCGCGACGCATGGGCGCGGCATCTGGATCGTGGACGACATCACGCCGCTGCGCGCGCTCACGCCCCAGGTGCTGGCGAGCGACGTCGTGTTCGCGCGCACCCGACCGACGGTGGCGCGCGTCTCCGCTGGCGGGGGCTGGAACAACGGCGACGCGATGTTCGTCGGGCAGAATCCGTCGAGCGACGCGGTGATCACCTACTACCTGAAGAAGCGGCACATCTTCGGCGACATGAAGATCGAGGTGCTCGATTCCTCGCAGCGCGTGGTGGGCACGCTGCCCACGAGCAAGCGGCGCGGGCTGAGCCGGATCGCCTGGGGCATGCGCATGAAGGCGCCCACCGTTCCCGCCGCCGCCGCCGCGGCGGGTGCCGCCTCGGTGGGACCGCGGGTACTGCCGGGCACGTACACCGTTCGCATGACGAAGGACTCGAAGGTCTACACGACGCCACTCGTGGTGCTGCCCGATCCGCGCGCGACGCACTCGGTGGCCGATCGTCGCGCGCAGTTCGACCTCGCCGTGAAGCTCTCCGACCTGCTGGGCGAGATGGCGGCCGCGGTGGACCGCATCAACGACGTCCGTCTCGCGCTCGACGACCGCTCGACGCGCATCCCGGCGACGGACGCGCTCGTCGCGCGACTGCTGGTTGCCGAGGGCACCGTCGATTCGCTGCGGAAGAAGATCGTGGCCACCAAGGAGGGCGGCATGATCACGGGCGAGGAGCGGCTGCGCGAGAACCTCGCCGACCTGTATGGCAACGTCACGTTCTACGACGGCCGGCCGTCGAAGACGGAGATCGCGCGCACGAGTGCCATCGGGCGCGAGCTGTCCGATGTGTCGCGTGCGTTCGATGCGTGGGTGGCGAAGGAGATTCCGGGCATCAACCGTGAGCTTGTCGCGCGCAAGCTGCCGCCGATTCCGGTGCTCGTGCCGTGACGTCATTCCTGTCATCCTGAGCGCAGCGAAGGATCTGCTTGTGTGCGTGAAAAGCAGATCCTTCGCTACGCTCAGGATGACAGTCGGCGCGCGCCCTGAGTCGCCCTCGTCATATTTCGCCATGGCGCGAGTGCGGTTTGCGGGCGTCGCCTGCTTAGTTTGGCTTATGCTCTCACGCCCGATGCGCCTGACCGTCGAGCTTGCCGAAGAATCAGACGCGGCCGATATCGCCACCCTTCGCGTGGCCGCTGCGCGCGACCTCACCGAGCGGTTCGGGCACGGACACTGGTCCGGAGAGGCCACCATTCAGGGCGTGGTGGCCGGGATGCGCGATGCGAAGATCTGGGTGGCGCGGCAGCGGGGGATGATGGTGGCGACCTTCCGCATGTCGGTGACGAAGCCCTGGGCCATCGATCGCGCCTACTTCACGCGAGCGGCACATCCGCTCTACCTCACCGACATGGCGGTGCGCCCCGCGATGCGGCACGCGGGCATCGGGCGGCAATGCCTCGTGGAGGCGGTCGAGTTCGCGCGCGCGTGGCCGGCCGACGCCATCCGGCTCGATGCGTACGACGAGGCCGCGGGTGCCGGACCCTTCTACGAGAAATGCGGATTCAGGGAGGTGGGACGCGTCGCGTACCGGGCGGTCCCGCTGGTCTACTACGAACGCCTCATCGAGGAGAGCGCATGACGTACACCGGCCCGATCATGGATTCCGTGCCGCCGCGGCAGAGCGCGATGGGGCGCTCCGTGCGCGTGGTGAAGGCGGGCGTGAGCTTCGGCTCCGCACTCGCGATTGCGATCTCATGGAGCGTGCACCACTCCATCGTCTGGGCGATCATCCACGGCTTTCTCTCGTGGCTGTACGTCGCGTGGTACGCCATCACGCGGTGATGTCATCCTGAGGCCAATGTCATCCTGAGCGCAGCGGACCCTTTGTCATCCTGAGCGCAGCGAAGGATCTGCTTGTGGCCGGCCGAAAAGCAGATCCTTCGCTGCGCTCAGGATGACAAGGAGTTCGCTGAATGCTACGGCACGAGCACCGGGTGTCCTTCGTTGTCGAGCACCTGGATGGGCGCGATGCCCGTGGCCCTGAGCGGCGCCTCCACGGACGCGCGGTCGCCGACGATCACGAGGTCCATGTGGTCGATGTCGATGTACTTCCTCGCCACGCGCACCAGGTCGTCACCCGTTACGGCATTCACCCTGGCTGCGTAGTCGCGGAAGTACGTCTCCGGCAGGTCCTGCGTGTAGATGCTGGAGATGGCGCCCGCCATGCGATCGACGGTGGAGAACGCGCCCGGCAATGCCTGGATGAGCGACTCCTTGCCCATCATCACCTCGTCGGGCGTGAAGGGCATCGCGCCCTGCACGCCCTTGAAGTGCGTCATGAAGCCGATGAGCGCGCTGTCCGTCTTGGCGCTCACGATACCGCCGCCGGCGCGGAACGCACCCGGGCCGTGGCCGTACGTGAAGCTCGAGTTGACTCCGTAACTGTAGCCCTTCACCTCGCGGATGTCGTGGTTCAGGCGCGACTGGAACATGCCGCCCAGCAGCTTGTTCATGACCTGCAGCGGGAAGTAGTCCGGCGTGTTGCGCGCCGGTCCGGGCTCGCCCAGCGCGAACACTGACTGCGCAGCCTTCGGCTTGTCCACGAGGTAGATCGTCCGCGCCTGCGGCGCCGGCACGGGTCCGTACGCGAAGCTCGGACGCTCGCCCCCCGCGGGCCACGCAGCGAGCGCACGCTCCACCGCCCTGCGCGCCGTCTTCGGGTCCACGTCGCCCGCGATGGTGATCACGGCACGGCCGGGCCGGAAGTACGTGTTCGCGAACGACACGACGTCGTCGCGCGTGATGGCCTTCACGGTCTGCTCCGTCATCATGCGGCCATACGGGTGCTCGTCGCCGTACAAAACTTTCGCGAACACTCTCGCCGCGATGGCGTTCGGCTGGTCCTTCGCCTGCGTGAGAGCCACGAGCGTGCGGGCGCGATTGCGCTCGAGCGACGAGTCCGGGAAAGTCGAGTTGAGGAGCATGTCCGCGACCAGTGCCAGCGCCGGCGCGAACTTGTCCTTGAGCGACGTGAAGCGGATGGTGCCCGTCTCACTGCCGACGCCCGCGAAGATGGACGTGCCGAGGAGCTGCTGCGCATCGGAAAGCTGGTCCGCGGTGCGTGTCTTCGTGCCTTCGCTCAGCATCTGGGCGGCGAGGGCGGCGAGCCCCACCTTGCTGGCAGGCTCGTAGTTGGACGACCCGCCGACGAAGTCGATGTTGACGGCGACGAGTGGAAGGTCGTGCTTCTCCACGACGATGAGCTCCGCGCCGTTCGCGAGCGTCGTCTTCGTCCACGCGGGCACCTTGAGCGTCTGCGACTTGCCGACCGTCGGCGCCTTGTCGCGATCGAGGGCCTGGGCCCGGAGGCTCGGCGCGGCGGCAACCATGGTCCCGAGGGCGAGCGCGACGCACACGCTCCGGTGCAAGGGGCGGGCGATCATCACTTGTCTCCCATGATGTAGTGTCCGCCGTCCGGCGCGACGGTAACCTTCGTGCTCTTCGCCGCCATCGACGCCTGCTCCGGCTTGCCCAAGGGCACCACGCTCAGCACCACGCGGGCTGCGCCGAGGTACTTGTTGGCAACGCGCTTCACGTTGGCGGCGGTAACGGACTTGAGCTTCGCGTAGTTGCGCTTGAACTGCGCCGCATCGCCGTGGAACACGAGACCATCGTTCAGGATGTCCGCCTTGCCCATGTTGGACTGGAGGTCGGACACGAAGCTGAACTCGATGCCGGCCGACGTCCTGGCCATCTCCTCCGCGGTGGGCCCTTCGCGCTTGAACCGCGTGAGCACCGAGTCCGCGGACGTCTCGAGCTCGGCGAGCGTGTGCGAGGGCCGCGGCGTGATGACGATGCCGAACGTGCCGGCGTTCTCGTTGCCGAAGTTGTACGACTCCACGTTCGCCGCGCTCTGGAGGTCGTACACCAGTGCCTTCGTGAGGCGCGCGGTGCGTGAGCCGGCCATGATCTGCGCCAGAAACTGCAGGGCGTACACGTCGTCGTTGTCGTCACCCACGCTGGGCCACGTGATGTAGAGGCGCGGCACCTGCACGCGGTCCTCGAACACCAGGCGCTTCCCGGACGAGAGTGTGACAGGCGGCACGGAGGGGCGTGCGATGGGGGCGCCACGCTTCAGGTCGCCGAAGTACTTCGTCACCCACGCCTTCGCCTGTGCCGGCTCGAAGTCGCCGACGATGGAAATGGTGGCGTTGGACGGCGCGTAGTACTGGCGGAAGAACGCTTTCACATCGTCCACGCCCGCCCTCTGCAGGTCGGAGAGGTACCCCACCACGGGCCATGAGTACGGATTGGACGCGGGGTAGAGTGCCGTGGTGATGATCTCGTGAGCGCGGCCGTACGGCTGGTTGTCCGTGCCCTGGCGGCGCTCGTTCTGCACGATGTCGCGCTGCGCCTTGAACTTGTCCTCGTCGAGCTTGTCGAGCAGGTAGCCCATGCGGTCGGACTCCAGCCAGAGCGCGCTCTCGAGGTAGTTGGACGGCACGATCTCGTAATAGTTGGTGCGGTCGTTCGAGGTGGAGCCGTTGTTCGAGCCGCCCACGCCCTCGGTGAGGCGGTCGTGCATGCCGTACGGCACGTGGCCCGACCCGGTGAACATCACGTGCTCGAACATGTGCGCGAAGCCGGTGCGGCCGGGCACCTCGTTCTTGGAGCCCACGTGATACCACACGTCCACCGCGACCTGCGGGACGGTGTGGTCCGGCGAGAGGATGACTTCGAGGCCATTCGGGAGGGTCATCCGCTCGAATGGAATGTTGACGCCGCCCCGTGCCTGCGCGAACGCGGGCGCGGCGACGAGGGCAGCGACGGTGGCCAGGTAAAGACTTCGCATGGGGGGCGTGGAGGGCCAGGGTGGGCGGTTGTCATCCTGAGCGCAGCAAAGGATCTGCTTGTGCGGCGGGCGAAAAGCAGATCCTTCAGTGCGCTCAGGATGACAGAATCCTTCAGTGCGCTCAGGATGACAGAATCCTTCAGTGCGCTCCGGATGACAAGGCGTGACAAGATGGACGCGGTGGTGGCGAGAGACAACAGGAGTTTGACCCCTGAGCCCCCCATGAGGTTTCAATCCTGCTCGGTCCGGTGGGAAGCCTTGCCCGCCGGTGGCTCCGAGGCTAATTCCGAAGACGACCTTCAAGCGAGGCAGCAATGTGGGAGCCCGGCAAGCCGAGTCAGAACGAGAACGAGTATTTCGCCCGACGCGATGCGGAGTGGCTCAAAGCGCAGCGCGCCCGCCTCGACGCCGAACGGTTCGCGACCGACCGGGGGACCGCCACGGGCATGACGTGCCCACGCTGCGCCGGCGCGCTCAAGGAGCGCGAATACCACAACGTGCGGATCGACGTGTGCGACACCTGCCGCGGCGTGTGGCTCGACCGGGGTGAGCTGCACATGCTCGCGCATGTCGAAGCCACGGCGATGCTGCACGTGATCCACGACATCGACACCGGCATGCGCTGAGCATGACCGCCGCCGTCTGGACCGACGTGGACCAGTACGTCGGAAACCTGTTCGGCCGACGCGCCGCTGCTGCGCACGTGCTCGCTGGACAAGCGACCACGACCACGCCACTCTCTCTACTTCCCTCACCCGCCACCCTCATGCGCTTTCCCACATTCCTGATCCTCGCCGCCGCCGCCGTCCCGTCCCTGGCCGCCGCCCAGTCTCCCGTGGCGCACGCCTTTCGCGACAACGCGAAGGAGGTCGGCACGCACCTGATGGCCGCCGCGGAGCTCATGCCCGCGGACAAGTACGACTACAAGCCCACCGCGGCGCAGATGAGCTGGGGCGCCATCATGATGCACCTCGCGCAGGGGAACGACTTCCTCTGCGGCGCCATCGGCGGCAGCAAGGCGCCGGAGCGCTCCAAGGTCGGCGTCGCCGACGGCAAGGACGCAATCGTGAAGCGGCTCAAGGAGACGTTCCACTTCTGCGACGAGGCGCTCGAGCACCTCGACGACTCGAAGCTCGGCGAGGAAGTGCCGATGTTCGGCGGCAAGAAGATGTCGCGCGCCGCGGTGGAGACGCTCACCACGGGCGACTGGGCCGACCACTACAGCCAAGCCGCAATCTACCTGCGCCTGAACGGGCTGCTGCCGCCCACGGCGAAGAAGTAGTTGTTGGCGGGGCTTGAACGACGCCTGACAGCTACAAACGACGAAAGGGGGACACGGATTCTGCGGATTGGGGCGGATCAAAGCCGATCCGCGGAGATCGGCATTCTTCCGTGTAATCCGCGACCCCTTTTTTGTCGTTGATGCCCGAACCAGCGCAATACACGACACGGGGGCGTTGGTTGCCTACGACCCCGTCGAAAGCGCGGCGACGACCGCGTCGAAGAAAGCCCAGTCATCCACGATCGCACCCGTAGTCGATCGTGCGACCGCCGGCGAGTGTCTTTGGCGTGCCCGCGTCGCGCGTCCATCCGTCGGGCAGGATGTGCTCGCCACCCGCAATGCCACCGTCGAGGAAGAACTGGCCGAAGCGCCCGTAGTCGCGGAGTGTGGCGCTGAAGCCGCTGCCGCCAATCTCCGTGCCGCCCGGCGACTCGAGCCACCAGTTCGCGTCGGCCTCCATGCCGTAGCGCTGCCAGATGCGGTCCGCGAGGTAATCCGCCAGCGGCTCCTGCACCGCATGACGGAGGATCTCGGCGGCCACCTGCGTCTCGCCGGTGTTGTAGTTGTTCACGGTGCCGGGCGGCGCGGCGCGCGGCAGTGATGCCATCAGCTGCATCGCGGAACCGGGCGTGAGCGAGATCTGCGCGTCGAGCAGGCGACGGCGGTCCGAGGTGGGATCGGTGTAGGTCTCCCTCCAGCGCACGCCCGATGACATGGTGAGCACGTCGCGCACGGTTGCGCCGTCGTATGCGCTGCCCGCGAGCGCTGGCACGTAGTGCGTGACGAGGTCGGACACGCCGCCGATCTTGCCCTGGCGGATCGCCGCGCCGATGAGGGTCGACGTGATCGATTTTGCAACCGACATCGACATCCACCGCGTCTGCCGTGTGGCACCGAGACGATAGCGTTCCGTCTTGATGCGACCGTCCTGGAGCACGAGCAGCCCCGCCACGCGATTCGGCGTGAGGTACTGCTCGAGATCGTAGCTCTGGCCCTTGTCCGAGATCCGCACCGAACCGAGTGGCGCGGCGGCCGGCGGCAGCGGCAGCGGGTGCGACGACGCGTGCACCGTGCGGGTGGGCAGCAGCCGGTCGATGTTGCGGAAGGTCGTCGCGGCCAGCTCGGGCGTGAGTGTTCCGTCGTACATCTCCCGCAGCGTGCCGATCGTTTCCGATGCGTGCGGGTAGGGCAACATGCCCCATGCGGCGACCGTGGGCAACCACGCCTGACAAGCATCAATGACGAAGGGGGATACGGATCACAGCGGATGAGGTGGATAACGGCCGATCCGATCACTGAGAGGGTCGCGGGAGGTGCGTCAGGACAACTGCCAATCCTGCAGGAAGGTGGCGCACCTGCTGTTGCGGCGCATGGAGAGTTGAGTGCGCACGGAAAGATCCGCGGGATCATGGCTTCTTCCGCGAGATCCGCGTTACACCTTCGCCATTTATGCCAGTCGGCAGCTCAGGGTGCGTGCTAGCGAAACAGCGCGAGCGACTTCATGATCGTCTGCCAGACACCCCACACTGTCGGGATGAGCACGACGGCCCAGCCCAGGGCGACCGCGACTGGTTGTCCTGCTGCATTACGCTCGTTCATGGTGCGTCCCTCTGGTGGTGAAAGCGGGGATCGACCGGGCGCATGCGCAGGTTCGCCACGAAGCCGAGCACCAGCAGGCCCGCCATGACGTACATCGTGAGGCTGTAGGCATCCGCCTTCGCGACGCCGTGCGCGATGCGGTATTCGCGCAGGTAGTTCACGAGCACCGGGCCGAGCACACCGGCCGTGGACCACGCCGTGAGCAGACGCCCGTGGATCGCGCCGACCTGCATGGTGCCGAACATGTCGCGCAGGTATGCGGGAATGGTGGCGAAGCCGCCGCCGTACATCGACAGGATCACGGCGTAGCACAGGACGAACAGCGCCACGCTGCCCGCCCGATCGACGGCACCGCGGCGTAGAGTACGGTGCCGAGCGCGAAGAAGGTCGCGTAGGTTGCCCGTCGGCCGATGACGTCCGAGAGCGACGACCACGCAAAGCGGCCACCCATGTTCGCGAGGCTCAGCAGCCCGACGAATCCCGCCGCGGCGCCGACGGAAATGACGCCGGGAAACATCTCCTGGATCATCGCTGATGCCTGGCCCAGTACGCCGATGCCCGCCGTGACGTTCAGGCAGAGCATGATCCAGAGGAGCCAGAACTGCGGCGTGCGCACCGCCTGTCCCACCGCCACGTCGTGCGGCGGCGCGGCACGCGCGACCGTGGCCGCACCGCCGGTGGAGTGCCGCGTCGGCGTCCATCCGGGCGCGGGGAGGCGCACGGTGAACACGCCGAACATCATGAACCCGAAGTAGATCGCGCCGAGCGCGACGAATGTCGCTGCGACACCGGTGGATGTCGGTGTGCGGAAGTACTCCATCAGCCG
The DNA here is from genome assembly GCA_038236775.1 of Gemmatimonadales bacterium. Lineage (GTDB taxonomy): Bacteria > Gemmatimonadota > Gemmatimonadetes > Gemmatimonadales > Gemmatimonadaceae > AG11. Next base: position 21,367 of record JBBRZK010000079.1, read on the forward strand.
CACCGAGAGCGGCGAGGCGATCATCGCGCCGCCGCCGAAGCCCATGATGGCGAGGCCGGTGGCCATGCCGGGCCGATCGGGAAACCACCTGATGAGCGTGGAGACGGGCGAGATGTAGCCGATGCCGAGCCCGATCCCGCCGAGCACGCCGTAGCCGAGGAGGAGGAGCCAGAACTGGTGCAGCGCAATGCCGGCCGCGCCGACGAAGAAGCCACCACCGAAGCAGAGCGCGGAGGTGAACATCGCGCGGCGCGGGCCCACGCGTTCGAGCCAGCTGCCGAACAGCGCGGCCGACACGCCGAGGAACACGATGGCCACGCTGAAGACCCACCCGATGGTGCTGAGCGACCAGTCGTCCACCGTGGCGGTAGTGACGCCGAGCGCGTGCGACAGCGGGATGTTGAAGACGCTGAACGCGTAGGCCTGGCCGATGGAGAGATGCACCGCGAGCGCGGCCGGCGGTACGCGCCACCGGTCGTAA
>JBBRZK010000080.1:0-21536 GCA_038236775.1 Gemmatimonadales bacterium
CCCGACTCGAAGAAGATCGCGACGTTCCAGCAGGACGAGCGTGGCGTGGGCATGATGTACCTCGTGAGTACCAACACGAACCACCCGGTGCTTTCGGCGTGGCCGTACCCGCTTCCAGGCGACAGCATCATCACGACCATCCAGCGCGTGGTGATCGACGTGGATGTCGCGAAGGTGACGCGCTTCCAGATGCCCGCCGACCAGCATCGCTCCACGCTGTGCGACGACATCGCCTGCCGCGGCACGGAGTGGACGGACGTCCAGTGGTATCCCGACGGCTCGCACATCGCGTTCGTCTCCACGTCGCGCGACCACAAGCACGCGACGCTCCGCGTGGCCGATGCCGCGGCGGGCGCCGTCCGCGACGTCCTCTCGGAAAGCTCCCCGACGCAGTACGAGTCGGGAAACGGCAAGGCCAACTGGGAGGTGCTCCCGGCGTCCAACGAGGTGATCTGGTTCTCCGAGCGCGATGACTGGGGCCAGCTCTACCTGTACGACCTCACGACGGGCCGCCTGAAGCAGCAGATCACGACTGGTGTCGGCAACGTGACGCAGCTCCTGCGCACGGATTTGGCCACCCGCACGCTGTGGTTCGGCTGCGTGGGCAAGGTGCCCGGTCGCGACCCCTACTTCCGCTCGCTGTGCAAGGTGGGCATGGACGGCAAGCGCTTCGCCGTGCTGACGCCGGAGGATGGCGATCACGACGTGACGCTCTCGCCCTCCGGACGCTGGTTCGTCGACACGTATTCGCAGCCGAACATCGCCCCGGTCACGGTGGTCCGCGACGCGAACGGCAAGCTCGTGGAGACGATCGAGAAGGCCGACATCTCGCGGCTCGTCGCCAGCGGCTGGAAGGCGCCACAACCGATCACCGTGAAGGCGCGCGACGGCAAGACCGACCTCTACGGCCTGATGTACACGCCGTCTTCGCTCGACTCGACGAAGAAGTACCCGATCATCAACCACATCTACCCGGGTCCGCAAACGGGGAGCGTGGGCGGCCGCAGCTTCAGCCCCGCGCGCGGCGACAACCAGGCGCTGGCGGAGCTGGGCTTCATCGTCGTGGAGATCGACGGCATGGGCACGCCGTGGCGCTCGAAGACGTTCCACGATGCGTACTACGGCAAGATGGGCGACAACACGCTGCCCGATCAGGTCGCGGGCATGAAGGAGCTCGCGTCGCGCTACCGCTTCATCGATCTCGACAAGGCCGGCGTCTGGGGCCACTCCGGCGGCGGCTTCGCCACGGCAGATGCCATGTTTCGCTATCCGGACTTCTTCAAGGTGGGCATCGCGGAATCCGGCAACCACGACAATCGCGTGTACGAGGACGACTGGGGCGAGCGCTACCAGGGCCTGCTGGTGAAGGAAGGCACGAGCGACAACTACGCGCCCGAAGCCAACCAGAACTTCGCGAAGAACCTGAAGGGCAAGCTGCTGCTCGCGCACGGCACCGTCGACGACAACGTGCCGCCGAACAACACGACCCTCGTCGTGGACGCGCTCATCAAGGCGAACAAGGACTTCGACCTGCTCATGCTGCCCAACCAGGCACACGGCTACGGTGCGATGTCGTCCTACATGATGCGCCGCCGCTGGGACTACTTCGTGAAGAACCTCATGGGCGCCGAGCCGCCGAAGGAATACGAGATTACCCCGCCGGCGCCGCAGCGCGCCATTCCGTAACACCTGTCGAGCGGGCAGCGGCTGATGCCGCTGCCCGCGAGGCACTTCCCTCCGCACACCACATGCACGCACTCCTTCGGTTCGCGCTCCTCGCCAGCACGATGCCGATCGTCGCCGGCGCACAGATTCCCGCCGCGGAATTCGCCGCCCGTCGCGATTCCCTCGCGGCGCGCGTGCAGGAGGGCGTCGTCGTCGCGTTCGGCGCCCGCACGCCCGTGTCCGACTTCGGCCCGTTCTTCCAGCTGCCGGCGTTTCACTACCTCACCAACTTCGACGAGCCGGACGCCGCGCTCGTGATGGTGGTGCACGGTGGCCGGCCCGCCAGCACGCTGTTCCTCACGCCGGTGAATCCCCGCTCGGCGTTCTACTACGGGCGTCGGCCGGATTCCGCCGCGGTCGTGCGGAGCTTCGGCCTTCAGGCGCGCGCCTTCACCGCCATCGCGTCGGTCGTCGATTCGCTGGCCGCCGCCGGACTCCCGTTCTACACCATCACCGATTTCGCCGACGCCGACTTCGCCGCGCAGGACTCGCTCACGCGCGGCCGGCAGTTCATGCGCGACGTCGCGTCGCGTCACCCTGGGCTGGTCGTTCGCGACGCGCACGCGTTGGTGGACGCACTGCGCGCACGGAAGTCGCCAGCGGAAGTCGCGCTGCTACGCCGCGCGGCCGAGATCAGCTCCGAAGGCCATCGTGCCGCGATGACGGCGGCGGAGCCGACGAAGGAGTACGAGCTCCAGGCTGCCCTCGAATACACGTTCATGCGACTCGGCGGCGCGCGGCCGTCATACGGTTCCATCGTGGGCGGCGGTGTGCACGGCACGCAGCTGCACTACATGCGCGACCGCGGCGACGTCCGTCCCGGCGACCTCGTGGTGATGGACGCCGCCACGGAGTACGAGGGCTACGCGGCCGACATCACCCGCACGATTCCCGTGAGCGGCCGATACACGCCCGCGCAGCGCGAGATCTACCAGCTCGTGCTCGACGCGCAGCTGGCTGCCGAGCGGAACTCGAAGCCCGGCATGCTGGCGGCGGCCGCGACGGATTCGGCCGTCGACGTGCGTGCGCGCGGACTGGCGCGCCTCGGTCTCGTCGAGGACACGGCGGCCATGCTCGACATGCCGTGGCAGACTGACTGCACGCGGAACCCCCGCTCCTGCCGGCAGTCCACCTTCTGGATGATCCACGGCATCTCGCACGGCCTCGGCCTCGCGGTGCACGATCCGGCGCAGTTCTACACCGGTGACGGACGCTTCAAGGAGGGCGACGTGTTCACGATCGAGCCAGGCATCTACATCGGCACCTCGATGCTCGACGCGCTACCGGACACGCCGCGCAACCGTGCGTTCATCGCGAAAGTGCGCCCGGCCGTCCTCAAGTACGAGAACTCGGGAGTCCGCATCGAGGACGATTACGTCATCACGGCCAATGGCCTCGAGCGCCTGAGTAGCGCACCCCGCGAGATGGCCGCGATCGAGGCCCTGATGCAGAGCCGCCCGCCGCGCGCCATACCATGAGCGACTCGTCCTGGTGGCGGCCGCTGGTCGATCGGGGCCTCAACCGGTCGCTCGGCATCGACGTCCTCGAGATCAGCGAGGACCGGGTCGTCGCGACGATGCCGGTGAGCGAGCTCACGCACCAGCCGTTCGGCATCCTGCACGGCGGCGCATCCATTGCCCTCGCGGAAACCGCCGCGTCGCTCGGCGCGGCCAACCGCATCGACCGCGAACGGTTCATTGTCGTGGGCCAGGAGATCAACGGCAACCACCTGCGCGCGAAAGCGGATGGCGTCGTCACCGCCACCGCGGTGCCGGTTCACGTCGGCCGCACATCGCAGGTGTGGTCCATCGAGATCAGGGACGAGGCACAGCGCCTCGTGTGCATCTCGCGCTGCACGCTCGCCGTGGTGCCGCTGCGCCCCTGATCATCGCCCGACACTCGCGCTTGCCTCGGCGAGCCCGGGTCCGCAACATTCGCCCATGTCCCAGCGCGCCGCGGTATCCCCGACCGGCCCCGAGTCTTCCGCTCCACAGCCGTATGACGTGATCGTCGTTGGCGCGGGGCAGGGCGGTGGTCCGCTCGCCGGCGCCTTCGCGCGCGCTGGAGATGGATGAGTCACGCGGCTTCATGAAGGCGGTCGTGGATGACGCCACGGGCCGCATCCTTGGCGCCGCCGTCCTCGGCGTGGACGGCGGCGAGTTTGCGTCCGTCCTGCAGGTCGCGATGATGGGTGACCTCCCGCTACATCGCGCTGCTCTTCGTGCCGGCCGGCGTTTCGATCGTCGTGTATACGGCGGTGCTGCGCCAGAGCATCGTGGCCATCGCCGTCGCCGCGGTCCTCAGCCTCTTCGCCGTGCTCGTCGTGGTCGGCCGCGTCGCGCAGCACTTCGAGGGAGACGCGTGAACCCCGACCTCGCCGGCGCACTCTGGCTTGTCGTCACGGTCGCGGTGTACGCGCTGGCCCGCGCGATGTATGCGCGCGTCCGAGTGTCACTGCTCAATCCCGCGCTCGTCACGATCGTCGTGGTCATCGGGCTCCTGCGGTTCAGCGGCGCCGAGTGGACAACCTACTACCGCGGCGGCCACCTCATCGCCTACTGGCTCGGACCGGCCGTCGTTGCGCTCGGCGTGCCTCTCGCGTTGCAGCTCGCGACGGTGCGCCGCAACGTGGTCGACATCGCGGCGGCCCTGGTTGCCGGTGCGCTGGTGGGCATGCTCGTCGCCGTCGGTGTCGCATGGCTGCTCGGCGCACCGCCCGTGGTCGTTCGGTCACTCGTGCCGCGATCGGCCACGTCCTCCATCGCCATTGCCATCACCACGCGGCTCGGCGGCATTCCCGCGCTCTCCGCCGTGGTCTCCATCGTCACCGGCGCCATGGGCGCGGGGCTTGGTGTGGCACTGCTGCGACTCGCCGGCGTGCGGTCCGCGCTGGCCACGGGCCTGGCCCTCGGCGCCGCGGCGCACGGCTTCGGCACGGCCCGCGCCGCGGACGAGGGCGATGTGGAGGGCGCATCCGCCGGCATGGCCATGGGTGTGGTGGGCGTGCTCACCGCCCTGCTCGCGCCGGTCGTCGTCGCCCTCGTCCGGTAGGTTCGAGGAGTGCACCGCAGACAGACAAACGAGCGCTCGCGTGATAGCGTTCTGGACCAGGGCACACCAGCTCGCGTCGCGCGCGCTCGCGGTTCGCTCGTGGTCTTTCTGCCTTCTACTGCTGCGTGGGCCACGCGAACAGGCGGCTCGGCTCCGTACCCGTGCGCGCGCGGGAGACATCCACGGGCTCGCGCCAGAATCCCTGCGTGCGGTCCAGGCTGCTGAATCGCACCTCGATCCGGCCGCCCCCTTCGCCCGACCGCGTGAGCGGGATGGCCAGGTCGGCCCGGTACAGTCGCTTGGACCGCGTGGGATAGGCGGCGAGCAGGCTGATCCCGACGCTGGCGCGCGTGACGTTCATCCCGTACGGCGCATCGCCGGCCCAGAGTGTTCCCACTTCGCTGAACGTCGCCACTCCCAAGTCCGCGCGACGCGTGAGCGCCTCCGCGCTCCACCGTACTTCGCCGCGCAACACGTTGCGCCGCTCGCCCGCGAGGCCGGAGCGATAATACCCCTGCAGGCCACCATCCCGGTCGCCGAACGTCACCTGCAGCGGAAGCCGTGAGCGCACGCCGCCCGAGTACTCGTCCGACACGACGAGCAGCGCACCGGGTGCGTTGCCCCAGTAGAACGCTGTTCGCGCGCTCCCGATGATGCTGTTCCAGTTGCCGTCGGCGTCGCCGTTGCGCCCCTCCACCTGCACGAGCGACGCGAGCAGCGCGTTGTGCGAGGCCGCGCCGGCGTACATGGCGCCGGACAGGAAGGTGTCGGCCTCGCCGAACCTCGCGATGCCGCGGCCGGCGTAGAGGCCCGCGGCCACGCCGCTCATCACGTCCTGGGCGCCGATCAGCGCGTCGAAGCCGTGCACCGTGTGGAACGTGACGCGGCGAATGCCGCCGAGCATGCCGATGCGTGCGACGTGAAAGGGCGTGTAGCGCCCGGTGAGTGCGACGCCGGTGTCGGCGCGGAAGCCGGTGTCGTCCACCACGATGCCCGCGGCTGCCGGATCGAATCGCCGACCGGACACCGCGCCGCCGAGCAGCGCCACCGTCTGCGTACCGAAGATGCGGAGCAGGGCGCCCCCGTCCCAGCTGCGGTCGTTGAACTGGAGCGCGAGAGGCTCGTGGGACGGACGATCGAGGCGGAGGTAGTCGTCGCTCCGCGAGAACCCGCTGTGCCAGGAGACGCGCTGGAGATTCGTGAAGAGCGGGTGCTCGAGCTCGGCACCCACGCGCTGGCCCATCTGGTACCGGTCCGCTTCCAGCACGATGCGGAAGGGATGCCCGAACATCACGTCACGCTCGACCCGTCCCCCGTAGGCAGTGCGGTACGACCGTCCCCGCTCCACGCGCGCTTCCGCCCGCAGTGCCTGGCCGGCGATGTTCTCGTTCCCCACCGAGAACGTCTCGGGCATGAGGCCGCGAAAGCGGGCACTCACGAGCACCGGCACTTCGTCAGTCGTGTGCACCAGGACCGCGACAGTCCCGCCCGTATCGGGTTCCAGGCGCACCGTGGCATCCGAGAGGAATGGCTGCGCACGCAGCACGCGCTCGGACTCAGCCCGGCGGAACTCCGTGCACGCGCGACCCGGCACGAGTGAGAGGAATGCCGCGATCACCTCGGGGGCCGTCGTGGCATGATGCAGCCCGACCGCGCGTGCGGCAGCGCGCCACTTGCCCGCCGCCCCGGAGAATGGCGGACGCTCGGCATCGATCACCACGCGGCTCACCAGCTCGCCCTTGCAGGTGAACGTGGGACGTGCGGCCCGCTGGGCGGTTCCAGTGGCGGAAATGGACAACAGGGCCGTGACTGCGACCGCAAACCTGGGAGGCATGGAGGGCACGGGCCGGCCATGAAGCACGAGGCGCGCCACCGCCCCCGTCCGCCTCACGCCGGCACGGTCGTGTCGGCCCCGCGAGGAATGGTGAGGGTGAACCGGCTTCCCTTGCCCTGCACGCTCTCGACGGTCAGCGAGCCGCCCATGGCCAGCGCGAGGTTGCGGCTGATCGACAGTCCCAGCCCCACGCCTTCATGCGGCCGGTTGAGCGCGCGGCCCACCTGGATGAACGGGTCGAACACCTTCTCGATCCGGTCGGGGGCGATGCCGATACCGGTATCCACCACATGGATGCGCGCAACGCGCTCCTCCAGCTCGCAGCGCACGTCGATCTCTCCCCCTTCCGGTGTGTACTTCACGGCATTCGACAGCAGGTTGATCAGGATCTGCTGGAGCTTGTCCGCGTCAGCGTGCGCGGTTGCCCGGGCATCGAACGGCGCGAGCCGATAGGTCATGTGCTTGTCGCGCAGTTGCGGCGACACGAAGTCCTCGATCACGCCGAGGGCGGCCGCGAGCGGCACGTCCGTGACGGCGTACTGCACCGCGCCGGCCTCGAGCTTCGCGAAGTTCAGCACGTCGTTGATGAGCGAGAGCAGCGTCTGCTGGCTGCGCGCGATGCGCACGAGGGCGTCCTGCTGCGCCTCGTTCATTTCCCCGTAGATCCCGAGCTGCAGGATCTCCGTATAGCCGCCAATGGCGTTGAGCGGGGTGCGCAGCTCGTGGCTCATCACGGCAAGGAAGTCGCCCTTGGCGCGATTCGCGTCGAGTGCCGCGTCCCGTGCCTCGTCTGCCGACGCGGAGGTGAGCTGGAGCTGTTCGTTGGCCCGTTCCAGCTCTTCCGACGTCGCCAGCGCCTCCTCCACCTGCGATGCCAGCTCGAGCTGCGAGGCCTCGACCTCGCTCGCCATGCGGTTGAAGCTGGCCCCGAGCCGCTCCACCTCGTCCGACGCCGCGTGGCCGTGCGCCACGCGGCGGCTGTACTGGCCCTGCGCCATCGCCTCCGTCGCCGTGGTGAGCTCTACGAGCGGGAGGGTGATCTGCCGGCTGAGCGCCCACGTCAATGCGACCCCGCCCAGCAACAGCAGCAGACTGAACAGGCTCAGCTGCCGAATGGTCGCACGCGGCGTCGCGACGATGGTGCGCTTGGGTGCCTCGAGCGAGAAGATGTACGGCGTGCCCCGCACGCGCTGCTCGTATCCGATCTGCAGTCCCCCACCGGCCCGCGTCGCGACGTAGCCGGAGTCGGTGGTGTCGCGACGCACCGCCGGCGGCACCGGCCGGCCGTCGATCGACGAGGAGAAGTCGTCCGTGACGTTGCGCAGGAAGACGGTGAACTCCTCGCCGGACAGGTCGCGGATCATCTGCTTCACCTGCGGGTTCGACACGATGCGCCGCTGCTGCACGATTGCGCCGATGCGCTGGCCGCTCTCCATCACCGGCGCGACGGTCCAGTAATACACGTGTCCGGACGACGGGTAGAGCGCGCCCACCCGGATCGTGGAATCCGGCCTCGTCCCCACCGGCACCTCGCTCACGCGCGTGCCGCGTCGCGAGCGCAACTCGGGTGGCAGCGCGGCGATGGAGTCGCCACGGATGTCGGTCCCGATATGAGCGATCCGGCGGCCGTCCGCTGACCAGAGCTCCACGGGAAGCCCGGAGTCCGTGGCAACGGCGACCTTTCCGAGCGCCGCGGCGACATCGGAATCCTGTCGAGCTGATGGCGTGGCACCGGGTGTCGCAAGCGCCCGTAGCAGCACCGGGTCGCGCGACGCGACGCGCAGGGCGGCCACGCGCGCCCTCGTCCCGTTTTCCCCCGACTGCACCAGCACGCCCAGCAATCCCTTCTGCCGTGACAGCAGCGCATCGGTCCGCGCCTCCACCAGTTCCCGGTACGTGATGGTCAGTGAGAGTACCATCACGATCACGATGATCGCCGCGGTGATCATCGGAAGCTGGCGCGCGAGGGACCAACGCGCCCAGGGCCACCTGACAGGCGTTGCGAATGACACGTTCGTGATTGGGCGAGCGGAGGTCCGATCCAGACGTTCTCCGGATGCATCTTAAAGCCTTGTCCGGCCCGCGGCAGGGTGCGCTCCGCGACTCAGGGACCGAGCCATCGCGCCGGCCGCCTCGGCGCCATGGCCCGACTCTGGCTCTAGAGCGGACACGGCCAGTCCGCTGGCAGCGTACGACTCACCTCTCGGGATCAATCGAATGAATTCACATGCGACGATGGCGCTGGCGCGCCGTGCGGCCGTGCTGGTGCTGGTTGTCTCGGTCGCCGGCGCCTGCTCGAAGGAGGCTGCCGCTGCCAAGCGCGTGGTCGGTGGAAGGCGTTTCCATCACGCCGCGGTGTGGGCGCCCGCCACCCTCACGGACGTGCAGGGCGTCCCGATCGCCGACCTCAAGACGGCGCTCTCGCAGCGCCTTGCCGGCAACGCTCCGGAGGGAGTGGCCAAGGACGCATGGCAACACACCAAGGCGCTCTACAAGAGTCTCGGCGACACGCCGCTGTGGCTCACGAGTGACGGTGTGGCGAAGGATCGCGCCAAGGACCTCACCGATGCCGTGCTGGGCGTCAGCGACGATGCGCTCCGTGCCGACGCCTATCCGGTGGTCGAGCTGGCCAATGCCCTCAACGCGGTGAAGACCGCCAAGCCGACCGCCGAACAGCTCGCAAACGCGGACGTCCTGCTCTCGAGCATGTACGCATCGCTCGGTACGGATCTCCTCGTGGGCCAGATCTCCCCGAAGTCCGTGGGCCAGTCCTGGCACATCGACCCGAAGGAGGACGACGTGGACAGCGCGCTCGTCCACTCCCTCACCGATACCCTTGCCCGCGGCATCGCGGAGATGCGTCCCTCCGACGCCGAATACGCCGCGCTCCAGAAGGAGCTGGCTCGCTACCGCGTCATTGTAGCAAAGGGCGACTTCCCGCGCGTGCCCGAAGGCCGCACGCTGCACCAGCGTCAGTCGGATTCCCCCGCGCGCATCGCCGCGTTGCGGGAGCGCCTCGCGGCCGAAGGTCTCACCGACGCTGGCACTGCCCCCGGCGACAGCAGTACCGCGTCGGCGAAGAAGGCGACCGGCGGGTCGGTGTACGACGCGGGCCTCGCTGACGCGATCGGCCAGTTCCAGTCGCGCCATGCCATCACGGTGGACAAGACGCTGAGCCCGGAAACCGTGAACGCGCTCAACGTGCCGGCCGCGTACCGGCTGGGCCAGATCGCCGCGAACCTCGAGCGGTATCGCTGGCTGCCGCGCAATCTCGGCGACCGCTACGTGTCCGTGAACGTGCCGGCATTCAGCCTCACCGCCTTCGACAGCGGCGAGAAGAGCCTGGAGATGAAGGTGATCGTCGGGCAGCAGTACGAGGACAAGGCGACGCCCGTGTTCAGCGACTCGATGGAGTACGTCGTGTTCCGTCCGTACTGGAACATCACCCCGGACATCCAGGCGAAGGAGACTGCCCCGAAGATCGCCGCCGATCCGGGCTACATGGATCGTGAGAACCTCGAGTACTTCTCGGACGGCGGTGTCCGCCGCATCCGCCAGAAGCCCGGCCCCAAGAACGCGCTTGGCTTCGTGAAGTTCCTCTTCCCGAATGACTTCAACATCTACCTGCACGACACGCCCAACCACGAGCTGTTCAACAAGGACGTGCGCGCATTCAGTCACGGATGCATCCGCGTGGAGCATCCCGTGGAACTGGCCCAGTGGGTGCTCGGCTGGGACGCCGCGAAGATCCAGGACGCGATGGACAACGGGAAGGACAACACCACAGTGAAGCTGCCGAAGAAGATTCCCGTGTACATCACCTACGGCACGGCCTTCATGCGCGACGGACAGCTGTCGTTCGGTAACGACCTCTATCATCGCGACGACAAGCTCGTGAAGGCCGCGGCGTCCGGCGCGATCGAGAGCCCGGCGGCCAAGGCGGCACTCGAGCAGTTGCGGAAGATCACGACGAGCTGACGCCGGGGCCGTGCGCCGCGACCGTGGTCGCGGTGCACGGCAGCACGGTCAGTCGCCCACGCGAAGTGGTGGCGTGCGCAGCTGGGCGGACGGGGACTTGGTGGCCGAGACGTTCACGTCGATCGGGATCTTGTGGCCGTTCCAGGTCTGCTCGACGTCCAGCACGCCCTGCCACACCGCCGCGAAGGCATGCCCCACTTCGCTCGGCAGCTTGGTGACATCGAAGCCCTTCGACTTGGCCACCCAGAACGGCGGCTCCCGCTTCGAGCCCGCGGCGTCGTAGACCACCTTCACGTCACTGTACACGATGTTCGCGTTGTACGTGTGCACGTAGATGCCCGGCACGAAGCGCCCGTCGGCCAGCACGGTGCGCACCCAGGCGCGGTAGTAATCCCGCATCACCTGCGGCAGTACGTCCATCCGCTCGAGGTCGAGGAAGATGGTCGTGCCGTTCGCGAAGCCGTCGGCGGCGGTGCGCGCGACCGCGTCCGCGCCATCCTCCGCACCACGCGCCGGCGACACGAAGTCCGCGTTGCACGTCGCGTCCGGTGCGGGCGCCGGTGCGCGCCGCAGCACGGTGCTCGTGATGGTGCGCCACACCGTATGTCGCTTGGTTCCGCGACCGACGCGCTCCTTCACCCGGCGGTTCACCTGCACCGGGATCATGTGCGGAGCGCCCGGCATGCGTCCCCACGTCTGCTGACCCACGTACACCACGGCCAGGCCGTAGCCCATGGCCGTGAGCGTGTCGCGCTTGCCGGACCACCCTTCGTCGGGGTGGCATGGGCTCGGGAGGTAGTAGCCGGTCCACTCGTACGGCGCGCCACCGGTGCGCCACGCGAGCATCGCCTTGTCCCCCGGATACGTGCCCGTGTCGAACCCCAGGTGGCCGGCATCCTTCACCTGGTCCGCCATCACCGCTTCCTGGCCAGTGGCCGCTGCGGCGAACTCGGCCACGTTGGCGGAAATGTGGGCCAGCGATGCGCGCGTCGATTCCCCGTCGGTGCAGCCAACGGCTGCGCCGAAGGCGAGGAGGGTCATCAGTCCACGGACACATCGCATCGCCACACTCCTTGTCGCTGTACGTGATACACCGCACAGGAGTGCGAGATGCGGACCGTAATCGCGGCCCAGCCCGCTACATGGCCGATCGGTCAAGCGTATGCTTCTTGCACACGCGTGCGCCGTCCGCAACATGCCTGTCGTCCTGAGTGAAACGAAGGACCTGCTTGTCGCTTCCCGTCACGTTCTTGTTCCGGAGGAAAAATGCTACGCCGAGTCCTGAGTCACACTTCGTTGCTTGCCGTGTGCGCCGTCGCGCTCGTGTCCGGTTGCGGCAAGGGCGAGAAGGCCGAAGACAGCGCCAAGCGCGCTGACTCGATCGCTGCGGCGACGCCGGCGGTCATGCCTGCCCCTCCCGCCGCGCCGGCGATGACGGACGCGAACATCCTCGCCACGCTGGATGCCGACAACGTCTCTGACAGCACGGCGGGCGCGATGGCTGCCTCGAAGGGCACGTCGGCGGGGGTCAAGGAGTTCGGCCGAATGATGGTGAAGGACCACCATGCGCTCCGCGTCGAGGGGATGGCGCTGGCGAAGAAGGCGGCCATCACGCCGGCGATGCCGGCTGGGGGCACGGATGCGGCGGCGGAGGCGGCGGTTGCCGACAGCATGACGTCGATGGCCAAGGGGCCGGCGTGGGACAAGTTCTTCATCGACCACGCGGTCGCCGGTCACGAGAAGGTGCTGCAGTTCGCGCAGGATGCGGCCAACAACGCGCAGAACGCGGACCTCAAGGCGATGATCCCGAAGGCGTCGTCAGTGATCCAGAAGCATCTCGACCGGGCGAAGGAACTGCAGGGGAAGATGGCGGGCATGGCAGCCGATACGACAAAGCACTGAGATCCCCTCTTTCCCGGGACTTGGAAATTGAAAGAGCGCTCGGCCTCGTGGCCGGGCGCTCGCTGCATTGGGTGGCCGGCGGACCGTGATTTCATGGGGGGCAGCGATGGCATGGCGTCACGCCATGCCGGAGCGTTACATTTCACGCAGTCGCGACGCCGGACGGCACGACGGACTTTCCCACTTCGGACGTCTCGAAGTGGCGGCACGGTCGAAGGCGCCACTGCACGGACACGCGACGAGACCGGCACCCTACGCAGCACCGCACCTGGCTCCCCCGTTCCAACGCACTGCTCCACGCGTGCGCTGCGGTCACCGCAGCTCTCCACAGTCGTCGATCACGAGGCCTTGATGCAGGACCAGACCGCTGGTGTGCCCGCCCTTTCGCTGATCATCCCGGTGTACAACGCCGCGGACCAGCTTCCGGCTACGCTCAACGCGGTCGATGCCTTTGCGACGCTGTACCCAGGCACGGTCGAGGTCGTTTTCGTTGACGACCACTCCAGCGAAGTCGAGACCCAGCTCATCCTCGAGGACTTCGCCCGCCAGCGCGTCTACGCGCGGCTCCTCCGCAATGCCACCAACCGCGGCAAGGGCTACTCCGTCACCCGCGGGATGATCGCGGCGCGCGGACGCCACCGGGTATTCACCGACGTGGACCTCGCCTATCCGCTCGACGAAGTCCACAAGATCGTCCGGGAGCTCGAGGCCGGCTCGGACGTGGCCATCGCGTGCCGCGTGCTGCCGGAGTCGCGCTACCTCATGAGCCCGAGCTTCTTCCACTACCTCTACACGCGGCACCTCATGAGCCGCGCCTTCAACAAGGTGGTGCAGAAGTTCCTCCTGCCCGGCATCCTCGATACGCAGGCCGGGCTCAAGGGCTTCACCGCCGAGGCGGCCAGCCTCTGTTTTTCGCGCACGACGATTCCGGGCTTCGGCTTCGACATCGAGTGCCTGTACATCGCGCAGCAGCATGGCCTCTCGATCAAGCAGACGGCCGTGAACTTCCGCTACGACGACGAACCCACCACCATGCGGTTCGCGAGCGATAGCCGGCGGATGTTCAACGACATCTGGCGCGTGCGCACGAATGCCTGGCGCGGGCAATACGCCGCCGCGAACCGACGCTTCGTGTTCCCGGTAGAGGACCAGTGGGGTGCCGGCGTGCACACGCCGCCCCACGGCATTCCTTCGCCCGAGCTGTTCGCGCGCTAGCGCGGACGTCCGGCGCCCAGGCACATTGCGGCGACGGGACCGCAGTCCCGCGCGGATGCAGGCTCCCGGCGTCGGCAGCATCACGGCATGACCTCACCCCGCCAGCTGGTCATCAACGCCGACGACCTCGGATTCGCCCCCGGCGTGAATCGCGGCATCGTCGAGGCGTGGTCCGCCGGCACGCTCTCGTCGGCCTCCATGATGGTCAACACGCCGGCCTTCCACGAAGGCGCCGCACTGGTGCGCGATCGTGCACCGACGCTCGGCGTGGGCCTGCACCTCAACCTGCTGGCCGGCCGCCCGCTCACGGCAGTACCATCCCTCGCCGATCCGCGTACCGGGGAATTCCACTCCCTTGCCGACCTCGCGCGCCGAGCGTTGCTCGGTCGCGTGGACGCGTCGGACGTGCGCCGAGAATGCGATGCGCAGCTGGCCGCGCTCGCGGCGGAGGGCATCCGCGCGACACACCTGGACAGCCATCGGCACACGCACGCGCTGCCGGGGCTGCTGCCCGCGGTGCTCGCCAGCGCGCGCGCGGCAGGCATCCGCATCGTCCGCCGGCCGCTCGATCGCGCTACGCTTGGCGACCCCGCGTCGGCCGCGAAGATGCTCGTGCTCCACGCCGCGTGGCGCGCCGCGATCCGCGGCATAACCGCGGCCGACCACGACCTGCTTGCACGCTCGCCGCACTTTCGCGGCATCGCGCTCCAGGGTGCACCGGACGTGGAGCGCCAGCTCCTCGCGCTGCTCGACCGGCTGCCGGCCGGCGCGACCGAGATCATGTTGCATCCGGGTCACGACGACGCGATCCTCGCCGCGCAGGATCCCTATCGTCACGAGCGCGAACGGGAAGTTGCGGCACTGTGCTCGCCTGTGCTGCACGAGCGGATCACGCGCGGCGACCTGCAGCTCGTACGCTTCGACGCCATCGCCTGAGACTGGCGTCGCCCGCGGCTGCCGATGCGGGCGTCGTGGAGCGCGGCGGAATTCGGACGCGCGAAAACACACGGCCTGCATTTCGTAGGGACGACCTACTGGCGCAGGCTCATGTTGCTGTCGCCGCCATGCGGTCGGAACGCCGCCAGAGCTGCGCCTGCAGGTACGCCCACAGCACGATGCAGGGGACCGTCTTGAAGTGATAGCGGTCGAAGAGGTTGCGCTGGATCGCCTTCGGCATCGCGTCGGACGAGGCGAGGATGGTGCACACCACCACGAACGCGAACAACGCCCAGTCCCCACGCGACGGCCGCTCCAGCGCGGCGAACCAGATGCCGGCGCCCGCTACGGCGATGACGAACGTGGGACTTTCGGACTGGTGGTTGAAGATCACGCAGAACAGCAGGACCGAGCAGAGGTACGTGCGCCGGAAGGCCCACTCGCTCCACCGCTCGCGGCGCACGACGACGGGCGCCAGCAGGAGCACCACGCCGCCCAGCTGTTGCGGCCAGTTCGGCCAGTCGCGATGCAGGACGAGCTGCACCATCTGCATCACCGTGAAGCCGCGGTCGAGCGCATCCTTCGACTCGATGGCGCGCCACGACGCGTACTGCGCCAGCAGCGTTCCCGCCGGGGTGACGAGCAGCGGCAGGAGCACGAGCACGACCATCGCGAGCGACACCGCCGTCGCGACGCGCACCTTCCGCGGATGGAACAGCGCGAAGCTCACACCGGCGAGCGGGAACAGCTTGATCGCGACGCCGATGTCCGCGGCGAGGCTGCCGAGCACCGTGTGGCGGCGCTCGTATGCGCTGAAGCTGATGATGATGAGCGCCGTGACCAGCGCGTTGCTCTGCACGTTCTGGAGCGAGCCGAGCATGTCGAGGAAGATGATGGCGCGCGCGATGAGCGCACCGCGCCGTGGCAGTACCGCGCCCAGCGCCAGCCAGAGTGCGCCGGCGTTGAGCGCATTCCACAGCAGCATCGAGAGCGCCAGCGGCAGCACGGCGAACGGCAGGAAGAGCAGTGCGAAGCTGGGGCTGTACTTGTAGAAGTCGAAGTGCAGCGCGGGATACGCGGCGTACAGGTCCTGCCCGTGCAGCAGGTGAATCGACGCAGCGCGGAAGATCAGGAAGTTGTTGTTCTGGTGCAGTACACCCTGCTGGATGGTGGCCGCCACGATGGCGACGACCCACAGCGCGATGACGAGCCGCTCCGCTCGGCGGCTGGTGGGCTGTGGTGAGGAGGAGGCGCGCATGCGGGAAAAATACGACGCGACCAAGCCCCGTGGCGCCCGCGGCCCTGATGTCGGAAGGCCACGAGATGCACAAGGGTGGGAGCCACTGACCCTTCGTCATCCTCATCGCCGCCTGTCATCCTTCGTCCCTTGTCATCCTGAGCGAAGCGAAGGATCTGCTTCTCGCCGGCCGGAAGTGCGAATGTGGCGGCGGTTGTTGTCACTGGGAACGGATGGCCTCGAGCTCGACCTCCCCGCTCAGCGGGCGTGCATGACCATGCGCATGCCGTGCTTCGCGCGCAGCGTGATGATCGGCCGCGGTTCCACGCGGTGCCCATCGACGAGACGCATGGTCCAGCGCCGCGCGAACACGGCGAGCGCGAGGGTGCCTTCCATCCACGCGAACTGCTCGCCCACGCAGACGCGCGTGCCCGCGCCGAACGGGAAGTAGGAGAACTTCGGCCGCGCGGGATCGAGGGCGCTGCCGCCGGGAAGCCAGCGCTCCGGACGGAACGCCTCCGCGTCGGGCCACCATCGCGGATCGCGATGCACGATCCACTGGCTCATCAGCGCGATCGTGCGCGCGGGCAGCACGGATCCCTCGAGGTCGTAGGGCGCCACGGAGCGACGTCCCACGATCCAGGCGGGCGGGTAGAGACGCATGGTTTCCGCGATGACGGCGCGCGCATACGGGAGTCGCATGGCATCGTCGGCTCCGAGTGGCGCGTCGCCGAGGGTCGCGAGCTCGGCGTGCAGTCGCTGCTCGGCCTCGGGGTGCTGCGAGAGCAGGTAGAACGCCCACGTGAGCAGGTTCGCGGTGGTCTCGTGGCCGGCGAGGAGCAGGGTCATGACCTCGTCGCGGAGCTGCAGGTCGCTCATGCCGGTACCGTCGCCCTCCGTGTCGTGGGCAAGCAGGAGCATGGACAGCAGGTCGCCCCGATCGTCGCCGGACGCGCGCCGCTCGGCAACGAGGCGGTAGATGGTGGCGTCGAGCCGATCGCGCCCGCGGATGAACCTGCGCGTGGCGGGCAGGGGCAGCTTGAGCAGCAACTCGCCCACGGGCAGCACGGCGACGTTGAACGCCTCGATGGCGGCGGCGAGCGCCTCGCCGATCTCGTGGGCCTCGCGCTCGATGTCCGCGTCGAAGAGCGTCTTGCCCACCACGGCGAGGGTGTAGGCCGCCATCTCCGAGGCGATGTCGAGCACCTCGCCATCGCGCCACCGGTTGGCGCGGCGCTCGGCATAGGCGGCCATCGTCTCGCCGTATGCGGCGATGCGCGTGCGGTGGAATGCCGGCTGCACGAGGCGGCGCTGGCGGAGATGGACATCGTCCTCGCTGGTGAGCAGTCCCTCGCCGAGCAGGATCTTCGCCTGCTCGAGGCCGCGCCCCTTGTGGAACCGTCGCGCGTGCGTGACGAGCACGTCGCGAATCTGGTCCGGGTGGCTGAGCAGCACGATGGACTGCCGCCCGACGCGAAACATGGCGACGTCGCCGTAGTCGCGCGCGAGGGCGGGCAGGAACTCGAGCGGACGGCGCGTGACGGCGAGCGCGAACTGCCCGAAGTAGCGGGTGCGCGGGCCGGGGAGGCGGACAGACGGTGCCATCGCGTGAAGGTCGCCGGGGGTGCGATCGGGCGAAAGGTCCCCGCGCTCGGCGAGTGGCGTTGCCGGTCCGCCGTTCGTAGTGTTGGGTTCCACACGCGACGAGCCCGAGGCAGCCGATGGAAGAGATCAAGGTTTCAGGCGCGAAGCTCAAGTCCACGCTGAAGGCGCTGATCCGCGAGGGGAATGTGCGCCGCGTGATCCTCCGGAACGGAGAGGGACGCACGCTGCTCGACATGCCGTTGTCCGCGGGCATCGCGGGGGCGGTGCTGCTGCCGTTCTGGGTGGCGGTGGGGACGGTGGTGGCGCTGGCGACGGACTTCACGATCCTGATCGAGCGCGACCCGGACCTGCCGGCGCGGTAGGCGTCGCGTTTCCCGCGGCGGTTGCACGTTCGGGATCTTCGGTGAATATTCGGGCGGAATGGTGCCAACGCAAGTAAGTAGGTGCTTGCATACGCGCCTGTTTACGCTAGACTGCGCCCCCATGATCAGCCGAGAACGCATCCTCGAAGCGGCCGCACGCGTGTACGCCAGGCATGGCTTCCGCGGCGCGACCACCCGCCTCATCGCCGCCGAGGCCGGAGTCAACGAAGTCACGCTGTTCCGCACCTTCGGCTCCAAGGGCGCCCTCCTCGAGGCGGTCCTTGGGCCGCATTCGGCGAACGTCACCCCGCCCGAACTCCCGGCGGAGCCCACGGATCCCGAGGCCGAGCTCACCACGTTCGTCACGGCGAGCCTCGAGAATGTCCGCGCGATGCGGCCGCTGCTCGTGCACACCATGGGGGAGATCGAGGAGCGGCCCGAGGCGGCGGAATTCGCCTGCCGCGGCCGGCACATCTTCCACGACACCATCACCGCGTACCTGCGCAGGCTCCAGTCGCTCGGCATGGCCAACCCGGACGCTGACGTCGAGGCGGCGGCCGTGATGCTCACGGGCACCGTGATGAGCGACGCGATTGCGCGAAGCTTCGTGCCCGAGGTGTACCCGCCCATCGAGGAGGCGCCTGCGCGCTACGTGCGGTGCTTTCTCCAGATGATCGGCGTGAAGAAAAACGCCCTGACGTCCGTAAAGAAGAAATCGCGTACGCGCATCGCATGACCCAACCCATCCCAGACTCCCCCATCGCAATGAATGTCGACCGGACCCGAGCCGGCAGGGCCTGCGCCACTGCGCTCGCCCTGGTGCTCGCGGTCATGACGCCCGCGCTGGCCGTCGCACAGCAGGCGGCGCCTGTCACCCTGTCGCTCGATGACGCCATCAGGATCGCGACTCACGAGAGCGAGGTCCTCCAGATCTCGCGCGCCGGCGTGACGCGTGCGGCCGGCCAGCTCAAGCAGGCGCGCAGCCAGTACTACCCGCAGCTCAACTCGAGCCTTGCGTACGCGCGCACCCTGCGGTCGCAGTTCTCCGCATTGTCCGGCGGAGCGACCACCGACACCTCGACGGTGCCGGCGCCCCAGTCGGTCTGCGCGCCGAGGATCGCGGCGAGCGCCACGGCGGCGGAGCGTGCGGCGGCGCTCGCGCAGGCGTCCACGTGCGCGGCCGCGCAGGGCATCGACTTCAGCAAGGTCGGCTTCGGCGCGCGGAACCAGTACACCTTCGGGCTCGCGCTCTCGCAGAGCGTGTTCTCCGGCGGCCGCATTTCGGGGCAGGCCGCCGCGGCTGATGCGCAGCAGCGTTCGGCGCAGATCGACCTCGGGTCGCAGCGCGCGCAGCTGGCGCTCGACGTCACGCAGGCCTACTTCGACGCGGTGCTGGCGGACCGGCTCGTCGTGATCGCGGACACGTCGCTCGCACAGACCGAGGAGCTCCTGCGGCAGACGCGTGTGGCGCGGCAGGTGGGCAACGAGAGCGAGTTCGACCTGCTCCGCGCCACGGTGTCGCGGGACAACCAGCGTCCCGTGCTCATCACGCGGCGCGGGGATCGTGACGTCGCCTACCTGCGGCTCAAGCAGCTGCTCAACATGCCGCTCGATGCACCGCTCCAGCTCACCACGCCCATCGACGAGCCGGCGGCGATCACGAACATCATCGCCACGAGCACCGTGACGGGCACGGAGACCGCCAGTGCGGCCGCCGACACGACGACCGCGCGGCGCGCGCCCGTGCGCGAGAGCGAGGAAGCCGTTCGCGCGCAGGAGGGACAACTCAAGTCCGCCCGTGCGGACCTGCTGCCGTCGCTCTCGCTCACGTCGAACTACCAGCGGTTGTTCTTCCCGAACAGCGCGCTGCCCACGCTGAGCCAGTACAGCGAGAACTGGACGGTGGGCGGATCACTGACCTTCTCGCTGTTCAGCGGCGGGCGGATCTCCGGACAGATCGAGGTGGCGCAGGCGAACCTGGACGAGGCGCGCGCGCGCCTCCAGCAGTCGCGGGAGCTGGCGTCGCTCGATACCCGCGTGGCGATGAACCAGCTCGCGGCGGCGGACGCGTCCTTCGCGGCCAGCCGCGGCACGGCGCAGCAGGCGCAGCGCGCCTACAGCATCGATCAGCTGCGCTACCGCGAAGGGCTCTCGACGCAGACCGACCTCACGCAGTCGCGCCTGCTGCTCGAGCAGGCGGTGGCGAACCAGGCGCAGTCGGCGCGCGACCTCGCGGTCGCGCGGGCGCGCATGGCGCTCATCCGCGACCTGCCGATCAACACGGCGGCGCTGGGCGCGGCGGCACAGCGCGCGGCGACGCAGCAGCAGCAGCAGGCGCAACAGGTGCAGCAGACACAATCACAGCAGCAGCGGACACAATCCTCCGCCGCCGGTTCGACTGGCGCGGGACAAATCGGGAGCCCCACCCCATGATCGAACATCGCACGCAGGCACCGCGCATCGCGGCGCTGACGGCCGTGGCCGCACTGGCCCTTTCGGTGGCCGGCTGCAAGAAGGGCGCGGACGACGCGAGCGCGGCCACCGCGAAGACGGAGACCATGCTGGTGGGTCCCGAGAACGTGAGCGTGGTGAAGGCCGAGCTGATCAAGACCGGGCCGGCCATCTCGGGCTCGCTGGCGCCGGAACGCCAGGCAACCATCCGCGCCGAGATGTCCGGCGCGGTGCTCCGGGTCTATGCCGAAGCGGGACAGTCGGTGCGCGCAGGACAGCCGCTCGCGCAGATCGACGCGTCGGTGGTGCGCGACCAGGCATTGTCGGCGCGTTCCGCGGTGACCACGGCCGAGAGCAGCTACGAGAACGCGAAGCGCGACCTCGCGCGTACGGAGACGCTGGAGAAGGCGGGCGCCATCGCGGAGCGCGAAGTGGAGCGCGGGCGCAACGCGCTGCTCTCGGCGCAGGCGCAGCTCTCGAACGCGCGGGCGCAGCTGGCGAACGTGAACAAGGTGCTGGACAAGGCAAGCGTGCAGGCGCCGTTCAGTGGCGTGGTGTCGCAACGACAGGCCAATGCGGGTGACGTCGTGCAGCCGGGCGGCGCGCTGTTCACGATCGTGGATCCCGGCAGCATGCAGCTCGAGGCGAGCCTGCCTGCGTCGCAGCTGGCGCTCGTACGCGTGGGCATGCCGATCGAGTTCAAGGTGAACGGCTACCCGAACCGCAGCTTCACGGGCCGTATCACGCGGGTGAACCCGGTGGCCGATCCCGCCACGCTGCAGGTGAAGATCGTGGCGGCCATCCCGAATGCGGGCAACACGCTCGTGGGCGGCCTGTTCGCCGAGGGGCGCGTGGCCACGGAGACGAAGACGGCGCCGACGGTGTCGCTGTCCGCCGTGGACGAGACGGGCCTGCGGCCGACGGTGGTACGGCTGCGCAACGGGAAGATCGAGAAGGTCGAGGTGGGGCTGGGTATTCGTGACGCGGCCGCGGAGACGGTGGAGGTCACGTCCGGTCTCGCGGCGGGGGACACGGTGCTGCTCGGGGCGGCGCGTGGCATCTCACCGGGTACGCCGGTGCGGGTGTCGGCACCTTCGGACACCAGGCGGCGTTGATCGTTCAGGAAACAAGCAGATCCTTCGGCTGCGCCTCAGGATGACAGACGTGGGTTCGGCTGCGCCTCAGGATGACAGAGGTGGGTTAGGCTGCGCCTCAGGATGACAGAGGTGTGTTGGGCTGC
>JBBRZK010000081.1:0-21392 GCA_038236775.1 Gemmatimonadales bacterium
GATGGGGCCGATGAACTCACGCGGGATCACGCCGCCGACGATCTTGTCCTCGAACACGAAGCCCTGGCCCGGCTCGGACGGCTGCATGTTGATGACGCAGTGCCCATACTGGCCCTTGCCGCCGGACTGACGGATGAACTTGCCCTCGACCTTCTCGACGCGCTTCTTGATCGTCTCGCGATACGCGACCTGCGGGCGACCGATATTCGCATCGACCTTGAACTCGCGCATCATGCGGTCGACGATGATCTCGAGGTGCAGCTCGCCCATGCCCGAGATGATCGTCTGCGACGTCTCGGGATCCGAGTGCACGCGGAACGTCGGGTCTTCCTCCGACAGCTTCATCAGCGCGATCGCCAGCTTGTCCTGGTCGGCCTTCGTCTTCGGCTCCACGGCCACGTCGATGACGGGGTTCGGGAACTTCATCGCCTCCAGGATGATCGGATGCGCGTCGTCGCACAGCGTATCGCCGGTGCGCGTGTCCTTGAGGCCGATGGCGGCGGCGATGTCGCCGGCGCGCACTTCCTCGATCTCCTCACGCTTGTTCGCGTGCATCTGCAGCAGGCGCCCCACGCGCTCGCGCTTGTCCTTGGTCGCGTTGTAGACGTACGACCCCGACTTCAGCACGCCCGAGTACACCCGGAAGAACGTCAGCTTCCCGACGAACGGATCCGTCGCGATCTTGAACGCCAGCGCCGCGAACGGCGCCTCGTCGTTCACCTGGCGATCCTCGAACGTCTCGTCGTGGTGCGG
Source organism: Gemmatimonadales bacterium (assembly GCA_038236775.1). GTDB lineage: Bacteria > Gemmatimonadota > Gemmatimonadetes > Gemmatimonadales > Gemmatimonadaceae > AG11. Next base: position 754 of record JBBRZK010000081.1, read on the forward strand.
CAGGTGCCCCTGGATCGCCGGCACCTCGATCGGCGACGGCAGGTAATCGATGACGGCATCGAGCAGCGCCTGCACGCCCTTGTTCTTGAACGAGGCGCCGCACAGCACCGGCACGAACTCCATCGCGATCGTCGCCTTGCGGATGGCGCGGCGGATCTCGTCGACCGACAGCTCGGCGCCGTCGAGGTACTTCTGCATCAGCTCTTCGTCGTACTCCACCGCGGCTTCCACGGCTTCGTGACGCGCCTGCTCGCAGGCGTCCTTGTACTCCTCGGGCACGTCCACCACGGCGAACGACTTGCCGAGCGTCGCATCGTCGAAGATGTACTGCTTCCGCTCGATGACGTCGATGTGACCCGTGAACAGCTCGCCCGATCCCACCGGGAGCTGCAGCGCGAACGCCCGCTTGCTGAGACGATCCTTGATCATCGCCATGCAGCGGTCGAAATCCGCACCCGTACGGTCCATCTTGTTCGAGAAGATCATGCGCGGGACCTTGTACCGGTCCGCCTGGCGCCACACCGTCTCCGTCTGCGGCTCCACGCCGGCGACGGAATCCAGCAGCGCCACCGCACCGTCGAGCACGCGCAGCGACCGCTCCACTTCCACCGTGAAGTCCACGTGGCCGGGCGTGTCGATGATGTTGATGCGGTACTCGGGACCGGAACCTTCCTTGTCCGACTGGCCATGGCGCATCCAGAAGCACGTCGTCGCGGCAGACGTGATCGTGATGCCGCGCTCCTGCTCCTGCTCCATCCAGTCCATCGTCGCGGCGCCTTCATGCACCTCGCCGATCTTGTGGCTCTTTCCCGTATAGTAAAGAATACGCTCGGTCGTCGTCGTCTTGCCCGCGTCGATGTGGGCCATGATGCCGATGTTCCGGTAGTACTCGAGTGCAGTATCTCTCGCCATATCTTCCCGTCAGGTGTCAGTCGCGGCGGCCGATGGTGGCGCCAGCGACAAGCGCAAGTCAGTAAATACAAACGCGGGTGGACCAGGCGCCCGAAAATCGGGCCGGTGTCCATCCGCTTTCGCCAGGGTGTGACCGCCTCTCATGCGCAGTCGGGGACCCAAGGCGCGCCGAGCAATCGCTGCTCGACGTCAAGTTGTCCTGCGTTGCTTCTCGGGAGCGGAACGAGTCCGCCGGTCTGAGCACCTCTCCCGGGACGACAGCCCGGAAGCCCATTAATTCGGCCGCAGTGAGCCGGTGCACGGGTGTAAAACCCCGTAGCCCCATGAATTTATCGGGGATTCAGTCCATGTCAACCGGCGCAGGTCGGGAAATGTCCGGAAGCTCGCGCCACGCGCGCGCCAGTCGGGACTAAACCCGCGGCTCGACGACCGCCGATGTGCGCGCGTTCCGGTACAGGTACCCCGCACCGAGCAGGAAGACGCCCACCGCGCCATACGAGCCCACCCGCAGCGGGACCGACCCGATGTCCGTGACTTCCGCGACCGCCTTGAACGCCGCATAGAGCGCGAGGCACAGCCCCGCCACGCGCAGCCGGCCGATCCCCAGCTGCCGCCCCGCCACGATCGAGGCCACGCCGCACGCCGCGTAATACGAGGTCAGCAGGAAGGAGGCGAGATCCGGATTGAACGCATGCGCCACTTCCATCCGCCCCCACACGATTACGAAGCCGATGAGCACGCCAAGCCGCACCGCCCTCGGAGCGACCTCCTCCGCGGCACCCTCCCCGCTGCCGATCAGCTCGCCCGCCGCAGCAACCCCCACCGCCGCCATCAACGCGGACACCGAAGATCGCGTGGCGAACGGCGCGTACGAATAGGCCCCACGGCTGGCCAACTGGTCGAACGCGGAGAGCATCGCCGCGGCCAGTGCCACCCCCACACCGGCAAGAGGAAGTGCCGACTCCTCGTTGCGTGTCACCGCCGCCGCCGCGACGGCCCAGCCCGCCAGCCCGGACACGAACAGCAGCGGATGGTGCCACAGCCACGCCGTCACGGCGAGGCTCCCGAGCAGCAACGCCGCCAGCAGGTGCGCACCCGCGCGTCCCGCCTCGCCGCGACGCCGCTCCACCTGCCATGCCACGAACGCGAACGCACTCCACAGCGCCAGGATCCATCCTTGCGCGGTACCCGTGGCCGCGCCGGGATATGCCGCGCCGAGGGAGACAAATGGCAGCGCGACGGCGCTGACCGTCCACAGGCGAGCCGCCGGACGACGCATCAGCAGCGCGGTGTACGTCACGGCGGCCAGCATCACACCGACCGCGAGCGTGGGTACGAGCACGTGCGTCGCCACGGCATCCCAGCCGGCGAGCACGCCGACGACGGTCACCGCGAGGAACGCACGCGGCAGCTCGCTGCGCCATGCATCGACGCCGACGAGCAGCGCCATGGCGGCGCACAGCCCGCCGAAGCCCGTGCCCACGTACGCACCGTATGACGCCGATGACGCGGGAAGCGCCGCAGCGGCCAGGGAGTATACCAGCGCCCCGAGCACCATCAGCGCGAACGCCCGCCACCACGAGGGATCGCGCGCGGCGCTGAGTGCGCCCAGGAGCACGACCGCGCAATACGACAGCAGCCCGAGCGCGGTGCCGCCGCCATCGGACGTCACGAACGGTCCGGACAGCGCGCCGCCGATCGCGACGACGAACAGAAACTCGCTCCGGTCGTTGAGCGCCAGCGTCACGAGCAGCAGCGACACCAGGTCCACCGCGGCGAGCGCCGCGACGGTGGGCACCAAGTGGAATCGCGGGCCGGCAGCCCACGCCACCAGGTCCACGACGGCGAGCGACAGCGCCAGCAGGACGCCGCCATAGCGTACCTCCCCTCGGCGCCTGAAGAAGAGACCTGCCCCGGCAAGCGCGGTCGCCACGAGCAGTCCTGCGGCCACGCGGACGTCGGGCGTGAGCAGGCCGCGCTGCACGGCCATCTTGATGATCGCGCCCACGGCCATCAGGATCACGAGCGCGGCGAGCGCCAGCGTGCCGTATCGTCCCACGAGCGATTCGAGCTCCACGCCGCTGATCGGCGCAGCGGAATGCAGGCGATCGGAGAGCGACGGTGCGTGCCCTGCGCCCTCGGAGAGTAGCGGCGACGCCGGCGGCTGGCGCAGGGCCGAAGCGACGGCGGGACTCACGAAGGTCGGGACGGCGGCGAGCGCGGGCGGAACAGCGGTGCCACGCGTGCCCGCTGGCGCCAGCGCTGCACGCAGGTCGGCAATTTCCGTCCGGAGAGCGGCGACTTCCTGCTCGAGCGCCGACAGGCGTGCGCTGCCCGCATCGCTCGCGTCCGGCGCGCCGGACCCACTCCCGGAGTCGCGCGGATGGTCGTCGTGGGGCCGCATGCGCAGAAGTTACGCGCCGTGGCGCGCCGACCGCCAGACGGAGCGGCGCAGCGGCCCGTCATGTCCTCGGCCCCCTGCACATGAAGGCCAGGGGACGTCGAGCGTTCGCCAAGTTCAGCGGCGCGGGTTCTCGCCCGCGACTGTCGAAGTGTCGTGATCGTCCGCCACGGACTCGCCAGCATCCGTGCGCACCTCGCCCGTCCACGAGGCGCTCCGAACCGGGCCGCGTCTCGCCACGCGCACCGGCGCATCCAGCACCACATCGGCGTCACCGGTGCTCACGCCGAGCACGCGGTACACGGGGCACGACCCTGTCGCGCCACGCACCGCGAACGCACCGCCCACGAGTGCAGCCGCGAGCCCCACGCCGTCACGGCGCCTGAGGCCCACGGCAATGAGCGTCGTGCCGATGGCAACCGACGCGATGCGTTCGGCCTGCGCGACGTTATGCAGCCTCGCGCGCACGCGAGGGACGCGGGAACGCGACGCCGGGAACCAGTCGTCGTTTCCATCTGCGGTGTGGATGCTCATGGATGTCGTCGCAGGAAATGGGGTGGCGTACTCACGCCGCGTGAGACGCGACGCACGATCCTACAATCGCCGTGCCGTCGGCAGCTCGGCGATAGGCCGGCGTCAGATGCGCGCGATGATCACCAGTGGCGACTCCGCCTGGGGCTTGTGGGCCGGCTTCGGCGTATCGTGAGGCTGCCGTGCGTCGGCCAGCGGCATCGCGACCAGTGGCACGGCGAGATCGCCAGAGTCGGGCGCATCGCTGTCGCGACGCCGCTCGAGCGTGTCGGCGACCTCGGCGCGGCGCTCTTCGGCGCGGCGCTCCGGCGCGCGCGACGAAGCCTTCGCGATGCGGCGTTCCGCTCCACGACGATCGGCCGAACGGTCCCACGCATCGAGATGGATGAGCAGGTCGTCGAGTGAGCGGACGTGGCGGGCACCATCGCGCTCGCGCCGGAACACCACGTGCGTCCACCCGCGCACGCCCACGGGCTTGTGCCACGCACCCGCAATGCGCACCCGTCGGCCCGCGATCGCATTCCCGAGCACGCGCTCGTAGCGCGAGCGTGGCAGCAGCGTGATCGGGAACAGGTCGTTCCAGCTGCACAGCCGACCCACGTCGTCGTACGCGGCCGGCCGGTCATCGAGCTCCAGCAGCGAGGGCGCGCGGCCGCGCATCACCGCCGCGATGAGGCGGAGCGACAGGGGATCGCCCAGGGCGCGGATGGACGACCAGAAGTGCCGCGTGGTGCGGCCGGCGATCGTGCGGAGCGACTCCTGCGTGCCGAAGCGCAGTGTCCAGCGATGACCGTCCACGTCCGCGGTGAATGGGTTCTCCGGATAGCAGGTGTGCTTCGCGACCCAGCCCTTGCGCGAGCTGTGCGGGATGGGCGCGAACCCGCGCACCACCGGGATGCCGTGCAGCGCGAGCTGCTCGAGCGTGTAGTCGGGCCAGCGCATCACCTCGCGCACGATGCCGACGATGAGCGTCGCCGTCGCGGCCATGAGGGCGGCGTCGGGGGTGAAGTCCGCGGTGACCTCGATGCGATTGCCGCGCGGGCGCACGCCGACGCCCGTCGACTGCCGGTTCGCGGCGAGGAGCATCACGGGCATCGCGAGCACGTACGTGAGGAGGTACGCGAGCTGCTCCACCGACCGCCCGTGCTCGCGCTCGCTCGGCGGCACGTCGAACGAGACGTTGTAGTGCGTGCTGAAGCCCACGAGCCGCACCGTGCGGTCGTTCGCCTGCTCCCATGCGTCGAGCTCGTTGCGGAGGAAGCCGAGGCTCTCCCAGAGCGACCGCGTACCGCGCGCCCCGCAGCCGCGCGCGATCTCGATCATCGGCGTGGCGATCTCCATCACGCCGGTATCGAAGTAGAGCGCTCCGCCCGTGGGCAGGTGGTACGAGCGTCCCGTCCGGTGCACGAGCGGTCCGCGCACCACACGACGCGGCGAGCCGAAGACGTCCTCCGGCTTCTGCGCCACGCCGTCGATCACGGTCGTGAACTCGGCTTCCATGCCGATGGCCGGGAGGCCGTCGGTGCGGCGCACATCCTCGCGTGCCGCGCGCTCCGCCGCTCGGGGTCGCTTGGGGTATGGTCTCGACATCGTGCTGCTCCTACGCCTGCCGTGCGCCCGCGGCCGGAGCGATCGTCGCGCGCGTCACAACGGATCTCCGGCCAGCTTCAGGTTGTATGTCTCGCCCGCGGCCTCGCGGGGCACACTCACGACGTATCCAAGGTCCAGGTGAAGGTGATCGTCGGTCTTGGCCAGCTCGGGACCGAGCGGCCGCGTCCACACCGTGGGAATCACCTCGCGGGCGATTGCCGCGAACCGTGCAATGCTCTCCTGCGTGTCCAGGTACGTGTCGCCTATGCGGTAGATGTTCGCCGCCGTACCCCAGCAGTGCGGCGATGCGCCGCCGACGCCCGCGTGGCGGGGCGAGCAGTAGCCACCGTTCGCGCCGATGTACACGTAGTTGCCCACCGCGTCGCGGAACAGCTCGAGCGCGACGGCCAGCAGCACCGTGGCGCATGGGATGTACCGCGGGAACACCCGCAGCGGAGGCGCCTCCCGCACGTCCGTATGGATGAACTCGGACGCCGAGAAGTGGGGCGCGAGGCAGGTGTCGCGCGCCTCGTCCCACGAGCTGATCTCGTAGAAATAGCGGGGCAGCACGCGCGCCTGTCCGGCGTGGTCGCAGAGGATGCCGCCGGGCAGCAACACGTCGCGGTAGCGCCGCTCGAGTCGGCGCCCGTCCACGAGGCGAAGCGGAAAAGTCGCGAGCTGGGTCGCCATCAGTCGCGGTCTCCAATGAGTGCGGCGTACGCGAGGTAGGACGCGGCCGCGATGGTAGCGGAGCGGCCGGACGTTGACGCGTCCCACTCCGTGAGGACGGCGAGCGCATACGGGCGTCGATTCGGCAGGTACACCAGGCCGGCGTCGTGGGCGATCGTCGAGATCTCGCCCGTCTTGTGCGCGACTTTCGCGCCGCGGGGCAGCCCCGCGGGAATGCCGCTCCGGAATTGCTGGCCGAACAGGACGTTCACCATGCTCCGCGACAGCGCCGGACTGAACGCGCGCTCCTCGCCGATGAGGCGGAGCAGCCCGACGAGCCCGTTCGCCGTGACGCGATTGCTGATGCCGTGCTCGAACGCCTTCTCGTCCTCGACTCCGCGGCGGAGGTCGATCCCCTCGAGGCCGAATCCCTCGACCGTGCGCTGCAGCACGTCGAGGCCGACGAGGTCGAGCAACAGGTTGGTCGCGAGGTTGCTGCTCGTCGTGATCATGGCGTCGGCGAGCTCGCTCACGCGAAGGGTCCGTCCCACTTCGCGGTGCACCTCGGGATTGGCGTCGCGATCCAGCCGCACGCGGTACGGCGAGCCGTCGTAGGCGCTGAGAAAGCGGTTCCGCACGTGCACGCGCGACTGGGGCAGCAGTTCGCCGCGGAAGATCGCGCCAAACACGCCGACGAGGATGGCCACCTTGATCGTGCTGGCCGCGTGGAACCAGCGGTCCGCGTGGTAGTGGAACTCCGCACCCGTCTCGAGGTCCGCGATGGAGATCGCCATCGCCGCGGCCCCCGCCTTCGCCTCGAGCTCGGCAAATCGCGCCTGCAGTTCCGCTGAGGACTCCAACGGGGGAACGGGCGGCTGGGGAGGGGTTCGGCGACTCATGGCGGGCCGAACAATCGCAATCCGCGTTCCGTTGCCGAGATATGGGGAATCCCGCGTTCCCGCATGCCGGCGCGGCGGCGGTTCCGTCCAGTTACAGGCGATCGGGCAGGCGCCCAACAAGAAGCCCCACCTGGCGATCCATCGCCAGGTGGGGCTTCGAGTTACGGCAGTGGCAGGAGGCTACCAGCGATAGTGCGCGAACGCCTTGTTTGCATCCGCCATGCGATGCGTGTCTTCCTTCTTCTTCACGGCATTGCCCTCGCCCTTCGACGCGGCGATCACCTCGGCCGCCAGCTTCTCGGCCATCGACTTCTCGTTGCGGTCGCGGGAATAGCTGATGAGCCAGCGCATCGCGAGCGCCGTGCGGCGCTCCGGGCGCACTTCGACCGGCACCTGGTACGTGGCGCCACCGACGCGGCGGCTCTTCACCTCGACGACCGGCTTCAGGTTCGTGAGGGCCTGCTTGAAGATGTTCACGCCCGGCTGGCTGGTGCGGTTCTCCACCAGGTCCATCGCGGCGTAGAAGATTCGCTCGGCCGTGCTCTTCTTGCCCTGGTACATCAGGACGTTGATGAACTTGGAGACGGTCTGGCTGTCGTAACGGGCATCCGGAAGGATGGTGCGCTTCACAGCGCTCTTGCGGCGGCTCATTTCTTGGCTCCCTTGGCAGCGGCACCGGCCTTCGGCTTCTTGGTGCCGTACTTGGAACGGCTCTGGTTACGGCCGTTGACGCCGGAGGCGTCGAGCGTCCCGCGCACGATGTGGTAGCGAACGCCCGGAAGGTCCTTCACACGACCGCCGCGGATGAGCACGATGGAGTGCTCCTGGAGGTTGTGGCCTTCGCCCGGGATGTAGGCGGTGACTTCGAAGCCGTTGGTGAGGCGGACACGCGCGACCTTGCGGAGGGCGGAGTTCGGCTTCTTCGGCGTGGTGGTGTAGACGCGCGTGCAGACGCCCCGCTTCTGCGGGTTCGCCTTCAGCGCCGGCGCCTTTTCCTTCTTGGCGAGGTCGCGGCGGGACTGCCGGACCAACTGGTTAATCGTCGGCATTCAACCTGATGATGTTCGTCGTCCTGCTTCATACGTGGATCGCCTCCGAACGAGGCGGCACGGAACAGACTCACAAGCTAAGTGGAGACAGGCGGTTGGGTCAAGGCGGCCCCTGCGCCGATCAACGCTACCGGTTGGCCGTGTTGTCCAGATTCGGCTTTGCGGTCCCGGTCGTCGCCGTGATGTCGCCGTACGCAGAGACCGTGTACACGCGGCCCGCGCTGAACGACACCCCGGTGCGCGAAATCACGCTCGTGGCGGATCCGGCCACATAGGTGCTGAGATCGAAGATGCCGGGCGGGATGAGCAGGAAGGAACTCGCGGACTTGTAGGAAACCACGGTGCTGATCACCGCTTCCAGTCCGCTCGTCGGATCCTTGGCGGTGAGGACCATCGGTTGCGAGTTCGAGCTCGCGTTGACGAACCGGACATAGGCTCCCCGGTAGTCGACGGTCGGGATGGGATCCTCGACCATGAAGGCGTCTACCGACTTCGCGGAACTGCTGTAGGGCCCGCTCAGGTAATACGAGTAGAACTTGCCGTCAGCGAGTGTTGCCGGCGTGCTCGCAATGGCAACGCCGCTGTCCACGGCCGTCGTGATCCGCGCCGACAGGGTGTACGTTCCCGGCGCGGCGGAGGCGTACAGCCCTCCGCCGTTCGCGGCAACTCCATATGCCGTGCCGGACTTGGATTCCTTCCCACCGCTGAGGCAGGTCGTGTCGCTCGTGGCGCCGGTGACCGAGCTGCTGCACGACGTGGAGGAGACCGCCGACAGCTTCTGGTCGTTGGCGTAGAAGTTCACCGTCGGGCTGCCGACGCCGAAGTTGAAGAACTTGACCGCCGATCCGGCGATCGGCGAGGAGATGCTCTGTGCGGCGTTCTTGTCGCACGATGCCAGCAGCACGACACCGAGGAGCGCCGCAATCGGTCGAAAGCTTTTCATGTCTCGGTTACGGTTGAATGATCCAGAGCGGGACGGTGTGATAGGCCGGATCGCGCGCATTGATCGCGTCGAGCGCCGCGGTGTTCCAGATGTATTCCGAGTTGTACCGCGGGCGGATCCGGTACACGAGCAGGCCGTTGTTGTCGGGATACAGGTTCGTGGGTGTGGTGAAGCCGATGAATACCTGCTTGCCGCTGGCCGGATCGATGTCCGTGTAATGGTACCGGCGCAGGTCCATCCAGAGCTCGTTGTGTGCCCAGCCCCACTGCGCGATGTACTTCTGCGACATGATCTGCGACAGCGTCAGAGTCGCCGCCGGCGGCACGATGGCCGGATTGGCGAGGAACGCCGCCTTCTCGGTTGACGTGATCTGGTGCTCGCTCGTGTCACCGTTCAACGCCACCTTCGCGTTCACAAAGTCGATGTGCGCCGAGACCGCGGTCTGATAGGCCGTGAGAGCCGTCGCCTTGTCGCCCTTGCGATACGCGGCCTCGGCCTTCACGAACTGGAGCTGGGCGTACGTCATCACCGGCATGGTCACCTTGTCGTCGAACAGGTACCGTCCGGAGTTCGGGGTGGGGCGCGTCGCAGCGGGGAATCCGTAGAAATTGTTCGGGGCAGTCAGCGTGGTGAACGCCCCTCCATTCGCGATGTTCGGATCCATGCCCCGGTACTGGCCATCGGGCGAGGCCGAGAGCATGCGGGTCAACCGCGGATCAACGACCCCGCCGAAGTCGGTGCCGTTCATGAGATTCAGCACAAACTGCGTCTGGCGGTACGACGGGAAGTTGCCCCGGGTCTGGCCGAGGAAGTTGTAGTCGCTGAGGTTGGGATCCTTCTGCGAGAATGTCCACATGGCGTTGTCCGCGCTGCTCACGAACGAGCTGTCCACGTACGCAATGACCTGCGTGGGGTTGTACGACGCCTTGTTCGAATAATGATTATGGTCGATCGCGAGGAGACCGTACGCGAATTTCAACCACTTCGTGCGGTCGCCGGAGTAGAGATAGTCGCCCTTGGCAAGGTACGCCTGGTCCACCGCACCATCGGTGCGCTTGAGGTTCTTGACCGCTTCGTTCAGGAGGCTGTCCACCACGAAGTAGGCATACTGCTCGGTGTCGTAGTCGAAGGTCGAGCGCGTCTGGTCGAACGCCTGCTTGATGATGATCGGGCCATGCTCGTCGACGAGAATCTGCCAGCCCCAGGCGCGCAGGACCTGGCCCACGCCGAGGATGTCCCACCGCTGCTCCGCCTGGGCCTTCGTCATCATGTCGGCGAGGTTCTGCCCGAACGACCAGTACACGTCGCGCCATTGCTGGGCGCCGTTGTCGCTCGTGGGATCGTAGCCCATGCGGGACCACGTCGTCGGCGTGCCGGTAGTGGGCAGTATGTACTCCTGCGCGTACCGCCCGATGAACCGGCCGTCGTAGAGCGGCGATGTGACGAGCCAGTGCTCCATCGGCGGCAGGTACAGGTTCGCCGTCACCGCCTGCGGTGCATTGGGATTCGTGTTGACGTCGAGATACTTTTCCATGTTGCACGCGCTCGTCAGCATCAGGACGCCGGCAAGGAGTGCGGCAGATTGCTTTGTCATCGGCTGTTCACTGTACGGTGGGAGTCGGATGGGTTGTGTGAGCCTCAGGCGCGGCGCGCCTCAGAAACCCACCCGGAAGCCGAAGTTGAATCCCCGGGGCGTGGGGAAGTTGCCCCAGTCGATCCCGACCGCGCCCGACCCGCCGACCGCGGCCGAGTTGCCGTTGGTCATCGGATCGAGGCCGGTGTAGTTGGTGCGGATGAAGAGATCCGTCCCCGTGACGAACACGGAGGCGTTCTGCGCGACGCGCTGCGGCAGGACGTAGCTGAGCGTCGCGTTCCGGAGCCACACCCAGTTGATGTTGCGCTCGATGAAGAGCTCCTCGCTCGCGCTGCTGTAGTACGTGGTCTGGACGGCCGGCACGATGACGATGTTGTTCGGCGTCGCAGTGCCGCTGTTCTCCCTGCCGTCGCGGAGCACCCCAGGGATGATCCGCGGCACGTTCCGGTCGAGCGACTCGGTGGAGAGCCCGTGGTTGTAGAGGAAGGACTGCGTCGCGTTGAAGATGTCGCCGCCGTGCCGGAAGTTGACGAGGGCGTCCAGCGAGAAGGGACCGTAACGGACGGTGTTGCTGAGGCCGACGGTGTACTTGGGCGTGCGATCGTAGCCGGCGTCGATGAAGGTGTTCGAGCGGATTGGCAGGCCCGTGGTGGGATCGATGATCAGCTTGCCGTCCTTGTTCCGGATGTAGAACAGTCCGGTCAGCGACTCCGTGGACAGCCCGGGCTCGGTGCCGTTGCGGACATTGCCGTAGAGCCAGGTGTCGGAGACGTACGACTCAGGCAGGTTGTTCGGCAGGCTCACGGTCTGGCCGTGGTGCTTGTCGAAGTTGGCGAGGATGTCCCACGAGAAGTTCGACCGCTGGACCGGCGTGCCGCGGAGCACGAGCTCGATGCCGTGGTTCTCGGTCGAGGCGCCGTTCAGATTGAACAGGATGAACCCCGTGGCGTAGCTCTCGCGGATGTTCTGGACGATCTGGTCGCGCGTCTGGCTCTTGTAGTAGGTCGCGTCCACGCCGAGTCGGTCGTGGAGGAACGAGAGCTCCGTGCCGAACTCGTATTCCTTCTTGAACTCCGGCTTGAGATTCGGATTCGGTCCCCAGAAGTCGTATCCGTACCCGCCATACGACGTGGACTTGTACTGGAGCGAGGGTCGGTCGGCGTACGGTGGGGCATCACGGCCGGCGTCGGCGTACGCCGCGCGCACCCGACCCGTCATGAAGCGTTGCAGCGAGGGGAAGGCGTCCGAGAGGACGAAGCTCGCGTTCACGCCCGGATAGAAGAACGAGTTGTTCGGCCGCGGGATGGTCGACGTCCAGTCGTTGCGCCCCGTGACGTTCACGTAGAGGTAGTGCTCGAAGTCGAGCGAGGCCTGTCCGTAGAGGCCGACGAGCCGGCGCTTCGTCGTGGTCGTGCGGCTGAACCGGTTCGACGTGTTGTTGACCGACACGAAGTTCGGGTCGAGGAAGCTCTGGCCTACGAGCGCGTCGACGTTGCTCCCCTGGTCGTAGATCGAGTTGCCGACGAAGCCGCTCAGCGTGAAGTGCTGCCCGACCGGCTGCGGCAGGATGTTGAGCGTGGTCTGCGACGTGATGTTGCGCGTGATGTCGTCGGCCTGATCCAGGATGCCGCCATAATTGATGCCGGTGACGCTCTCGGGGTGCCGCAGGAGCAGGTTCTGGTTCGCGTAGTAGTCCGAGCCGATCTGCGTCTTCAGGCTGGCCCACGACACCGGCGTGAGCGTGAAGGTCAGGTTGGTGAGGATCCGGTTGTTCTTGGAATTGACGTTGTTCTTGTTGACGCTGAAGTACGGATTGTCCACCTCCGACCCGCCGCCGAGCGCGGTCACCCGCCGCCGGGTACCGGCAGGCGAAAGGTAGTCCGCCGCGTTGTCGTTGCCTGGCCACACGAGCAGCCCCACGAGCGGTCCATTGTCGCCCTTGAGCGGCTGATCGTTGACGGCGTTGGTGTACTGCATGGACAGGTCGGCACCGAGCCAGCTCGTCACCTGACCGGACGAGGCGCCGGTGAGGTTGATACGGTTGTAGCGCGAGTTGGGAATCACTCCCTCGTTCCGGTCGACGCCGCCGGCGACGCGATAGGTGATGCGCCCATCGGGCGCGCCGCCGCTGAACGACAGGTTGTGCGTCTGCGCCACACCGGTCCGGAAGAACCCGCCGATGTTGTCGTAGAACGTCGTCGTGTCCGCATAGGGGGCGCCGAAGTACATGTAGCTCCCGTTCGCGCCGAAGAGCGAGAGCGTGCCACTCGGCTGATACGTACGCTGGACCAGCGGCTCGCCCCGCACGCTCTGGATGCGGATACTGTTGGAGTACTGGAGCGAGTTCTGGCCCGCCTTGCCGCGCTTCGTCGTGATGACGATGGCGCCGTTCGCCGCGTCGATGCCGTACAGCGCCGCCGCTTCAGGACCCTTCAGCACCGTGAGCGACTCGATGTCGTTCGGGTCGATGTCGGCGGCGCGGTTGGTGAAGTCCACGCCACGGTTGTTGAACGCCGTCGCCGATCCAGGAGCGTCGGAGCCGAGCACCGAAGTGTTGAGGGTCTTGTTGTCGATCGGCAGACCATCAATGATGAACAGCGGCTGGTTGCTGCTGCTGATCGAGCTGACGCCGCGGATGGTGATGGAGGTGGAGGCACCGGGCACTCCGGAGGTGCTGTTCACGGTGACGCCCGCCACACGGCCTTCGAGCGCATTGATGAAGTTGCTGCGCTGCGCTTCGGCGATCGTGCTTCCCTGCAACGTCTGCTGCGCGGCGCCGAGCGTGCGCACCTGCGCCGTCTGGCCGAGTGCGGTGACAACGATGGCGTCGAGGTTGGTCGCCACCCGGCGCAGCGCGACGTCGATGACGCCGGCGGCGCCCACGGTCCGCTCCACCGGCGCCGTGCCGAGAAAGCGGTACTGGAGCACCTGGCCCACCGCGGCGCGAATCGAGTAATTGCCCGCAGCATTGGTGAGGAGCCCGGTGGTCGTGCCCTGAACCACGACGGATGCGCCCTGGATGGGCGCCCCCTGCTCGGTTGTCACCCGGCCGGTGACGGTCTTCAGCTGGGCAAACGCCTGCGGGGCGCACAGGAACAGCCCCAACAGCACGAGGACAAGACTCTTTTTCATGACGAGGGATACCGGGTTTTGGTGGAACACGGCGTCAGGCTCTCGCCGTCCGCTCGAATACGCTGGAGCTGGGAACGCAACCGATCGAGACCGTTTCGCCGACGGCCGCCTGCGCGCGCCGGGAGACCAATGTTCAGGTACGCGCGAGGCGCGGCTGTCGTTGAGCGCTCGGTGCGGTACGAGATCGTCGGGAGGCATCGCGAGGTCAGGGGGGAAGCGAAGGCGGAAGCTGCTCGCTGTGCCCGGACCGGATGCGCGCATCTTAGGGGACGATGCAAGGCCTGTCAATTCATTGGTGAAGCGTCAGGTGGTCGGGCCTCTCGCGCCGACCGCGCGAGACGACCCTCCGCGGTCGCCGTTCGTCACGCCCGCACGTCAGCCCGCATCCCCACCATGGCCGGCAGTGCGTCGCGGGCGCGCACCGCGTCCACGAACGGCCCGAGCAGGTGCGCGATGCTGTTCGCGTAGTAGCTGACGAGTGGACGCCCGCGCGGCAGCACGAGGTAGCCCTGCCCTTCTTCCGCGATGACCCGGCGCATCGAGAGCATGCGCCACGCACGGGATAATATCTCGCCCGGATCCTGGTCGGTCGCGAGCACGCGCGCGTTCAGCTCGTGCAGGACACCCTGCATCTCCTCGATGCGCTCCAGGAGTGCCGCCTTCGGGATGAAGTCCGAATCGAAACTCTGGATCGCGGCGCACACGAGCGGCACAGGCGTGACGGGCACCAGCCCGCCCACACGCGCGAGGATGTCGTCGCAGAGCGCCTGCACCTGCGCCAGCCGGTCATGGCGATCGAGGGAAAAGAGGTCGGGATGCTCACGGAACCAGTGCGCGAGTGGCACGGGTGCGCCCACCATCACAGCGGCGCGCCCATAGCGCTTCCAGCGCCGGAACAGGATCCGCGACGCGTTCCACAGCACGTACTTCCCCACCTCGACCGCCTGGGCAGCGCGCGGTGCGGGGCGTCCCCCGGACTGGACGTCGAGCTCGCGCAGCAGCGACCGATCCTCCAGCACGCGGTCGTAGTTCACGGCCACCGGCACGACGTGGAGCCGTGCGGCGTAGGCCGGGTCGCGTCCGATGCCGAGCACATAGTCGAGGAGCCCCACCTTCGGGACGCGGAGCCGCCCGTCGCGCGTCAGGCCGCCTTCCACGAAGATTCCCTGCGTCACCCCCTCGCGCGAAATGAGTTGCACATACCGCTCGAGCACCGTGTGATACAGCGGCTCCCGGAAGCGACGGCGGATGAAGTACGAACCGAAGGCCTTGAACACCAGCTCGAGGGGGAACGCGCGCGCCCATTCGCCGACGGCATACGAGATCGCGACCTGCCCGGCCAGTGCATAGCTCACCAGGACGTAGTCCGCGTTGGAGCGGTGGTTCATCACGTAGACGAGGACCGCGTTGCGCGGAAGCCGCTCCCGCGCGCGCGCGTCCTCGAAGTCCACCGAGGTCTTGTAGAAGAGGTGCAGGAGCCATCCCGCGGCCCGGTACCCGACCTGGTAGTACGCGACGACGTTGAAGAACGGGACGATCTCGCGGATGTACGAGTCCACGCGGCGCCACGCGTCGTGCTGCGGCGTGCCGTTCTCCTCCGCGTGGCGCTGCACGGCCTCGGCGATGACGTCATCGTCCATGAGCTGCTGCCGCACGTGCCGCCGGCTGGCCAGCTTGAACCGGTCGATGCGCGCGCGCGAGCGCAGCAGGGCGCGACGGCCCAGGCGGGCGAAGGGTCCGGGCATCGGACGAAGGTGCGGAACGTCCGCGGCGCGGGCAAGCGGTGGCCCGCTCGCTCCAGAAGGGTCAGTCGCGCCAGCGGAGCTGGAATGGCCCGACGTCCTCGGCGTGGGGAAACCGGGCAGATACCCTCGCATACAGCTCCGCGGAAATCGGCGGCGAGAAGGACGGCGCGCTCAACACGATGGCCGTCACGCCGTGCGCATCGAGGGTACGGAGGATGTCGTCCGGCCGTTGTGGCGGATCATCGAACACCTCGAAGAGTGTCCGTGTAGGGTTCGCCAGACCCGAAAGGAAGTACACCTCCGGCGAGTCCGGGGAGGCCCACGTGAACCCCCCGCGGGCATGGACCCGGAGGCGTTCGACCAGGGCGCCGTAGCTCCTTGCCTGATCGACCGGCACGTCGATCCCACCACGTTCCATGGCGAGGGGGGCCATCGGCGGCGGCGGCTGGTACCACGCACCGACGCTGGCGATGCGCGTCGCATTGGTACGGAACACCGCGAACGCCGTGAAGCATGCGATCAGCAGTGCCGGGACGGTACGATCAGGAAGCCGGGCGTGCGCGTGGAGCGCGACCATCAGCAGGATGACCAGTGGCGCGACGTAGCCGAAGTACACGGGCACACTGTAGGGGTACTGCACGAGGCTGCAGAGCGAGGTGACGGTGAGCAGAAGCATTGTCTGCGTCCGCAGCAGGCGCGACGACGTCGCCTGCTCCCTTCCGAGCAGCACGACCCCGGCGAGGACGAGCACGGGCAGCACGTTACGGGCGGCGAACCAGATGGTGCGATACAGCGCGCCGTTTCCGCCCGTTGCCCGGAGCAGCAGCAGCAGCACGACCACGAGGAGCGCCGTCTCCCGCCTGGACAACCCGCGCTTCGCGCGGTACGCCAATGCGACGAGGGCCGCGAACGGCAGGACGGCCAGCATCGTGACGGGCCCTGGCGCGTGCACGGCAATGAACGAGAGGCGTTTCTGCGGGACGACGAACACGCCGTGGATGAGCGCAGACAGGGCTCCCGCCCGGGCGTACCAGGCGCCGAAGAGCACGACAGGCAGCGCGACGCCGGCGAGAAACGGCACCCCGGTTCGCAGCAGCGACGCGAATCGCGACGCGCTCGACGTCCCTCGCCGCCTCCATTCCTCACGCGCCAGCAAGACGCACAGCAGCATCCCGGGCAGGATGAACTGCACGAATTCCATGAGGTGCAGGTGCTGGCGAACGAGGAGGCCGAGCGCGCCGACGAATGCCGCCAGCGCCGCCGTGATCGTGATCGCGTACGCGCGGTTGGCACGCGGCGCGCCGTCAGCGGCCGGGGCGGATGCCTGCGCGTCGTAGACGAGGAACAGCAGCGCGCCGGCCACATAGTAGAGGCCGATCACCTTGGCGAGAATGGAAAGCCCCCCGACGATGCCGGCGAGCACGAGCCACATCGCGCGCCGGTGGTCGAGGAACCGCAGCAGGAACGCCGTGCCAAAGGTCGCCAGAAAGAGGTTGTACCACGAGGCCATCGCGCCGGGATAGTTCGGCACCGACCACACGACCGCGAGAAAGCCGATGCACGCCGCCGCGTACGGCCGAACGAATCGCGCCGCGATGTAGAAGACCGCGGGGAGCCACACCAGGAACACGCCGAACAGCACGAGCCGGAGCGTCCAGAGATTGGTGCCGAGCGCGCGAAAGGCCAGGCCGTTCACCATCGCGAGTCCGCCCGTATACAGCTCGTCAAAATCCCGGTGAGGCATCTCGCCCCGCATGGTGCGCTCTGCACTTTGCGCAACGGGGCCGTCGTCGATGGAAATCCACCCGCGACGGAGGTGCCAACGCACGTAGACCCCGCTGACGACGATGAAACACAGCAGCACGACGCGCCAGTCCACGGCCCACCGGCGCGGGCCGGCCGCCCGCGCGGGTGCTGGAGCGTCGATCTCTCGCGCCGTCGGTGGAGTCATCGCGTCGATGAGTGTGGAGCGGAACGGCTCGACGGTGTCATTCCCCGATCAGGCGGCCGCCGTGCACGCTAAGCGGTTGTCATGCGACGCGGCAAGCCGCCGGGATGCGTCGGGACGGGCGTCCATGATGCCGGCTACACGAAAGGCCCGGGCAGCTGCCCGGGCCTTTCATCCTGAACGTCATCCCTGCGGGGCGTGCCGCGTGCCCTAGGGGTTCTTGGCGCCGGCTCGCGCCGAGGCCGGGAACTCCGCCTCGTCCTCCGCCATGGCGAACACGTTCGGCAGCGCGTCGGGGAGCGGCGTGAGCTGCTCGGCGGCCGGGATCTCCAGGCCTTCCAGCTCGACGTCCTGGTAGCGATACATGCCAGTACCCGCCGGGATGAGATGCCCGATGATGATGTTCTCCTTCAGGCCGAGCAGGTCGTCCTTCGCGCCACGGATGGACGCGTCGGTGAGGACGCGCGTGGTCTCCTGGAAGGAGGCCGCCGAGATGAACGACTGCGTGGTGAGCGAGGCCTTCGTGATGCCGAGGAGGAGGGGCTCCGCCGTGGACGGCGCTTCCTTCTTCTTCTTCATCCGATCGTTCTCGTCACGGAAGACCTGCTTGTCGACGTGCTCGCCTTCGAGGAACTCCGTCTCGCCCGCATCCATCACGCGGACCTTCTGGAGCATCTGGCGGACGATGACGCCGATGTGCTTGTCGTTGATCTTCACGCCCTGCAGGCGATAGACCTCCTGCACCTCGTTGAGCAGGTATTCCTGCACGGCCCGCGCGCCCTTGATGCGCAGGATGTCGTGCGGGTTCACCGGGCCCTCGGAGAGGCGGTCACCAGCGCGCACGCGGTCACCCTCGTGCACGCGCAGGTGCTTGCCGGCGGCGACCTCGTACAACTGCGCCTCCGCCGTCTCGTCCACCGCGAACGCATCCGCACCACCGCCGCCGCGCACCGGCGCGACGAAGATCTCGCGCTTGCCGCGCTTGATGTCACCGAAGCGCACGACGCCGTCGATCTCCGAGATCGTCGCCGGATCCTTCGGCTTGCGTGCCTCGAACAGCTCGGCGACACGCGGCAGGCCGCCCGTGATGTCGCGCGTCTTGTATGCTTCCCGTCCGAGCTTCGCGAGCGTCTCGCCGGGGAAGATCTCCTGGCCGTCCTCGATCGTGAGCTGCGCGCCCACCGGAATGACGAAGTCGCGGATCTTCTTCTCCTTCCCGCCCTTCGCCTCCCAGATCTCGATGTGCGGATGCAGCTTCTTCTCGCGGTCCTCGATGACGACGCGCTGGCGGAGACCGGTGAGCTCGTCGAGCTCCTCGGACACCGACTCGTCCTCGACGAGGTCGACGAAGCGGATGGTGCCCTTCACGTCGGCGATGATGGGATTCGAGTACGGATCCCAGCTGAAGATGACCTGGTCCTTCTTGACCTCGTCGCCGTCCTTCAGCGTGAGGATGGCGCCGAGCGGCACCTGCAGGCGTGCGCCGACGGCGGAGTGCGGGTCATTCGACGCGCGAATGATGATCTCGCCCTCGTAGCCGGTGACGATCGACTGTCCCTCGCGGTTGATGACGTACACCAGCCGGTCGCTGTACTCGATCTTGCCCGCGACCTTGGACTTGCGGGCGGTCTGCTCGGCGATACGGGCTGCCGTTCCACCGATGTGGAAGGTGCGCAGCGTGAGCTGCGTCCCCGGCTCGCCGATGGACTGCGCGGCGATGATGCCGACGGCCTCGCCGATGTCGACCATGAACATGGTGGCCAGGTTGCGGCCGTAGCACATGCGGCACAGTCCGCGCTTCGCCTCGCAGGTGAGCACGGAACGGATCTTCACCGTCTCGAGCCCGGAGTCCTCGATCTCCTGCGCGGTCTCCTCGCCAATCAGCTCGCCCGCTTCCGCGAGCAGGGTCGGACGACCCGACTCGTCGATCGCGTGCGGATCCTCGATGTCCTCGGCCGCCACGTTGCCGACGATGCGCTCGGCCAGCGGCTCGATGACGTCCTCGCCTTCCTTCAGCGCGCCGACCTCGAGCCCCATGATCGTCCCGCAGTCCTCCTCGGTGATCGTCACGTCCTGTGCGACGTCCACGAGGCGGCGGGTGAGGTAACCGGCGTCGGCCGTCTTGAGCGCCGTGTCGGCCAGACCCTTGCGGGCGCCGTGCGTCGACGAGAAGTACTCGAGCGGCGACAGGCCCTCTCTGAAATTCGACTTGATTGGACTCTCAATAATTTCGCCGATACCGCCCGTGAGCTTCTTCTGCGGCTTCGCCATGAGGCCGCGCATACCCGCCAGCTGGCGGATCTGGTCGCGGCTCCCGCGTGAGCCGGAGTCGAACATCATGTACACCGGGTTGAACCCGTCCTTGCTCTCGCGCATGGCCTTGACCATGGCGTCGGCGACGTCGGAGTTCGCGTGCGTCCAGGTGTCGATGACCTTGTTGTAGCGCTCACCGTTCGTGATGTTGCCGGTCTGGTAGGCGCGCGTGAAGCGATCCACGCGGTCGCCCGCCTCCTGCAGGATGGTCTGCTTCTCGGCCGGGATGTGCAGGTCCTCGATGCCGATGGAGACGCCGCCCCGCGTGGCGTTGGCGAACCCGAATTCCTTCAGGCGGTCGAGGAACTGCACGGTCGCGGCAAGCCCGGCGAAGCGGTAGCTCTCGAACACGAGCTCCGACAGCGCCTTCTTCTTCATGTCGTGGTTCTTGAAGCCGAGCTCCGTCGGGATGATCGCGTTGAACAGCGCGCGACCGATCGTCGTCTTCTCCCAGCGGGCGCCCTTCTCCTGCACCGCCTCGAGCTTCGCGTTCGAGTCGTCCACCCAGTACATGATGGCCGTCTGGTGCGTGACGCCCTTGCCGACGCCCAGCTCCATCTCGACTTCCGCCACGTTGGCGTAGCGACGCGTCGGGTTCATCTTGTCGAAGCCGAACGGCGCCTTGGTGGCGACATAGCAGCCCAGCACGATGTCCTGCGACGGCTCGGCCACCGGACGCCCGTCCGACGGCTTGAGGATGTTGTTGCTCGACAGCATGAGCAGGCGCGCCTCGAGCTGCGCCTCGAACGAGAGCGGCACGTGCACGGCCATCTGGTCGCCGTCGAAGTCGGCGTTGAACGCCGCGCAGACGAGCGGATGGATACGGATGGCCTTGCCCTCGACGAGCACCGGCTCGAACGCCTGGATGCCCAGGCGATGCAGCGTCGGCGCGCGGTTGAGCAGCACTGGATGA
>JBBRZK010000082.1:0-20922 GCA_038236775.1 Gemmatimonadales bacterium
CTCACCGGCTCCCCCGCTGTCGCCCACGGCGATCCCACGATTTGCGCGAATACCGGCGGTATCGCTCGTGACCCAGAACGCGGAGTCGCCCGCAGCGACCACGAACTCGGCGGCGGGTGCGGCAGGCGAGCGGGTGGCGGAGTGGGCGGCATCCGCGCAGCCGGCCGCGACCGGCAGCAGCACGAGCATGGCGCGGGCGAGAAGCAGTCGGCGCATCGCGGGGTAATATAGCGGAATGTTGTCGTCCGCCCGGCGCGGAAGGTGCCCTGCACGGTCACCGTGGTCGAGTAGATTTCCCCAGAACCCTTCTCCCGATTCCATCGTGTCCGTTCATCGTTCGCGCGTGCTGTTCTGCGTTCTCGCGCTCACCGGCCTGTCGGTGTCCGCCTGTTCCGCGTCCGAGCGCGGGAAGTCGTCACCGAACGTGGAGGGCGGCTCCGCCGGCGGCCCCGATACGTCCGTGGCGGCGCGCACCGCGTCGGCCCGTGCCGCGGACAGCGCCGCGCCAGCCGCGATCGTCCATGGGACATCGGCACCCGCCGGCGCACCGACAACGAATCGCACGGTACCGAGTATCGACGTGGACAAGGAGTTTCCCGTCGTGCGCGCACTCTATGTGAACCGGTTCGCCGCGCAGAGCACGAAGCGCATGCGGCAGCTCATCCAGATTGCCGACGCGACGGAGATCAACGCGCTCGTGCTCGACATGAAGGACGAGTTCGGGCTGAACTACGCGCCCTCGAACGCCGAGTTCGCGAAGAATGCGGGTACGTCGGGAACGGTGCGCGGGCTGCCCGCGCTGCTCGACACGCTGAAGGCGCACCACATCCTGCCCATCGCGCGCATGGTGGTGTTCAAGGACTCCGTCACGGCGCGCGTGCATCCCGAGTGGACGATCCGCAAGCAGGACGGCACCGTGTGGCGCGACAAGAAGGGCGGCGCGTGGGTGAACCCGTACCACCACGAGTTGTGGGACTACAACATCGGCGTCGCGGAAGAGCTGACGAAGATGGGCTTCGGCGAGATCCAGTTCGATTACATCCGGTTCCCGGAGCCGTATCCGTCGCTCCCGACGCAGGTGTTCCCGGACAACAAGGGCGTGACGAAGCCGGACGTACTCGCGGCCTACCTGAAGGACGCGACGGCGCGCATCCACAAGCTCAGCGGACGCACGACGGCAGACATCTTCGGTCTCGTCACCACGGTGGGCGGACCGCTCGAAGTGGGACAGTGGTGGGAGAAGATCTCGCCGAACGTGGACGTGGTGCTGCCGATGGTGTACCCGTCGCACTATCCGCACGGCGACCTGGGCCTGGCCGTGCCGAATGCGGAGCCGTACAAGGTCATCAAGATCTCGCTGACCAGGGCGAAGGAGCGAGACCAGAAGCTGGGCATCACGAAGCCCGAGCACGTGCGTCCGTGGCTGCAGGCCTTCACGCTGGGCAAGCCGGCCTACGGGCCGGCGGAGATCGAGGCGCAGAAGAAGGGAGCGTACGACGCGGGATATGATGGCTGGGTGCTGTGGAATCCCGGCTCCAAGTACGAGCCCTTTCTGCCGGCGCTCGAGAAGACCCTGGTGTCGCGCAAGAAGTAGATCCGTTCAAGCGGCGCCGGCGGATCATCCGCTGGCGCCAGCCGAACGGGGGCGATGGGTCAGGCGTCGACGCGCGAAGGCGTGAGTTCGCGCACGGCGCGCACGAGGCCGTCGATCTCGTCCGGCGTGGTGTAGCACGCCGCACCCGCGCGCACGAATCCGTCCTCGCCGCGCCCCAGCACGTCGGCGACCGTCTTCGCGTAGAAATCCCCGTTCGAGACGTAGACGCCGCAACGCGCCAGCCGCTTCGCGACGTCCGTGGTGGAATGCCCTCGCACGGTGAACGACACCGTCGGCGTGCGGGGTGTCCCGGGCGGCGGGCCATAGAGCGTCACGCCGGGAATCGACGACAAGCCGGACCACAGCTGCGCGAACAGCGATTCGCCGCGCTCGTGCAGGGCGCCGTACGCGCGGCCGAGCCGCTCGCGCCGCGTGCCGCCGTCGCCGCCGAGCGAGGCGATGTAGTCCACGGCGGCGGCGGCGCCGACGATGCCCTCGTGATTCTGGGTGCCCGTCTCGAGCTTCTCGGGCGCGTCGGCGGGGGCCGGCTCGAGCTTCGGGATGTCCACCGCGTCGACGACGTCGCGGCGGCCGTACAGGATGCCGGCGTGCGGGCCGTAGAACTTGTACGAGGAGCACGCGAGGAAGTCGCAGCCGATGGCCTGCACGTCCACGAGATGGTGCGGGGCGAAGTGCACGGCGTCCACGAAGGAGAGCGCGCCCGCCGAGCGGGCCATGGCGCAGATGGCCGCCACGTTCGTGATGGTGCCAAGCGCGTTGGACGCGGCGCCCACCGCCACAAGGCGGGTGCGCGGCCCGATCGCCTTCGCGACGTCGGCCGGGTCGATGTGAAACGTGTCGGGGTCGAGGCGGATGGTGCGCACGGTGAACCCGTGATCGCGCGCAATCGCGCGCCAGGGCGCCACGTTCGCGTGGTGATCGAGCTCCGTGACGACGATCTCGTCGCCCTTCGTCCACCCGCGCGCGAGCCCGCGCGCGAGGTGAAAGGCGATGGTCGTCATGTTGTTGCCGAACGCCACGTCTGCCGGCGTGGCATTGAAGAAATCCGCGAACGCCGCGCGTGCACCATCCAGCAGCGCATCCGTCTCGACGCTGGTGGGGTAGGCCCAGTGCGTGTTGGCGTTGTGGTGCAGCAGGTAGTCGGTCATCGCGTCGGCGACGGCGCGCGGCACCTGCGTTCCGCCGGGTCCGTCGAAGTACGCCACCGCGTGCGGGCCTTCGCGACGGTCGAGGGCAGGAAAATCGGAACGGATGGCGTCGAGGGATCGAGTCATTCCACAATGTACCGCGACCGTCGGCGTCAGGCGATATTGCAGCATGATCACCCGACTCCGCATCGACGGCATGTGCAGCCAGCGCTGCGTGCAGGCCGTGTTCACGTCGCTCACGCCGGTGCCCGGCATCGTGTCCGCCGATGTGTCGATCGGGGCGGCGGTGATCGAGCATGACGGGCGCGCGACGACGGATGCGCTGCGCGCGGCGATCGACGCGTCGGGGTATGCCGTGACGCGCGCAGAGGAAGAGCGGCGGCGGTTGCCGATCGTCTGACCGCGGGCCTACTTTGACGGGCTGTTCGCCTCCGCCGTCGTCGAGGTCGTGCCATGACGCCACCGAAGAAGAATCCCGAGGAGCGTCCCATCGGGTCGCTGCTCGCGCCCGACATCCTGGCGCTACTCGAGGAATCGCCGGAGCTGGTCGCGGCGGAGACCGAGGAGGTGCATCCGGCCGACCTCGCGGACGTCGCGGAGGCGATGCCGTTCGACCAGATCCCCGTGTTCCTCGCGGCGCTGCCGCGGGACCGCGCGGCCTCGGTACTGGAATACCTCGACGAGGAACTGCGCGCCGAGGTGCTCGAGGCGATGCCGTCCGAGCAGGCGGCGGTGTTCGTCAGCGCGATGACGCCGGACGAGCGCGCCGACGTGCTCGAGGAGCTGGACGAGGAGACGGCCGACGACATCGTCGACGAGATGCCGGAGCAGGCACGGCGCGAGACGCAGGCGCTGCGCCTCTACGATCCGGATTCGGCCGGCGGCCTGATGACGACCGAGTTCGTGTCGGAGTCCTCGGCGACGTCCGTGGAGGAAGCGCTGCGGAAGGTGCGCGTGATCGCCCGCAGTGGAAAGCGCGAGGCCATGCACGCGATCTACACCACGGACGACCAGGGACGACTGGAGGGCGTGCTGTCGCTGCGCGAGCTGCTCGCGGCGCAGGAGGGCACGCGGCTGGCCGACGTGGCGTGGACCGAGGTACAGAGCGTGTCGCCACGCGCCGACCGGGAGGAGGTCGCGCGCATGATCGCGAACTACGACCTCGTCGTGGTGCCGGTGGTGAGCGAGTCGCACCACATCATCGGCGTGATCACGGTCGACGACGTGATCGACGCGATCCAGGAGGAGCAGACCGAGGACGTCCAGAAGTTCGGCGGCATGGAGGCGCTGGACGAGCCGTACGACCAGATTGCCTTCTGGGCGATGATCAAGAAACGCGCGGTGTGGCTGAGCGCGCTCTTCATCGGCGAGATGTTCACGGCGACGGCGCTTGGCGTGTACCAGAAGGAGATCGACAGTGCGACGGTGCTGGCGATCTTCCTTCCGCTCATCGTGAGCTCGGGTGGCAACTCGGGATCGCAGGGCACGTCGCTGATCATCCGCGCACTGGCCCTGCGCGAGATCTCGCTGCGCGACTGGTGGCGCGTGGCCGTGCGCGAGGTGAGCACGGGCTTCACGCTCGGCACGCTGCTGGCCGTGATCGGATTCCTCCGCATCGAGCTGTGGCAGTGGATGCACATGCACAACGTGTCCGCGTTCGGCGTCCTGCTCGGCCACGACTATGGCCAGAACGGGATCAATCCGGACCTCGTCGCGCTCACCGTGGCCGTATCGCTGGTGGGGGTGGTGACGTTCGGCACACTGGCCGGCGCCATGCTGCCCTTCGCCATGCGCCGGCTGGGCTTCGATCCGGCGAGTGCGTCGGCGCCGTTCGTCGCGACGTTCGTGGACGTGACGGGACTGATCATCTACTTCAACGTGGCGCTCCACCTGCTGCTCAGGTGACGGCACAGGAACAGGCGGGCGATCCCTCGCGATCGACGCTGCGCGCCACGCTGCTGATCCTGTTCAGCGCATTCTGCTTCGGGTCGATCTCGATCCTCACGAGCCTCGCGCTCGGCAGTGGCGCGCGATTGATCGACGTGCTGTTCTGGCGCTACGCCATCGCTGCGGTGCTCCTCGTGTTCGTGAGCGGCGGCCTCGCTGCCGTGCGCCTCCCCACGACGCGCACTCTTCCCCTCACCGTGCTTGCCGGCGGTGGACAGGCCGCAGTCGCCTTCGTGACGCTCTCGGCGCTCAAGTACATCCCGGCCGCGACGCTCACCTTCCTCTTCTACACGTACCCCGCGTGGGTTGCGGTGATCTCAGCCCTGCGCGGTGCGGAGCGCCTCACGGCGGCGCGCGCCGGCGCGCTCGGACTGTCGCTCGCCGGCATCGCACTGGTGATCGGCACGCCGGGCGCTGGCGGCCTGCATCCGGTGGGCGTCGCGCTCGCACTCTCCGCAGCCCTGCTTTACGCGTTGTACATCCCGATGATCAACCAGCTCGGTGCGGGGCTCGCACCGGCAGTGACGTCGACCTTTGCCGCGGGCGGCGCCGCGCTCGTCCTCGTGCTCGCTTCGCTCTCGCAGGGTGGGCCGAGGGTCGACTTCACGCCCAGCGCGTGGGGCGCAGTGATTGCACTGGCAGTCGTCTGCACCGTGATCGCCTTCATCGTGTTCCTGCGCGGGCTTGCGGTGATCGGGCCGGTGCGCACGGCGATCATCAGCACGGTCGAGCCGTTCTGGACAGCATTGCTCGGCAGCGTCGTCCTGGGGCAGCAGCTCGCACCGCGGACCTACGCTGGCGGCGTGTTCATCGCCGCCGCAGTGATCGCACTGCAGATGGCGCCACGTGAGACGGCGGCGGCCTGAGAACGGCTGGGCGCCGCACTGACGGCACGCCGCTCACATCGAGAAAGGATACGACATGAAGCCACTTCATCTCACCATCGAAGGCATGACGTGCCAGCACTGCGTCCGCGCCGTCGACACTCGGCTGCGCAATACGCCGGGCGTGACGGTCGGCCGCGTCGATATCGGCTCGGCCGACCTCGAGTACGATCCGGCGACAACGACCGTCGCCGAGCTCGCGGAGGCGATCGCGGACGAGGGATATACGGCATTCGAGCCGTAGAGCTCGCTGCAGAGGCACCGGACCTGCTTACTGGCGGGGCACGACATGCTCGGCCGCTTCACGCGGCCGAAGCCCACCAGACCGGAGCATTCCCATGCATTCAACTCTTCGACACCTCGGCGCCGCCGCCATGCTGTTCAGCGCTGCGGCGTGCGCATCGCTCAACAAGAAGGAGAACGGCGCGATCATCGGCGCAGGCGCGGGCGCCGTGGTCGGCGGCGCAATCGGCAGCGCGAACGGATCCACGGCCAAGGGCGCGATCATTGGCGCGGCCGTGGGCGGGGCCGCGGGTGCCGTGATCGGGCACCAGATGGATCAGCAGGCCAAGGAGATCCAGCAGAACATTCCCGGCGCGATCGTGGAGCGCGTCGGGGAGGGGCTGCAGGTGACGTTCGATTCCGGCCTGCTGTTCGACTTCGATTCCGACGTGCTGCGTGCGGATGCCAGGACCAACCTTGCCACCTTCGCGAAGAGCCTCGACAAGTATCCGGACACCGACGTGCTGATCGTCGGCCACACGGACAGCGTGGGAACCGATGCGTACAATGCCGCGCTCTCGGGGCGTCGGGCCGCAGCCGCGCAATCGTATCTCGTCACCCAGGGCGTGACGGCGTCACGGCTCCGGTCAGTGGGACGCGGCGAGACCGAGCCGCTCGCACCGAATGCCACCGACGCCGGTCGCCAGAAGAACCGTCGCGTGGAAGTCGCGATCTACGCCAACCAGGCGCTCAAGACACAGGCGCTTCGATCGGGCGGGATGTAGGCGTCTTCGCAGCGGGGACTTTCAGGGGGCCGGCGCCGTTCGCGCCGGCCCCTTCCTCGTGCGGCATCATCCCGATGATCCCCTGCTCCAGCCACGCATGCTCGCCGGCGAGCACACGCTTCGAAACGGCGTAGATCGCCTGGTCGTTGGCACCGAAGAAGCGGTCGAAGTTCACCGCGATGCGCTGCCGGGCTTCGCGACAGAACAGGTCCGCCAGCTCGGTTGCCTCGCGGTTGCCCCCGGCCGCGAGCATCTGCGCGCGCACGCACGCCGCCGTCATCGCGAAGAGGTCCGCGCCGATGTCCACCGCGCGGAAGAGCACCATCTGGCGCCGCTCGAGCTTCGGTCCGAAGCGCACCATGGCGTGGAACAGCGTGCGGCCGAGATGGCGCGACTGGCGCTCGGCCCAGCGCATGTGATGTGCGAGCTTCCCGAACTCACCGTACGACGCGGGCACCGCGCCCTTGCCGAACCACCGCGCCGCGTACCACGCAGGATAGAACTTCGCCACGCGACCGAGTGCGGCGAGCTTTTCCTTGCCGCTGGAATCCTTGTCGACGAGGGCGAATGCGGTCTTGAAGTGATGGTCCACCGCTTCGCGCGCAATGAACAGGCGCATCACCTCGGACGTGCCCTCGAAGATCAGGTTGATGCGGAAGTCGCGCATCGCGCGCTCGACAGGAATGGCCGGCTCGCCACGCGCACGCAACGAGTCCGCGGTCTCGTAGCCGCGCCCGCCCCGGATCTGGAGTGTGTCGTCGATGATGCGCCAGCCGGTTTCCGTGTTCCACATCTTCGCGATCGCCGCCTCGAGGCGGATGTCGTAGTGCCCGCGCTCCGCGAGCGCGACACACAGCTCCGCCACCGACTCCATCGCGAACGTGTTTGCCGCCATCAAGGCGAGCTTCTGCGCGATCGCCTCGTGCTTGCCAATCGGCTGGCCCCACTGCACGCGTTCATTCGCCCAGGTGCGTGCAACCTGGAGGCACGCCTTGCCGCCGCCCGCGCAGCTCGCCGGGAGGGTGAGGCGGCCCGTGTTGAGCGTCACGAGGGCGAGCTTGAGGCCCTTGCCCTCACCCCAGATGATGTTCTCGCTGGGGACGCGGACCTTCTTGAAGCTGATGACGCCGTTCTCGATGGCCTTGAGCCCCATGAAGCGGCACCGGTGCGCGACTTCCACGCCCGGTGCGGAGGCTTCGACGATGAAGGCGGTGATCTGCTTCTTCTTCGTCTTGCCGTCGACGATGCGGTCGGGCGTCCGCGCCATCACGACGAGCAGCTCCGCGCGCGTGCCGTTCGTGCACCAGAGCTTCTCACCGCTGAGCGTCCAGTACGTGCCGTCCTCGCTTGGCGTCGCACTCGTGCGCAGGTTTGCCGGATCGGAACCGGCGTCGGACTCGGTGAGCGCGAACGCGGAGATGGCGCCCTTCGCCAGCCGGGGGAAGAACCGCTGCTTCTGCTCCGGCGTGCCGAACAGCTTGAGCGGCTGCGGCAGCCCGATGGACTGGTGTGCGGAGAGCAGCGCCGTGAGCGAGCCGTCCTTGCTCGTCACCATCGCCATGGCGCGCGTATAGCTCGTGTAGGACAAGCCGAGCCCACCGTACTCCGTCGGAATCTTGATGCCGAACGCGCCCATCTCGCGCAGCTCCTGCACGTACGACTCCGGTATCTCGCCCGTGCGGTCGATCATGTCCGAGTCCACGCGCTCCAGGAAGGCGCGCAGCGCCGCGAAGAACGGCTTCGCGCGAGCCTCCTCCGCAGGGTCGTCCTGCGTGGGGTGCGGATGGATGAGGTCGAGCCGAAAGCGGCCGAGGAAGAGCTCGCGCACGAAGCTCGGGCCGGACCATTCGCTTTCGCGGGCTGCTTCGGCGACGTCGCGGGCTTCCTTCTCGGTAGCCAGTCCTGCAGTGTGATCGGCCATGCGCGCCTCGGCGATGGGGACGACTGGAAAGCTATCGCGTGCTCTCGCGGGGTGACAGACGATCGTGAGCTTCGCGCGCGTCGCCCCGCGCCCGGTAGACAACGAAGCCCGCACCCAGGACGGCAATGAGCGCGAAGGCGAACCACTGCAGGGCATAGCCGAGGTGCGGACCGTCGTCGAGCACCGGCAGGTCGCGGCGAGCGGGGTGAGTCATGTCGGTGGTGTCGCCGAAGGCGATGAGGTAGAACGACGCCACCGGATACGGAATCTTCGCCGCGATTTCCGCGCGGCTCACGTGCCGGATGATGCGCGGGTATCGCGACACGGCGATGCCGCTGTCAGCGGTGACGAGATCCACGTAGCCTTTCAGCTTCGCCGAGTCGCCCTCCCGCCACCGCTGCTGGTCCACGGTGGCGCCGTCGGGCGAGTACACCCAGCCGCGATTGACCAGCACGGCCGTATCACTTCCCGCGATGCGCACGGGAGTGATCAGGTCCACCCCTGGCGAACCGCGTCGCGTGCGCGCGCTCAGCACCAGCTCGTGCTCGTAGTCGTACCGGCCCTCCACGCTCGCCGCGCGGTAGTGCGCCTGCGCGGTATCGTGCGGCAGCTGCACGAGCGGCATCGGCGCACCGCGCTGCTGCTGCTCGATCATCGCGTTCCGCGCCTGGCGCTCGTGCAGGCGATCGAGCTGCCAGAGTCCGAGGCGGATGAAGACCACTGCGGCGCAGGCGGCCAGCAGGCAGAACACGAGGATGCGACGGGGCATGCGATGCAAACTAAGGAATGCCACCGCGCCTAGAACAGCGACATCTGCTCGCCGAGCGTCTCCGGTTCCCGCGGGGGCTGGCCGAGCAGGCGCTGGAGCTCGCGCGCACTCTGCGGGGAGTGGCCCGCATAGTGGTTGTTCACGTAGCCGTAGACCTTCACGCGCACCTTCGCGAGCGTGGCGAGTGCGCCGGCCCATTGCGCGAGCTCGGTGGTGCGGTCGATCTGGATGCGCGAATAATCCACGATGTCGCGATTGCCGCCCATCCACCGGATGTAGGTGAAGTCGGCGGTGGGCCGGCCGGCGAGCGCCAGCATCTGCTTGCGGGGCACCCAGCGCGCATCGGTGAGGGCGAGGGCGACACCGTGCTCCGCCAGAAGGGCGAGGATGCCGTCGTTGATCCACGCGCGCTGCCGGAACTCGACCGCGAAGCGGATGTCGCGTGGCAGCGTGGGGAGGAGGTTGGCGAGCGCGGGGAGCTCAGCAGGTCCGAAGTCCGGACCGAGCTGGACGAGCACCGGGCCCAGCTTGTGGCCGAGCTCGCGTGCCCGGTCGAAGAACAATTCGGCGACGTCCGCTGCATCACGCAGCCGCCGCTCGTGCGTGATCTCCTGCGGGAGCTTGAGCGCGAACACGAAGTCATCCGGCGTGCGGTTGTACCATCCGCGCACCGTTTTCACCGGCGGAACCGCGTAGAACGTGGAGTCGACCTCGACCGTGTCGAAGGCGCGCCCATAGACGGTGAGGTAGTCCGTGGGTCGCGTCCCGACTGGGTAGAAGGGCGCGACCCAGGCGTCGTAATTCCATCCCTGCGTTCCGATGCGAATCCGCGAGGTCATGCGCAGAATCGGCGCGGACGGAATGTCGCTGTCAAGCGCGTCGCGCATCCAGCGGGCTCGTGCAGTGGTGCCGCCGGTCCTGATTTTGCCCTTTCAATGGACATACTCACTTACCTCCGGAGGAACTCGTGGACAATCGCGACAACATGCGGGACTCAACCGACGCGCGGATCGAGCGCACCAAGGACGCGGCACTCGGTAAGCACAACAGCAACCCGAGCCACGTCGACGAGGCGGGTGAGGCGGTGGGCGGCATCGGCGGCGTGCTCGCCGGCGCAGCGATCGGCTCGGCTGTCGGCCCCATCGGCACGATCATCGGCGGCATTGCCGGCGCGATGGGTGGATGGTGGAGCGGCCGTGCGGTGACGGAAGCGGCGGCCAACGTCACGGCGCACGACGACGAGTTCTATCGTGCGAGCTACGACGCGTCGCCCAACCGCCTCGCCGATCGCTCCTACGAGGACGTGCGGCCCGCGTATCACCTCGGCCACGTGGCGTCCGCGAACCCGGGCTACTCGAACAAGAGCTGGAGCGACGTATCCAGCGACCTGCAGCGCGGCTGGACGCCGGAGCACGCGCGCAAGTACGGCGACTGGAACACGGTGAGCGGTTACGCGAGCGAGGGATTCATTCGCGGCCGATCCACTCTCGGCAACGCGTCCAGCAAGACCGCGAACGCGGCCGAGCGCGGCGGTAACAAGGCCGCCAACGTCATGGACGACATGATGGATCGCGTGGATGGCAACCCGGCATCACGTCCGGGCAAGGACGCGACGGACTCGCCGCGCCGCCTCGACACCTGAGCCTGACGGACTGCCGCTAGCGGTACGTCTCGAAGAACCCCGCTCCCGTTCCGGCGAGCGGGGTTCCTCGTATGCGGCCCGAAATCGTGGCCATTCCCTTCATCTGCACGAAGTACGGCCGCGCGAGTCCGCGCGCGGCGAGTCCGTCGCCGCGCTCTGCGCCGGCACCTCGCGTGTCCGTCGCCACCGCGTCCTCGATATCGAGCGCGAGGCGGAGCGTGTCAGTTCCCCTGATGTCGATCAGCTCCGCGCTGGATGGCGTGCGCACGGACTGCGACCCCACGCGCGTGATGCGACCGTCCACGTAGGTGACGGCACGCGGGCGGAAGACGGCCAGGAATCCCTTCGCGTCCACGAGGTAGACGAACAGCGGCTGCACGGCGCCCACGCTGTCGGGCGGCTCGACGCGTCCGTACAGCACCGTGTACTGACCCGCGCGTGCGGCGCCCCACTCCCATGTCACCCCGCGCCACACGCCCCAGTTGTGGTCGTGATACGCCTGCACACCGGCATACGGCTGGCACACCTGGGCGACGCAGATTCGTCCGGTCGCGTCGGCGCGGAGCGCGGGCACGACATAGCCGCTCACGACGCCGCTCGTGAGCGCCGCGCCGGGGAAGTATGCGCCCTCCGCCGGCGCCACGTCGAAGTCCAGCGACAGCGGCGTCCCGCTCCGATCCTCGCGCGCCTCGGCGTGTATGCGGTAGCGGCCGTCGGGGAGCACGTCCACGCGTGAATGGCCGAGCTGCAGGTTGGCGGTCGTGGTGCCGAACGTGACGCGCGACGACGGTACCGCCGCCGTGAAGCGGCGCGCGGGCTCTCCCTGCGTGTGCAGCGTCACCAGCACCTGGCCACCCCATCGGCCAGCACTGTCTCCAACGGTTCCCGCCACGATGAACGAGATGAACGCCCACTGCCTGCGGTCCGGCGAGATGACGTTGAAGTAGTGCCATTCGGCCCAGCTCGGGTCGTGACGGGCGGTGGGCGGTGGCAGGTGGAAGTGATCGATCTCGTGGCGAAGCTCAGCGGCCGATGGGGAGCGCCACCGCCGGTCGAGCGAGTCGTCGGTCCATGTGCCCGCGATGACGTCGGGCGCCGCGCCCACCGCGGCCGTGCGCGATGGGATATCTCCACCGCCGCGCACGGCGCGCTCCCGGCCATCTGGCGTATGCAGGTACAGGAGCTTGCCATCGATCTGTGGCGCCACCGCTGACACGACGTCACGCAGGCGAGGTGCCGCGAGCAACTGGCGGTCGATGAAGCGCGCGTGGTCGATGGAGAAGAACATGCCGCCGAGCCCACCCGTCTTCATCACCTCCACGTCCACGCCCTCGGGCAGGATGGTGAGGGTGCCGCCGCCAACGAGCTTCTCGTCCTTCGCCTGATCCACGAGCGCCTCGCCCACCGACAGCAGCACGATCATCGTGGCCACGCCCATGCTGTAGCCGAACAGCAGGAACAGCGTGCGCCACGGGTTGATGGTGAGGTTGCGTCGGGCCAGGAGGGCGATCATCGCGCGCGCTCGTCTCCGATGATCGCGCCGTCACGCATGTGGATCACGCGCCGCGCCGCGCGCGCGAGGTCCTCGTCATGCGTCACGACGACAATGGTCGTCCCGTCCGCATTCAGCCGCTCGAACAGCGCGATCATCTCGGCACCGGTGCGGGCGTCGAGCTCGCCGGTGGGCTCGTCGGCGAGGACGATGCGGGGCGTGTTGGCCAGCGCGCGCGCAATGGCGACGCGCTGCTGCTCGCCGCCGGAGAGCTGCGACGGCCGATGCGACACGCGCGCGCCGAGGCCCACGTAGTCGAGCAGTGCGCGGGCGCGCTCCCGCCGCGCCGTGCCCTTCATGCCGGCTTCCGCGAGCGGCAGTTCGACGTTCTCGCGCGCCGAGAGTGCCTGCAGGAGGTAGAAGCGCTGGAAGACGAACCCGATGCGCCGCAGGCGGAAGTCCGTGGCGGCAGCGTCGGACAGCCTGTCCACGCGCTCGCCGCCGATGGCGACGGTGCCGGACGTGGGGCGGTCGATCACGCCGAGGAGGTTGAGCAGCGTGCTCTTGCCGCACCCGCTCGGCCCGACGATGGCCGCGTAGTCGCCGGCTTCGACGTCGAACGTCACGCCGCGCAGCGCAGCCACGCGCTCCTCGCCCATGGGATACTCGCGCACGAGCGCGCGAACCTCGAGGAGGGCAGTCATCCCACGGCCTCCTGCCGCAGCGTCATGGCGATGGGAAGCGATGCGCCGCGCCACGATGGATAGATGCCGGCGAGCACGCCGCACGCCGCGAGCATGCCGAGGGACGACCATGCCGCGCCGGGCTGGAACAGGAAGAAATCGATGCGTTCCGGCATGCCGGGGAAGTCCGCGAGGATGGTATTGAGGTATCGCGCCGTGACGAGGCCGAGCGCGAGGCCGAGCGGCGATGCGACGAGCATCATGGCGCTCGCCTCGACGACGATCTGCCCGACGATGCGCCAGCGACGGACGCCGATGGCGCGCATGACCGCGATCTCGCCGATGCGCTCGTTCACGGAGACCGTGACGAGCGTGGTGACGAGCAGGAAGCCCACGACGAGGCTCACGGCACCGAGGATGACGGCCAACTGCGTGAAGTAGCTGCGCCGCTCGTCGACCTGGCGCAGCGCCTCCGCGATCGAGATGACGGTGACGCGCGGCAGCAGCCGTTCGATGACGACGCGTTCCGCTTCGACGTCCGAGCCCGGAACGAGTCGCACCATCGCGAGCGAGATGCGTCCGTCGGCGTCGTGGCCCTGCATGCCGCGGAAGGTGGCGAGGGGAAGCGCCGCGCCGCGTTGGCCGCGGGCCATGTAGACGAACCGCACCCGACCGACGATGCGCAGGATTCGCTCCGCGGTCATGGCGCGCAGCTGGGAATCGTATCCCGCGCCGGCATGCACGGTGTCGCCCAGGTGAAGGCCGGTGGCCGCGAGCAGCGCATCGTTGGCGACCATCTCGTCCGGCGCAGCGGGCTGATGCCCCTCCGACACCTCGTAGTCGCCCTCCACGGCCGGTATGACACCGAGCGCCGAGGTTGCGACGACGCCGCGCGGCGTGATGAGGTGAAGCTGCCCGCCGAAGACGGGACTTACCGCAACCACTTCCGGGCGGGCACGCAGGAGCGCGACGAGCGAGTCGCCATCGCGGATGGTCGCTTCGGTGTCGAACGGCAGCGTGCCCCGGGGTGCAAGGCGGAGCTGGAATCCCTGCGAGAGGAGCAGCGCGCCGAAGGAGACGCGCATGCCGCTCGAGAGCATCACCATGTCGAGCAGCATCGCGGCGCTGACGGCCACGCCGAGGACGGCGAGCAGCGTGCGCGCCCGGTGGCGGACCAGGGATGCCCAGGCGAGCGCGAAGAGCATCGGCCTACCGGCCGAACAGCGCGAGGGGCGGCGTGCGCACGAGCCGCTGTGCGGCGAGCCAGCCCGCCCCCAGTCCGAGCACCAGCGACAGCGCGACGGCGCCGAGCATGATGTCGGGCGTCACGATGGAAAAGCGCAGCGGTGTCCGGTAGACACCCTGATAGTGCAGGTTGACCACCCACGAGGTCACGATGCCGACACCGACTCCCAGGATGCTCCCGAACACGGCGATGCCGGCCGCCTCGAGCACGATCCCGCGCACGATGGTGCCGCCCGAGATGCCCATGAGGCGGAGTGCGGCGACGTCGCGACGGCGCTCGTCCACCTTGAGCAGCATGATGCAAAGCAGGAAGATGGCGCTCGCGACGATGGTGATGATGCCGATGGCGCGGTGGAAGCGCGACACGACGGCGAACGTGGCGGACGTCTGCACCGCGATGTCCTGCGAGCGGTGGGCGCGAAAGCCGAAGGCTTCGGCGTTGATGCGATCCGCCGCTTCGCCGATGACGCGGTCGCTGGTGGTCGCGACCGCGAACCGGTCTACGCGGTCGCCGTAGCCAAGCAACTGCTGCAGCTGCGTGAGGTGCAGGCGGATCTTGTACTCCCCGCGCGCGATCTCTGCGGGGTCCGCGCTGCGGCGCACGACGGCGCCGATCACGGCGGGCTCGCCCACGGCGCCCGGCTCCGCGGCGAGCATCACGCGGTCGCCGACATGCAGGCCGGCATCCGTCGCCAGCCGCTCGTCGATGGCGATGCGCCGCGTACTGTCCTGGGGAGCCGCAATGGCGAGCACGAGACAGACGGCGGCGGCGATCATGATGTGAGGATAACTGAACGAGCGGCGCCGGACGCCCGTTCCCGCGACCGGCCTACTTTCGCTTCGAGGTCCAGTGCGCGGTGTCTGCCAGCGCGAGCCGGCTCGCCTCGAGCGACCAGGACGGGGCCGCGATGGTGGAGATGCCGCGCTTGATCAGGTAGACCGCGGCGCCGAGCTCGACGATGCCGGTGACGAGGGCGCCCAGCCACATGTGGCCATTCGCCAGCCGTCCGATCAGGGTGGCGAGGAAGATCGTGAGCGCCGCCATCATGACCACCGAGACGCCGAATGCCACCGCCAGCCAGAGCGCGCCCCGCGTCGCGCGTCGCATGCTGTCCGTGGCCTCGATCTTCGCGAGCCGCACCTCGTCGGACACGAGGCGACGCGAGTCGTCGCCGAGACGGCGGATGAGGTCTGGAATTCCCGGATCGAGGTCGGTCATGATGGGCGGAGCGGACACTGGCAGGACGTCCTTGCGGAGGCGACGGTGGTCGAGAGCGCAAGCTCCGTTCCTGTCACTCGCTTATCTCGTCGACGAACACCTGCGCGGCGAGTCCGACGCCGATCGCGCGCGTGGCCCCGCCTGCCGCGTCGTCCACCCACAGCGTGATCGGTCCATCGAATGGCGCCTTGTCGAGCACGCGCAGTCGCGCACCGGGACGAATGCCAAGCTCAGCCAGGTAGCGCAGCCGTTCCGCCTCTTCGTCCTCCACGCGCCGCACGCGCAGGCGGTCGCCCTGCACCGCATCGGCCAGCGAGCGCAGCGCCGCCTCCTCGACGAGCCCGTCTCGCGTGGGAATCGGCGCGCCGTGCGGATCCTGGACGGGATCGCCGAGCGCGCCCGCCATCCGTTCGATCAGCTCCTCGGAGGCGGCGTGCTCGAGTCGTTCCGCTTCCTCGTGCACACGGTCCCACGGATAGTCGAGGACTTCCGTGAGGTAGCACTCGAGGATACGATGGCGCCGCAGCGTGCGCAGCGCGGCGCGGCGGCCGTCGGCCGTGAGCCGCACGCCGCGATAGGGCTCGTGCGTGATGAGCCCCTGGTCCGCCAGCCGGCGCACCATACCGCTCACCGACGCGGGCGCGACGCCCAGGCGGAGGGCGATGTCGTTGGTGGAAGCCGGCTCGCCGATGCGCTCGAGGTCGTAGATCGCCTTGAGGTAGTCCTCGACCGGGCCGCTCAGCGTCGTCGGAGCGGACATCAGACCGCGCGCAGCTTGCGCGGGACGCCGCGCACCATCAGCACGGGCACCGTGATCCGGTGGCGGACGTCGTTCGCGACACTGCCGCGCAGCAGGTCCTGCACGCCCTTGTGGCCGTGCGTGCTCATGGCGACGAGGTCGCACTTCTCGCGCTCGACCGCCGCGGCGATCTCGCTGGCCGGGTCGCCGCCGGCGAGCACACACTCCACCGGCACGCCCGCCGCCTCGAGGCCGTCGGCCTGCGACTCGATGTACTCGCGGTCCTCCTTCATCTCACCACTCTCGCGCAGCACCAGCTGGTGCTGGTTCCGCGCGGCCCATCCGTCGGCGACATGGATGAGCACGACCGACGCACCACACAGCAGCGCGAGCTGCCTCACGTGCGCTATGATCGCGTCGTCGTACTCGGAGTGCTCCAGCGGAACCAGTATGCGCGTGTACATGGCAGCGAAACCGGAGAATCAGGAAGGCCGTGGGCCGGCAGCAACGGACCGGCGCACGACGAGGAACGAGCGGGGACCAACCTGGGTGGCGCGATCCGTCACGCGAGCCAGCCGCGCACCGTACTGAAGAGGAGCCAGATGTTGAGGACCGCGATCACCACGGCGACGAGGTAGGCGAGCACCTTCATCCATGGCGCGTTCACGAACGCGCCCATCTTCCGCTTGTCGGACGTGAACATTACCAGCGGGAATACCGCGAAGGACAGTTGCAGGCTGAGAATCACCTGGCTGAGGATCAGCAGGCGGGCCGTACCGGACTCGCCGCCGGTGATGGCGACGATCACCGCCGGCACGATGGCGATGAGCCGCGTGATCAGCCGGCGCAGCCACGGCCGGATGCGGATGTCGAGGAAGCCCTCCATCACGATCTGGCCGGCAAGCGTGCCGGTGAGCGTGGAGTTCTGCCCCGACGCGAGCAGCGCCAGCGCGAACACGCCGCTCGCCCCGGCACCGAGGAGCGGCGTGAGCAGCTTGTAGGCGTCCTGGATCTCGGCCACCGCCGAGTTGCCTGTGGTGTGGAAGCTCGCCGCCGCGACGATGAGGATGGCGGCGTTGATGAACAGGGCGAACGACAGCGCGATGGTCGAGTCCACGAACGCGTAGCGCACGGCCTCGCGACGCCCTTCCGCGTTCTCGTCGTACTTGCGCGTCTGCACGATGGACGAGTGCAGGTAGAGATTGTGCGGCATCACCGTAGCGCCGAGGATGCCGATGGCAATGTACAACTTGTCGTGGTCGGTCACGATATCCAGCGTGGGCAGGAACCCCTTCGCCACGCCGAGCATGTCCGGACGCGCGAGGAGCATCTCGAAACCGAAGCAGGCGCCGACGGTGGCCACGAGCGTGATGACCAACGCTTCCAGCACCCGCACCCCCTTGTTCTGGAGGTAGAGCAGCAGCAGCACGTCCAGCGCCGTCATGACGACGCCGACGGGCAGTGCGATGCCGAAGAGCAGGTTGAGCGCGATGGCAGAGCCGATCACTTCGGCGAGGTCGCAGGCGGCGATCGCGACTTCGCACATGAGCCACAGCGCCCACACGACCGGCTTGCTGTAGTGGTCTCGGCAGGCCTGGGCGAGATCGCGGCCGGTGGCGATGCCGAGCTTGGACGCCAGCCCCTGCAGCAGCACCGCCATCAGGTTCGAGAGCAGGATGACGCTGAGCAGCGTGTAGCCGAACCGGGATCCACCAGCGAGGTCGGTGGCCCAGTTGCCCGGATCCATGTAGCCGACGGCGACGAGATAGCCGGGGCCGGCAAACGCGAGCATCTTCCGCCACTTCGTTCGCCCGCCGACAGGGACGCTGCGGTAGACCTCCGCCAGGCTCGGCGCGACCCGTGCGCGACGCCATCCGGTTTCTGGCGGCTGGAGCGGTTCCGGGACGGGTGGGGTGCGGCGAGCGGTCATCGATCACTGTTTAGGATGGCCTAAACATATTATAAGGCGATCATAACGCAACCCGCGCCAGTGCCCGCTTGTTGCAACATCCGCGACACCACCCTTTCTTCGCTCGCCATGACCGATCCGACGGCCGATACCTCCCTCGCCTCCGTGCGACAGATCGCGCTCACGGTGTCCGACGTGACGCGCGCCACCTCGTTCTACCGCGACGCCCTCGGCCTCCATTTTCTCTTCGCGGCCGGACCCACGCTCGCGTTCTTCGACGTCGGCGGAGTGCGGCTGATGCTGTCCGTGCCCGAGGGCGACTTCACGCCGGGCGGCGGCGCGATGCTCTACTTCAAGGTCGGCGACATCGAGGCCACGCACGCGCTGCTCGCCAGCCGCGGCGTGGACTTTCCGAGCGAGCCGCACCTCATCGCCGCAATGCCCGACCACGACCTCTGGCTCGACGAGTTCCGCGACCCGGACGGCAATCCCCTCGCGCTGATGTGCGAGAAGCGACCCGCCACGCCCCGGTAGGGCGGGTCTGCCTCAGGGCGATTCCGGCGGCTCGCCCACCAGCGTCAGGAATTGCCGCAGCACGCGTTCCGTGAGACCCCACACCACGTGCTCGCCGTGCTGGAACACGCTGACGCTGCGTTGTCCGCTGCCCACCTGCACCATGCCCGTACCCCAGGCGCCGCGCTCGCGCAGTGCCGAGATGGGCACCCAGAACGCATTCGCCACTTCGTGCGATGGCAGGATGGCGACATCGGAACGCACGATGGCCACGAAGGGTCGGATGATCATCGGCGGCAGCGAGGGCGAGATGGGGCTCAGGTCGTCGAGCTGGCCGATGAGGCGGCCATCGCGCGAGATGTCCACACCCGTCTCCTCCAGCGTCTCGCGCACGGCGGTCACCGCGAGGTCGCGGTCGGAGGGCTCCATCCGGCCGCCCGGACACGCAATGTGCCCGCTCCACGGATCGCCCTCCGCATCGGCGCGCTTGATCATCAACAGCTCGGGCTCGCCGTCGCCACGCGCACGGAACGCGAGCAGGATCGCCGCGAGTCGCGTCTCGCCCTTCGGCTGGATTTCGTGGCCCGGGTGCCTCGCGATGGCGCGAATGAAACGCGCGATGTGCGGGTGCGCCGCCAGCCGGTCGAGTTGCTCCTCGGTCATGCTCCTCCACTCACCCGTCGATGTCCCCGCCCGCCTCGGCCCATGCACGAAACCCGCCGGCGAGCGACGACACGCGATGGTAGCCCATCTGCTGCATGGTCTCCGCGGCAAACGCAGAGCGGTTGCCGCTCGCGCAATAGATGACGACTTCCTTTTCCCGTGGAATCAGGGCCTCGACCTTCGTCTCCAGGTTGCCGCGCGAGATGTGCAGCGCGCCCTCGATCTTGCCGAGGTTCACCTCCTGCAGGTCACGCACGTCGAGGAACACGACGTCGCCCCGTGCGCGCAGCGTCTCCGCCTCCTCTACGTTCACTTCGCGGATGCGCGACTTCGCCTCGGCGATCAGGTCGGTACCACTTTTCATGCGATGCTCTCCGGTTGGGCGTACGTTTCATTGAATCTGCCTGACGCCGCTGCGCTCATGGCATCTCGACGTGCAGGGTGCGGTTGTCCGCGTCGAGCTCGGCCATGGCACCGAGTGGAAAGGTCCACTGGTCGTCGATGTGGCCGAGTGGAATGCCGGCCAACGCGGGCACACCGGCGATGTCGGCCGCCTCGCGGAGCACGTCGTCGAGCGGGCACGAATTGGGATCGCCGGGCTCTGGTCCATCAGTGAACTGGCCGTACGCGATGCCGGCCACGCGTGAGAGCGCGCCCGCGAGCGCGAGCTGGCGCAGCATGCGGTCGATGCGATAGGTCGGCTCCCCGATGTCCTCGAGGATGAGGATCGCATTGTCGTAGTCCGGTGCGAAGCGCGTGCCGCAGAGCGACGCGAGCAAGGCGAGATTTCCGCCGACGAGCCGACCGCGTGCGCGGCCCGACCGGATCGTGCGCGCTCCGGCCGCGTCGCCACACGAGTCGCGCTGCGCAACGACCGCGCGCTCGAGCGAGTCGCGCGAGAACGGCGACAGGCGCGTGCCGGCGTGTGGTGCATGGAAGGTGACGACGTCGGCCGCGGAGCCGAGCGCGGCGTGAAGGGCGGTGATGTCGGAGTATCCGATGAGGGTGCGCGGCCGTGCGCGGAGCGCATCGACGTCGAGTGCGTCGAGGAGCCGCATTGCGCCGTAGCCGCCGCGCAGGCACCAGATGCCGTCGATGGTGTCGTCTCGCAGCGCGGCATTGAGGTCGTGCAGTCGTTCCGCATCGCGACCCGCGAGGTATCCGAGCTCCGCGTCTGCGTGCGCGCCGGGCACGGGCTCCCATCCAAACGAGCGCGCCTGCTCCGTGGCGACCTGAAGTGCTCGCGGGTTGCGCAGGGGGCCCGCGGGCGCCACGAGGGCCACGCGCGCACCGGCAGCGAGAGGTGGTGGAAGTCGCATCG
Source organism: Gemmatimonadales bacterium (assembly GCA_038236775.1). Lineage (GTDB taxonomy): Bacteria > Gemmatimonadota > Gemmatimonadetes > Gemmatimonadales > Gemmatimonadaceae > AG11. The sequence goes on from JBBRZK010000082.1 coordinate 20,718, forward strand.
CGGTCAACGTAGAGAGCGCTGCAACGCGATGCAACCGAGCGTGCGGGGTCTCGGGACACAAGCAGGTCCTTCGCTTCGCTCAGGACGACACGGCTGTTCGCACAGCCCCTCATCCCTCATCCCTCATCCCTCATCCCTCATCCCTCATCCCTCATCCCTCATCCCTCATCCCTCATCCCTCATCCCTCATCCCTCATCCCTCATC
>JBBRZK010000083.1:0-20557 GCA_038236775.1 Gemmatimonadales bacterium
ATCCTGGGCGAGCGTAGCGACCGGTTGTCATCCTGGGCGAGCGTAGCGACCGGTTGTCATCCTGGGCGAGCGTAGCGACCGGTTGTCATCCTGGGCGAGCGTAGCGACCGGTTGTCATCCTGAGCGAGCGTAGCGAGTCGAAGGATCTGCTTCCTGCCCCGACCGTGGGGTCCGAATGCACGACACCCCGCACCGCAGAGCGGTACGGGGTGTCGCAGTTTTTCGAGAGGACCAGTTCAGCTCGTCAGTGACGACCAGCCAGTCCGACTCGCCGTTTAGCGGCCGAGCTTGACGACGTTCTCAGCGGCCGGGCCCTTTGCGCCCTGGACCACGTCAAACTCCACAGCCTCACCCTCAGCGAGGGACTTGAAGCCGTGACCCTGAATGGCGGAGTGGTGCACGAAGCAGTCCTTCTCGCCGTTCGCGGGGGTAATGAAGCCGAAGCCCTTCGTGTCGTTGAACCACTTCACGGTGCCGGTCGTACGCATAGCTGAACTCCTCAATGATGTTTGCCGACGGGGCCACGATTTCTATCGCACTGCCCGCCTGCATGTTGAACGTGAACGGCACCCTCACGCGGGGGCTCACCCTGCAGATACGGCACTGTACCGCATAAGCAGCGACGCGGGTGAAAAAAAAGGGACCCGCGAGAAGCAGGCCCCGAATCCGTTGGAACTAGGTCCCCGGGCCGAAGCACGGGGTGCGTCGCTGAAGCCAATAATAACACAGTCGCAGACAGAGAGCAAGACTCACCCGGGACGACTACATGTACGGTTTCGTACGCCGCGGACACCCGCGGCGTACGAACGTACCGCGTCCTCACACCGCTGCTTCCTCCCGCTCCATCATCGTCGGCGCCGCGGCCGGGGATGCCCCGTTGGCCGCCGGCATCAGCGCGATCGCGAACGCCTCGTCGAGCGTGCTCACCGGATGGAAGGTCAACTGCTTCCGCACCTCCTCCGGGATGTCCTCCATGTCCGCCTCGTTGTCCTTCGGCAGGATGATGGTCGTGATACCGGCGCGATGCGCACCGAGCACCTTTTCCTTCAGGCCGCCGATGGGCAGCACGCGGCCACGCAGCGTGGATTCACCGGTCATCGCCACCTCGCGCCGCACGGCCCGCCCCGACATCGCGCTCACCAGCGCCACCGAGATCGCCACACCGGCACTCGGCCCGTCCTTCGGGATGGCGCCTGCGGGCACGTGCACGTGTACCTCGATCGATCCGAGGCGATCTTCGGGGATCTTCAGCGCCGAGGCGTGTGTCGCCGCGTACGTGAGCGCCGCCCGGGCACTCTCCTTCATGACGTCACCCAGCTGGCCCGTGAGGATCAGCGACACGTTGCCCCAGCCACTGACCTGCAGCTTCTGCTCGTCGCTGTCCGACGAGCGCTGCGCGCCGTGCAGGCGACGGATCGCCGCCTCCACGAACATGATGTCGCCGCCCATCGGCGTGTAGTACATCCCCGCCGCGACGCCCACTTCGTTCTCCTCGTTCGCGTGCTCGGGATGCACGCGCGGACGGCCGAGCAGGTCGCGCACGTCCTCCACGGTGATGACGAAATCGTCCGTCTCGCCCGCGGAGATCTTGCGCGCGACCTTGCGCGCCACGGCGCCGATCTGTCGCTCGAGATTGCGCACGCCACTCTCGCGCGTGTACTTGCTCACGATGCTCATCACCGCGTCGTCCTCGAAGACGACATTCTTGCTCTTGAGTCCCGAATCCTCGAGCTGCCGCGGAATGAGGTACTTCTTCGCGATCTCGGCCTTCTCACGCTCCGTGTACCCGGCGAATTCCACCGCCTCCATGCGGTCGAAGAGCGGGCCCGGAATGTTCTGCACGAAGTTCGCGGTCGCGATGAACAGCACTTCGCTGAGGTCGAACGGCACGCCCAGGTAGTGATCGGTGAAGCTGTCGTTCTGCGCCGGATCGAGGACCTCGAGGAGCGCGCTCGCCGGGTCGCCCTGGAAGCCCTGACCGAGCTTGTCCACCTCGTCGAGCAGGAACACCGGGTTGCGGGTCTTCGCCTGCTTCAGCCCCTGGATGATGCGGCCGGGCATGGCGCCCACGTACGTGCGCCGGTGGCCACGGATGTCCGCCTCGTCGCGCACGCCGCCGAGCGACACGCGCACATATTCGCGACCGAGCGACCGCGCGATCGAGCGGGCGATGGACGTCTTGCCGACGCCGGGCGGTCCGGAGAAGAGCAGGATCGGACCCTTTGCCATTGCGCGGGCCTTCGCCTCCTTCTTGTCGGTGACCGCGCGGTGCTCCCCCGTTGCGCCGAGCACCGGCGTGGCGGTCTCCTTGTCCACCTGGAAGCTCTCGATCGGCACCTCACCCGACTGCTCGACCTCGTTCGCCATTTCCTGCGCGCGCAACTGGCGCACGGCCAGGAACTCGAGGACGCGATCCTTCACGTCGGGGAGCCCGAAGTGATCGTCGTCGAGTACCTGCTGCGCACGGTTGAGATCGAGATTGTCGTCCGACCGCGTGTTCCACGGCAGTTCGGCAATCCACTCCAGGTACGTCCGGATGACCTGCGCTTCCATGGATTCGCGACCCGATCGCTCGAGACGGCCCAGCTCGCGCTCGACTTCGGTCTTTGCCGTGGTCGGAAGCTCGAGCTTGTCCAGCTTCTCGCGGAGCTCGCTGATCTCCTTGCTCTGGTCGTCGTCGCCGAGCTCCTTCTGGATCGCCTTCATCTGCTCGCGCAGGTACATCTCGCGCTGGCGCTCGCCGAGCTCCTCCTGCACCTGCGACTTGATCTCTTCCTGCATCTCGATCATGCCGATCTGCCGCTGCACGTGCACCAGCACGCGGCGCAGTCGGTCCTCGACCGAGAGGTTCTCGAGCAGTCCCTGGCGCTCCGGTACCGGCAGCTCGATATAGCCCGCGACGAGATCGGCGAAGCGGCCGGCATCGGTAACGGCGTCGAGCACCTGGTGCACCACCTCTTCCGGCAAGCCGCGGCGCTCGCCAAGCTCGGCGGCACGCTCGCGGATCTCCTTGTAGAGCGCGACGAAGGCGGCGTCGTTCTCGTCGAGCGGCTTCTGCTCGTCAAGGGGCGTGACGATGGCGCTGAGGTAGTTGTCGGTCGGGTTGGTCACGTACTGCAGCGCCGTTGCGCGCTGCTCGCCCTGCAGCAGCAGCTGCACGCCGCCGAGTCCGCGCTGGATCTGCCCGATGCGCGCGACGACCCCCATCGAGTACAGGATCTCCGGCGTCGGCTCATCGGTGTTATCGCGCTGGGCGACTGCGAACACGAGCCGGTCGCCCTTGAGCGCCGCCTCGATGGCTCGCAACGTTCCTGGGCGCCCCGCCGAGATCGGCGCCGTGAGCCCCGGGAAAATGACCGTCCCCCGAAGCGGGAGAACGGGAAGCGTCTGCCGCTGACCCATGATCGTTCCTGGAAATAGGTAGCATGGCCGGGGAGCGGCACCATCGTCCGCGCCGTCCCGACAGCCAAGGCCTCCGGAATGGGCACACTTCATTCCATGAGGGTCCGACACGGCGGCAGAGTCTGACACTTCTCACGGTCATCATGACGTAGTGTCCCTGCCGCTGTGGCGGTTGTCCTTTCCTGTGCCGTCCCGCTGTGCTACAATGTCCCCTGCCAGCCTCACCCTGCCTACCCGACGTCGCTTGCCCGACCCGCTCGCCACTGCTGCGGATGACGAGCTTCGCGCTCATGTTGAGCGCGCGCTGACCGCCCACTACGAGCTCGACTGCGAGATCGGACGGGGAGGCATGGGCATTGTGTATCGCGCCCGCGATCGCCGCCTCAAGCGGCAGGTCGCCATCAAGCTCCTGCCGCCCGAGCTCGCCTTTCGAAGCGAGATCAAGTCCCGGTTCCTTCGGGAGGCGGAGACCGCGGCGCAACTCTCGCACCCGAACATCGTCCCCATCTACACCGTCGACGAGCAGGCCGGCCTGGTCTTCTTCGTGATGGCGTACATCAGCGGCGACAACCTGGCGAAGCGCCTGCACGAGCGCGGCGTGCTCACCACGGATGAGACGCGAAAGATCCTCCGCGACGTGGCCGGCGCGCTCGCATACGCCCACGAGCGCGGCGTCGTGCACCGCGACATCAAGCCCGACAACCTCCTGCTCGACGCGGCCACTGGACGTCCGATGGTCACCGACTTCGGCATCGCGCGCGCGATGGACAGCGGCGGCGACAGCCGCCTCACCGCCACCGGCATGGCCATCGGGACGCCCGCCTACATGTCGCCGGAGCAAGCCGCGGGCGAGCGCGAGATCGATGGGCGCAGCGACCTGTATTCGCTCGGCATCCTCGGCTACCAGATGCTCACGGGCGAGCCGCCATTCACCGCCGGCAGCACGCCGGCGATGCTGGTGAAGCACATCTCGGAGCGGCCGATTCCCGTGCAGCAGCGGCGCAGCGACGTGCCGACGGATCTCGCCCGCTCCGTGATGATGCTGCTCGAGAAGGACCCGGCCAATCGCTTTCCGACGGCATCGGCGCTCGTCGCGGCGCTCGACGCGCGCGAGGCTCCTGCGCCACGCGCATCAGCACCACCATCGCTCTCGCAGAACGGCGGCACGCACCCCGGGCCTTACGCCCCACCGTCGACCGACCGGCAGTCCTACGCGCCGATGTCGTACGCGCCGCCGAACGGCGTCGTGTCCGCCGTCCACACGCCGTCCTCGGACGACCTGCGCCGATGGGAAGCGCCGCCGGTCGTGGCATTCCGGCGGAAGATCGCGCCGTACCTGTTCGTCAACGGCGTGATCGTGCTGTTCAGCGTGTTCGGCAGCTCCAACCTCTTCACGGTCACCGTGCTGTGGAGCATTTACATCGCATTCAAGTACGCGAAGCTCTGGAGCGAGGGGTACGACTGGCGCGACGTCTTCCGGCAGCCGCGCGACCGCGAGGTGATGGAAGTGATCGAGGAGATCGCGGAGCACTGCCGCGCGCTGTTCGACCCGCGCGCGCGTGCCCGCCTGCGAGCGCAGCGCGACCAGCGCAAGATGGCGGCACGCATGTCGCCCGCGATGCTGCCGGGCGCGGGCGGCGGTCCGCCGTACGCGGCCCCCATTCCGGACGGGCCCCTGAACGACCGCGTGCGCCAGGCCTTTGCCGATCGCGACGAAATCTTCCGCCGTCTCGATTCACTCGGCACCGCCCTCCCTGGCAGCCAGCGCGAGGAGGTATCCCGGTCGGCGATGGCGCTCGCGGACAAGGTACAGTCGCTCGCCATGGCCCTCGACGAAACGTCGCGGATGGATGTCGCGTCGGCGCGGCAGCAGCTCGAAGCGGAGATCACCGCGCTCGAGAACGCGGCCAATCCACTCGAGCGCGGCAGCGAGGATCGCGTGCGCCGGCTCGCCTACCTCAAGCGTCAGCGCCGCGCCCTCGTGGACACCGACCAGCGTCGCCAGGCCCTGTCGGGCAAGCTCGAGATGTGCGCACTCGCGCTCCAGAACATGCGCTTCGACCTCATGCGCCTCGGCGCGAGCCCGCAGATGCACCAGCACATCACCGGCCTGGCGAACAAGGCGATGAGCCTCGCCGACAACGTCGATGAGGCGCTGTTCGTCGCCGACGAGATGGGCCGGATCGGTTGCACCACCCCGAACCCCAGGCGACCGTCGGAGCGACGGTGAGCGATCCGCTGCTCGACCGCCTGATGGTCGCGGTCGGGACACAGTATCTCGTCGACGCGGAGATCGGCCGGGGCGGGATGGCTGTCGTCTACCGCGCGACGGACCTGCGGCTCAATCGCCGCGTCGCCATCAAGGTGCTGCCACCGGAACTCGCCTTCAACGCCGACGTGCGCGAGCGGTTCCTTCGCGAGGCGCAGACGGCCGCACAGCTCTCGCATCCGAGCATCGTGCCCATCTACACCGTCGACGAGCGCGAAGGCATCGTCTACTTCGTGATGGCGCTGGTGGATGGAGAGAGTCTCGCCGAGCGGCTCGTGCGTGAGCCGCGGCTGCCGGTCGACGAGGCGCGTCGCCTGCTGGCCGGCGTGGCCGAAGCGCTGGGCTACGCTCACTCGATGGGTGTCGTGCACCGCGACGTGAAGCCGGACAACATCATGCTCGACCGGCTGACGGGTCGCCCGATGGTGACCGACTTCGGCATCGCGCGGGCCGCACAGGGCGACACGCGCCTCACCGTCACGGGCGTGGCGATCGGCACGCCGGCGTACATGTCGCCGGAACAGGCACTGGGCGAGCGTGAGCTCGACGGCCGGAGCGACATCTATTCGCTCGGCGTGATCGGCTACCGGCTGCTTTCCGGTGAGACGCCGTTCACGGCGTCGAACACGCCGGCGATGCTGGTGAAGCACGTCTCGGAAGCGCCCCGACCCCTCGCCATGCTGCGGCCCGACGTGCCGTCAGGCCTCGCGCACGCGATCGCGCGCGCGCTGGCGAAGAAGCCGGATGACCGATGGGCGGACGCTGAGGCTTTTCGAGCGGCGCTCCTCGACGAGCGCGACGCACCGGCCGCACCCGCGTCATGGACCGCACCACAGGAGGCACCCGAGCGGCTCGCCGCGTCGCGTCGCGAAACGCCACCCATGCTCGGAAGCGACCATCTCTATCGCGAGCCTTCCCGCGCGTCATCTGCCGGGTGGGTCGCCCCCGTTCCTCCCATGCCACCCATGCCGGTGGCGCCCGTATGGGGCAGCCGCTCCGACTGGCGTGAATGGAAGAAGGCGCGGAAACGCTGGGAGACCGAACATCGGCACCGCAGTCGCGCGTCAGGCGCCGGTCGCGAGGAGATGGAATACGCCGGGCTCACCGCCGATGAGCAACTCGTTCGGTTTCGACGCAAGGCGATCGGCACCCTCGGCACCGTTGCGACGCTGGCGACGGTGAACCTGCTCACCGCGCCGCACTTCATGTGGTTCCTGTTTCCGAGCGCGTTCATGGTGCTCGGGATCATGTCGCGTGCGGGCCGCCTGTGGGCCGACGGCGTTCCGCTTGGTCGATTCTTCGTGCGCGGCACTCCCGACTCGACGGCGCGCCTCGCCGGTCAGTCGGTTCCGTACGTGTCCATCGAGGACGCCGCGCGCCGACTGGCGCCCGCCGACGTGCTCGAGGGACCGTATGGCGAAATGGTGCGCCGTGCCGCGGCCGACCACACCGCCGTCCGCGACACGCTCGCGCGACTGCCGGACGCCGAACGGAGCATGATTCCGGACGTGGGGCCGACCGTCGATGCACTGGCCGAGCGCGTGGGTGCGCTCGCCGCGACACTGCACCGACTCGACACTGACGTCGGCGGTTCCTCTGCCCGCGCGCTCGAGTCACGACTCGCCGCACTGAAGGCCGAGTCGGGCGATGCGCCGACCACGGAGCAGGAGCGGCGCATCGCCCTGCTCGAGCGACAGCGCGCGTCCCTGGGCGAGCTCGGCGAGCGTCGCTCGGTGCTGGTGTCGCAGCTCGAGAGCGCCGGCCTGGCCCTGCAGAACCTGCGTCTGGACCTGCTCAAGCTTCGCTCGTCCGGACTCGAGAGTGCGATGGCGGACGTCACCAGCGCCACGCAGGAGGCGCGGGCTTTGTCGCGCGAGATCGGCAATGTCGTGGATGCCGTGCGCGAGGTTCGACGCATCTGACGGTGGTGCGCGTCGTGGCGCTACTCATTCCGGTCCGCCATCGGTGGCCGAGGGTCGAGCTCTCACGATCGCTTTTCGTTACGTCGCCACTGCGCGTACTCGCGGCCCTGCTGCTTGCGTTGCCTGCGCGGTCACATGCCCAGGACAGCGTTCCTGTTCGGTCGCCCATGCCGAGGCCCGACGTCGTGCGCGGCCTTTACGTCAACCGATGGGCCGTGCTCGACCAGCGGATGTGGGACCTCGTCATGGTTGCCCAGCAGACGGAAGTGAATGCGCTCGTGCTCGACGTGAAGGATGATCGCGGCTACGTCCTGTATCGCTCGTCCGTGCCTCTCGCTCACCAGATCGGCGCGGACACGACACACCCCGTGAGCGCGCGACGCATGCGCGCGATCCTCGATTCCATGCGCGCGAGCGGGATCTACGCCATCGCGCGGATCGTCGTGGCCAAGGACCCGCTGCTCGCGTCCGCGCATCGTGAATGGGCGGTGCAGCGACGCAAGGACGGGTTGCCATGGCTCGACGAGAATGGAAATCCCTGGCTCGACCCGCACCAGCGCGGCGTCTGGACCTACGCGGCCGACCTCGCCGCTGAAGCCGTGAAGCTGGGCTTCGGCGAGGTGCAGTTCGATTACGTGCGCTTCCCTGATGCGCCGCAGCTGCTGCGCGAAGCCCGGTTTCCCCTCGCGAAGGGGCGCCCGCGGGACCGCGTCATCGGCGAACAGCTCGCCTACCTGCGCGAGCGCGTGTCCGCGCTCGGCGTGCCGATGGCAATCGACGTCTTCGGACTCACCACGAGCGACTCCACCGACATGGGCATCGGGCAACGGTGGGAGCAGTTCGCGCCGCAAGCGGACATCGTGCTGCCCATGACCTATCCGTCGCACTACGCACGCGGCACGTACGGCATCGCAAAACCCAATGCGGAGCCCTACGCGACGATCGCACATGCGATCCGCGATGCGAAGGCGCGGAACGCCAGCATCTCACGGCCGCCCCTCGTCGTGCCATGGTATCAGGACTTCACCATGGGGACGCCGCGATACGGCGTGGCGCAGGTGCGCGCACAGATGCAGGCCGGTTACGACAACGGTATCCGGAGCTGGATCCTGTGGAACCCCGGCAGCAGCTACACCATTTCGGCGCTACATCCGTCGATCCGGCCGGCGGACGAGGAATCGCCGCCGCCGGTGCGCCGCTGATCGCACGCACCACGCGTCGCGGCTCTGCATTCGCGATAACCCTGCCGCGATTGCGTCAGGCAAAAAAATCTGAAAGCCGGTGTTGCAGGCGCCGATATCGCGCAACGCATTTCAGTACTCGCCGATATCAGCCAGACGTCGCGAGGAGGGTCTCGATGATCTCCGCCACTTCACGTGGTGCTTCCTCGGGCGTGAAGTGTCGGGCGCCGGACAGCACGTGCATGGTCGCCTGCGGGATCGCCTTCGCCAGCCTCCTGCCGAGCGCCAGCGGCAGGAAGGGGTCGTGGGATCCCCACACGACCGCCGTGGGCACGGCGATCTCGCCGAGCCGTGCGCCGAGGGCCACGGTTTCGCGCGAGTCGAGCGCGGCGAGATGGGCGAGAAACGCGTGGCGCCCTTCGTCGGAGGCGAAGGGACGCTGGTACTTGTCGATCGAGTGCGTGGCGTGCGTGGCGTCGTAGTAGCCGCGCTCCAGGTCGGCGCGCACGATGGGCAGCAGCCAGGTGGTGGGCAGCAGCCGAAGCAGCGGTAGCAGAAGTTTCGCGAGACGCACGTCCCGCGTCGGCCAGCCGTCGAAGGCCACGCTGTCGATGAGCGCGAGGCGTGACACGCGAGCCGGCCAGCCCACCGCGAGCGCCTGCGCGACGCCGCCGCCGAGATCGTGTCCCACGATGCATGCGCGCTCGATGCACAGTGCATCGAGCAGGCCGATGACCCGCTCGGCGTGTGCGCGAAGGGTCAACGCGCGAGTGGCAGGCGGATCGCTGCGCCCGAAGCCGAGGAGGTCCACGACGACCAGTCGATGTCCAGCCGGCATCTGCGCGACCACGTCGCCCCAGAGATGTCCCGAGGTGGGGAAGCCATGCAGGAAGACCACGGGCTCACCGGCGCCGCGCGAGCCGGCAGCGTAGTAATAGAGGCGCGCGCCCTCGACGTCGACGAACTCACCGCGCACGAGCGCACGCGAACGGGAAAACGGGGCAGGGCATCATCCGGGCAAGATGCGGCGACGCACCGCGGACGGACAAGCGACGCGCAATCAGCCGCAATGCAGACGGGGTGGCGACACCAACTGTCGCCACCCCGTCGGTACTTTGCCGGCCGCCGATCAGATCGCGGGCGGCGCCATCCTGGCGCGGGCCTCGGCAGCAGCCTTCATGTCGGCGGCGTTCTTGTCGAACACGACCTGCTGGTCGGCGGAGAGGACCGCACGAATCTCCGGCGCCATCTTGGCGCGCAGTTCGCCCATCTTCTTCATGCTCTCGGCGCGATCGCCACCGGCCTGCATCGCGTCACGGATTTCCTGCATCTCGGGCGCGTATTTCTTGTTGATCTCGTCCACCTTCGCCTGCTGCTCGGCAGACAGGGTGATGTCCTTCATCTGCATGTTCGGGCGACCCCCACGACCGCCGCCCTGCTGCATGGCGCCCGGCGCGCCACCCTGGGCCATCGCGGACATCGAGCCACCAACCACGAGCGCGACGCCGAGCGCCGCAATGCGAAGTGCCTTCATGATACGAACTCCAGAGTAGAATGATTGACGTGTACAGTTTTCTAACTCGTTTATCGACAGTAACTTGTACACGGACCTCTAGCGTGGTAGCACAAAGCTGCTATGCTTACCCGCCTCTCATCGAGGCGTTCCGCCCGCTGCCGCCAGCGGTTGCGGCCTGACTGCCAGCTCCGCGAGCCATACGTGACCCTGCCGTCGCCTTCCAGTACGCCACCGGCTGCCCCACTCGCCACATCGCCGGCGCCTGTCGTTGCACCAGTCGCACCGGCGATTCCGATTCCACAGCCGCCGCCAGGCCCCGTACGCTTTCCCCTGGACTGGTTGCTGGCCCACGCCGCCGCACCGATTCGCTACCGGGCGATGACCGAGGTGGCCAGGATCTCCGCGGCGGATGCCGAGAAGGTCGCTGCACTACCCTTTACGCATCGACCTGCGTTGCTGTTGGCTGTGCAGCAGTCACCAGACGGCACCTGGGGTGGCGGCATGCTGTCGGTGCCATCTGCCCGTGCCGAGCACTTCGAGGGGGTCGGGACGATCCCGGCGGTGCGGCGCCTGATCGAGTTCGGGTGGCACAAGGATACCCCGCCGCTGGTGCATGCCCGCCGGATCCTCTTCAGGCTTCTCGCGGAGGACGACGATCCGTCGTTCCTGTTCGAGCTGGGGGGAAAGCATGCACTGGACGACGAAGCGGTGCGACGGGGGCGATCGCTGCTCCGTGAGGCAGCAGCGGCGACGCTTGCGCAAGCGGGATACGAAGGCGACCCACGGCTGCGGGGTGCCGCACGCCGCATCCTCAACCGCATGGCCGACTACCTTCGTTCGCCACTCGCGCAGAAGCCGTTCATCCGTCAGGGTAACCAGCACATGCTGGCGGCGGAGGCGTGTCCTCCGTCGATCTTTGCGGTGGCCATGCTCGCGTACATGCCGTTGTTCCGCGCGGAGCATCATCGCGAGATGGACGCGCTCTACCAGCACCTCACGCAGCCGCAGCCGCGCCAGGAAGCAGTGCAGCGCTGTGGCACGCAGGTGTTGCCCGTGCCGCACCTCGTCCTCGGCGACTACCTGCCGCACCGCAATGCGGTGGACGCCGACGTGCCATTCTCGCTCTACTGGCTGGAGTTGATGGCGCGGCTCGGCTACCTCAAGCGGAACGAGAACTGGTCGAAGTTGTTCGAGCGCTTTCTCGAGGACCGCGACCGCGAAGGTGTGTGGCATCCGCACAAGGGCATGGCGGTGGCCAGGAGCAGCAATTCCTACGCATGGCCTACGTATCCGCTGGAGGAGCAGCACGTCGGCGAGGAGCGATGGACCGACATCACGTTCCGCCTTGGCCTCATCGCCCGGCTGTCTGGTCGCACCATCGAGATCATCTGAGCGGTTCCGGCGTCGGCATGGAAGTGCGACTGCGCGGGCGTCTCGACCCGGCGGAGATGTTTCCCGCCGGGTCGACTCACGTCCAGGCGCGGCAGATCCGGCTCGCGGACGGAATGAGCATCCGCATTGCCGAATCCGGTGATCGCAGCCACCCGGCGGTGCTGCTGCTGCACGGATGGGGTGCGTCGCTGTACATGTGGCGTGACTGGTTCCAGCCCCTCGTGGCTGCGGGGCGGTACGTCATCGCCATGGATCTGCCTGGCCACGGGTTGTCGGACAAGCCGGACGACCCCCGCGCGTATCGACTCGAGGCGTTGATGGCGACCGTGCGCAGCGTCATCGACCAGGAGCGGCTCGAGAGCGTCGATGTCGTGGCGCAATCGATGGCCGGCACCATCGCCCTCGAGTTGGCGCTCGAGCGCGATTCGCGCGTGAGGCGCACCATCCTCGTCAATCCGGCCTGCTTCGGGAGGGTACGCCTGCAGCGGCTCGCTCGCGTCGTGAGTCCACCGATCGTTGACCACGTGCTGCCCTGGCTCGTCGCGCGGTGGATCATCGCCAGCACGCATCGCATGGTGTACGGAGATCCGTCCCGGATCACGGCGCGCGACGAGGACGAATACTGGGCGCCGTCGCAATTTCCCTCGTTCGCGCGCGCCATGCGCACGCTCGTTCACGAGTTCACGTGGGAGCGCCCACCCGTGGCCGCGCTGGCGACGAGGCTGCGCGCGATGACAGGGCGGTTCCTCGTCGTTCTCGGCACCCGCGATTCGCTCGTGCGCGACGCGCGCACTTATACCCAGGCACTTGCGCGCGCTGGGGCACCGCTCGACGTGCGCGAGGTCCGTGGCGGTGGTCATGCGGTGAACGAAGAGCGCGCGGCCGAAGTCGTCGCGATGTCACTGGCGTTCCTCGACTGATCGCTCAGCGGCAGCGCCTGCCACCGAGGCGACAGCTTCCTGCCAGCGACGACATCACTTACCTTATCCCTACGAGTTTCTGCGGTCGCCTCGCGATCGCTCCTTATCAACCGCATCGGTTGATCGCGGCCCAGCCGCGCGAGTCCGATGCATGCGCCGGTCCCGGAGTTACCGGGATCGCGGCCCCGGCGCGACGCATCAGGACGCATGCCTGACATCCAGCAGACCAGCACCATCCTCGCGGCGGCCGATGAGCCGAGCGAGCCGCAGGCGCTCACGTTCGCCGACCTCAATCTGCATTCGACGATCCTCGACGCGATCCGCGACGCGGGATACACGGCGCCGACCCCGATCCAGCGGGCGGCGATTCCGCTTGCCCTCAATGGCCGCGACATCATGGGCCTGGCGCAGACGGGGACCGGCAAGACGGCCGCGTTCACGCTCCCCATCATCGAGCGCCTCATCGACGGGCCGCGGCGCACGCGCGCCCTGATCCTCACGCCCACGCGCGAGCTGTGCGTGCAGGTGGAGGAAAGCTTCCGGAAGTACGCGCGACACGGTGAGATCTCCGTCGTCGCGATCTACGGCGGCGTTCCGCTCGACCCGCAGGAGCGCACGCTCCGCGAGGGAGTGGATGTTGTCGTCGCGACCCCCGGACGACTGATCGACCACCTCGACCGGCAGAACGTGGTGTTCGACGACCTCGAAGTGCTGGTGCTCGACGAGGCCGACCGGATGCTCGACATGGGCTTCGCGCCGCAGATCAACCGCATCGTCGACCAGATCCCGGCGTACCGGCAGACGCTCCTGTTCAGCGCGACGATGCCACCGGAAGTCGAGGCCCTCGCGCGAAAGTATCTGCGCAAGCCCATCGTCGTGCAGGTCGGCGTCCGCTCGGCCGCGGCGAGCACCGTGACGCATGCGGTGTATCCGGTGCCGCGCGAGAAGAAGAACGCCCTGCTGGTGGAGCTCCTCACCGGCAGCGTGCACGACTCCGTGCTGGTGTTCTCGCGCACCAAGCACGGAGCGGATCGCATCGTGCGCGACCTCGAGCAGGCCGGTGTGTCCGCAACGGCGATGCACGCCGACAAGTCGCAGTCACAGCGCACCAAGGCCCTCCAGGATTTCAAGGAGGGAAAGATCAGTGTGCTGGTGGCGACGGACATCGCACAGCGCGGCCTGGACATCTCGGGCATCACGCACGTGATCAACTACGACGTGCCGCAGCAGGCCGAGGACTACGTGCATCGGATCGGCCGCACCGGCCGGGCCGCGAAGGAAGGCGATGCCTACACCTTCATGGCACCGGACGAGATCGGCATGGTGCGCACGATCGAGCGCATGATCGGCCAGCCGATTCCGCGCGTATCGGTGCCTGGCTTCGACTTCGGGACGGTCGCGGCGGACTGACACGGCGGACGCGACGCCTCTGCCGCATCAGTAGCGCGTCCGTCCGAGGCGCGAGACCACGAGGGTGTCGGTTGCGCGTCCCCGCCGGGTGACGAGGGTGAGATTTGCAGCGCCGTAACCCAGCCCGCGCACGTCGAAGGTGATCGAATCGCGCGTCGTGGAGATGGTCACGCCGTGCTGCTGGCCGAGCGCCGCCCGGCCGAATGCGCCGTAGCGCGTCACCAGCTCGAGCGCAGCCGTCACGGTGTCGATGCGCACGCTGACCGGGGTCTGCAGTGCGACCGCCTCGTCGCGTGCCCGCGCGACGACGCGCGCAGCGGAGCCGACAGCCGCACGAGTGGCCGCGCCATCGAGCAGGAGCTGGAGCTCGTGCAGCCCGGCGAAGGCGACCATCGCCATGATCGTCAGGACGACCACGAGTTCGACGAGACTGTAGCCGCCGCGCGCGCGCGAGGATGGAGCATGCATGGCAGCATCGTATGGCGCCATCCGTCGGGTGCGGCACCGAACGAGCGCGCCTCGCATCCGCGCGTCCCGCGGGGCGGCGCTGGACGGGTGTCAGGTGTGGCGGCATCTTTCTGTGACCCCTGACCCTACCCTGCGAACGCTCATGTCGCCCCCCTGTCTATGCCGCGTCGCAACTGCCGTCGCGATCGTCGGGTTGTCCGGCTGCCGGAATCCGGCTGCGGACGCCAACATGGCCGAGCAGATGCGCCAGGTCGGTGACGAGCTCAATGCGACTCGCCAGGATGCTGCCGTGATGCACGACCAGCTCGACTCGCTGCGCATCGTGGTGGCGCGACAGGACACGTTGCTGCGCCAGCTGGCCGGAATGGCCAACGTTCCCGTGCCGCCCCGCTGAGCCGACGTGACGATCGCCCTTCGTGCTGCCGCTGGGACGGACCCGCTATATTTCGGGGTCGTCCCCTCGAGCCACGAGCCTGATGAAGCTGTCGATCGAGTACTGCACCGTTTGAAGCTACGAGCCCCGGGCCGCCAGTCTGGCAGCCGAGCTGGCCGCTGCGTTTCCGGACGCGGAGATCACCCTGATCCCGAGCTCCGGTGGTCGCTTCGAGGTGCTCCGGGACGGCATTCCCGTCTATGAGAAATCGAAGCACGGACGGCACGCCGCGAAGGGCGAAGTGCTCGCCTTGCTGCAGTCGTCCTGATGCTCGCCGTGCGGTGACGACATCCGGGCCAGTGCGTCTTCCGGACGCGCCGACCCATCGCGCGACGGCCCTTTTCACTTTCGATTCCGGCACCTGACCTCGATGCGCATTGCCCTGTCCACCGGTGGCGGCGACGCCCCTGGCCTCAACGCGGTCATCCGTGCCGCCGTGCTCACCGCAATCAACCGGGGCTGGGAGGTCGTCGGCATCAAGCGCGGCTACGCCGGTCTGCTTGGCGAGGACGAAGTCGTCCCGCTCACCAAGGAATCGGTGCGCGGCATCGCGCACCTGGGCGGGACCATCCTGCGGGCCACGAACCGCGGCAACCCGTTCTCCTACCCGCGGAAGCAACCCGACGGCACGTACATCCCCGAGGACCGGTCGGACGAGTTGATCGCCAATGCGCACGAGATGGGCATCGATGCGGTGATCTCCATCGGTGGCGACGGTTCGCTCGGCATTGCGCTCCAGCTGTGCGAGAAGGGCATGAAGATCATCGGCGTGCCGAAGACGATCGACAAC
Organism: Gemmatimonadales bacterium; assembly: GCA_038236775.1. Classification (GTDB taxonomy): domain Bacteria; phylum Gemmatimonadota; class Gemmatimonadetes; order Gemmatimonadales; family Gemmatimonadaceae; genus AG11. The sequence goes on from JBBRZK010000083.1 coordinate 15,704, forward strand.
GACGTGAGTGGCACCATCACGACGTTCGGCTTCGACACCGCCGTGAACACCGCCATCGAGGCGATCGACAAGCTGCACACGACCGCGGAGAGCCACGATCGCGTGATCGTGATGGAGGTGATGGGCCGCGATGCGGGCTTCATCGCTTTGCACTCCGGCGTGGCCGGCACCGCCGACGTCATCCTCATCCCCGAAATTCCGTACGACATCGCGAAGGTCTGCGAGAAGATCATGGCGCGTGACGCGGCCGGCAGGCACTTCTCCATCGTCGTGGTTGCCGAGGGCGCGTATCCCCTCGGCGGCGAGTCGCACGTGCTCGGCGAGTCGCTGCCCGGGCAGGCGCGGCGCGTTGGCGGCATGGCCGACATCATCGCCCGCGAGATCCAGCTCATCACCGGGAAGGAGACGCGGTCACTCGTGCTCGGTCACCTCCAGCGCGGCGGCATGCCGACGGGCTACGACCGGCTACTGGCCACGCGGTTCGGCGGCGCCGCCGTGCGCGCGGTGGCGGAGGAAAAGTGGGGCCACATGGTGGCGCTCCAGACGCCGCACATCGTGACGGTGCCCATCGAGGAGTGTCTCAAGGAGATGAAGCGGGTCGATGTCACGCACGACCTCGTGCAGACGGCGCGCGCGTCGGGGATCAGCTTCGGCGATTAGGGGGCCCTCCTAGCGGCGCGCGATGGCGCCCCGCGTCGGCCCGCGCTGGTGGGACGGCGGTGTCCCGCTGGTGGGACACCAGCACGGTTTCCGCAGATCGGCCACCTTGTGACCTGACGCCGTAACTGACTGTCAGTAAACACCTTACACGACAAGCCGGTTACGGGATGAAGCTGGCACCCCCCGTGCCTTGTTACAGGTCGCGGCGCGATGCACGCGCCACGCCGGAGACATGCAAAATGACCTTACGCACCGCCCTCCTCACGATCGCCTGCACGGCCGGACTCGCTGGTGCCGCGCACGCACAGCAGGCTCGGCAGGGGGCTGATTCCATACCGAAGGCCTATCGGCCGCCGCCCGGCATGTGCCGCATCTGGCTCGACAAGGTTCCGCCCAGGCAGCAACCTGCACCCACCGACTGTCGCACGGCCGTGCACGACAAGCCCACCAACGGCAAGGTTATCTTTGGTGATGACTACGTGGCAAAGGGCAAGGAGGCTGAGGACACGGATCTTCCGTTCGTCAGGAAGTTCGGCGAGGACAGGAAGAAGCCCTGAGGCGCGCCAGGGCGCGATCGCCCGGGCCGACCGCGCACGAATCTCGCTTCGCGCGGTCCCATGCGTGAAGTAAGAGATCAATACCTGCCGCCCGACCACGATGCGTTCGTGGGGGCGGAGCCGTCAACGGGCCGCGTGATCGTGATTGCGCCGACACGCGCTGCCTGCGAGACCATCGAGCTCGCCGTCGGCCTGCACATCGACACGTACCTCGCGCGCCACTTCGGTGCGCGCGTGCGCGAGCTCGCGCACGCGCGACGCGGTTTTGGCATCGTGGCGGGCACCGGTTCGGGAAAGACGCTTGCCATTCGTCCCATCGCCGAGGAATTGCTCGGCACGACGGACCTCCGTGTGGGCGTGATCAACCGCGAGCGCGAGGCGACGCCCGAGACGCCGACCTGGAACGTCATCATCGTCACCACCGGCATCGCGCGGCGGTGGTTCCAGGACGGCGACATCCTCGCGAGCGACACGCTCATCGTCGACGAGATCCACCAGACGTCGGCGGAGCTGGAGCTCTGCCTCGCGCTCGGCAAGCGCACCGGGTGCCGCTTCATCTGGCTCTCGGCCACCGTGGACCCGACGTTCTATCGGGAGTACCTCGACAGCCACGACGTGCTCGAGGTGTACGCGTTCGATCCCGAGAAGGCGGCGAAGGTGGAGGTGCAGCGGAAGAACGTCGTGGAATTCCTGGACGACAAGTTCCTGCAGCGCGTCTACAAGGAGAAGCGCGGTGTCGCGATTTTCGTCCCGACGCGGAAGGGCGTGGAGCAGGCGGCGGAGAACGTCCGCGTGCGCGCGCCGCGCATCAACACCGCGCACTACCACGGCGGTGAGCCCATCCGCATCCTGCGCCCCTTCCTCGAGGGCGAGGAGAAGAAGCCGTACTTCCTGGCGATGACCGCCGCCGGCCAGAGCGCGTTGAACGTGCAGGGCCTCGATACCGTGGTGATCGACGACACCCGCTTCACCTCGATCGTCGAGCGCGGCAAGAACGTGCTCACCAAGCTGCACCTCGGCGCCAACGAGATCCTCCAGATGGCCGGTCGCGTGCACGGTCGCGTGGCGGGTGGACGCGTCTTCATCCTCAGTGATCGCGACATCGACTTCGCCAGCCTCAAGCCGACGGCGCCGGAGTTCCAGCTGGCGGGCGATTCGGAGCGCGTCGCGATCACGTGTGCGGACATCGGCGTCGCGGCGGACGAGCTCGAGCTGCCGGTGCCGCTGGACAAGGTCGCCTACCGCCGCGCTACGCAGTTCCTCGAGGGGCGCGGCATCATCGAGAAGGGACGTCTTACGCGCTACGGCCGCGCGGTGGAAGCGATGCCGGTGGAGCGCGAGTGGGCCGAGCTGCTCGTGAATGCGGATGACGCGCTCGTGCCGTACCTGTCGGTGATGAGCGGCGTGGACTCGCTGCATCGCATGACGCGTGAGGAGCGCGACCTGGATGGCCTCATCCTGCCGGGCAGCGATCACCTGACCGCCTACAACGTCTACGCCGAGGCCTATCGAGTCGCAGGCTTCGTGGGCGAAGTGTATGGGCTGCCGCGCCACCTGTTCGAGGAAGAAGCGATGGCGGAGTGGGCCGAACGTCGCGGCGTGCTCGTGAAGTCGATCGAGGATGCCGCACTCGGAATGGCCAGTGTCTATCGCGGACTCGGCATGCCGATTCCGGCCGAGATGCCGATGGCGCACGAAGTGACGCGTCGGCAGTTCTCGGGGCTGCTCGCCGAGTACATGCCGTTCGACCTCGTCATCGACGAGCAGACGGCGTGGGGCGAGGAAGCCCGCGTCAGCAAGACCAGCGTGTGTGGCAGCTGGGGCGCGATCGCCGGCGAGCTGCGGTATTTCGCGGACAAGTTCGGCAATCCGCGCGCCTCCATCGAGGGGACGCAGCTTCCGATGGACATTCTGCGGAAGTATGCGACGGGCGATGAGGCGACGATGGTGTACGACGGCGAGCGCCGGAAGGCGCCACTCGTACTCCGTCGTCGGGTGGAGTACTTCGGGTTCGAGCTGGAGCGGGAGGTCGAGGCCGTCGAGGAGTTCCCCGCCGACCGCGAGGATGAGGCGCGCAAGGTGCTTGCGGACGCGCTCGCGCGCGGTGAAGCGCGGCATTTCGCGGTGAAGAGCAACCTCGGCATCATCGACGCCGTGCGCACGGCGTGGCGCCGGTCAGGCGGCGTCCTTCCACGCCTGGGACAGGCGGAGCTGGCGGCGCTCTACCTGCGACGCATGGGCGACATCACGTCGCTCACCGACTTCAAGCAGGCCGACCTCGATCTCTCGGCGGAGCTCGAGGCGCTCAGCCCGCGCGCCGAGCGTGCGAAGTTCGACGCGCTCCCGGCACGCGTGCCCGTGCGTGACCGCGACGTCGAGATCGACTACGACGTGGAAGAGGTGAATGGCGCGCCGGTGGGCGTGGCGCGCCTGCAGCTACCGGAAAAGGTCGCTCGCACGCTGACGCAGGGAGAAGTGCCGACGCTCGATCGGCCGGTGCGCTTCGTCGTGTATCGCGGCCAGCGCGGCCAGGTCCGTGCGCGCACGCTCGACGAGCTCCAGGCCCTGCTCGACGCGCCGTGGACGGAAGAGGAAGTGGCGCGATTCAACCGGAAGCGCGACGAGCAGCGTGAGGCCGCGAACGAGCAACGGCGCGATCGGCTGGGACATGGCGCGAAGCGTGAGTTGCGGGACCGCAGCAGCGCGAATCGTCCGGGCAAGCGAGAGCGCGTACGGGACGATCATCCTGCGCCGCGAACCGGTGGCGGTCCGCGGAAGAGCGGCGGTCGGAATCACGGGCCGCCGCGCACGGGCGGTCGAGGCGGCGGCCGGTCCCGCTAGCTAGCCCGAATTTCTCACGAGATGTAGCAGGTTTGTGAGACGCGTGCGTTTTACCGGCGGTGCGTGGTGGATTCGTGTGTGCGGTCGGGATTCGGACGCACCGCGGGATTGCGTGGGTCGCGCGACGGCTCCGACGGGGGCGTTTGTGCGATCCTGCGGCGCTGGCGACGACGGCGAGCGTGCGCATCGGCGATGCGCCACAGACGGGGAGCGCGCGGCAGGATGAGGCGCTGGCGCGTTAACAGCGCAGCGGCAACGCGCGGAGGGTCGCGTGCGCGTGCGCGAAGAGCGCCGCATGGGGACAGCCACTCGCGAGCGCGAGCCACACCTTGCGGACCGTGATGCGGAGGCGGGCCCCGATCTTCAGTAGCGTGAGCCGGATCGTCTGACACTGCGCCCGCGCGAGGGGCGTGCCGGCGAGCGCGAGCCGCCGCAGCGCGTGCAGCAGGAGATACGCGACCGACGAGCAGTAGAGGCGCAGTTGATTCGCGCGCATCGTCGCCGCGCTCGTGCGGTCAGCGAACAGCATGAGCTGTTGTTCCTTGATGCGGTTCTCCATCTCGCCGCGGGCGCAGTAGCAGTCCTCATAGCGCGCGCGGGCGTCGAGCGTCGCGATCGGCAGCGACGTGACGACGAAGCGCGGGTTGCTCTTGCCGTCGTCGCCCGTGCCGAGATGCTCCGCCTTGGCCACCACGCGCCGCGGCCGCGTCCAGCTGTCGAGCGTCTCGTAGGTCAGCTCCGTGAACCGGCGTGCGCGCGGCACCGCCGCCGTGCAGGCGGCCTTGACCGCCGCCAG
>JBBRZK010000084.1:0-20350 GCA_038236775.1 Gemmatimonadales bacterium
CGCCACCACGGGCTTCGACTCGTCGACGGTGTAGATCCGCGCGTGGGTGACGATGAGGTCCGCCGGACGCGCGGACTGCGCGCCAAGCGGAAGGACGGGCAGCAGGGCTGCCGCGATGAGGACGAACGAGCGCATGGGCGTGGCTGGAAAGGGGAGGACGTCCACGCGGATATTAGCGCCGCGTCACGATCCCGGCAGCCGCGTCCAGATCACGATGGCGCCGCACGTCTTCGGTCCCATGGAGAACAGCCGCTCGGCGAACTGCGGCGGGATGGTGGACGGACCTGCGTAGAGCTCCAGCGCCTCGATGTCCGATGGGGGGAACTCGTCTGCCGAGGCGTTCTCGACGTGCATTCCGTCCACCCAGTACTGCGGTGGGCAGTCCCCGCGGCCGCCGCTGCGCGAGAACCGGATCGCCGCGCGCCCGTTGATGCTGACGATGTTGACGCCCGGCGTCATGCGCACGATCTCGGTGAACTGGTGCGCGTCGCGCGCCTCGATCTCCTCGCGCGTGACGAAGTGCCCGAAGCCGTGCGAGCGCCGTTCCCAGAAGCCCGACAGCAGCCGCTTCGAGCGCGTCATCCGATCCTCCTCCACCGTGACGCGCTCGAGCGACGTCGCCATCTGGTTGAGCGAGACGATGAGTGAATCCGTCTGCCCCGGGTGCACCTGCACCTCGAAGGTGGTGGGCTCGAAGCCGAGGCGGCGCAGCGTGACGCGCGCGGCGCCGGGCGGCAGGCTGCCGAGGTGGAAGCCGCCGTTCTCGCCGGAGTGGGCGTACAGGTCCGTGCCGCGCACCCAGATCTCCACGCCGGCGACGGGGGCGCCGCCCGAATCGCGCACCACGCCCACCAGCGTGCCGGACGGCGCCTGCGCGGCCAGGCGGGACGATCCTGCCAGCAGGAGCACCGCCAGCAGTAACGGGGCGGCGTGCGACGGCGTCAGCCTGGACATCGTTCCCCCTCGCCGGCGAAGTGCGGTGGGCGCCGGCAGGTGCGCGTTAGCCTTCGGTCGAACGAATCCGCCGTCCCACCATGTAGAGCGGGACGGCAAGCAGCACGGTGTAGAGGACCAGCGAGGCGATGTTGCTCGTCGTCAGGGAGCCCAGTATCTTGCTGAGGTCGAACTTCTCGTCGTAGTGGCGCGCCGCGAGCCCCGCGAGCACGACGCCCATGATGGCGCCCCCGGCGATGAGCCCGGATGAGAACAGGACTCCGGGACCCGAGTCCGCGTCAACGTCGGCCCGTTCCTCGGGCGACATCTGCCGGTCGACCAGCCACCGGATCACGCCGCCCAGGAACATCGCCGCGGACGTGGAGATCGGGAGATAAACGCCGACGGCAACGGGAAGTGACGGAATACCAAGCACTTCTACCGCAATCGCGAGGAAGGCGCCCACCAGGATGAGGCCCCACGGAAGCTTCTGTGTGAGGATGCCATCCACGACGAGCGCCATGATCTGCGCCTTCGGTGAGTCGAGCTTCTCCACTTCGCGACCGTCGTAATTCTTCGGTTCGTGGCCGCCGACGCCCGGGTCCACGACGTACTTGATGGCGCCGGCGTCGTCCACGAGGTACTTGCCGGCGATCGCGGGGCCGGTCTGCTCGTACAGGCGTCCGACACGATAGCTCGGCGCGGTGGGTGCTTCGGCGGCGGTGACCATGCGTCCGTTGGACAGCGCGAAGCGGCTGGCGGTTTCAATCACCGACACCTGCACGCCCGGATAATCCTTGGCCACGATCGTGGTCTTGGCGTCGTTCAGGAACTGGATGATGCCGCCGACCAGCAGGGCACTCGCCGTCACGCCGATGAGCAGGCCGATCTGCTGGTACCTCGGCGTCGCCCCCACGAGGAAGCCGGTCTTGAGGTCCTGCGAAGTTGCGCCTGCGGTGGACGCGGCGACGCATACCACACCGCCGATGGACAGGGCGAGCACGCGATACTCGATGCCCACCCAGCCGACCGCCAGGAACATGAGCGACGTGAGCAGCAGCGTGGCCACCGTCATGCCCGACACCGGATTCGCCGAGCTGCCGATCTGGCCCGTGATGCGGCTGGAGACCGTGACGAAGAGGAAAGCGAAGAAGAGGGCGAGGATGCCGCCGATGATGTTGATGCCGATCTGCGGCAGCACCACCATCGCGATGAGGCACAGCACCGTGCCGACGATGACCACGCCCATGGGGAGGTCACGGTCGGTGCGCGGCACGTCGTCGCCGCTCTTCACGCCGCGGAAGTCGCCCAGGCCCGACACCAGCGCGCTCCAGATGGTGGGCAGCGTGCGGCCGAGGCTGATGAGCCCCGCCGCGGTGACCGCGCCGGCGCCGATGTAGAACACGTAGTTCGACCGCACCTGCATCGCGGTCATGTCCTTGATCAGCATGGACGCCGGGAAGATCGGCGCCGTGAGGCCCGCGCCGAACAGCTTGATGGCGGGAATGAGGCAGAAGAACGAGAGCAATCCACCGGCGAACAGGTAGCCCGCGATGCGCGGCCCGATGATGTAGCCCACGCCCGTGAGCTCGGGGCTGATCTCCGACTGGATCTCGCCGAACAGTTGCACCTGCCCGTTGGCCATCACCTTCGTGAACGCGTGCTTGGGCACCTCGAGGAACGCGTGAAAGCCGCCATTGAGCAGCTTGTACACGGCGCCGAGGCCGAAGCCCATGAACACCGTCTTCGCCTGCTCGCCGCCACGCTCGCCGACGATGAGCACCTGCGCGCACGCGGTGCCTTCCGGGTACTTGAGGTTGGCGTGCTCCTTCACGATGAGGCTGCGCCGGAGCGGCACGAGGAACAGCACGCCCAGCACGCCGCCCACCACGCCGATGGCGATGACCTTGATCCACGGCAACTCGTAGCCGAGGAGCAGGAGCGCCGGCAGCGTGAACGCGATGCCCGCCGCGATGGACTCGCCGGCCGAGCCCGTGGTCTGCACGAGGTTGTTCTGGAGGATCGTCGCGGGGCTCGTCCGGAGCGCCCGCGAGATGTAGCGGAAGATCGTGATGGACAGCACGGCGATGGGAATCGACGCGCTGACGGTGAGGCTCACCTTGAGCGCCAGGTAGATGCTGGACGCCGCGAAGACGAGGCCGAGCACCACCCCCAGGAGGATGGCGCCGATGCTGAACTCCTTCGGCGAGTCGGACGGGGAAACGTACGGGGTGAACGTGGTCTCCGGGGCCGTGCTCGGGCGCGTGTTAGGCGTCGTCATTCGTCTGCTGGGTGGAGGAAGGCGAATAATGGTGGCGCACGCCGCAGTCGCGCCAGCAAATCGCCGCACTCACCCCCCGTGCACCGCGGCGCTGCCGTCGCGGCCCGGCCGTCGGGTGCGCCGCCACAGCAGCAGCGCCGCGCCCACCAGCACGCCGACCGGCACGATGATGCCGAGCGCCGCGATGCCCCACGCGAACACGCCGATCATGCGCTGCCACGCCACGCCGATGGCCTCGGCCAGCGGGCCAGGGCCCCGACGGTCGATCAGACCCACCGGCTCGTGCAGCGTGACGGTGAGCGAGCTGAGTGCCGCGCGGCGCTCGAGGAATCGCGAGCGTGCGTCCAGCCGCTCGATCTCCTGGCGAACGCGCGCCAGCTCCTGCTCCACGGTGAGCACGTCGGCCAGCTTGCCGGTGCGCGTGGAGAGCATCTCCACGAAGCGCGCCTCCACGCGACGTGCATTCGTCGCGCGTGCGCCGAGGTCCACGTACTCCTCGCCCACGTCCTCCACGGTCGCCGATACCGTCTCGACCTTGCCGAGCGCACCGAGCGCGGCCAGCATCGCGTCGAACTTCGCCGTGGGGACGCGGATCTCGAGCGACGCAGACGGGTTCTCGTGCTTGCCGTTGCGCAGCGACGTATTGCCGACGAAACCGCCTGCGTCCCGCGCCACCTGCCGCGTCTTCGTCATGGCTTCATCGACGTGATGCACCTCGATGGACGCCTCGCCGTGGCGCACGAGCATGGCGCCGACGGGATCGGCCGCGGGAGGAAACGGATCGCCAAGCTGGACCGCGGCCACCTCGTCCGAACCGGTGGACATTCGCGGAGCAGGCGCTTCGGCCGGCGCGTTTGTCGCGACGGCGGACGACGCCATGCCGCGCGCGGCCGTCACCTTGCCCATGGCGATCGTCGCGTCCTCCGGGGCATTGGTGTGCGCATCGCCGCAGCCGAGGAAGAGCACGGCAAGCGCCGCGGCAGCGGAACGGGAGAGATGGGTGACATGAACGATGTGCTTTCGCATGGCGGCTCCTGGGCGTAAATCATCACGAGGTGTGGGGACGGCGACGCGCTGTCCCGACAGGAGACGCCGTTCCCCTTCCGACTCGCACATGCCGGCACAGAACGCCCCGTCCGCCAGGCTCGTACCGCCTACCGCCCGCGAACGGCGACAGCGCGCCGCACGCACGCTCGCCACCGCCGCGCTCGGGGCGCTCGGCACCACGGTTGCCCAGCCGGCGCACGCCCAGGAGGCGCCCATCTCGGCGCCCATTTCTGCGGTGCGCTACGAGGTCACGGCGGACAAGGCAGCACTCACGGCGCGCGAACTCGGCGTCACCACCAGCTTCGACGTCGCGGACGGCGGGGTCGTGTTGCTGTCGCTTCCCGCGTGGACACCCGGCGCGTACGAGATCAGCAACTTCGCGCGGTGGGTGAGCGAATTCCGCGCGACCGAGGGTGGCGTGGAGCTCCGCTGGGACAAGCTCGACTTCGACACGTGGCGCGTGCGACCAACAGGCGCCGGCCGCGTGGCGGTGACCTTCCAGTACGCCGCGGATTCCCTCGACAACGCGATGGCGTGGACGCGCCCCGATTTCGCGCTGTTCAACGGCACCAACCTGTTCATGTATCCCGAGGGACGGCCGCTGGAGTTCGCGTCCACCGTGGTCGTCAAGACGGACTCCGCCTTCCGCATCGCCACCGGGCTGCGCGCCGCGGGGGCGGCGCGCACCTTCGCGGCCGCGTCGTACCACGACCTGGTGGACAACCCGTTCTTCGTCGGCCGCTTCGACATCGACAGCCAGACGATTTCGGGCAAGACCGTCCGCTTCGCCACGTATCCCGTGGGCAGCGTGTCCGTCGCCACGCGTGCGGCGGACTGGCGCGTCCTGGGACGCGTCATCCCGGTGGAGGCCCAGGTGTTCGGCGAGGCGCCGTGGGACAGCTACACCGTGATGCAGATCGCCGATTCGTCGTACCAGGGCTACTCGGGTCTCGAGCACGCCAGCTCGCACGTGGACATCATGGGCGACCCGGACGACGCGAGCCAGCTTCCCTCGCTGTACGCGCACGAAATCTTCCACTCGTGGAACGTGAAGCGGTTGCGGCCGGCCGACATGGTGCCGTATCGCTACGACCGCCCGCAGCCCACCACCTGGCTCTGGATGAGCGAGGGAATCACGGATTATTACGCCGACCTCGCGATGGTGCGCGGCGGCGTCGTGGACCAGGCGGGTTTCCTCGCGCTCACGGCATCGAAGATCGGCGAGGTGGCGTCCACGGTGCCCTTCGCGCTCGAGGACGCGTCGCTCAACACGTGGGTGCACCCCACCGACGGCACCGAGTACAGCTACTATCCGAAGGGCTCGCTCGCCGGCTTGATGCTCGACATCACCATCCGCGACGCGAGCGGCAATCGTCGCTCGCTCGACACGGTAATGGGCGAGCTGTATGCGAAGACGTACAAGCAGGACCGGGGCTTCACGCACGATGATTTCTGGGGCGCGGTGAGTCGCGCCGCCGCTGGCCGCCCGATGGATGACTTCGAGCGCCGATACGTGGATGGCCGCGAGCCGTACCCGTGGGCCGCCGTGCTGAAGCTCGCCGGCCTGCGCCTCGTGCCGGACAGCACGCCGCGCATCGGTGTCACCACGGCGGCCGACGCCGAGGGCGCCGTGCGCGTCGTGAGCGTGGAGCCGAAGACCACTGCGGCACTGGCGGGGGTCGCCGTTGGCGACGCGATGGTGAGCGTGGGCGACGTGTCCGTCGTGGATCCCGACTTCGGTGCGAAATTCCGTCTGCGGTATGCAGGCCGGCCCACCGGTTCTCCCATCGTCATCGTCGTGCGCCGGGGCACGGAGACCGTGTCCCTGCGTGGCGGGCTCGCCTATGCCCGGGTGGTGCCACGCATCGCGGACGACCCGTCGGCGTCTCCGGCCGCAGTTCGCGTTCGCACCGGTCTCTTGCGCGGCACCCTCGACCGGTAGGCCGGCTCGGCGAGAGCAAGCAGATCCTTCGCTTCGCTCAGGATGACAGGGGTGCCTCCCAAGCGACCAGGTGTCGGCTCCCCGCGGGCTCACGCACGCGCGCACCACGGCTAACTTCTGTGCTGGGCCTTCCAGCCCGACATACGCTCATCCCCGATCTCCAATGCGCATCGCCAAGCTCGGCGTCGTAGGCGCCGGTACCATGGGCAGCGGCATCGCCGCGCTCGCCGCGTCGGCCGGCATTCCCGTCGTCCTGCTCGACATCGCCGCGAAGGAAGGCGACCGGAACTTCCCCGCAATGTCCGGCCTGGAGCGCGCGAAGAAGGCGCGGCCCGCCGCGTTCATGGACGTGTCGCGCGCCTCGCTCATCACGCTCGGCAACCTCGACGACGACCTCGGCCTGCTCGCCGACTGCGACCTCATCCTCGAGGCGATCATCGAACTGCCGGCACCGAAGCAGGCGCTCTACGCGCGGCTCGAGCCCCTGCGGAAGCCGAACGCCATCATCGCGTCGAACACCTCCGGCATCCCGATGAAGGTGCTCACCGAAGGACGCAGCGCCGAGTTCAAGGCACACTTCCTCGGCATGCACTTCTTCAATCCGCCGCGCTATCTCCACCTGCTGGAAATCATCCCCACGCCGGACACCGCGCCGGAGACCATCGACGCCACGCGCCGGTTCAGCGAAGTGGTGCTCGGCAAGGGCATCGTCATCGCGAAGGACGTTCCCGGCTTCGTCGCCAACCGGCTCGGCGTGTACGGCATGGTCGCCGCGATGAAGGGGATGATGGAATCCGACCTTACCATCGACGAGGTGGACGCGCTCACCGGCCCGCTGCTTGGCCGCGCGAAGAGCGCGACGTTCCGCACCGCGGACATCACGGGGCTCGACGTGTTGCTGCACGTGTCGAAGGGATTGAGCGCGGGCACGGGCGAGGACTTCGGCATGCCCGACTGGGTGCACAAGCTCGCGGAGAGCAATCGCCTGGGCGACAAGACGGGCGGCGGCTTCTACAAGAAGGTGGGCAAGGAGATCACGACGCTCGACTGGAAGACGCTGGAGTATGGCCCGCAGCAGAAGGTGGAGGATCCCGCGCTGGGCGCGCTGATGAAGCAGCCGCTGGAGAAGCGCCTCGCGATGGCCACGAAGCTGCCGGGCAAGTACGGCGAGTTCGTGCGGAACTACCTGCTGCGGATGTCCCACTACGTTCTCGTCACGACGCCGACGATCGCCTACGACCTCGTGTCGGTGGATCGCGCGATCGAGTGGGGCTACGCGTGGGACGCCGGCCCGTTCCAGCAGATGGGTGCACTCGGCGCCGACTTCCTCGGGGAAGGCTTTGCGCGGCTGGGACTCGGCGAGCCGGAGCTGCTGAAGAAGACGCAGAAGGGTGGGCCGTTGTTCGCGTCGAACGACGGGGGCTGGACCTACTTCACCGATCTCGGCATGATGGGTCCGGTGCCGGAGATCCCCGGACGCATCGCGCTCAATGCGGTGCGGGGCAGGGCCGGCGGCGCGGTCGAGACGTCGAAGGACGCGAATCTGCTCGACCTCGGCGACGGCGTGCTGCTGCTCGAGGCGACGAGCAAGATGAACACGATGGGCGCCGGCGTGCTCGGCATGCTGCGCAAGGGGCTCGACACCGTCGCGACGGGCAAGTACGTCGGCCTGGTGATCGGCAACGACGACGCGCGGGCGTACAGCGCCGGCGCGGATCTCGGCGCCGTGGTGGCGCAGGTGCAGGGCGGGGACTGGAAGGGACTCGACGAGATGGTGCGCTACTTCCAGGAGGGAGCGCAGCTGGTACGTCGCGCGCCGTTCCCCGTGGTGGCGGCGCCGTTCGGGCTCACGCTGGGCGGCGGCTGCGAGTACGCGTTGCACTGCGACCGCATTCAGGCGCACGCGGAGCTGTACATGGGGCTCGTCGAGGCGGGGGTGGGGCTGATCCCCGCGGGCGGCGGCACCAAGGAGCTGCTGTTCCGCTTCGCGGGCGCGCTGGAGCCGTACGAGGAGGCCGATCCGTTCGAGGCGGTGAAGCGCGCGTTCAAGCTCATCGCCATGGCGACGACGAGCACGAGCGCGCTCGAGGCGCGCAACCTCGGCTTCCTCCGGCCGGTGGCGGACCGCATCACGATGAACCGCGATCGGCTCATCGCGGACGCGAAGGCGCGCGTGCTGGACCTCGCGCCGGACTACGTCGCACCAATTCCGCGCACCATCACGGCGCTCGGCAAGCAGGCGATGGGCAATCTGCTCTACGCGGGCTGGGCCATGCACGAGGGCGGCGCCATCACGGAGCACGAGGTGCGCATCGCTCGCGAGCTCGCCTACGTGCTCTGCGGCGGCGACGGTCCGCCGCGCACGGTGACGGAGCAGGATATCCTCGACCTCGAGCGCGAGGCGTTCCTCAAGCTGCTGGGAACGAAGGAGACACAGGAACGGATTGCCTATACGCTCAAGACCGGGAAGCCGCTCCGGAATTAGGCTCGTTCAGGACAAGAACCGAAAACTTCAAGAGCCGAAAAATTCAATTACCGCAGAGATCGCAGAGGTCGCAGAGGAAAAACAAAGTGAGGCGGCATGGTGGTTCGTGCGGGAGTACCCTGCCAGGATGGTGTTTTGTGGCGTCGTCGTTCTGCAGTCCTCCGCGTCCCTCCGTGTCCTCCGCGGTAAATGGCAGTTCCGCTGTTTCCTGCGCCCTCTGAGGTAGATAGCAGTTCGCTGTCCTCCGTGTCCTCCGCGGTAAATGGCAGTTCCGCTGTTTGCTGCGCCCTCTGAGGTAGATAGCAGTTCGCTGTCCTCCGTGTCCTCCGCGGTAAATGGCAGTTCCGCTGTTTCCTGCGCCCTCTGAGGTAGACAGCAGTTCGCAGTCCTCCGCGTCCTCTGCGGTAAATGGCAGTTCCGCTGTTCTCTGCCCTCTGTAGTAAATGGCACTTCCGCTTTGCATAAAGGACCAGAATGCCTGACTCATCGAACGACGTCGTATTGGTCTCCGCGATTCGCTCCGCGGTGGCGAAAGGCAAGCAGGGCGGCGCGCTCTCGGCGACGCACCCGATCGAGCTCTCGGCGCTGCTGATGAAGGAAGCGGTGTCGCGCGTCGGCATGGACGCCGCGATGATCGACGACGTCGCGTGGGGCTGCGCGATGCCCGAGGCGGCGCAGGGCCTCAATGTCGCGCGCCTCAGCGCGCTGCGCGCCGGCTTTCCGGTGGAGGTGCCGGCGCAGACGATCAACCGCTTCTGTTCGTCGGGGCTGCAGACCATCGCGAGCGGCGCCATGCAGATCATGAGCGGCATGGCCGACGTCATCCTCGCTGGCGGTATCGAGATGATGAGCCAGGTGCCGATGTCCGGCTATCACGCCCGCCTCGACGCCGACGCGATGGAATCGTACATCGGCATGGGCTTCACGGCAGAGCGTGTAGCCGACCGATGGAAGGTGAGCCGGGCGGACCAGGATGCCTGGGCGCTCCGCAGCCAGCTCAGGGCGTCCGAGGCGATGCGCAACGGCAGCTTCGACGGACAGATCGTGCCGGTGCCGGTGGAGCAGGTCACGTGGAAGGGCACGCAGAAGCAGGTGCGTGCGCTCGAGTTCGCGAGGGATGAGCTGCCACGTGCGGAGACAACGCCGGAGGGCCTCGCGAAGCTCCGGCCCGCGTTCAAGCCGAACGGCACCGTCACCGCCGGCAACGCGAGTCCCTATTCCGATGGCGCCGCGGCCGTGCTGCTCATGCGTCGCTCCGTGGCCGACGCGCGCGGACTGCGCCCGCTCGCGCGATTCGTCAGCTTCGCGGTGGCTGGTGTGGATCCCGACATCATGGGCGTGGGTCCGCTCAAGGCCGTACCGAAGGCGATCGCGCGCGCCGGCCTCGCGATGGGCGACATCGACCTCATCGAGTTCAACGAGGCGTTCGCGTCGCAGGTGCTCGCCGTGATGCGCGAGCTGAAGATGGACCAGGACAAGGTGAACGTGAACGGCGGCGCCATCGCGCTCGGTCACCCGCTGGGCGCCACGGGCGCGAAGCTCACCACGCAGCTCGTGCACGAGCTTGGCCGGCGGGGCGGCGGGCACGGCCTCGTCACCATGTGCATCGGCGGCGGCATGGGCGCAGCGGGCATCTTCGAGGTGTATCCCTCGGCGGCCTAGTCTAGCAGGGCCGGCACCGAGACGCCGCGGGCGCAGAAAGCGGCAACCGCCGCAGCGGAGGACGCGGTGGAAACGTGAATGTGTTCGCGTTCTCTGCGTTCAGCTTTTGCCGTTGACCGGCAGCTGCGTGCGCCCCACCACCACCGCCTGGATAAACAGATCCCTCGCACCGAAATCGTACGAGACGACCTTGAATCCCGCCCGTGTGAGGTGGTCCTCCGCCATCCGGCGTGACGTGAGCAGCGAGATCTCGGGTGGGTGCAGCTGCGTCCGGCTGCCGCTGCGCGCGAGCAGCCGGTGCGCGAGGCCGAGCACGATCACGCTCGTCGCGCGCGCATGTGGCCAGAACAGCAGGACTTTCCCATCCGGCCGCAGCACCCGCGCCGCTTCGGCGAGGATGCGCTGGATCTCGAGGTCCGTGAAGTGCTCGACGACGCCGAGGCTGTAGTAGCCATCGAAGCGGTCATTGGGGAAGGGCAGGGCGAGGATGTCACCGTGATGCAGCCCGAAGACGTCCGGATTGTTCGCCTGGTACAACCGCAGCGCGTCGGCGGAGATGTCGAGCGCGGTGACGTGCATGCGCTCGTGCAGCCCCTGGTCCACCTGGCCGCCGCCGCAGCCCGCGTGCAGCAGTCGTGCGCCGCGCGCGAAGTGGCGTGACAACGCGCGCTGCAGCCTTGGGCGGATGAAGAGCCGCCGGTACAGCGAGGCAATCATCGCATACACGCGCTTGCTCGGTACCTGCGACTCCCGCCAGTACGAATCCCAGTGCTGGGGATCGTGGAGCGTGGGCTCGATGGTGAGGGCGGACGTCGTCAGG
Source organism: Gemmatimonadales bacterium (assembly GCA_038236775.1). Taxonomy (GTDB): domain Bacteria; phylum Gemmatimonadota; class Gemmatimonadetes; order Gemmatimonadales; family Gemmatimonadaceae; genus AG11. The sequence continues at coordinate 11,171 of JBBRZK010000084.1, forward strand.
TGGAACGCGACCGGATTGGCGCGATATCGCCGCGCGATGCCCACCATGATGCGGACGCTGTTCGCCGCGGCCTTGAGCGTCATCTTCGAGTGGCCGTACGTGCGCGCCGGAAGGACGATCGGGATTTCCCGGATACGCAGCGCGTTTCGGTGCAGGATGAACAGGCTCTCGAAGAAGAATGCGTAGCTCATCGACTGCACGAGCCCGAACACGCCCTCCGGAATGCGATCGAGCCGGTACGCACGGAACGCGCCCGTCGCGTCGTATGGCATGCCGAGCACCAGGCGGGTAAGCAGGTGCCCGACGTGCGTCATCAGGCGCCGGAAGACATTCCAGCCGGGCAGGCTGTTCATCGCCGTCCAGCGCGACCCCACCACCACATCCGCATCCTCGGCGGCGCTGAAGAAGGCAGGAATGTCCGCCGGGCTGTGGCTGAAGTCGCAGTCGAGGGTGACGAGCCGCTGGTAGCCGTTGCGATAGGCGTAGGCGATGCCGTCGAGATGCGCGCTGCCGATGCCGTTCTTGCCCGATCGGTGGAGCACGGACAGCCGCGGATAGTCGACCTTCAGCGCTTCCAGCAGGGCGCCGGTCCCGTCAGGGGAGTCGTCGTCCACGAACAGCACGTCGACATCGAGGTCGAGCGCGCGAATGGCCGCGACCATGGTGGGTGCGTTGTCCCGCTCGTTGTACGTCGGGACCATGACGAGCGTCCTGAGACTCACGTCGGCCTCTCGGTGTCAACACAAGCAGGTCCTTCGCTGCGCTCAGGACGACAAACTGGTTCGCTGCGCTCAGGACGACAAACTGGTTCGCTGCGCTCAGGACGACAAACTGGTTCGCTGCGCTCGGGATGACAAACTGGTTCGCTGCGCTCGGGATGACAAACTGGTTCGTTGCGCTCAGGACGAAAAACTGGATCGCTGCGCTCGGGATGATGCACTGCGTGGTCAGCCCGCGACAACCGAGATCTCCGGCAGCGGAAAGATCATCTTGCCGCCGCCCCGAAGAAACTCCGCCTCGCGCTGAATCAGGTTGTCGCGGAAGTGCCAGGGCATCACGAGGAAGTAGTCGGGATGCCGCGCGTGCGCCTCCGCCTCGGAGATGATCGGAATGAGCGTGCCGGGCGTGAGCGCGCCGAACTTGTCGGGATTCACTTCGGCAATGGCCGGAATCTGCTGCGGAGTCAGGCCGCAGTACTGGAGGAGGACGTTGCCCTTGGTCGAGGCGCCGTAGCCGAGTACCGACGCCCCCTGTGCCCGGAGGTCGGCGAGGAGCGCCACGAGGGCGTCGCGATGCGTTTCCACCCGCGTCCGGAACGTCTCGTACGTCGCCAGGCTGTCGAGTTGCTGCTCGCGCTCCCGCTCTTCGATACGCCGAATGGCGTCCACGTTTGACGGGATGTCCGATTCGGCACGAACAGCCGTGACCGAGAAACTCCCGCCATTGACGTCGTTGAGCCGCACGTCCGCGACGCGCAGCCCAGCGCGCTCGAGGAGCCAGGTGACCTGCTTCAGCGAGTAGTACTCGAGATGCTCGTGGCAGATGGTGTCGTACGCGTTCTGCGTGAGCATCGTGGGGAGATAGCTCTGCTCGAAGTACCAGACGCCATCCTCCGCGAGCACCGCGGCGATGTCCCTCACGAACGCGAGGGGGTCCTCGAGATCGTAGAACATCGCGATCGACGTGATCTGCGCCGCACGGGCGTCACCACAGTGCTCGCGGAAGCGCGCCGCCGAGAAGAAGTCGGCCACCTTCTCGATTCCGGGCTGATAGAACTGCCCGTACTTGACGATCGTGGGGTCCATCCCGATGCGGCGCAGCGTCGGCGGCACGAATGAGAGCAGCGTCCCGTCATTGCTGCCGATGTCAAGGGCGATCGCCCCCTCGGCGCGTGGATGCTTCGCGAGCAGCGCGGTGACGCTCTCGCCGAGGTGTCGCACCATCGACTGGTTCAGCCCGGAGCGATAGCCGTAGTTCTGGCCGTACATCTCCGACGCATCGTATCGGTGGCGCAACTGGACGAGGCCACACGCATCGGCGCCGAAACACTTCACCAGCTCGAGCGGGCCGGCGGTAATGCGTTCGTCGGCAGACCGCGGAAACACGCCGGTGAGGGTCTGCACGCCGAGCGACAGCACGAGCTCGAGTCGTCGATTCCCGCAGCAGCGGCACGCGGCCAGCTCAATCGGCTTCATTCGAAGGGGTCGGATACGGTTGGGACAGCTGGGCGGCGCCCGTCATCGGGTACGCGGAAGATGGAACACGGAGGCGACGACGGCGTTGCCCACGCGCACGGTGAACACCTCGCCCGGAACCGCATACGGCTCGGGATGAAAGCGGTAGTTGGTGACGAAATAGTCCGCCTGCGACGCCGTATTCACGTAGCGCAGTCGGTTGCGGTCGCCCGCCGGCAGCATCAACGCGTTCACGCGCCCGGGGTAATTGGCGACGAGGATCCTGATGGAGGGCGACGGGTCGGTACGGAGGATGTATTCGAGGGCGGGACGATAGGACAGGCCCCAATAGTCCAGCTCGTAGCGCTGCTTCACCTCCGCCATGTCGCGGCCGGCGAACCTGTTGAAGTACAGATGCTCGAACGGGTGATTGGTAACCATGAACGCGAGAATCGGCGCCAGGGAGGCGAGCAGGGCGGTCGCGAGCGCCCCGTTGACGAACCGGCGGTGACGCACCTCACCGAACTGCGCGATCGCCTTCGCGTGCAGTCCCTCCATGCCGATCGCCGCGATGTAAACGAGCGCGGGATACACGAAGAACAGGTGCCGCCAGCCGTCGTACATGACCGGCCTGAGGACCATGCAGCCGACGACGGGCAGGAAGAACCAGGCGCAGACGATGGCGTCGCGCAGCATGGCACCGTCCAGGATCGAACGCGGCGCGTGCGCAAACTTCATGAGGAACCGGACCGTCCCCGCGACGAAGAGCGCCGTCACGACGTACGGTGTCGTGATGAGAATCCACGTCGGGACGTAATCCCAGGGGAGGGCGTTCGCCTGGATCTGGCGCCCGCGAAACAGGTCCGTCTGGACGTACGGGTTGCTCGTCGCGCCGAGCACGGCGTCCTTGATGATGCCGAGCGGATCGATGCGGAGCACCGGCCAGACCACCGGCAGCAACACGGCCACCACGACGCCGTAGCCAACGAGCAGCGCGAGCGTGCGTCGCGTCGGCCGACTGGCCATCGCGGCGACTCCGGTGAGCATCATGGCGAACAGGCCGAGCACGCGCGTGCCCAGCGCGATTGCCCCGATGACGCCGTGCACGAACATCGTCCGCACCGTCGGCCGCTCGAGAAACACGTCGAGCGTGAGCATCGAGGCCACGAACACGGTGAGGAACGAGATGTCCTTCACGTTGTAGAACGCATGCGCGAACAGCTGCGGGCTGAGCACCACGCTGAGGCACGCCAGCAGCGCGATCCACCCGCCGAAGCGGCGGCGGCACAGCGCGTGGAACAGCACGACGCCCAGAAAAAATGTCAGGAACGTGAGCAGGTGGCGGAGCAGGAACGTCGCCCGCACGTTGGTCACCGGCAGCAGCAGCTCGGCGCGCACGAGCAGGATCTCGAAGACTGGACCGAAGCGCTCGAATCCCGGGCCCTTCGCGATCCGCACCGAGTCGAGTGTGTGCGCGTCGGGCACCAGGTGCAGGACGTTCATCACGCCAAACTCTCGCGTGGGGATCTCATCCCACGAGATGCCGTAGTCCTTGAACACGACAAGGCCCGTGAGCAGGAACACGAGGAAGAACGCGGCCGTCGTCAGCCTGAGCGCGCGCGTCTGGGTCGGAATGGGCATCAGCTCCGCGATGTCGTCCGATGGAGCATCGTCTCTACCGCATCGTAGAGTAGGGTGTGAACACGGGAACGGAATCGCCCGCGACGACACGCCGCTCGAAGCGGTACCAGGTCCGCGACCCGAACCGGCCGCGCAGCGCCTCGTTGTGCGCGCCGAGGTCCAGCGCGTACACCACGTTGCCGCCGAGGTGACCGGTGGCATCGATCTCGTTGGCGGGGAAGAACGGCGCGAACCCCTCGGCGCCTTCGCTGTCGCGGCGCACATCCTCCACGCACGCGTCAGGCAGGATCTCGGGCGGATGGGCATCGAACGCCAGCGCGCCTTCCACCAGCCGGTCGAGCCGCCCCTGCTCGCGCGCCGGCTGCCGCGCCGCTTCCGCATCGATGGACAGCCGCACGGCGCACGACGACGCCGACACCATCAGGCGCGCCGCGCTGCCTCGGGTCAGCCCGAGTTCCCACAGGTAGTGAAGGTTGCGCGCCTCCACGCCCTCGTTGATGAACACGAGCGCGTGCCGCAGGCCGGCGGCCTTCGCCATGGCGGCTGGATCCACGCGCGACAGCGCGCGGTACGTACGCATGCGTGCGCCCACGCCGTTGCCGAGTGGGTAGGCGAGCCACGCGACGAGCACGCAGGCGGGCACGGTGAGCAGCACCAGCCGACGGAGTGTCCCCCGCGTTACCGCAGCGAGCAGGAAGGGCGCATGCGCCGCAAGGATGACGATGGCGGGCAGCGCGGTGAACAGGAAGCGTGGCCCTCGGAACTTCCCGTCATGCCAGTAGGCTGCATAGGCCGCCAGCTGCACGAAGAGCAGGCCGAGGAGGAAGTAGTCCCACCGCGTGGGACGCCGCATTGCCGCGAGCCCCGCCGCGATGATCGCCACGGCGGGAAGTGGCCACTCGAAGAGCAGGACGTTGAGCTGCAGCAGGTACTTCGACGCGAAGATGAGCGCGCGTTCCGGCGTGTGCGGCGTGCCGTACGGATCCACGTGAAAGCCCAGCTGGTGCGCGCTGCCATAGAGCACCTCGTAGCCCAGCCGCATTGGCGCGCCGTTCGTCCGCGCATCCACCAGGAAGAGCACCGCGACAGGCAGGAGGCCGGCGACGACCTGCACGGCCAGCGACCGCGCGCGCACCGTGCTGCCACGCAGGCTCGCGAGCTGCATCGCGCCGACGGCCGCCGCCACCACGAGCGCGTCGAGCGGACGCACCGTGAAGGCGACACCGATCGCGAGCCCGATGAGGCCGGCCGAGCGGTTGGCCGCGCGGTGCGACGTCGTGTCCGCCCAGATCGAGAGCTGCATCATCGCCACGGTCGCCAGCCACAGCACCGGCACGTGGTTCATGAAGCTCGCGCTCACGAAGAGCGCGAAGGGACACAGCGCGAACAGCAGCACCGACGCGCGCGCCGTCGCCTCGCCGTACGTCCGGCGCGCGAAGCCGTAGACAGAGAGGATGCTGAGCGCGAGGAGCGCGGGATTGAGCAGCCATGCCGCGCCGAGCGCGAGCCCCACCGCGAGGAATGCGGGTCCACCGATGGGGAACTGCGAGTACCATCGCGTGCGGTCGATCATGTTGTCCATCCCGAAGAACTCGGGATGCGGATCGGGCGGCAGCGCGAGCCGCCCGCTCAGCAGGATCTTCGCGTGGAACAGCTGCGCCACCTCGTCGGCGTTGTGCGGCTGCCGCCCGAAGCACGCCACGAAGATCACCGCGGCCGCCGCGAACGCGAACAGCGCCGCACCGCCCACGAAGACGCGCGACGGGATGGCCATGGCGCGCGTCGTGGCCGCTCGCCACGCGGTGTCCACGGCCGCGGGCGCCCACCGCGACAGCGCGAACAGCACGAGCAGGAGCGTACCGCCGATCAGCAGCCAGAAGGTGCGCGCATGATCGTACCACGGCGCGGCGGCGCCGCCGGTGAGCTGGTTGGCCAGCGGATAGAGCCCCAGCACACACAGCAGAAGCGCGGCGACCACCGGAATGGCCGCCGCGCCTGGCAGGGTGCCGCGAGTAGTCCGCACGTCTACGGAATGAGCCGGTACTTCTCCACGCGGAACTCGTCGCGCGCGGCCACGCCTGTCGATCCCTTCTTCATCAGCTCCTCGATCTCGCCGATCTCGCGCGGCACCTGCGAGAGCCACTCCACGCCCTTCGTCGTGACGATGTAGGCGTCCTCGATGCGGACGCCGATGTTCTGGTACAGCGTCACGGCCTTGCGCACCTTCGCCGCGAATTCGCGGTTGCGCGGTGTGTCGGGCATCTCGTCGAGCAGGTGCTCGCGCACGTACACGCCCGGCTCGATAGTGAACGCGCTGCCCGCCTGGATCTTTCCCGAGAAGTAGAACTGCTCCGGGTCGTGCACGTCCAGGCCGATGCCGTGCCCCAGCTCGTGCATGTAGTAGAGCTGAAGCTGCGCGCACTGGCGCGGTTGCAATCCCGTGGCGCAGTCGTACGTCGCGTTCGGCGATTCCATCAGGCCGAGTCGCGTGAGCCCGGCGGCGAGCACGGCGTTCGCGGAATCGGTCATCAGCCGCGCCGCGTTGCCGAGCGTCGCCTGGCGCTCCGCGGCCTTCTGCGCATCGCGAACCAGCTGGTAGATGGCGCGCTGCTCCGGCGTGAACACCCCGCTCGCGGGCACCGTACGCGTGACGTCGGCGGCATAGCCATGGAACGACGCGCCGATGTCCATCACGACCACGTCGCTCGCGCCGATGAACCGGTCGTCGACGTTGTAGTGCAGCGTCGTGGAGTTAGGACCGGAGCCCACGATGGTGGAGAACGATGGACGATCCGCTCCGTTGCGACGGAAGGTGAACTCGATGAGCGCCTGCAGCTCGAACTCGTTCTGTCCGGGCTTGATGGTGGGAATCACCTCGCGGAGCGCGCGGTTCGTGAGGTCCACCGCGTTGCGGATCATCGTCAGCTCGGCGGCGCTCTTGGTACCGCGCATCTGCTCGACGATGTCGTTCACGGCGCGGAGCTTCAGCGCCGGGTACTTCCGCTTGAGGCGGTCGAACACCTGCTCGTCAGGCGTCCGTACCGTGGGCGCGGCATCGTCATCGGGCACGCGACCCACCTCGCCCACCACCAGCAGCGGCGTGCCCGCGGCGGCGAGCGAGTCGAGCACCTTGTACAGCTCCACCGTGGACCGGCCGCGGATGCCGGTGAGCTTGCCCACCCCGTCCACGCCAACGCGTGTGCCCGTCCACACTTCGCGGCTCGGCTGCTTCGGGTTCACGAACATCGTTGCCGACCGCACGGCGCCGCCCTGCTTGATCATCAGGAGCGCTGCATCCGGCTCCTTGAATCCCGTGAGATAGTAGAACGACGGGTTCTGCTCGAACAGCAGGTAGTCGTGCGGCGGCTCGTGCGCGCCGAGTGCCACGAACGCGCCATCGGGCAGCTTCGTGGCGAGGTCGGCACGACGGCCCGCGTACTCGAGTTGCGCCTGCGCCAGCAGCAGCGACGGGACGAACAGGACAGCGAGAGCGACTCGGCGGATCACGCAACCTCCATCGGGGACACGCGCCCGCTCACCTGGCGAGCACACTGATAATGTACAGGACGAGGCCGACGAGGCCGCCGACCAGCGTTCCGTTGATGCGGATGAACTGCAGGTCACGCCCGATCTGCACCTCGATCTTCCGGGACGCGTCCGTCGCATCCCACCCTTCGACAGTCCGCGCGATGAGTTCGGCCACCTCGGGACGGTACTGGTCCACGACGCCGAGGATCAGGCGCTCCGCCGCGTCATCTACATCCTGGAGGAACGCCGGGTTCCCCAACGCTCGCTCGGCGATGCCGCCCACTGCGCGCTCGAGCGGCTCGGGCGAAGGCGCGTCCGGTCCCGCGTACTTGCCGAGGGAGTTGAGCGCGGCGCGGAGCAGCGCGTCCGACAGTTCGCCCACCGCCGGATGCGTGAGCAGCCGCTCCTTCATCGCCTCGGCGCGCGCAATGGTCTCGGGAGAGTTGTGCAGCTTCTCCACGAAGCCGCGCAGGGCCTGGTCGAACTGCTCCCGCAGCGGATGCTGGTCGTCGGTGGACACCTGCGCGAGGGTGCGCTCGATGCCGGCCACGATCTTCTGGTAGAGCTTGTCGTCCACGGCGCCGGGCACCCACCAGGGGCTCTCCTCGCCGATGCGCACGCGAATGAGCTCCTTGTTGTCGCGCACGATGCGGCTCACGAGGTCCACGAGCCGGTCGAGCATCTCCTGGTGGCGGTCGTCCGTGGTGGCGAGGGTGAGCAGGTCGCCGAGGAGCGGCGCCACCTGCGCCTTGCGAAGCTGCTCCACGAGCGTGTCGTGCACGGTGGCCTGCAGTTCCTCGCCGGGTATGGATTCCGCGGCCCGTGCCACGCCGCTGGCGATGGCGCGTGCCACCTGTGTGCGGTGCGCCGGCTCTGCGAGCCACGTCGCCACGCGCCGGCCGAGGCCGAGGCCGGCGAGTTGTCGCGCGATCACGTCCGTGGCGAGGAAGTTGTTCCCCACAAAGTTGCCCAGGCTCCGCCCGATGCGGTCCTTCCGCTGCGCCACGATGGCCGTGTGCGGAATGGGGATCCCCATCGGATGCCGGAACAGCGCGGTGACGGCGAACCAGTCCGCGATGCCGCCCACCATCGCGGCCTCGGCGGTCGCGCGCACGAGGCCGATCCAGAATGGGGCGATGGTGGGATGGAGGTGCGACAGGATGGCCGTCGCCGCGAAGAGCACGGCGAACGCGGCGAGCAGCGTGGTGGCACGCCGCCGCATGATGGCGTACTGGCGGACCTTCTCGGAATCGTCCTTGCCGACGAGCATCCGCGAAAAATAGGGCGGGGTACGGCACTGCGCCCGGGATGACGAGAAGCAGACCCTTCGCTTCGCTCAGGATGACAGCGGGGGGATCGTCGGGCTCCCCAGCATCCTCGGGGCGCGATCTGTCGGGAGGGTTCATCGTGTCCGGGACGGATCACGGGCATCATGAATCGAAACAGAATATGACAGGCTGCCTCGGACGATCGAGCTCCCCAGAATCCTCCCCCGGCGAGTGAACGCCACCTGTCGGACGATAATCCGGATCGTACGGACGCGCGTTGAACAGTCGAACGGCAAGTCTCTTGTACAATGCGTTTTGGTCAGTCGAATATCCGTACCATCCGTTCCATCGACGGAGCCATCGGCCGAGAGGGCGTCGAGGATTCTGAGGAGTCGTCCCGGTGTACGACGGGTGCATCCCTCTGTTGAAGGCAGCCAGAGATCCTTCGCTTCGCTCAGGATGACAAGAAGCAGATCCTTCGCTTCGCTCAGGATGACAAGAAGCAGATCCTTCGCTTCGCTCAGGATGACAAGAAGCAGATCCTTCGCTTCGCTCAGGATGACAAGAAG
>JBBRZK010000085.1:0-20037 GCA_038236775.1 Gemmatimonadales bacterium
AATGCGCTTGCCTCGCGTCACTTTCCACGCTACGCTCTGTCTCGTTGCCACCCTCGCCTGTGCGAACGCGCTCTCGGGCCAACAGGCAACAGCGATGTCGCCCGCCGCGCTTCGACACGAAATCGAACGTGCCGACTCCAGCATGTTCGCCGCCTACAATGCGCAGGATGGTGACCAACTCGGTCGCTACCTCGCGCCCGATCTCGAGTTCTACCACGACACGGGTGGACTGCTGACGTGGGCACAAGTGATGACGGGGCTCAGGAGCACCTTCACCAAAAGCCCCGATATTCGTCGGACTCTTGTTGGTGCGATCGAGGTGTATCCCATTCCCGACTACGGCGCGATTGAAGTCGGCGTCCACCAATTTTGTCATCGAGAGAACGGACGCCAGGAGTGCGGCACGTTCAAGTTCACGCATGTCTGGCGTCGCACGGCAACCGGTTGGCAAATCGCACGCGTCATCAGCTACGATCACTGACGCACATAGCGCACGTGTGTGGCGGCTGGACCATCGAGAACCCTGTCAATGCGAAAGTGCGGCCCGGGTTCGCGAAGCTTCTCGAAGAGACGACGCCCGCCGCCGAACAACACTGGAGCCAAGGCGATTTCCAGCTCGTCGACGGCACCGAGGTTCAGATACTGCTGGATCACATCTGCTCCGCCCGCGATACGAATATCACGACTGCCTGCAAATTCCCGAGCCAACTCCAGGGCACGCTCCGCCCCGTCATTGACGAAGTAGAAGGTCGTCCCACCGGGGCGCACCCAGGGTTCGCGTTTCTCATGGGTGAGAACGTACACCGGTGTGTGAAACGGAGCATCCTCTGGCCACGCGACTTCCCCCTGGTCGAACATTCGCTTGCCCATAATGCTGGCAGCGGTGCGCTCAGTGGTGCTGCGAATCAGGTCATTGACCGGGCCGGTCTCTCCCCCTGGTCCGAGGTTGAGGTTCTTGCGGAAGTACTGTTGATTGATGATCCAGGCCATCATCGCACCCCACTTCGCGCCCCAGTTTTTATACTCAGGCTTGCCCATGGTCATTCCTTCCGGTGCCATGTAGCCATCGAGGCTCAGTCCAATGTTGACGAATACCTTGCTCATGATGCTCCTCTCGCGACCTCTATTGTCAGCTTATCGCCCGAAGTAGCCTGCAGGCGAATTCATAGGATGCAGCGGCAGCCGGTGCTTCTGTAACTCGCCTGTCTCGCTCGACGATCGTTGGACAGCGCTACGGTATGACCGCGGGCCACGAACACGGGGCGCCAACGCATTCGAGTGAGACAAATACCTCTGAGCGAATCAGCCACGCGCCACCCGCCTTCACCCACTGCGCCGCGTACCGTCCGCTGACCCTTGTTGCCGTATCCGCGTGTGCGCGGCCGACCCACGTGCCCGTTTCATAGGCAAGCGGCCAACGCTTGCTGACGACCACCTCGATGGGTGTTCGTTCGTAATCCATCACGGAATCATCCGCGAAGGCGCGCAGATATGCCGCGCGCCCCGTGATGGTGCTGCCAAGTCCCGTGCGAATCGACACATCGTTGGTCCACGTTTGGGCTGGCGCGGCGAAATCGCGTCGCGCGAAGGCCGCGTTCTGCGCCCGTCTTGCCGCGCGAATGAGTGCGGCGTCATCGGGCTGTGGCGCCCGCGTCGATCCGCCGACGGCGAGCGCAAGAAACGGGAGGATTGCGAATAGGATGCGTGTCATGGTCAGTTGCACGAGTGGCAATGGCGGGTTGGACGGCACTCCTCTACGAGCCGCTCCCTGCAGCCGGCACGTCGAAGACCGGGCTTACCAAAAAATCATGGACACCGGACTGACGACCATCCAGGCGCATGAACGTCGCCACTTGCGCCCAATGACGCAGCTCATGCGTGACCGCCTGGACGATCATCTTTCGTGGTGTCACGCGCAGTGAGCGCGTGCCGATCTGCATCTCGTGCGGGATGTCCCACCGCTCCGCGGGCATGGTCCCCAGCAATTCACGGAGCGCGGTTCGGCTGACAACTCCGAAAGCGAACAATGCATCGACATCGGAAGTCGATACCGTTGACGTGTCGGTGAGTGGCTTGCCCAGTGCGCGCTCCACGTACCGTTTCTCGGCAGAGAAGATGTGTCGGACCAGCTCGCCCACCGAGTTGATGCGACCGTCACCATTCGGCCCCAAGCCGACATCGAGCGCGGCCGGTCCCTGGTGACGAAACCACGCATGCCACTGCTCCCGATCCCAATCGGTGTATGCCAACAGATCCTCAAGACGCAGTGCGAAGGTCATCTGTCCTCGAGTGATGTCGACGCGCTGGCTACTGTCCTGGCGTTCGGCTGCGAATGCACTTGACGGAACTTCGGATGCACAACGATGGATGGCGCGTTCGTCGGCGGCAACTGCGTATGAGACGACGTTGATACAGGGGTACGGGCAGGCATCTTCCCCTCCGTCCTTGTCTCCGCGTGAGAGGCGGGCACTTCCGAAACAACTAATACTTAGGTATTTACAAAAGTGTTTCCCCGTTACAGAATACCCGGGTCAGATCGAATCACCCGAGCCTTTGGATGGTGTTGGAAATGGTCCAATCCGCAGCCGCCGACGACGTCTTTCACGCCCTGTCCAACCCGACTCGGCGCCGAGTCTTGGAGCGACTGTCAATCGGGCCAGCCACCGTCAGTGAACTGGCGGCGCCGTTCGACATGCAACTCCCCTCGTTCGTGCAGCACCTCTCGGTGCTCGAACACAGCCGATTGGTCAAGTCGAAGAAGCGAGGGCGAGTGCGCACGTACGAGCTCGCTCCCGAACGGTTCAAGGTCGTCGACGACTGGCTGAGCGCGCGTCGCCGGTTGTGGGAAGCTCGACTGGACCGGTTCGATCAAATCGTCAAACAACTCAAGGAGAAGGAATCACAATCATGAGCAAGCACTTCGCCTTCAATCCGAAACTCGATTTCGTCATCGAGCGGTTCATCGACGCTCCCACGCGACTCGTCTGGGAAGCGCTGACCAAACCGGAGCATCTCAAGGAGTGGTACATGCCCAAGCTGTGGGGGCGTGTGTCGCGAGCCGAAATGGACGTGAGACCGGGCGGCATCTTCAGCATCGACATCGCAACGGGAGACGGTCCGGATTTCCCCAACCTTGGCTGTTTCCTGGACGTTGTTCCGATGAAGCGTCTCGTCTGGACCTCGATGTTGTTCCCTGGTTATCGTCCGGCTGTCTTCGACGACATTCCGATCACGGCCATCGTCACCATGGAGACCGTGGGAACCGGAACTCGCTACATCTTCACTGCGCTGCACCGGGATGAAGCTGACTTTGAGAAAGACAAAGCGAGTGGTTGGGCGGAGGGCACCGAGATCGCCGTCGATCAGTTCGTAGCTCACGTGCTCGCGATGACCTGAAGCGCACGGGCGACAAGGACGCGAGTGCACGACAACGTTCAGTGAGTACCCGATACCACGATGCCTGCCCGCAGGACACACAAGATCTCCAATCCCGCAGTCTAGAACCCGGACATGCGCACGGCGGCGCAAGGCACAGTCGCCACGACGCTGCCGGAAGCCATGACCGGTAGGGCAAGCCCCGTAAAGACAGCGGTCGGCGGCAAGCCGGTCTTCGCTTACATCGCCAGCCTGCCGCAGCCGCAGCGAGGCAACAGCGAACACGTTGGAGCATATTCAGGGGCACGTTGAAGAAGCGGGTGAACGGTGATCGTCGCTGAGTGTTGGCTTACCAAAATGCTACGAGGCTCGCAGGCGCAGCGATTGTCTCAATAAGTCCTGTGCAAGTAAATCGACCACTCCTACCTTCGTCACACTGCAGAATGAGGATTGGAACTGCACGTTCCGGGAATTCCAGCGAAGCGAGGAAGCACCTGTGAAGCGATATGCGTGTGTCGCTGGGATGCTCGTATCAGCGATCCTGGGCTGCGGCGGCGCTGATAGCACGTCGCCGGGCGGCGCGCGAGCGGCGAAAGTGCTGCTGGTCGGCGGAGGGAATCAGGAAGGGTTCGCCGGAGAGCCGCTCCGACTACCCGTCGAGGTTTATTTCTCCGACGCCGGCGACAATGCGGTCGGCGGCGCACATGCAACCGGAGTAGTGACCTCCGGCGGCGGCACTCTCGCTTCGACGAGCGTCGTGAGCGACAGCCACGGACACGCGACGTTCGTGTGGACCATGGGCACCGATCTCGATCAAGTGAACACGATGGAGGTTCGAGCGACGTCGCTCCCCGCTATATCGGTGTCGGCTACGTCCGACGTTCCGCATGATGTTCGCATTGGACCGGTATCTCTCCCCGACCCCATGCCCCCGGGTCAGATGCTTGCGCCCATCGTCGTACAAGTCTCGACGCCCGATGGACGCCCAATAATCCATGCGCATATGCAGTGGCGAATAAACTGGGATGGCGATGAGATTCAACCCTGCCTCTGTGGCTCGCTGTCGGACACCACGACGGTCACAGATTCGACAGGTCGTGTGTCAGGCAAATTCACGATGGGGCCGAATCCACACGGCGCGGTCTTCATAACCTCTCGCGTAATCGCCTCGCTCCCGCCGGTGGTTACGGGAATCGCCTCGACGCAAATACCTGCATACTGGCTCGTATCGCGAACTCTTAGCACAATCTCTGCTGGTGGTGACTTTTCCTGTGCCCTCAGCTCAAGCGGCGCTGCGTTCTGCTGGGGTTACAATCAATCAAGCGACGGCAGCGAGGCGGGCGAGCTGGGTCGAGGGCAAAGTTTTCCCGAGGCGGTCGAAGTTCCCGCGGCAGTCACCGGCGGGCATTCGTTCTCTCGGGTCGCTACGGGGACATATCACACATGCGCGCTCACATCCAGCCATCAGATGTACTGCTGGGGTGACAACAGTGATGGACAATTTGGGAACGGCACGCGAATCGGCAGCTCTTCGCCCATTCTCGTCGCGACTACACAGTCATTCAAGACACTCTTTGCAGGATTTCAGTCGACTTGTGGACTTACCGACGACGGATCCGCGTTCTGCTGGGGCAGAAATGGCGAGGGCGGTCTGGGGGATAGCACACGAACGACCCAGCTGACGCCAACTGCGGTGAGCGGTAGCCTTCATTTTTCGACGCTGACTATTTTGCATAGACATGGTGCATGTGGAATCTCGCTCAACGGTGTGACGTATTGCTGGGGAACGAATGACACGGGTCACTTGGGCGATGGCACCACGATCGAGCACCTCACGCCGCAGCCGATCTCGGGAGCGTACGCGTTCACCCAGATCATGGGCGGCGTTGGCCACGCGTGTGGGCTTACCTCGGCAGGGTCTGCCTATTGCTGGGGCGACAATTCGAGCGGACAGATCGGCGACGGCACGGTGACGACGCGACTGGTTCCCACGCTGGTGAGCGGAGGAATCACGTTTGAATCGCTCGCGACTGGAGTGGGCGATTTCTACAGTTGCGGGATCGCCGTCGGCGGCACTGGATATTGTTGGGGCGACGATGAGAGCGGCGAATTGGGTATCGGGTTCGTCGCGGACGGAGAGCTACCAACGTGCAATGGCTACGTGTGCAACACCACGCCTCGGCGTGTGTTCGGACCTCACCATTTCGTGCAGTTATCTCTCAATCTCTATTCGGCATGCGGAGTCACTGCGAATGAAGGTGCCTACTGCTGGGGCGATGATTCCCAGGGACAGGACGGAGATGGTTTCCTTGGAAATATCAATCTGAATCCCGCTCTCGTTGCGACGCTTGAGTTCCCGTAAGGAGCTCGCGCCAGGACAAGGAAAGCCGCGATTACCGGCGCGGCTGCCGCAACAAAATGATGGAGTGGTGCTGGGCGTGTATTTGCTTGGATAAGCCCGTAGAGACGGAGGTAACAAAGGGCGAATGACCGCGAGGCAGTTCGCCAAACCGTGGAATCGAGAACTGCGGAAGTGTCGCCGGTCGCGTCCATCGCTGCACACACTTGGCAACACTTGCGAGAGTTGTGAGTGACCATCGCGCAGCTCGTTCACGAGATCTCGCACTCGTTACTCCCGATGTCCAAGCTTCGTAGCTGTTCGCGTAATCAACCTCGGATTACAGTGCGGGCCGAACGTCCTGGCGTTCAGCTGCGAATACAGCTGACGGATATCAGAATGCGAACACGATAGTTGGTGCGTTCATCTGCTACAACTTCGGGTTTGCCCGCATCTGCGATGTGTCAGCACCGTTGATCTCGCACCTCGTCAGGCAACGGGAGTAGGTGCGTGCGCAGAGGTCGCCGCACCGCGCTTCACCAACCACCGTTAGCCCGGAACTCGTCGAACTCGGGTGTAAGCGCGGTGAGCCAGCGCAAGTAGAACCCACCACCCGATCCAGTTCGCGGCAAACACAAGGGGAAGTGAATCGTACACCGGATAGCGGCCGACCACGAGGTGCTCTAACCCCGAGGCTATCGCGACAGGCGTCAGCAATAGAGAACTCGGCGCGCGCGCCGCAGCCGGAAGTGCCTCATGGATCGTGTAGAACCATGTCATCAGCCCAGCGATGCCGGTAACCCACGCTATCGTTCGCACGAAGCTCCTTGTCTCGGCATAACGTGCTGGCGTTCATCTGCGAACGCAGCTGACGGATATCAGAATACGTTGATGGTTGCATTCGACAGCTGCAACGGCGCGTGAGCCAGCATCTGCGCGGATGACGGCCGCTTTATACACGCGCTCGAGCGTACCCACATCGCAACTGCCCGCAGCACGGAAGTCGGCAACCCGTCGGTGCGTCAGCGTCCAGCTGCAATGCCACGCAGAGTCACGAGTAACGAGCACCGGGTCGTCTACCTCCTCGAACTGGACAGCCGTGATGTCGATGATCAAACCGCTTTGTTCAAGCCTGGCGTGTGAGCTCCGCCGAGTGGGATCACCGGGGTATTGGCGTTCGCCGCTAACGTACTCAAACTCGCCGAGTCGTCGTTCGCTCAGCAACGCCTCTGCGCGAGAATCATTGCAGAGATGAGTCGACATTGCCCGATGTCATCTGCCGGATGACCTGCTGCGCACACATGTACCCCGGCGTGCCGGCGATCGAGCCGCACGGATATGCGCCGGCGCCGCAGTACGAGATGGCGGGCCAGTCGCCAAACGTATAGAAGTGTGACGCAGGGTCGGCGGAGAACTGGCGGTCGAAGAAAGTCTGTCCGCCGACGAGCATCGTGTGGTCGAGATTGCCGCCGGGGAAGAGGAAGAGCTGCTGCATGTCGCGCGGTGAAAGAAGGCGGCTCCAGACGCAGTCTTCGGGATTGGCCACGTGGGCGAGGAGCTGCGCCTTCACCGCTGCTTCGACGTCGGGAAGAGCGCTGCCGCTCGCATTCAGCGCCATGTTCTTGAAGAAGAGAGTGATGCGGTCGAATGGCTCGACGAGACCGAGCTGCCGCATCGCTGCCCCTTCGCAGTAGACCTGGATGTAACCGGGGGCGTAGTCGGCGATACCGTCGAGGACGCGCAGCGTCGCGTCCTCGAAGTCGGCGAGCGAAGAGACGGAGAAGATGAAGCGGAAGGCAGTGTCTGCGCCTTCATCGGCCGTCTGCTGTTCGTCGATCCACCGCACAGGGTGGCGAAAAAAGAGGGTGAGCTTCCCGCTCGTGCCGGTGAATCGCTGCTGCTCGATGTCGCGGATCATCGCTCGGTCGCCGACGAGGCGCGCTGCGGTCAGCGGGTCGGTGGCGAGCAGGAGCTGATCGTACGGAATACTTGCCGTGGTGCTACCGCGCTCGAAGTGGACGACTTTGCCACTGGTATCGACTGCTACAACCTTGCCGCCGAGTTGGAGGTCGACACCGAGCTCGCCGTTGATCGTCGCCAGCTCCTCGGTGAGTCGCCAGAGCCCTTCGCGGACAAAGCCGTAATAGCCGTCGAAGATGGAGCCCGAGTCCATCAGCGGAAGGGTGAAGGCGGAGTACGGCTCGTGGAGTGAGACGGGACCGCTCTCGGTCACCGTCATCGCCATGTAGATCTTCGTCTGCTCGCTGGTGAAGTAGTGATCGAGGAGGTCGGCGGCGCTGCCGCTGATCCAGCGCCGTGTGAGCTCGTCGCCGAGCCGTGCTTCGGCTTCGACGATGGTCGGGGGGACGGCTCGACGGTAGCCGTCCTGGAGGTAGGCGACGACCTTCGCTTCATCGGCGCGGAAGGCGGCGACGTCGCCGCGCTCGCCCCAGCGGTCGGCGAGCTCCTGTTGCAGCTGCACGGGGTCCCGGTGAATCCACGCCGACTGTGCGGCGTTGGGGAAATAGACGCGTTTGGATTCGGCGGGGACGTAGCTCTCGAGACGCCGGGCGAGTCCCGTCTCCTGGAAGACGAAGTCCTGCATGAGGCCGAGGACCGACGCGCCGAGTGCATACGGTTGCAGCTGGCCGTCGATGTCGGCGACCTCCGAGACGCAGGCGCCTCCGGGGCGCTTGGCGCGATCGATGACCGTGACGTCGCAGCCGGCGCGGCGCAGGTAGTTGGCGGCGAAGAGGCCATTGATTCCGGCACCGATGATGACGACAGAGTCGGGCACTGAGTGCTCCTCTAGGAATTCATGAGCTGTGAATTCTGCACTGCCGGCTCGCGGCTCGCCACGCGGTGACTGCGTCTCCGTGGTTGCCCTGCCACCGGCTGATTGGTGGCACTGGAATCCGCATCACAGACGGCCGCGGGCTGGCACGACTGCTGCCTGTCACTACTGATACACCAGAACTTCGCACCGTCGGAAGCCGAGTTCATTCTTCGCCTGGAGGCGTTCGCCCATGCTCAAGCGATCATCCGCGCTGGTTCTCCTGCTGTTCGCCGGATGCGCCACCAACCCGGTGAGCGGCAAGTCCGAGTTGGCGCTGGTCTCTGAAGCGCAGGAAATCCAGATGGGTCAGCAGGGCGCTCAGGACGCGAAGGCCACCTATGGGCTTGTGGACAACCCGGCGCTGCAGCAGTACGTGAGCTCCATCGGACTCAAGATTGCCAAGGGGACCGAGCGTCCCAAGCTTCCCTGGGCATTCTATGTGATCGACGATGCCTCGGTGAACGCGTTCGCCCTGCCAGGCGGGCCCGTGTTCATCACCCGCGGGATTCTCGGCACAATGCACAGCGAAGGTGAACTGGCGTCGGTGCTGGGTCACGAAATTGGCCACATCACGGCCCGGCACTCGGTGCAGCAGATGAGCCAGCAGCAGTTGGCGTCGCTGGGCCTCGGGCTGGGAAGCATCCTTTCGTCCAAGGTGGCAGAGTTCAGCGGCCCGCTTAGTCAGGGGCTGCAGCTGCTGTTTCTCAAGTACAGCAGGGATGACGAGAGCCAGGCCGATGCCCTGGGATTCCGCTACATGATGCAGAGCGACTACGACCCGCGGCAGATGGCCGCGATGTTCAAGACCCTGGACCGGGAAGCCCCTGCCGAGGGGCGGTTGCCCGCCTGGCTCTCCACCCATCCGGATCCCGGCGATCGCTACCAGACCGCGATGCAGAGGGTGGACTCACTCAACCGCGATCTGTCAAGAATGGTAGTGAACCAGGCCACCTTTCTGGCTCACACCAACGGGCTGGTGTATGGGGAGAATCCTCGCGAGGGGTACGTCAAGAATGGATTTTTCTACCACCCGGAGCTGAGGTTCCAGTTCCAAATTCCCAGCGAATGGAAGGTGCAGAATACGAAGCAGGCGGTCGTGGCCGTGAGTGCGAACCAGGACGCGATGATCCAACTCTCGCTGGGCCAGGGCGCGCCGTCGGCCGCGCTGCAGACCTTCCTCGGGCAGCAGGGAATTCAAGCCGGGCAGGTGAGCTCCGCTGCCATCAACGGATTGCCCGCCGCCAGCGGATATTTCCAGGCGCAGACGCAGAGTGGTGCGCTGGCAGGGCTGGTCTCGTACATCAGCTATGGCGGCAACACCTACCGGCTGCTGTCCTACACCACCGCCGCCCAGTTCAACGCCTACAACGCGACATTCCGCCAGCTGTCCGGCAGCTTCGCACCGCTCACCGATGCCGCGGCACTCGGCGTGCAGCCCAGCAGGATCGAAATTGTGAAGCTGCCCACCCGGATGACGCTTGCGGAGTTCTACTCCCGCTATCCATCAAGCATTCCGGTGGAAGAAGTAGCCATCATCAACGGAGTCGAGACCGGCACCACGCTGGCAGCCGGAACGGAGGTCAAGCGGGTGCGATGACAGGAAACTCCTGATACTGAAGAGCCAACACGGCTCCCGGCGCCACTCCACTGACTAGGGTGCCGAGATATGCAAATGTAAAGGCCACGTTGGCGAGGACATCTCGAACGCGCATCTCGTAGCATGACTTCGAGCAAGTTCGATGTCGATTGTGATCGAATTGAGTCGAAATGAGCGTTGGACTCCGCTGCAACCCGTTGTCATCCGCGCGCGCGCCGGTAGTGCATGGCGACCGCGCCGTTGCGAAGCGGCTTCGCCGAGACCAACTCGAGTCGTCGCGTGCTGGCGAGCCCGCTCTGGTACAGGGTCGGACCGTGGCCAGCGATCCTGGGGTGAACAAGAAACCTGTACTCGTCGATCAGATCCAGCCGGTCCAACTCGGTCGCGAGCGTGCCGCTACCGAGGAGTACGCCGGCCGGGGTCGCGTCCTTGAGCTTTTGCACGCCCGAGCGCAGGTCGCCAGCGATGTGGTGGCTGTTGGTCCATGGGAAGTCCGTTCGCGTCGACGACGCGACGTACTTCGGCTTTATCTCCAGCTTGACCGCCCACTCGCGTAGCGCCGGCGACGCGTCCACGTCTCCGCGGGCGACCGCCGGCCAGTAGCTCTCCATCATCTCGTAAGTGACGCGGCCCCACAGCATCGCCCCGCCATCGTCCATGAGGCGCGTGAAGAAGGCATGCGTCTCGTCGTCGGCAATTCCCTCTTGATGGTCGACGCAACCGTCCACGGTGACGTTGAGGCTGAAGGTCAAAAGTCCCATACAAGTTCACTCAGAGTCGGAAGGCACGCTGGACTGTCGCTTGTCGGCGAGTCTCTCGCAGCGGCGTACGTCGTCCTGACGTTGAGGTGCGAACGCACCTGACGAATATCAGATCAGTAGATGATGGCTGGTGCGTTCGTCTGCGGCAACGGCGGGTTCGCACGCGCCGACTGTCTCAGATCGCGAGCACGGGAATCAAATACGCGAGTGCGCGGCAGACCGCGGCGTACTCCAGTCCGTCCGCCGCATACAGCCATCCGACCACGATGCCCGTCGCGGCGTTGACGACAGTGGAAGCGATGATCACCGGTCGTGGGTGGTCGAGGGCTCCGCCTGTGGACTGCAACAGAACGAAGGCCAGAGTGGCCGCGAGCACTCCCAGCCAGCGGCGCCCGCGCGCGAGCCAGGTGACGATGCTCATGACGCCGAGATGCAAAATGATCTCGAGCGTTGCCGCGACGAAAACGACCGAGAGGATGCGCACCAGAACTCCTCCCGGAAATGGCGGGGCGTGAACAGCACGAAGGGCGAGGGCGCCACTGACACCTAGTGCCGTGCCCCATACGATACCAAGCGCGAGCGAGCGCGGTGACACGGGTGAGCGGACCCCATCGAGCCGACGGAGTAGCGGCATCGGCAATCCCGTGAGGTCGGCACAACGCAGGCCAGGCCACGCCGCGAGTATCGCGACGGTCGCGATGACCACTGCGAATCCCGCGACGGCAGTCATCGGCTGATGGCTACCCGCGGCGAGTAAGGGGAGGAATAGGATTGCACCGGCGATGGAGATGACCGCCAGGAGCATCAGTCGTCGGCGAATCGGCAGCGGTGGGCGCATCAAGAAACCGGTGATGGGAATTGCCGCGCCGCGGATCGCGGTACGGCGAGCAAGCCGTGTTGCACCCTCACACTCGAGTTAAGCTGCGCCGCGCGGTATCGATAGCTTTGCGCTAGCGTAGCGCAGGCGCAAAGCTGAGGCTACGAAGCGGTGTCGGCTTGAACGAATGGTTCGATGGCAAATGCCGGCTACTATTTATTAGCCTCGCTACGCAACTCAAGAAGCTGTTGCGGATCGATACGTATTAGCGTGTAGATAATTTGCTTGGTGGTGATCTCGATAAATCCGTGCGCTGTGTGAGGCGGAATGACGATGATGTCGCCAGCTCCGACGTTGCGCCGTGTACCGCCAAGAATCACTTTGCCAGAAGAGCTTGGCCCGATTATTTGACGAACAATTGGACCATCATTTGGGAAAGGGGTGGGAGACTCCAAGGTGCCCCCAGTGACAAGCACGCCTTTGCCTTCAATGATCTGATACACCTCGGTTATTGCGTCATGCACGATTGCATCAGGCGGGGTCTTGCCGTTCACTTGAGAGCGTCGGACGACAGAAACGCCGACGTTGTACCTGGATTCGATTGGAAGGACGCGAAGAACTGAGTCAGCCAGCGCACCGCTCTCATTTCGTTGCAGAGCTGCATGGATTTCAGCAGAGGAAATCATGGTCGCTTGAGATGACGCGGGTGCTGGTGGCGCCGAGCTTTGCGCAAAGGAAGTGCCCGTAGACGCGAGACCGATAATTAAGCACAGCAAGTGGGTATGCATAGCGTCACCTCGCAGATGATGGGTTGCCGTCTAACGTCCTGGCGCACAGCAGCAAAGCGGCCTACTCAGGACTGGAGGTCACCTCGGGAGCTCGGGCCGCTTTGTCTGCTGCAACGTCTCGTTCGGCCGTCGGTCGGCAAGGTGCGCCGTGTCGCCGCGACCGCTCGCGACGATGTCGGCGCGGGCAGAGCGCTAGCTGCCGTGCGCCGGTAGAATATTCTGGTTGAACCGGAACAGATTCGCGGGGTCGAACTGGCCCTTGATCCGAGAGAGCCGAGAATAGTTCACCCCGTAGACTTGACGGATGCGCTCCGGGGAGCTGGGCGCGAGGTAATTCACGTACGCGCGGGCCGCCCATGGACGCAGGGCTGCGCCGTACTCCGCCACCCAACGCTCTGCGCGGACCCGCTCCTCGGGCCGATGCCATTCGGCTGAGAGTAGACTGCTCAGCCCCGTGCCCCGCAGCGGGTACGCGGTATCGGTCATCGCGATGCCTGCCGCCACGCCGTTCGAGAGGCCCATCAGTATCGCACCGACGCCGCGTCCGGCGTATGCCGCGCGCGACAGCACATCCACGAGCCGATCGTCGGTGAGGCCTTCGAGGAACGCGCCATCGACGGCGAGCGACGTCGTGGCCCACACTTCTCCTTGCGCTGTGGGAACTGAGTCCTCCACGCGAGGCTCCACTGACCGGAACGCGGCCTGCCACTTCGCAAGGTAGGCGTCGGCGGCAGCCCGATCGCCATAGTGCCCACAGCTGACCGCGGCGCCGGTGTCCTTGTCGACAATGAGCGACGCACGCACCGCGTCTGGCGTCTCGCGAGTGAGTTCGCCGAAGGTCCGTAATGCACCCGCGATATCGGTCCACCCCAGCTGGAAGCTCGCCCGATGCTGGATCTGCAGCGGGTGCAGCCGGAAATCCATTCGCGTGACGACGCCGAAGTTGCCTCCCCCACCGCGAATTGCCCAGAAGAGGTCTGCGCTCCGATCAGCCCCGAGCTCGAACACGTCCCCGTCGGCGGTGACGAGTTGTGCACCGATCACGTTGTCGCACGCCGTTCCGAACAATCCTCGTGGAGACGTGTCGCCGCCGGCGAGCGCGAGCCCCGCCACGCCAACGTCGCCGCAGGAGCCCATGGGCGTGTGAAGACCCACGGCCAGGATTGCGGCGAGCAATTCCTTGATTCGTGTGCCGCCGCCGACCGACGCCATTCGGCGGTCCGTATCCACCACCACTGTGTTGAACGCACTGAGGTCGATCTGCAGCGCACCATCGGCCACGCCGAAGCCGGCATAGCTGTGCCCACCACCGCGTATCGCGATGGGCACCGCGTGTCGCCGTGCGAAGTCCACGCAACGGCGCACGTCGTCGACGCCGTCGCAACGCACCATGGCCAGCGGGCGACGGTCGTAGGCGAGGTTCCAGACCTTCCGTGCCTCATCGTAGAGAGGCGACCCGTCTCGCAGCACGCGCCCGCGAACGCTTCGGACAAGCGTGTCGAGGTCGGCTGCCGCTCCATTCGACATCGGCGCACGCGAAGCGCCGGTGCGCGCGCAGGCACCCAAGGCGACGGCACCCACGGTGGCGAGGCCGCTCCGGATGAAATCGCGACGGGTCCACGCGGAGCTGTCACTTCGATGAGCAGGCACTGGCTGGTGCGTGGGAAGAGTATGTCGTTGCCGAACGCCACGGTTTAGTTGCAGCCGCATCAAATAAAAGCGCGCGAAGCGCGCCAACTCTAGCGCGGCCGCCAGACTGTTATCGTTTGTTAGGGCTCACGCGGGGAGGATCTCATGACGATGCTTCCGCAGGGCAACGTTTCCTGACCACGATGTTCCAGACTGATGCTGCGATCAGCAAGATCGCGCCGCCATAGATCATCGGCATGGCCGGAAAGCCGTGCACAACGATCACGCCGACTGCTAGCGAAACGGCGCCGACGCTACCGACGACCAGCGGTGTCCACGCCCGGTGTATTCGATAGCCCCGCCAGTAGCCCCAAATTGCCACCACGAGTGAGCCAGCATCACCGGCCAGAGGATGGCGTCCTTGCGCAGCGCACTGAGCCCAACGGCAGCGACTGCCGCGATGATGAACGGCGTGCCCGCGCAACACATCGCGGCAACTACTGCCCCAAACGTACCCGCAACGTCTGTGAGTTGCGCGCGGGCCCTCAACGACGGGGCGGCCGTCGTCATGTGACGGACCGCCGTCCGAGCGTCGGTGCGATCGGATGCGCTGCCGAACAGCAGTCGGTGCTGCCTGCTTGAATAGGCGGACAAGGCACTGAGCCGAAGGAACAGAACACGCAGCAGTCGCCGGGCCTCGGTCGCACGCGCACATGGCAGGCAACGCACTCATGGAAAAACACGCATGCATCAGCGGGCATCGTAAGGCGTTCCACGTGACCGCACGCTGGGCAGGTAAGATCGGATAGGAATTCCATGCGCGAAATTTACTTGGAAACCACTCCGAGTGACATCGTAGCTGGGGCGTGAGTCCTAACGCCAAAGTTCAGCTGTGGGCGAGTTCATAAAATGCGAGCGAAGCGAGCTACCTAAGCTCGCCCGTCGGCTGCAACGCACGTTAGACGGCGGCTCAGCGGACCATCCTCGCCAGTGCCGCGCGCCGACTCAGCCGACCCGGCGCTCAGTGCACCCCGGGCCGCAGGATGTAAATGACGAGACCGAAGAGCGCCTGCACGAGCGCGAAGCTCAGAAGCGTGAGGTCGCGGCGCTCGCGCCAGAGCAGCCGCTCGAGGCCGAGCAGCAGCAGGCCCGTGACGAAGGCGATGAGGAAGAAGCCGGCGATGTGGTCGCGGTACGCGACGCGGCTGCCGATGAGGCGGGCGGCAAGCAGATGCCCCGCAAGGCCGGCCAGGAGCAGGGCAGCCACGAGCCCGAGACGTCGTGGGCGCGAAGCGGCGGTGGGAGTGCCAGCGGCGGTGCGAGCGTTGGCGTCTATGTTCATTCTCGGTCCCTCCTCGGCGCGGCGCGTCCGTGCGGTGTGCATGAGGTGTGCATGAGGTGTGCGTGAGGTGTCGGCGGCGCGTGGACGCCGCTCGAGCGGTCACCAGCTCCCACGTGCGAGCCGTCTAACGCCCGGCGTTCAGCTGTAGCCGAAGGGCATTGAGCGCGCGAAGCGCGCGCACAATAGATCGGCTGTCTGCTGCAACGCCTTGTTGGGCCGCCTGGTATCTCATCCGGTTGATTTCTCACCGCGAAAAGTGGTGGATCTCGATCTTCTCTCCAATCACGATCGTCAGCAGGTCTTCTGCCCCTTGAAGGGGACCCGCATATGTCTTCCGTGTTTGGATGATCATACGTTCGGAGTTGGGAGCATGTGAGTAGACCGCCAGTCGAGGCTTGACACGACTGAACACGTCGCCCGCCTGCTCTGGCGTCGTGTGGTGCGCAATGATCGCGTCCAGTGCTGCAGGGTTCGGATGGTCCGTACGATTCCGGAGTGCGTCGGGATCGATGCCTTCGTGAATAAGTACATCAACGCCCTGCGCGAATCGGATCAAGTTCTCGGAAACGCGCGTATCTCCAGACAATGCGACTGAACGGCCTCGATAGTCAATTCGATAGCCCAAAGCGGGTTGCACCGGGCCATGATCAACCAGGAACGCGGTTATCTTCACGCCGTGTTCGTCGAAGACGATGCCTTGCGTGACGTCATGGCTCACCACCTGAATGCCGGCAGCAGGCAGTTTCTCGTCTACATCACGGCGCATGTGAATGTCAAACGCAAACGCCTGCTGAATGTGATCCATCATGTTGCGCGTACCATCTGGTCCCCAGACCTCCAAGGGAATCGTTCGCCGGCCTCCGGCCCAACCAGTCAATACGAGGTCTGGTATCTGAATCACGTGATCGGAATGCAGGTGCGTCAGGAACAGCCGGCTAATCGTGCCGATCGGCACTCCAACCTGCGTGAGTCGCATGGTGGCGCCACGGCCACAGTCGAAAAGGAAGCGTTCACCTCCCGCCTCGACCAAGGTGCTAGTTCCGAATTGCTGCAGGTTAACCACTGGCCCCACGCCCGTGCCAAGTAGGATAACGGTGAGGCTATCCGATGGCGCAGAGTGAACGGTGGCGCGACCACGCGCGGGCGCGAACTGCTCACTCCTCATGACACCAGGATGACGAGACTGCACAGGAGAGAGCGCAAGGCACACAAATGAGGCGGCGAAGAAGTGGCCTTTAGTCACATACGGAGTCTCCGCGGCCTACTAGCCGCCACCAGTCGTGTGGTGTGATTCTGCCGCTCGGCCCAACGATCGGCGTTCAGCTGCGAACGCACCTGAGCGAACTATGACTGCACAACAATGCTTGGTGCGTTCGTCTGCTGCAACGGCGGGTTAGCCAGCAGCCGCCGAGATACTTCGGAGTGCCTCTTGCATATATGTCACTTCTGACATAACCTTCCTCTATGCCAAGGACAAGACAAGCCGCTCCTGTGGCTCAGTGGAGAGATCAAATCGCCACCTTTCTCTGCAGACGCCCGACTTGAAGCGGGAGTGTTGCTGCGGCGACTACAACATGGCGAACGCCTGAGCATGCCGCACTCGCGGCCGATGCCATCGATCGGGCCACGCTGCCAGGAGCTCAGAATTCCTGATGCTCAGGTTTCCTGGCGGATCGTCTACCGACTGGATCCTGATGCGGTGTTGATTTTACATGTGTTTCGAAAAACGACGCAAGCCACACCGCGCGCAGTGATCATAAACTGCAATCGACGGCTTCGCGCGTACGACGATGCGTCACGTAGCTCGTAGTCGCGCCGCCGCTTTCTCTATTTCACGCAGAGGTAAGTATGGATGTACGCAAGCGACGTCGACTCGAGGCAGCTGGCTGGACTGTCGGCTCAGCGGCCGATTTTCTCGGGCTCTCGGACGAGGAGGTTGCGCTCGTCGAGATGAAGATCGCGCTCAGCGCCCGAGTAAAGACTTGGCGCACGAGAGCGCATATGACGCAGGCTGCGCTCGCGAAGCGGCTCAAGTCGAGTCAGTCCCGAGTGGCCAAAATCGAGGCGGGCGATCCATCAGTCTCGCTCGACTTGCTAGTTCGCGCTTCCTTGGCCACCGGTGCGCTACCCCGCGAGGTCGCCGGTGCACTGACGCCGCGCAAACGCGCTGTTGCTGGCTAACGAAAGCTTCAGGTGCACATGGCGGCGCTGATGTTAGCAGCTGCAACCATGCCGGGCCATGTGTCACCTGCAAGCAGGGTTAGCCAGGGCCGGAGGTATACTCCCGCTTCTGACCTGAGAAGCTTTCATAGAGCCGCCGATGGGCTGCCAGCGAATACTCATCCTCGCGTCTTTCATACTCTTGCACCCATGCAAGCAAGAAATCCAGCCGGGCGTCTTGCTCCTCCTTCGAGGCAAACTTATGCGGCTCCCAGGGGCGAGTCCGGCAGTTCCTCACACAGGCCTCCAACCCCGGATTGAGGAAGCGCAACTCCGAAGCGAAAAGAAGTACGGCCTCAAGTAAACTCGCGTAGCAGCCCTCGACGACCCATCTAGGATGAGTGTCTAAGAACTCTTGGAGGAGAGCAATGCTTTCTTCGTGAGGCCGGCGGATCGCGGGGCTCGTCCAAGCCAGCGAGTCAAGGTCGAGATGGGCCAGCGAATGAGCGGTCACCAACTCCTTGGCCATGGTCGACTTACCAGAGCCTGAATTCCCGATAATGACGATACGATGCATAAATCCGAGTTCGGTGAGCGCGGGCTAACGTCCTGGCGTTCAGCTGCGAACGCACCTGACGGATATCAGATCACACTAGATGATGCGTGGTGCGTTCGTCTGCTGCAACGGCGGGTTAGGCACCCACGACGCTCACCTCGCCCGATCGCGACGATGAAAGAGCTGTAAGGGTCGCCACCGCAAGCGGAGCAAGATCCTCGAGACGATTGCTGCGTGCGCGGACAACAATCAGCGCGAATGTGCGGCCCGCAAGCTGCTGTTGTTCAGACATGCGGCGATCCACTGTGACGAACGCATCGCACTCGCTCTCCAATGCGTCTAACAGCGGACGGTCATCTAGATCGCCAAGGCCCAGGGCGTGCACCGTCGTAAGCTGATGCGGCGACAACAATCGTCCAAACTTTCGAGGCACACACGCGTCAAGCACGACGCGCACTAAGCGGCGCTTGCGTGGGCCAGTAGCGCAGCCTTCGCGACTTCGAGCACAGCCAGAGCATGTTCGCGAGAGACGGAGGGAAAGTCATCTAGGAACTCGTCGAGGGAGTCGCCGCCTTCGATGTACTCGATCAGCGACTGCACGGGCACCCGCGTACCGGCGAAAACCGGCGTGCCACTCATGCGGTCTGGCGAGGTCGTGATTAACGGGCTGGGCAAGCTCACCAAATCCTCCGGCACGAGGTCTTGCTCAATGTAAGCTGTAGCTCAAGGCGTGGCTAACGTCCAGGCGTTCAGCTGCGAAGCCGCGAACGCGATATTCGAATCCTCACAGAATGCAGCGCGGCTTCGTCTGCTGCAACGGCTTGTTAGCCGGCAAGTACGACTGGAGTTTCGAGAACCGCGTATTCGATTCGCCGGACGAGGTAGTCCGCGTCGGGATCGGAGCGGGAAATGCTTCGACTCATGTAGCGACTTAGGACGCGACTGGCAACTATGATGCTTGGTGGGAATAGGACCAGGAAAAAGGCCCAAGGATTGATCCCAAAAAATATCAAAGAGGCGGACAATACTGCCGCACTAGCCACGATGGATGAAAAGTTCAGCCCCCAAGGATGGTAGTCCACCGCAACGTCGACCTTTGCACCCGATCCCGCCGGATACACCGTCGCGCGTGCGCGGAGAAATTGGCCGCTCGCGCCCAAACCATACCAGCTTCGTTCATAACGCAGAGTGAGGGTCGCGCCGTCCACCCGACTCTCGATCCCGAACACCCCTGCCCTCCTCAGCTCTGTCGGGATCTGAGACTCATGCCACTCGCCTGCGCGCGCACGCAACGCAGCGAGAACCACGTCGGAGGACTGCGGACTTTGAATATCGAAGGCGATCATTGGCACGACGATCAATGGTCCGGCTAACGTCCTGGCGTTCAGCTGCGAACGCACCTGACAAATGCTAGTTAGGCCGCGCCCAAGCTTGAACGAAAGACGTGTCTTGAAGGGTGCGCGCGGCGAGTGCTGTGTGGCGGCATGAGTTCGATCGCGGCGGCACGGTGCGCGAGGGCAGGGTGCGCAGGGGTGCGCGCGTGGCAGGCCCACGAGATTGCGATCGATTCGTCAGGTTGTTCGCCACGCGCCTGCGCTCGTTTTCTGCGCGCCAGGTGAGCAACGAGATCGCGATTGATTCTTCGGGGTGAGCGCCACGCGCCTGCGCGGTGCGCGAGAGCGAAGTGGCACGATCGAAGTGCCGGAGGTTCCGTGTGCGGTAGTGCATCTAAGTGCGGCTCGGTCTAACCCGCCGTTGCAGCAGACGAACGCACCGTATATCGTCTTCGCATCCTGATTTCCGTCAGGTGCGTTCGCAGCTGAACGCCAGGACGTTAG
>JBBRZK010000086.1:0-19401 GCA_038236775.1 Gemmatimonadales bacterium
CGCCTGAAAGTGGTGAGAAACAGGACCTGAAACAGGACCACAGTACGGGAAGCAAAAAGCACCACCGGGCTAAGTGCCGATGGTGCTTCGAGTTATGAATCGGGACGGCGGGATTTGAACCCGCGACCCCCTGAACCCCATTCAGGTGCGCTACCGGGCTGCGCTACGTCCCGTCCGCGGACATCCAGCATCGTCCGACGGGCAGACCCGGAACATAACCCGCCACCA
Source organism: Gemmatimonadales bacterium (assembly GCA_038236775.1). Taxonomy (GTDB): domain Bacteria; phylum Gemmatimonadota; class Gemmatimonadetes; order Gemmatimonadales; family Gemmatimonadaceae; genus AG11. The sequence goes on from JBBRZK010000086.1 coordinate 229, forward strand.
CCACCCCGACAACCAGCCCCACTCGACCGCACGCGTGGATGCTTGACGCCGAGCGCCGCCTACGGCTCCTGGAACGAGAACGCGTACTGCACCGTCTCCGCACGCGCCTTCGACGCGGCGCCACCGCTGCGCGCAGGCTCGAAGCGAAACTGCGACAACACCGCACGCACCGCGCTTGTGAGCAGGTCGTGCGGCGAATGCAGCACCTTGAGCGACAAGACGTCGGCGCGGCCGTCCTCGTTCACCGTGAACTGCACCAGCACCTCGCCCGCAACGTGCTGCTCGCGCAGGCGATCGGGATACCGCGGCTGCGGTGCGCCGCCGATGAGCCGCGGCGGCGTGCCGCCCGCATCGCTGCGCGCGCCGGCATCCACCCCGGTCGACGACAGCCGGCTGGAGAACGAGTCGGACAGGTTGCGGGCCGGCAGGCTCACGGCGCGGCCGACGTCCACGTCAGGTACGGCGATGTTCGGGACAATCCTGTGCGGCAGCAGGAGTGTCGGCGCGGCTGCGGCGACGGAGCGCGCGGCTTGCGGATGCTCGCTCTTCGTCGAGGCGACAGTACCTCCCTGCTGCGCAACGGACGACGCAACGGCGCGCGCGGGGCCGCTGGCCGGCGCGACGATCGGCATCGGCTCCGACGGCGTCGCCTCGACCTGTGCGGCGCTGGCGGTCGGGGCGACGGCAGATGGCTGCGCGCTACGATCGGCCGCTGCGGGGTCGGCATCCACGAACTCCTGCGTCGCGGAACGTCCGCCGAACTGCGCCTTGAGTCCGAGTGCCGCAACGAGCGCGACGACACCGACGGCGACGCCGATGCTGGTCTTCGAGCGACGACCCACCAGCGTGGCGAGGACGACCTTCAGCGAGGTGCGACCGCCGGACTCGCTGTTCGCATCGAACTCGATCTCGCGCTGGATCGCCGCGAGCTGGTTCGACCACGGCACCAGCACGGGCGGCAGCGTCACCTCGGCAAACCGCGGCGGCTTCTCGACGGGTCTGACGCTCGGGACGACAGCAGAAGCAGATCCCTCGCTCGCGCTCGGGATGACAGAGGGTGCGCTCGGGATGACAGAGGGGGCGCTCGGGATGACATGGAATGCTTGCGCGGGGTGCGACGTCGGGCTCGTGCGCACCGGGCGCAGGGCTCCGATCTCCTCGGGCGCCTGAAGCTGCAGGTCGGCGATGTGCTCCCGCGCGGCGCGCACACTCGGGTCATGGGCGCCGAGCGTGACCTCACGCATCGCGAGCGCGCGGGTGGAGAGCGCGAGGGCCTCGGGAAAGTGACCACGTGCGGCACACGCGACGGAGAGGCTCTCCATCGTCGCGGCGACGGTGATGTGGTTGGGCGGAAGGGTCTCCTCGCGGATGCGCAGCGCGCGGCGGTACAGGGTCTCCGCGGCGGCGTAGTCGCCCATGGCGTTGCGCACGCCGGCCAGGCTGGCAACCACCGTGGCCACTTCGGGACGATCCTCGCCCTGCGACTCCTTGATGGCGAGCAGCCGCCGCAGCAGCGGCTCGGCCTCCGCGTAATCGGACTGCCGGAGGTGGATGCGAATGAGCGCATTGAGCAGGAGCGGAAGATCCTCTTCCTGCGCCGTGGCGCTGGCGTCGGTGAGTGCGAGCGCGCGGGTGAGCATGAAGCGGCCTTCCTCGACGGCCCCGCGCGCGACGAGAAGCTGGCCGAGCGCGCTGAGGGTCCCGATCAGGGCGGCTTCGTCGGGTTCCGACGCGATCTCGCGCGCCTGAAGCGCCTCGCGATACCGCGATTCGGCGGCTTCGAGGTTGCCACCGGCCTGCTCCAGGGTGCCGCGGCGGACGAGCGCATCGGCGTCCGGCACGGAGACCCGCTCGTCGTTTCCTGGCGACGTGCTCACTGGCAGCTCCACAAGTGGGACGGCTGCCGGCCCGCCGTGGCGCGCCGGGTAGGGGGCGCGCCGGACTCGGGGGGACACCGTCACCATGATGCCGCGCCGCGCGGCTCGGTACCGCGCGTCGGCACCCAGAGCATACAGCCGACTGGGCGTCTGGGCCAGAGCCGGTTTTGGGGGGCCGGGCGAAAGGCGCTTCCTGTCATCCTGAGCGCAGCGCTTCCTGTCATCCTGAGCGCAGCGCTTCCTGTCATCCTGAGCGCAGCGCTTCCTGTCATCCTGAGCGCAGCGCTTCCTGTCATCCTGAGCGCAGCGAAGGATCTGCTTTGCTTCGCTGGCGAAAAGCAGATCCTTCGCTGCGCTCAGGATGACAAAAGCAGATCCTTCGCTGCGCTCAGGATGACAAAAGCAGATCCTTCGCTGCGCTCAGGATGACAAAAGATCGCTCAGGATGACAGGGGCGGCTACTGGTGCGACTTGCCGATCACCTCGAGCCAGGACTTCACCTCGCCGGCCCGGAAGGCTCGCACCAGCTCCTCCACGCCGCTGATGAGCTGCATGGACCGGCCGCTCTGCTGCTTGAGTTCCAGGTTCGTGCTGGCCGTGTAGCGGAAGCCGCCCGAGAAGGAACGGATGAAGGTGCTCGTCGCGTCAGTGGGCAGGGTGGCCACGTTCCCGTAGAAGCGGGCGGCCTCGTCGTCCTGCTGGAAGAGGTACTGCTCGACGTTGGAGACATAGAACGCGCCGATCGTCGCACCGTGATCGCGTGACCACTGCCCCAGCGCGCGGAGCGACTTGTCGCCGGCGAAGTTGCCCGTGATGGGCACGATGAGGTTGCGGGACTCGAAGTCCTTGAGCGCGCGGAAGTTCGCCTCGGTGGCGAGGTAGCCGTGGTTCACCGACGCGCTGTCCGTCTCGAGCGACATGGCGAGGAAGCTGGGCATGCCATACGGCCCGTAGTTGCCGAAGGTGCCTCCACCGCCACCACCACCACCGCCGCGCATGAAGCCGAAGGGGCCGGGATTCCGGCACTCGGAGCTGAAGCTGTAGTTGAGCGCCGGCCCCTGCGTGAAGAACGCGCCATACACGCAGCCGAGCGACACGAGTTCGCTGTCGCTGAGCGCGAAGCGGTGGACCTTCGTCAGCTGCTCCGTGATCGCGCGCAGGTTGTCGCGATAGCGGTTGCTATCCGGTCGTGTGTTCGCGAGGGCATCGAAGAGCGCGACGGCGGTGCTCGTGGAATCGACGCCAGCCAGCGGCGCGCGCGCAAAGAGCCGCGCGAGAAACTCGGCGCGGCCGCGCGAGGTCTCGATGAGCGCCTTGTACATCGGGTGCTGCACGGCGTTCTGATGGCGGGCGCGACGCCGAGGTACACGTGGCCCGCCGGCACCGTGCGCTGGAGCTCGGGGATGATCCACTGGAGCGACGTCTCGTTCGAGACGAAGTTCTCCGGGCGAAAGGTGCCCCACGGCTCGGAGTATCCGGTGACGAGCTGCCAGAAGGCGGCGTCGTCAAGACGGTCGGGGATGCGCTGGGCACTGGCGACCACGGACGGCGCCGCGACGGCGAGCGCAACGAGCAGCGCGGCGCGAACGCGGCGGGCGATGAGCGGGCGAGTTCGCGCGGGAGTCGGCATCGGGATCGGGGCAGACGGAGGCGGTAGATGCTGCCGCACATCATGCCCCCCGCGCGGCGCGTACATGTTCGACGCGCTGCACAACTCGACGCAGTTGCCGCCGCCCGCCGCCACGATCCCGCATGCGGGGCGTTCTCATTCCGGATCCGGAATGAGCACACGAGTTCGGAGGCGTTCCTGTCAAGCAACGGGCGGACGGGAAAGGCCGGACTCCGTGGGAATCCGGCCTCTCTGTTCACATCGACCGAAAAAGCAGATCCTTCGCTGCGCTCAGGATGACAAGCGATCAGCCGCCCGTACCGATGCGCACCCGTTCGATGCGACGCGTCTTTGCCGCCGCATTGTAGACACGCAGCGACACGACGTCGCCTGCCTTCAGGCCGGAGAGCGCCGCACGAAGCTGCTCCGGCGTCTCCACGGGCTTGTCCTCCACGGACAGGATGACGTCCGGCCCGCCGGTGCTCGGCGTCGCCAGGTGCGAGGCGGCCGAGGTGCCGTCCTGCACGTCCATGACGACGACACCGTGCACGCCAGAGGGCAGTTGGAGCTGTCGCGCCGTGCCCGCGTCGAGCGGCGCGACGCTCACGCCGAGCTTCGGGAGCGACGCGCCATTGGGGCTCGCGCCGTCGCCAGGCGTATCGCCACCAGACGACGCGACCTTCTCCGCCGCGACGCTCTCCAGCGGCACGCGGATGGTCGCGCGGCGACCGCCCTTGCGGGCCACCTCGATCGTCGCGACGTCGCCCGTGCTGCGGAACGCGATCGCCTCCTGGAGCTGCGCCACGTAGTCCACGCGCTTGCCATCGACGGAGAGGATGACGTCACCCGCCTGGATGCCCGCCTTCTTCGCCGGGGAAGCGGCGTCGCCGAAGTCCTCCACCAGCACGCCGCGGATGTCGGGAAGGCCGACGTACGCCGCGTCTTCCGCACCGGCATCGCGCACCTGGACACCGAGCGCCACGCGCTGCACGCTGCCCGACTTGATGATCTGGCGCATCACCTCGCGCGCCAGGTCGATCGGCACGGCGAAGCCATAGCCCGCGTTGTAGCCCGTGGGGCTCTCGATGGCGCTGTTGATTCCGATCACCTCGCCATGGACATTCACGAGCGGCCCGCCCGAGTTACCGGGATTGATCGCGGCGTCCGTCTGGATGAAGTCCTGGATGGTCTGGTTGGACTCGCCGGGCAGGCCGGGCGCACGACGGCCCTTCGCGCTCACGATGCCCTGCGTGACGGTGAAGGTGAGGTTCTCGCCGAGCGGGTTGCCGACGGCCAGCACCCACTCGCCCACGCGGGCGGCATCACTGCTACCGAGCGGCGCGGGGGTGAGGTTCTTTGCGTCGATGCGGATGACGGCGACGTCCGTGTTGGGGTCGCGACCAACGACCTTCGCCTTGAACTCGCGACGGTCGAGCAGGCGCACACGAACCTCACTGGCGCCATCCACGACGTGGTTGTTGGTGAGGATGTATCCGTCGGCGGAGACGATGAAGCCGGAACCCGAGGCGATGCCGCCGCCGCGCGGGGCGTTCGGCGCCTGGCCCAGGCCGGGCATGTTGCGGAAGAAGTCGCGCAGTTCCGGCGGGACCTGGCTCATCTCGGGCGCCTGTCCGCGCGAGTGCACGGCGACGGGCTGCGCCGCATGACGGGCCGTGATGTAGACGACGCTCGGCTTGACGCGCTCGGCCACGGCGGCGAAGGCGTTGCTGAGGTCTTCGAGCCGGGTGACTGCCGCGCCCGACGGGGCAAGGCGGGGGGCGCCGATACTGTCGGCGAACGTGGGCGCGGCGTGCAGCGCGCCGGGGCGCTGGGCGAGCGTGACGACGGCAGCGCCGGCGATGATGAGCATCGCAGCGGCGGGCAGCTTCCCACGCCCGCTGCGCCAATGGAGTTGCATGGTCAGCCTCGGGTGATGCGGTTGTGTGTGTCGCCACCGCGCGGCGACGGGACAGAATGCAGTACCCGGCTTTCGGGCCTGGGTGCCATAGCGCCCATAGCACGGATTGCGGGCTCAGCGGAGGATTGTCATCCTGAGCGAAGCGAAGGATCTGCTTGGCTGAGGATGCGAAAAGCAGATCCTTCGCTGCGCTCAGGATGACAACAAAAGCCGATCCTTCGCTGCGCTCAGGATGACAACAAAAGCCGATCCTTCGCTGCGCTCAGGATGACAACAAAAGCAGATCCTTCGCTGCGCTCAGGATGACAACAAAAGCAGATCCTTCGCTGCGCTCAGGATGACAACAAAAGCAGATCCTTCGCTGCGCTCAGGATGACAACGTGGCCGCGATCATGCGTTCCTTCCATCGTTTCACCACCACCCAGGGTGTGCTGTCCGCCAGCGCGCCCCGAGCCGAGATACCGTCCATCGATGTCGAAGCCAGCCCGGCCGATACCGCACGAGAGCACCGCCCCGCCCAGCGGGGAGCCGGAGGACATCCACCGGCTGCTGGTGGAGCGCGTGTCGGACTACGCCATCTTCGCCCTCGACCCTGCCGGAAACGTCCTGACCTGGAACGTCGGCGCGGAGCGGATGAATGGCTACCGACCGGATGAGATCCAAGGTCGGCATTTCTCCGTGTTCTACCCGCCGGAGGACATCGCGGCGGGCAAGCCGGAGAACGAGCTGCGCACGGCCACCGAACTGGGCCGCGTGGAAGATGAAGGATGGCGACTCCGGACGGACGGCACGCGGTTCTGGGCGAGAGTGACGATCACCGCACTCCGCGACAACGACGGTACGCTGCGTGGCTTCGGGAAGGTGACACGTGACCTGACCGCACGTCGGGCGGAGGAGGAGCGCCTCCGCGCGAGCGAGGAGCGGATGCGCCTGCTGATCGAGAGCGTGCGGGACTACGCCATCTTCATGCTCGACCCGGACGGTCGCGTGACGACGTGGAACGAAGGCGCCCAACGCATCAAGGGCTACACGGCAGCCGAGATCATCGGGCACCACTTCAGCGAGTTCTATCCGCCGGAAGACGCGGCCAAGCCCGCCATGGAGCTCGCGGTGGCGCGGCGGGATGGCCGCTACGAGGAAGAGGGCTGGCGCGTGCGCAAGGACGGGTCGCGGTTCTGGGCCAGCGTCGTGATCACGGCAGTGCGCGCGCCGGACGGCGCCCTCGCGGGCTACGCGAAGGTCACCCGCGACCTCACGGTCCGTCGGGCCGCCGACGAGCTCGAGCAGCGAGCCAGGGTGGCGGAAGCCGCGAACCGCGTGAAGGCGGAATTCCTCGCCGCGATGTCCCACGAGCTGCGCACCCCGCTCAACGCCATCGGCGGCTACGCGCAACTGCTCCAGATGGGGCTCAGCGGCCCCGTCACCGCGAGCCAGCAGAAGCAGCTCGACCGCATCATCCTCAGCCAGCACCACCTGCTCGCGCTCATCAACGACATCCTGAACTTCAGCCGCATCGAGGCGGGCCAGGTGTCGTTCGCGCTGCTGCCCTTCGCGGTGGGCGACGCGATGGCGGCGATCGTACCGATGATCGAGCCGCAGGCGACCGCTCAGGGCGTCACGCTGGACGTGGGCAGTTGCGCACCCGACCTGATGGCCATGGGCGACCGTGCGAAGGTGGAGCAGGTGCTGATCAACCTGCTCTCGAACGCGCTGAAGTTCACGGCGCGTGGCGGCGCGATCGACGTGGCCTGCAGCGCCGCCGAGGGCACGGTGCGCCTCGCGGTGCGCGACACCGGGGTCGGCATCCCGACCGACGCGCTCGAGCGAATCTTCGAGCCGTTCGTGCAGGTGAACCGCACGCTCGCGGCGCCGAAGGAAGGGACGGGCCTGGGGCTGGCGATCAGCCGCGACCTCGCCCGAGCAATGCACGGCGACATCACGGTCACCAGCCGGGAGCGGCTGGGCTCGACGTTCACGCTGTCGCTGCCGCTCGCGCCCGATCAGGCTGAGCCTGCGCCAACGGCCAACGCCGGCGATACCAAGGCCGACGAAGCGGCCAGTCGGACGCGATAACGCCGGGCGCCTTACCCCAAGCCGACGGGCGACTGGCCGGCATTCCCCCAGAACCACTCCACGCGCGCTGTCGCTCGCCGGCCGGCCAACCACTCCGCGAACAGGGCGTTGCCCGCAGCTGTGCGCGCGACAGCATCGCCGGGTGTCGCGCGCGTGATGGAGAGGATGCGCACGACGTCGAATCCCACGCCGCTCGGTACCGGCCCAATGACGTCCCCGGCCTTTGCGCCGAACAGCAACGCCGCCTGATCCGGCGACACCGCGCTCCGCGTCAGTACGGCGAACAGGTCGCCGCCCTTTCCGCCCGCCACGAACCGGCGCTCTGCGACATCGAAGAACGCCGAGGCATCGCCGCGCATGGCAGCCACGAGCGTGCGCGCCTCGTCCTCGTCATACACGCGAATCCGCGCCAGGTGCACCCTGTCGAAGGCGGCGGCACCAGCCTCCAGGCGAGCCTGGACCTGCTCTTCACTCACCACGTGACGACGCAAGGCCCGCGCGGCGGAATCCCTCGACACAATCCACTCCAGGCGCTCGCGACTCAGGCCGCGTTCACTCATCCACGCCGTGGTCTCAGCCGCGCCGAAAAGGCCACGGGCGGCCCGGAACTCGTCCACGGCGGCCCGCACGTCCTCGCGCGCAGGCTCGACGCCCAACCGCTCCGCCCCCTCGTCGATGAGTTGATCGTCCACCATCTGCTCCATCAACCGCGTGTCGTTCCAGAGGAGGTCCAGGTACGCAACGACTGTCTGGATGTCGATGAGCCGTCCGTTGACGAGGGCCACGTCGCATTCGTGCGAGTGACACGCGCTGCGCAGCAGCCACGGTACCGCGCGTTCGGCCGCGAACCCCAGCGAGACGGTACCGCCGCCTGGCGTGCGAAGCAGCACATCGTAGCTCGGCGTTCCCTCGTAGCGGTGGTGCTCCCACAGCAACTCCAGCTCCACGCCCGGATGACGTGCACGCAGGTCGCGAAACGCCTGCTGGGCTTCCGGCAGCGCTACGCGATGCGCGGCCGCGCTGGTCAGGAACTCGAGCGCATCCTCGACCGCCAGTTGGCGCGCGGCCTCCAGTGGCGGCGCGCTCACGGCACGCCGACGAGGGCCGCCACTCCCGCCTCGTCGAATGCCATGAGCTGGTCCGCAATCGCGCTCCCGATGGGCATGCCGGTCATGTTCTCCACCCAGCCGTACTGCCCATTGGGATTCACCTCGAGGAAGACGTAGCGTCCGTCGGGAGTGACGATGAGGTCGGCCGCGCCATAGCACAGGCCGAACTGCGCCATGAATGCAAGCAGCCGCGCTGCGATCTCGTCGGGAAGTTCATGCTCGCGGTGCACGGTGTGCGCGAGATCGTAGCGACGCCAGTCGTACCGCGTGCGATTCGTGTCCTGCGAGTGAATCTCGGTGGCGAACAATCGCTGGCCGACGATGGTGACGCGCAACTCCACGCGTTTGGGGACGTACGCCTGGAAGATCACCGGACAGTCTCGCACGCCTTGCGCATGCGTGATGTCGCGGCGCGACACCGGCTCGGTGCGCGCGACCCAGAAGTTGCTCGTCTCACCCGGCTCGGCGGCCACGGACGGATACATGAACGACTTGCTGACGATCTCTCCGCCATGCTCGCAATAGAAGTCGAGCAGCTCGCGCGGATCGTTGGTGATCAGCGTCGGCGGAATGTCGAGGCCGAGTGCCACGGCGACCTGCAACTGTGACGCCTTGTGCTCGGCGCGCCGGATGGCGGAGCGGCGCGCGGGAAGCCAGGTGCACGCGAGCGTCTCCCAGACGTCGTCCAGAAAGAAGTTCGCTTCACGCTCGAGATGCGCGCGCAGCAGCGGGTCCGTGATGTGGGCGGCCACCGTGGACGTCCGCGGACGACGGTCCCAGCCCGCGCGGACGTCATCGAGTGCCGCTGGAACGTCGTCGGCGCGCACGTTGTGTCGCATGCCGCTCGCCGACGAACAATGCAGTGAAATGCTGGCCCGGTCCGGAAAGGGCTTGTCGTCGAATCGAGCCACCCGCGCACCGCGACGCCGCAATTCGATCTCCACACGATCGGCGGCGGTGTCGTCGGGCGCAGTGAGGAGGAGGATGGACATGGCCTCAGCGGAGGGCGCGGACGACAGGATTCCTGCGTCTCGGCCGGTGGTCGATCGCGAAACCACCGGCCATGCATCGTGCGGCGCTAGGCGTACATGTCGCTGGTGTCGTTCTTCGTCACTTCGGGCTCCGACCGCATCCTTCCACCCTTGACGTTGTCCGCTTCCTTGCTCGCGAGATCCTTCCCGCCCGCCGGCAGATCCGTCATGTCGCTCTTCTTGCCGCTGCTGGCCTGGGTTGATTTCTCGTCCTTCGTGTTGTCGGGCATGCGACGCTCCTGTTCGAGAGGGTTGAGGATCGTGCTTCCGATGGATGCAGCATCAGCCGACGTAGATGTCGTCCTCAGTCTGCGTGCCGGGACCGCGCTGCCCACCCTTCGTCTTGTCTTCATCATTGCGCGACAGCTTCTTCGGCGGCAGGTCCTTGATCGCATCCGCCTTCGGCTGACCGCTCGGCTTTCCGGGCTTCTCACTCATTGCAATGGCCTCTGCTGAATGGTGGCTCCCGCAACACCGGGAGAGTGATGCGCGACGGCATCGTCGCACTTTCGCAGGCGACAGAGGCAAGTCGCGCACCCTTTCCAATAGCGATGGATAACGCGTTATTGGAAAAGAGCTTGCGACATTTGCCGCGACGAGGCCGTTCGTGATCGTGGTCTCGAAACGAAGCCTGAGTGTCTCGAGTCGAAGCTAGCCGCTCGGAGCAGTTAGGCACACGCAGTTGCCCGTCGGCGCGGAAGTAGACGCCTTCCGCCCGTTGGCCCCGCGCGCCAGTTTTGTCGCACACCCGACACTCGAGACGATGCTCACCATCCGTCGTTCGTTCCTCGCCGCACTGGGCGCGCTGTGCCTCGCGAGCACGCCGCCACTCCACGCGCAGGCGCCCGCCCGCGCCGCGTCCCTCCACGTTCCCATCGAGTACTACAAGCTGCCCAACGGCCTCAAGGTCGTGCTGTCGCCGGACGCCACCGTGCCCACAGCCGTGGTCGCGACGTACTACAACGTCGGCTTCCGAAACGAGCCACGCGACCGCACCGGCTTCGCGCACCTCTTCGAGCACCTGATGTTCCAGGGCTCGCAGAACCTGGGCAAGATGGAATTCATCCGCATGGTGGAGCAGAACGGCGGCATCCTGAACGGGTCCACCCGCTTCGACTTCACCAACTATTTCCAGGTCGTGCCGACGCACGCGCTCCGGCGCATCCTGTGGGCGGAGTCCGACCGCATGCGCGGCCTCGCCATCGATTCCACGAACGTGAACAACCAGCGCGACGTCGTGAAGAACGAGGTGCGCGTGAACGTGCTCAACCAGCCCTACGGCGGCTTCCCGTGGATCGACCTCCCGATGCACGCCAACGAGAACTGGTACAACGCGCACAACTTCTACGGCGACATGGGCGACCTGGACAAGGCCAACGCCACGGACGCCGCGTCGTTCTTCCGGACGTTCTATGCACCGAACAACGCCGTGCTCGTCGTCACGGGCGACATCGACGCGAAGGCCACGCGGCAGTGGATCAAGGAGTACTTCGGCGGCATTCCCTCCGCCGTCGTGCCGCCGCGCCCCGACCTCACCGAGAAGCGGCAGACGGCCGAGAAGCGGTTCACCCGCATCGACTCGCTGGCGACGCGTCCCGCCGTGGGCCTCGGCTACCATGTGCCGGACCGCTTCACGCCCCAGTGGTATGCGTTCGGCCTGCTCGACCAGATCCTCGCGCAGGGACGCGACTCGCGCTTCTACCAGGAGCTGGTGCAGAAGCACGCGCTCACCAGCGGCGTATCCGCCGGCATCAACTACGGCCTCGGCAGCCTGTTCGACTATCAGGGCCCCATGCTCTGGGAGGTGACGGCGTTCCACGACGTCGCCCAGTCGCCGGACTCGCTCGTCGCCGCGTTCGACCGCGCGATTGCGACCGTGACCGACGCGCCGGTGAGCCAGGCCGACCTCGATCGCGCCGTGGTGAAGATGCGCTCGTCGCTGTTCGCGCAGATGGAGAGCCTCGTGGGCTTCGGCCGCGCCAACCTGCTCGCCTCCTTCGCGCTGTTCGACGATGACCCGGGGCGCATCAACCAGCTCGAGGCCGGCTTCGCGCGGGTCACCCCTGCCCTGCTCCAGGGCACTGCGCGGGAATACCTGCGGCCCACCAACCGGACCATCGAATTCATCGTGGCGGCGAAGAAGCCCGCCCCCACCCGTTGATGCGGAGCCTCGTGATGCGAATCCTCCCGACCGCTGCAGCACTGGGCGCCCTGCTGCTTTCCACGCCCGCGGGGGCGCAGCAGCGCGCCCGCCAGGCGCCCCCACCGCTCGGCACCCCGAAGGCGTTCCACCTGCCGCCACGCCGCGAGTTCACGCTCGCCAACGGCATGAAGGTGACGTTCGTGCCGTTCGGCAACATCCCGAAGGTGACGGTGATGAACACCGTGCGCACCGGCAACATCGATGAGGAGCCGGGTCATACGTGGCTGGCGGACGTCACCGGTGAGCTGATGCGCGAAGGCACGACGACGCGCACCGCACTCCAGCTGGCCGAGAAGGGCGCGTCGATGGGTGGCGCAGTGACGGTCGGCATCGGCGAGGACGTGTCGCAGATCGGCGGCACGGTGCTGTCCGAGGGCGGTCCCGAGATGGTGCGGCTCGTCGCGGACGTCACGCGCAATCCGCGGCTGCCAGAGAGCGAGCTGCCGCGCATCATCGCGGGTCGCCTCCGTACGCTCGCGATCGCGAGGAGCCAGCCGGGCTCGATCGCGCAGGAGAAGTTCATGAGCAGCATCTACGGCGACCACACCTACGGGCGCATCTTCCCCTCCGAAACAGAACTGACGTCGTACACCATCGCGCAGGCGCGCGACTTCTACGCGCACAACTTCGGCGCAGCGCGTTCGCACCTGTACGTCGTCGGCGTGTTCGACGAGAAGGCCATGGAGCGGACCGTGCGCGAGTCGTTCTCGGACTGGAAGGCGGGCGCACCACCGTCGTCGCACCCGGCGCAGGCGCACGCCTCGGCGATGGTGACGCTGATCGACCGGCCCAACGCGCCGCAGTCCACCATCCACATGGGACTGCCGGTACTCGCACCCACGTCGCCGGACTTCGTGGCGCTCCAGGTGACCGACGCGATTCTTGGCGGGACGTTCGGGTCGCGCATCACGACCAACATCCGCGAGCAGAAGGGCTACACCTACTCGCCGCACAGCGCGATCACGTCGCATCCGGGCACGTCGGTGTGGTCCGAGCAGGCCGACGTCACGACGAAGGACACGGGCGCGTCGCTGAAGGAAATCTTCGCGGAGATCGCGCGGCTGCAGGCCGAGGCGCCGCCCGTCGCGGAGTTCGAGGGAGTGAAGAACAACATGATCGGGATCTTCACGCTCCAGAACGCATCGCGCGTGGGCATCGCGTCGCAGCTGGTGAATGCGGACGTGCTCGGCCTCGGGCCGGATTACGTCTCGACGTACGTCGGGCGCGTGTCGGCCGTGACGCCGGCAGACGTGCAGCGGCTGGCGAAGGACGAGATCAGGGCCGATCGGATGACCATCGTGGTGGTCGGCGACAAGAAGACGGTGGAGGAGCAGCTGGCGCCGTACCAGCATCCCGTGCCGTGATGCGCCGGGGTCAGCGCGCTGCGTCCACCGCGGCGCGCAGGCCCCGCAGTACATCGGCCGGTGCGCCGTCCGCCCAGAAGTGGATGTAGTAGATCGTCGGCCTCTCGCCGATCAAGTGCGAGTGCGCCGCTGTGGCCGTGATGCCGTGGCTCGCCAGTGCACCGATCACCGGGCTGACCTTGTCGCCGACGACGGCGAAGTCTCCCGTCGCGACGGCGCGCGTGGCGCTGACCATCTGCACGTTTACCGGCGTGCCGTATCCGAGCGCGGGCACCACCGTCTTTCCGTGCATGGTCACGCGGCCGGGCACCAGGATGAACGACAGTTGGGCCACGTCGCCCTGCGCCTTTCCGGACGTGCCGAGCGCCTTGAAGACCATCGTCGTGTCGATTGACAGCGGCTTTGGCGCAGCGGCCGCGACGGGGCGCGGCGTCGCCGTGTGCGCGACGACGGCATCGAGTCGCGTCGCGAGGTCAACGGCGCGGCCCTCTCCGTGAAAGTGCACGTACACCAGGCGCGGTTCCTCGCCGACGAGGTGATTGTGAATCGCCGACACGTCGATGTGCTGGCGCGTGAGCTCCGCGAGCACGGGCTTGAGCTCAGCCGCGATGAGCACGAGGTCGCCCATGACCATGGCGTTCGCCGGCGTTCCGCTGAAGCCTGCCCATGCACCCAGCGCCAGCGAGGGCGCGACGGTGACGTCGCCCAAGCGGAGCGTGATGTCGCGCCGCGGGAGGTTGTAGCGGTAGTACCCGCCGGAGAAGCTGCCCGGGGCCCTGAGGGCCTGCGCCACCGAATCCCACGAGGCGCCGAGTGGGGCCTGTGCGGTCGAGGCGCCTGGCAGCACGACGAGCAGGGCGGCACCGGTCAACAGGCGGATGTGCGTGGACATCTTGAACCTCGAAGCGTGATGAGAGAGTGGCGCGACCAGCATGCGGGTCAACGGTACATCGTCACCTGGCGCGCGGTGACGGAGGCACGCGGCGGTCCATGTACCGCCGCATGAGCGCCGTCGTGGAGCTGTCGTGCCCCTTCGCCGGCGGCGCGTCTGCCTCGAGCTCCTTGCCGATGCGCTGCGCGAGCGCCTTGCCCAGCTCCACGCCCCACTGGTCGAAGGAGTCGATGTCCCACACCACGCCCTGCACGAACACGCTGTGCTCGTACAGCGCGACGAGCGAGCCCAGGATGCGCGGCGTGAGCCGGTCGGCGAGGATGGTGGTGGTGGGCCGGTTGCCCTCGAACACGCGGTGCGGCACGAGCCACGCGGGCGTGCCCTCCGCGGCCACCTCGTCGGCAGTCTTCCCGAACGCGAGCGCCTCCGCCTGCGCGAACACATTGGCCATGAGCAGGTCGTGATGCTCACCGACCGGGTTCAGCGACTGCGCAAAGCCGATCACGTCGCACGGCACGAGGCGCGTGCCCTGATGGATGAGCTGGTAGAATGAATGCTGGCCGTTGGTACCCGGCTCGCCCCATACGATGGGGCTCGTCTCCGTCGCCACGTGCGCGCCGTCGAGGGTGACGTGCTTGCCGTTGCTCTCCATGGTGAGTTGCTGCAGGTACGCGGGAAAGCGCTTCAGGTACTGGTCGTACGGCAGCACGGCGACGGTGTGTGCGTCGAAGAAGTCCGCGTACCAGATCGCGAGCATGCCCATGATCACCGGCAGGTTCTGCTCGAGCGGCGCGGTGCGGAAGTGCTCGTCCATGTCGTGAAAGCCGTCGAGCATCTCGCGAAACGCATCCGGCCCGATGGCGAGCATCGTCGAGAGGCCGATGGCGGAATCCATCGAGTAGCGGCCGCCGACCCAGTCCCAGAAGCCGAACATGTTGGCCGTGTCGATGCCGAACTTCGCGACGCCCTCCGCGTTCGTGGACACGGCGACGAAATGCCTCGCCACCGCCTTCTCGTCACGGAGCGCGGCGATGCACCACGCGCGGGCGGTGTGGGCGTTGGTGAGGGTCTCGAGCGTCGTGAAGGTCTTCGAGCAGACGATGAACAGCGTCTCCTGCGGATCGAGGTCGCGCGTGGCTTCGACGAAGTCGGTGGCGTCGATGTTGGAGACGAAGCGGAAGGTGAGGCCGCGATCGCTGTAGTGGCGCAGCGCCTCGTACGCCATCACGGGGCCGAGGTCGGAGCCGCCAATGCCGACGTTGACGATGGTGCGGATGCGGCGGCCGGTGTGCCCGAGCCACGCGCCGCGGCGCAGCGTGTCGGCAAAGGCGGCCATGCGGTCGAGCACCTCGTGCACGCCGGGGACGACGTCCGCACCGTCCACCTCGATGTGCGTACCCTTCGGCGCGCGAAGGGCGACGTGCAGCACGGCGCGCTTCTCCGTGATGTTGATCTTCTCGCCCGCGAACATCGCCGCGCGCCGCTCGGCGAGGCCGCAGTCCGCGGCGAGCTGGAAGAGGAGGCGCAGCGTTTCGTCGGTGACGCGGTGCTTCGCGTAGTCCACGTAGAGGCCGGCGGCGCTGGCGGTGAGGCGCGTGCCGCGGTCCGGATCGCTGGCGAAGAGGTCGCGCAGGTGGCGGTCGCGCATGGTGGCGTGATGCGACACGAGCGCCTTCCACGCCGCGCGATCGGTGAGCTGCCCGGGTGCCGTCATCGTCCCTCCAGTGGATCGGTGAAGGACGAAAGATGACGTGAGGGGCGGATTACGCTACGCCTCGGGCCACCGGGTGCGAAGCGCGACCCATGCCTCGAGCGCCTGGAAGTCGCGAGCGGACGGAGACCCGAGCATGCGGAGGTGATGGTCACGCGCGTCGGGGACGTCGTCGTCGGCAGCGAGCGCGAACGCACGGGCCACCGTTGCCGGGTCGCGCACGAGAATCACGCCGCCGGCATGGGTGACGTGCAGCCAGGTGCCTGCCGCGATGCCGACGGAATCGGCGCGCCGAAAGCCGCGCAGGGTGCTACCGGGTGGCGTGGAAAACGGCACGACCTCGGCATGCATCCACAGTCCCGTCGCCTCGCATGCGTCGGCGACAGCGTCGAGTGCGCGCTCGGTTCGACGCGACGATGGATCCCCCGCGACGAGGGCGGCCACGGGCTGGAAGCCGTTTCGGACATCGCGCGTGACGGCCGACCGCAGCGCAGCGGCGTCCATGCAGCCGTCGGCGTCGCACGGGACGACGCGCACCGCCTCGCGTCCGGAGCCGAGCATGTCGGCCGCATGGGCGCCGAGCGGGTGCGTGGCGTCCGTTGCGTAGCAGGCGAGCGGTGGACCGGCGCGCGTGCCGAGCTCGCGGATGGACCAGCCTGCTCGCGCATCGCGCGCGGCCTTGAGTGCCACGAACACACCCATCGCGCCGCTGGCGGTGACGTAGCCGCCTGCGTCCGCCGGGAGGCCCAGGCGATCCGCGAGCCAGCGGCAGAGTTGCCGCTCGATCTGCGGGCCCGTTGTGGAGTCGGTGGATGCGGCGCGCTCCCCGTCGACCGCGCCGGGTACCACGACCGGCGCGTGCGGCGCGCCAGTCGTGTCCGGAAGCTGGTGGTGCGTCACGATCACTTCGCTGAAGCGGCCTTCGGGGTGTCGGCCGGGTTCACGTACGTCATCGCGAACGGCCCCATCGCGTGGACCTGCACCACGGTCTGCCCGCGCGCCATGGCATAGTGCGCAGCGTGGGCCGGCGCCGTGATGAAACCGCCGGCCTTGAGCGCGATCATCCCCTTCTTCTCCATCGTATTGCCCATGCCGACATCGAAGTTTCCGCTGATGACGGTGACGTGCTCGTCGGTGGGATGCGTGTGCGGCGGGATCTTGTACCCGTTCGGCATGCGCAGGCGCACGGTGAAAAGCGAGGTACCGCCCGGATCACCCTGCATCACGGCCATCTGGGCGCCGGGAGGGAAGATGGCGGGCGCCGGTCCCCACGTGAGGTCCGGGGCGGAGTGCTGCTGGGCGGGCAGTGCGCCGGCCGACAGGGTGAGCAGCAGGGCGGCGGTGGACAGGAATCGCATGGTTGATGGTCTCCAGGCAGTGGGCATCGGAAGGCCGGCGTCGGCGCCGGTGGGGCTGCGTGATCGTCATTCTATGGCGCGCGATCCAGGCAAACCCGGGGAGAGTACGGAGAAATCCACGTGGTGTACGGGTCAGTGCCGCTCGCGCACAGCCTCGACGAGCCCCTGCTCCGCGGCCCACACGGCGATCTGCGCGCGCGACGTGAACTCCAGCTTGGCCAACGCCGCGGCGACGTAGCTCTCCACAGTGCGCTCGCCGATGCCGAGCGCGCGGGCGATGGCGCGGTTGGACTTGCCCTGGGCAATGAGCGCTGCGGCGTCGCGCTCGCGGCGCGTGAGCCCGCCGAACTCCGCTCGCGCCGCCTGCCCCGCCGTGCGCTCGGGGGGAGGTGGTGCCTCGTCGTCCATCCCCGCACGGAACGCCGTGAGCAGCGCCACGTCGGTCACGTCGGCCACGAGCGCCGCGGCGGCGGACCGCGCGGCGTCGAACGCACGCCGCGCCTCGAGCCTCCGGCGCTCGGCGAGGTGCACGGCCCCGATCGCGGCGTCGAAGCGCCAGGCGAGCGAGCCACCGCCGTGACGAAGCGCCGTCTCGCGGCCGGAGGCCATGACGGCCATGGCCTCCTCGCCGCGGCCCAGTCCCGCCAGCGCGGCCCCGCGCAGCAGGGCCGCGCGTGGCGTGGACGCGGCTTCGTCGCTGGTGATCATCGCCACCGCGCCATCGAGATCGCCACGCGCCAGGGCGAGCTCGGCCTGCGCGAGCACGAGGAATCCGCCGCCGATGGTCCGGCGGCTGCGCGTCCGGTCCGGCGCCGGCGCCACCAGGCGATCCATCTCGTCGAGGATGGCCGCGGCACCGGGCAGGTCGCGGCTGCGCACGCGTGCGATGGCGAGCGGCGCGCCGCTCATGCGGATCCAGTTGGTGGAGCCGAGCCGCCTGGCGATGTCGTGTGCCACGTCGAGTCGAGCGATGGCCTCCGGCAGGTCGAACAGGTCGAGCGCGATGATGCCCAGCATGCGCTGCGCGCCGCACTGCCACTCGAGGTGCTCGATTTCCTCCGCGATCGCCAGCGACTCGCGCGCACAACGCAGGGCGCGCGCGTACTCTCCACGCCACGCGAGGCAGTCCGCGAGCATCAGGCGCGAAAATGCCTCGCCGGCGCGCCAGCCGATCTCGTGGGCGATCTTCGTGGCCCGCTCGCTGGCGAGCAGCGCATCCGCACCCGCGCATTCGTGCGGCGGCCCGCCTGACGTCTGGTGGCTCGGTCCGCAGATCATCAGCACCGCGAGCGCGTTCGCGAGGCCACGCCGATCGTCGAGCGCCGTGAACAACTCCAGCGACCGTTCGTACAGGCGGATGGCGGTTTCCTGCGCACCCGCCATGTGATGCGCCATCGCGAGCAGGTCCACCGTTTCGGCCACGCCGCGCCGGTCGGCGGCGCGCTCGAAGATGGCGAGCGCCTCCTCGTGATGCGGAATGCCGGCGTGCGGATCCTCGCGGTTCACCGACCAGTTGCCAACGCGGTTGAGGCTGCGCGCGACGAGCGACGGGTCTCCGAGGGCGCGCGCGACATCGAGCGCATCGCGGCGATACTGGCCGGCGCGCTCATAGTCACGCGCTGCCCACAGCATGCCCAGCACGTGCAGCGCGGACCATTCCTCGTGGCGGTCGCCGTCGGCGCGTGCCGCCTCGAGCGCCGCGAGGAAGTCGTCATTGGCCTGCGGAAAGGCACCGAGGGTCTCGTGGGTGCGCCCGCGGGCAACGAGTAGCGCGGGCTCGGGCTGACGACCCGCCTGCACCGTGGCGGCGACGGCGCGTTCGAACTGCTGGAGGGCTTCGCGCGGTGCGCTCACGTCCAGCGCGTGCTGCGCCGCACGCAGGGCGAAGCGGCGCGCCTCCGGCCACATGCCGGCCTCGAAGGTGTGGTAGGCGAGGACGTCGTCCGCGTCGTGCGCCGCACCCGCGTGGCTTTGCTCGATGGCAGCCGCAATCGCGCGATGCAGCGCCACGCGCTCGCGCGCGAGCAG
>JBBRZK010000087.1:0-19155 GCA_038236775.1 Gemmatimonadales bacterium
TCGCTGCGCTCAGGATGACAAGGGGGAGGATGCGCTCAGGATGACAAGGGGGAGGATGCGCTCAGGATGACAAGGGGGAGGATGCGCTCAGGATGACAAGGGGGAGGATGCGCTCAGGATGACAAGGGGGAGGATACGCTCAGGATGACAAAGGGGGGGATTACAGCCAGCGTCGCACCTGGCGGCAATACGCGACATACCCGGCCCCGAAAGCGTCGGTGAGGTAACGCTCCTCACGCCGGATCACGCGGACCACCACGATTGCGATGACCACCGGCAGGAAGAGCAGCGGCCACACGCTGCCGACCAGGCCCGTAACGCCGAGATAGGCAATCGTCATTCCGGTGTACATGGGATTGCGCGTGAAGCCGTACGGGCCGACGATGACGAGCTGACTCGCGCCGCGGTGCGGAATGATCGCGGTGTGCGCGCGCTTGAACGTCGTGATCCCCCACACCGCGAGCCCGACCCCGAGGCCCACGAGCAGGCCGGCGAAGAACGTGGCAGGCGTGGACTGCATGCCGGGCAGGCGCAGCGGGACGACGTAGCGATCCAGCAGCCACCCCACGATCAGGCCGCCAAAGAAGTAGAACGGCGGCGGGAAGTACACGCCGGGGCTCGTGAGTGGGGCAGCGGGCTCGTTGCTCATGTCATGAGCTACGCTACCGCGACGCAGGTGGCAAGCCGGTGAGCAGGCGGGCGAGCATCTCCGGCATGGCGTGCAGCTGGTCGATGTGATCCGGTGCGGCGTTGCCGGCGAAGCCGAGCAACTCGAACCCGCCGGCGCGTGCCTCGCTCAGCTGCTGCATGCCGCGCGGTCCCCACTTGAGTACCGGCGTGCGGCTCAGGCCGAGCGCGTGGAGCAGCCAGTCTGCGGTTTCCGTCGTGCTGGCGAAGGTGCCGGGGAAGATCTCGGAGTGCGTGACGAGAAAGCGCTTCTCGCCGCGCGTCGCGGCCCGCGCGAATTCCGCGAACGCCGTGAGGTTGGTGGTGTCGAGCGACGCGCCGGTGGCGAGCTGGCCGCCCTCGGGCACGTACGACGTATGCATCCCATCGAGCAGCAGCACCGCATCGATGCGCGCGAAATGCCGCGGCTCGCGCAGGATGATGCGCACCGCGCCGTGTCCCGCCGAGAAGCCGACGAGCGTCAGTCGCGCGATACGCTCCGGCCTCCCCGTCGCCGACGCGACCTCGGCCACGACGCCGGCGAGGAGCGAGTCGAACGTCGCGGGATCGGTGAACGGCCGCTGGTACGCGCCCGATCCGGCACCGAGGTTGACGACGGCCGCCACCATGTTGCCGCCAAGCGCGGCGACGGCCTGCTCCGGCAGCCATGCGGCGCCGAGGAAGTGCACGACGAGGTCGAACGCGTCGGCGGTGCGGGCGCCGTCGGAGATCCAGAGGTCCACGGGCTTGCCCGCCGGCCCGGGGAACGACCGCGTGATGCCGCCGAGCGGCCTGGCGGTGAGCCGTTCGTGCGCGCGGGTCGTTTCCGTCATCGGCGACGGGTTCTGCGACGCGGGTGCTGGTGCGACGACCTGGGCACCGGCGGTCGGAACGCCGGCGCACATCGCCAGCAGTCCGGCGCAGATGCCGGCATGCCGAGAGCTGCGAGACTGTGTTGCAGGACGTCGGAACATGCGCCTCCTGTGAACTTCGGCATCGTGAACTTCCGGGAGCAGCCCCGGCGTGATTCCTGGCGGTCAAGACTCGCGGGAGATCGAGCCGCCGAGAACGCCAAGAAATGCAGGCGCGGAATGGTTGGCAATCCCGTCAGGAGTCATCCACCGCGATCATCACCGCCGCCACCGACAAAAATCGACCTCTGCCATTGCACATTCGCCGAGGCGGCATGAGGAACTCCTGCCGTACTGATTCGGCAGAGGTCGGCATCGCGCCGCGCCGTCGCGAGACCTCGAGCGCCAGGTCGCCGCGCCGCACATATTGATCGGCACAGCTTCGTAACGACACCGTATGAATGACCCAATGAGCCAGCTGCTGGACGTCCAGGAATCCGCGAAGCCGGGCGACCGCGAAACGCTGCCGCCCGAGGTGACTCCGGACAAGTTCGCGCTCGTCTTCTTCGATCCCGAGGGGCGCATCCTCCGGCAAAGCCCCGGCGCGGAACAGGTCATCGGAAACGTGTTCGCGGACCTCGTCACTCCCGCATCCGCGTCCGGTTCGGGCCATGAGAATCGCAGCGCTGGCTGGTTTCACGACGCGCTCCGCGGCGACTTCGTCGTGGCGCGCGACCTGGTGTTCGAGCTCGGCAACGGATACACCGCGACCCTCGCCGTCTCGGCCGCGCCTGCCTTCGACCGCGACGGCGACATCATGGGAGTGAGCGCGATGTTCGTGGACGTCGGCGCGCTCCGTCGCACCGAGGAAGCGCAGCAACTGCTCAGTGAGGCCGGCCGCGTCCTCGCCTCGTCGCTGGATTACGACACGACCATCAGCGAGGCGGTCGGTCTCTTCATTCCGCGGCTGGCCGACTGGTGCGTGATCTTCGTCCGCGAGCGGGACGACACGATCCGCCTGGCCAGCATCGCACACTCGGACCCCGTGCTTGCGGAGGCGATGCAGCGGTTGTTCGAGGAGTATCACCCCACGATCACGGAGTCAGGGGGCATCGGCGAGGTCATTCGCACGGGCAGCGCGGCGCTCCGCTTCGAGGCGGACGAGCTGCTGCTCTATGCGCTTCGTACGTTCGCGCCCGAGCAGATCGCCCAGCTCAAGGCGCACGGGTCCATCGGCGGGATGCTGCTCCCGCTGCAGTCCCGCGGCCACACCCTGGGCGCCATCCTGTTCGTGTCGCGACACCTCCTCCGGCAGCATGATCCCGCCGACGCCGCGCTTGCCGAGGAGTTGTCGCGCCGCGTGGCGACCGCGCTGGACAACGCGCGGCTGTACGCCGCCGCCCGCGCCGCCATCGTCGCGCACGACCTGCGCAATCCGGTCGGCACGATCCAGATGACGACGGACCTCCTCATGGACGAGACGTTCGCGCCCGAGGAGCGGACGAAGTACTACGGCATCATCCGGCGGGCGAGCGACCGCATGAAGCGGCTGATCCAGGACCTGCTCGACGTCACGAGCATCGACGCGGGGCGCCTCACTGTCGATCTGCAGCCGCTCGACGTCGCGATGCTGCTCGACGACGTGCGCGAGATGTTCGCCGCGGAGACGGCGGAGAAGCTGCAGCGCCTCGAGTTCGACGTGCCGCCGGCGCTTCCGGTCCTGGCCATCGACAGGGAGCGGATGCTCCAGGTCTTCTCGAACCTCATCGGCAATGCCGTGAAGTTCACGCCGGAAGGCGGCCTGATCGCGGTGCGCGTCGCGAGCAACGACCGGGTCACGCGCTTCGTGGTGACCGACACGGGTCCCGGCATCGCCGCCGACGAGGTGGAACACGTGTTCGACCGGTTCTGGCAATCGCGCCGAGCGCGGCGCGGCGGCGCAGGGCTCGGTCTGGCCATCGCGAAGGGGATCGTCGAGGCGCATGGCGGCACGATCGACGTCGCGAGCGTGCCGGGCGAGGGAACGACGTTCACGTTCACCGTGCCGCTCGACAGGCCCGATGTCGAGGGGGCAGTCTTACAGTCCTGATTCCTCCGGTGCGGGCTGCGCGCGCGCGATAGCGCCACCGTGGCCGGCGCCGGGCCCGGGCGGTACGTTCTCACTCGCGAACTCGAAGGCCGATTCTTACAATCCGGGCATGAGACATCCCGTCGCCATCTCCCGCGCGCTCGTCGTCGCCCTTGCAGCGCTCGCTGCTTCCCACGCCGGCGCACAATCGGCGCAGCCCATGTTCGTGAACGGCATGGCGCAGGTCGTTCCTGCCTTCCAGGACTCCAGCACCTGGATTCGGCAGGAGCTGTGGGTCGCCACCGACTTCGACTCCGACCACGACGGCAATCCAGATCGCATCCACGTGGACGTCACGCGGCCGCGGCAGACCGACACCGAGGGGCTCAAGGTTCCCGTGCTGTACGGCGCGAGTCCGTACTACGCCGGCACGGCGCGCGGCCAGGTGAACTGGAACGTGCAACAGGAGCTCGGCGCCACGCCCGAGGCGCGCGGGCGCATGAACAATCCGGCGTTCAACGGAACACGCTCGCGCATCTCGAACGTACTGGTCAACGAGTGGGTGCCGCGCGGCTTCGCCGTCGTGCACTCGGAGGCGCCCGGCTCCGGCCGCTCGCAGGGCTGCCCCACCGTGGGCGACTATCCGGAGCGCGCGCCGATGAAGTTCGTCGTCGACTGGCTCAACGGGCGGGCGAAGGGCTACACCACCGAGACGGACGACGAGGAAGTGAAGGCGACGTCGTGGTCCACGGGCAAGGTGGGCATGATCGGGACGTCGTACGAAGGCACGCTGCCGCTCGCCGCGGCGACGACGGGCGTCGCGGGGCTCGAGGTGGTCGTGCCGGTGTCACCGAACACGTCGTACTACCACTACTACCGCAGCAATGGGCTCGTGCGGTCGCCCGGCGGCTATCTCGGCGAGGATGTGGACGTCCTCTACGACTTCATCGCGAGCGGCGACACGCTGGGCCGCGCGAACTGTGAGGCGTTGTACAGGGGCGGCATCTTCGCCGGCGCGAAGGGACAGGATCGCGCGTCCGGCGACTACAACGATTTCTGGGCGTCGCGCGACCTGCTGCCGCACGTCGCCACCATCCATGCGGCCGTGCTGCTCGCGCACGGATTGAACGACTACAACGTCGTGCCCGAGCACAGCGTGCGCATCTACGACGAGATGAAGGCGCGCGGACTGCCGGTGTCGATGTACCTGCACCAGGGCGGCCACGGCGGCAACCCGCCCGTCGACCTGCTGAACCGCTGGTTCAGCCATTACCTGTACGGCGTCGCCAACGGCGTGGAGACGGATCCGCCCGTGTGGATCGTGCAGGACAATGCCGCGCAGGCGCCGGCGTCGATCGTGGCCGAGCAAGCGGCGAAGCAGCAGGCGGCGTTTGCGGCGGCGGGTGTGGATACGATGATCTTCGCGCGTGCACGCGGTCGTTTCCGTCCCGCGCTGCCGCCGCGTCCCTTCGCGTCGTTCCCCGTGCCGGGTTCGGTCCCCGTGATCCTGCATCCCACAGGGGGCGGCACCAGCGTTGCCGCACTTTCGTATTCGGCGGCATCCGGTGGCAGCGATGCACTCGTGGACGACGTGAGCCTGACGGGCGGCGCCTATGCGGGCATGGACCAGTCGTCGCACCGGCTGCTGTACGCGACGCCGATCCTCAGCGACACCGTGCACATCTCCGGCACGCCGCGCGTGACGCTGCAGATCTCGTCGAGCGCGCCGGCGGCGAACCTCAGCGTGTGGCTCGTGATGCTGCCGTACGACACGACGCACGTGGGCTCGTCGAGCCAGGCGGGTGTGATCACGCGCGGGTGGGCGGACATCCAGAACTACCGATCACTCACGCACGGCGGCAACTACGCGTCGAAGATTCCCGGCGAGCTGCTCGTGCCGGGCCGGTTCTACGACCTCACCTTCGACCTCCAGCCCGACGACGAGTTCGTGCCGGCGGGCAAGCGGCTGGCGGTGATGATCATGTCGAGCGATCGCGAGTTCACGCTGTGGCCGAAGCCCGGCACGCAGCTCACGGTCGATCTCGCGCACTCGTCGTTCGCCATTCCGGTGGTGGGTGGTCGCGCCGCGCTCGGCGCCGCCGGGATGCCGTGATCCCTTCATCCTGAGCGCAGCAACCCTTGTCATCCTGAGCGCAACGCCATTTGTCATCCTGAGCGAAGCGCTATTTGTCATCCTGAGCGAAGCGAAGGATCTGCTTTTCGCCGGCGCCACAAGCAGATCCTTCGCTCCGCTCAGGATGACAAGGAGAAGTTCCGCTCAGGATGACAGAGGTACCAATCATCGCTCGCGCGGCGGAATCTCCATCCCCATCTCGATGAGCGTCGCCGCGTCCGAACCGTACCACTCGCGCATCCTGGCGATAACGTCGCGGAGCGCGTCCACCGGGGGGACCGTCGCGCCGGGCAGCCGGATCACCTTCACGCCCGCGTCCACCGACCGCGGCCCGGGCTCGACGACGAAGCGCAGGCCCTGCCGCCCTGTCACGGTCGTCCCGCTGTCCAGCTGGACAAAGGGCCGCCCACGCATCGTGCGCGGAATGGCGTCCAGCGTGAGCGCGAGCGCGATCTCGTCCACCCCATCGCGGGCTGGCACGGCGATGGGATCGTGTCGCCACCAGGCGAGGTAGTTCAGCGCGCCCTTCACATACATCCATTTCGTCACAGCGAAATCGGCAGTGTGATGCGTGGGATCCCACGCCGTCACCCCGATCAGGCGCGCAATCGAGTCGGCGACGTCGCGGCCCGCGATCTGCGCGATGAGGTAGATCGACACGGGCAGCGACGCGCTCACGCCGGTCGTCGAGATGCGACGCCCGTCCTGCACGTACCGCGCATCGCGCACCCACGTGGTGCCGGGATACTTCTCCGCGAGACCTGGCAACGAGTGCCAGTGACTCGTTGCCCGGCGGCCGTCGAACAGGCCGGCGCCCGCCACCGTCCACGCACCGTCGCAGATGGAGACGATCGTGGCGCCCCGGCGGGCCTGCTCGCGCAGCCATGCACGGACGGCGGGGTTGTCCCGATCCACGAGTGCCGGCACGATCACGTACGCCGCGCCAGGCGCGTATACGGAATCGAAGTGCGCGAACGTCATGTCCGGTGCGAGGCGCAGCTTTCCGGGCACCAGGGGGATGGCCGCCCACGCGGAAGACACCGTAATCACACGAGCCACCCCGGACAAAGCGAGCGTCGCACGCGGGACCACGAGATCGGTGAGCTCGGCGCCAGCGGAATCGCCCACGATGGCCACGACAGGCCTCGTGTCGGCGCGAAGGGTATCCGCCGCATCCGTGGTCTTCGCGGTCGCGCGCGCGCCATTCGTCGCCAACGCGGAAGCGGGCGACAGCAACGCCAGTCCGCACGCGATGATGCCGAGCGCGCTCCTGAGGGGAGTGACGGCGATCATGCGGAATGCCTCGTGTCAGGGACATGCCAGAAGACCGTGTGCGCAACGTCGCCGGAGTCCGGCATCCATGCTGTCACGTGCAGCATTGCATGCGCCCCCCCCTGCCGCGGGGCCGCGACGCGTACAAGCCACGACTGCGTGGCGCCGACGGCAATCGAGGAAGCCGCAATCACCTTCGCCGGGTACGTCCCGTTGTGCGAGCGCCGCTCGCCCCGTTGGCGCGTGCGCGCCGGCGCTTCGAACTGACGCAGCGCAGCAGCATGAGAGAACATCTTCAACCTCGTTCCGTTCGGGGCGCCGCGCGCCCTGGTGATCCTGCAGTACAGTGATCCGTCCACCTGCGTCGCAACTCCGTGCACACCCGGGCGACCTGGTCCTGAGTGGAGCGGCTGAGATGCATGAGGAGCAGATCCTTCGCATGCGCTCAGGATGACACGATCGGGGGCGCGCGCTGTCCGTTGCGTTGGTGAGCGCGTTGTCCGTCTCGCGACGAGGCAACGCGTCACCGCAGTTGCTACCGGCACGGCTCCGTACGCGGCCGACGCTCCCCCCGGCAATTCAGCGCCCGATGCGGGCACCGATGCGCACGACCATCATGTGCGTCGTGCTCTCGAGCGGCGTGATGGCGATGCGCGCGCCCGGAAGGTCGGTGATGCTGCCGAGTCCGAGGTACTGCGTGTTGCCTCCGCGCAGGTACTGGACGCCCACGTCGAGCGCGACCGGCGTCCTGCCGATGACCAGCGGCATCGATGCGCCGCCGCCGAGCGCCCACGCTGCGGCCAGTGACGAGTGGTTCGTCGTGCCCGCGATGGCGCCGGCCTGCGCGACGCCGCCCACGGTGCTTTCCGTGAAGAAGGCCTGCCCGCCGACGCCGGCATTCACGTACGGCCGGAAGGCGCCACGCGGCCACGCCAGTTGCGTCCCGATGGTCACCGGCACGATGTAGTTCGCCGTCGTGACGTCCACGAGCACTCGGCCGCCAACGGTCTCGCTCAGCGGGGTCTGCCTCGACTCGTCCCCGTAGCGTACGATGCCGACGTCGGTGCGCACGCTCCAGATGCCTGCGCGGTCCAGGCGAAACAGGTAGGCGCCTCCCGCGCCGTAGCCGCGTCCGATGTTGTCGCCGAACGCACCCTGCGGACGGCCCTGGATGACGGAGAAGGTCAGTGACCCCCTGCCGGTCGTGGCCGCGAGCATGCGGTCGAGCGGCGACGATGTCGTCGTCGCGGTGCTGTCCTGCGCGGCCGCGGATGCCGCGAACACGAGGACCAGCGCGGCGGCCTTCAACTGCGATGACGCGAACATGATGACTCCTGGTACGAGGGTAGGCGCGCCAATGGACGGCGGCGCGCTGGACGGGGCGTGATAATCACTCGACATCCGTCGATGTCGTGCTTCGCTCTTGAACGAGACTGTGCCGGTAACATCGCCCGCCGATGCCCCGGCGTTCTAGCACGCAGCGAGCATTTTGGTACGCCGGGCCCTCGAGATTGCCTTCGCGGTCGCTGATCCCGCGCGTCGCGGCTGTTCCGGAACTCGCGACGCGAAAGTACCAAAACGCACACCCGGTGCTATAGCGTCGCTCGATTGAGCGCGATGTTGCGAATGCTTCCTCACTCCAGCACGCGACCTCAGGATCGCACACGCTATGTCCAGTTCCGCATTCACTCGCGCGTCGATGGCCGCGGTCGCACTCGTACTGGCCGCGACGGTGGGATGTGCCCATTACTCGGGGCCTGTGCCGGCTGCCGACATCGCCTCGCCCAAGGGCGTTACAGCGACGTCAGTGCTGGCGCGCCGTCACCTCAGGCGTGTGCTGAGCTCCGCTACGCTGACAGTGCCACCGCCCTGCTGACACGCTCCTTCAAGACACCCTCGCTCCGCAACGTCAGCCGCCGAGCGCCCTACATGGACGCTGGCCAATTCGCGACGCTCGACGACGACGTCGCGCACTACGATCGCGCTCCCCGCGCGCCGCTTGGCACCACCGAGTTGCACTCACTCAAGTTGTCTGCCGCCGAGCGCCGGCAAATCGTCGCGTTCCTGCGCGCGCGCGCTGCGGACCCGGTCGCAACACCCGCAGCATTGTTGCTGCCACCGGCGCTCTAGCACCATGTCTTGTCGCATCCTTCACCTGGGTACGTCAGCACGCTTTCCTGCCGTCTGTTCCGCCTTGCTGCTTGTCACGCCCTCGCGCCATCGCAGTTGCTCTCGATGCGCCAGGTGCAGGTCCATCGCTCGTGGCTCGGGACGACAGACCTATCGTAACCGCAACGCAGCTCGCTCGACGATTGCACGGCGTTCCTGCAGACCCCGCTCCGAGCGGATCAGCACCGCATCACGCACCGCAGGCGTAGCCGTCGATGGCAAGCCGCTCGCGAACGGGGGGTTCGGCTGATACTCCGTCGCAAGCTGTATTTCCTGTGACACGTGCGGCCCGAACAGTTCCGCTGCGAGAACGAGGGCAAGGTCGATCCCGGCGGTGACGCCGCCGCCAGTGATGCGATTGCGATCAATCACCACCCGTTCCTCCACCGGCACCGCGCCCACGAGATGCAGCATGTCGAGCGACATCCAGTGCGTGGTAGCGCGATATCCACGCAGTAGACCCGCCACGCCCAGCAACAAGGCGCCACTGCAGACCGATGTGAGGTACAGCAATCCATCCGCCTGACCGCGCAGGAACGCCAGCATCTCGGCATTCTCGAGCTGTGCGTTCACCCCCCACCCGCCCGGGACGCACAGCATATCCTGCTGTCCGCACTCGGCGAACGTCTGGTCCGGTGTGATGGTCATGCCCCACTCGCTCCGCACCGGGTGCCCGGTGGCAGCGAGCAGGGAGACCGTCGTGTTGGGCATTCTGGCGAAGATTTCGTACGGACCCGTCAGGTCCAGCTGTGTGAGGCCAGGAAACAGTACCATTCCGACCTCGAGTGTGTTCGTCGTCACGCGGCGTTCAACGCAGCCTCGTACCCGACGCGATGGCCGCCGCGCATTCTGTCCATGACAACGGTGATGGCTTCTGTGTCTGACATGGATCGTTCCTCCTTGATGGTATTTGTCCGGATGTGGTACAACACGGGTCCTGCACGCGCGCAGCGGTCGTTCATGCCGTCGCCCGCAGCGGCTGGCACCTTTCCCTTGGTGCGCCGTGTTGACTGGGCGCGCGCGGAGGCGCCAATGAACAGCAGGTTCATGTTGAGCTTCACGCGTAACCTCGCGCCATCTGGCCTCTCCCTATAGCACTCCCAGAGCATTCTGGTACAATTCGGGGACTTCTTGTCGCCTGGCCCTCCACGCCCGACTCGGTCCTGCCCACCAGGGATCACGTGAACGACGCGATCAAGCTCGGCCACTTTGTTGGAGCGCCCGCGCACACGCAGGCGTATGAGGGTGTGTCGATCGCGGAGAGCACCTACGCCCCCGGTACGATCGTGAAGCCGCACGCGCACGACTCCGCTCTCCTGACGCTCGTCCTCAGCGGCGACTCGACGGAGGAGCACCGCGGGCGATCACGCGACCTCGCCGCGCAGACGCTCCTGTTCACCCCTGCGTACGAGATGCATGGCCATGTCTTCCGCAACGCGGGCCGCTGGCTCAACATGCAGTTCTCGGACTCGTGGTTTTCCCGTGTGGCCGCGGGGAACGCACCGCTGCCGAACGTGCCGCAGCTGGTGCAGAACCACACAGCGGTCGCGTGGGCGTCCCGGGTGCGCACCGAGCTGCGACAACAGGACGCGGTCTCGCAGTTTGCCATCGAGGGTGCATTGCTTCTCCTGATCACGGACTTGTCGCGCATCAAGGCAAGCGGTGAGCGTACGCGACCGCGCTGGCTCATTGCGGTGGAAGAGGCCATCGAAGCATCTGTCGCGGTGCCGCCGTCTGTCGAGGAGCTCGCTGCCGTTGCCGGTGTGCATGCCTCGCACCTGCTCCGCACGTTCAGGCGTTACCACGGAACAACCGTGGCCAACTACGTTCGCAAACGGCGCATCGAGCGTGCGCGCGTTGAGGTGGCGGCCGGCAAACGCCCGCTCTCGATCATCGCGCTCGACGCCGGCTTTGCGGACCAATCGCATTTCACAAAGGTGTTCCGTCAGGCCTTTGGTGAGACGCCGGGCCAGTACGCGCGGTCTTTGCGCGGCCGCTGACATCTCGAGCGCCAGGCGCAGAGACATCTGTCATCCAGAGCGCAGCGCTATTTGTCATCCTGAGCGCAGCGCTATTTGTCATCCTGAGCGCAGCGCTATTTGTCATCCTGAGCGCAGCGCTATTTGTCATCCTGAGCGCAGCGAAGGATCTGCTTTTCGACCGGCCCAACAAGCAGATCCTTCGCTCCGCTCAGGATGACAGGAGGACGCTCAGGATGACAGGAGGACGCTCAGGATGACAGGAGGACGCTCAGGATGACAGGAGGACGCTCAGGGTGACAGGAGCGCGCGCTGGATGATACTGGGTTGACATAGGGTGAGGGGGTATATACACTTATACCCACGGGGGGTATCACACCTCGCCACACCAGATCCCGGAGTCAGGATGACGCACGCGCATACGGCCACACACACGATCGGCCTCGCCATCAATGGAATGAGCTGCGGCGGTTGCGTCGCACGAGTCCGGAAGGTGCTGGACGGTATCCACGGTATCGAGCACGCGCACGTCACCGTGGGAAGCGCAACGCTCACCCTCGGCGCGGGAGATCGTGCCGCCATCCTTGGACTTGCCACCACGGCACTCGCGGCAGCGGGCTACCCGGCACGCCTGACGCCGGACCGTGAAGCGACACAATGAACGCCACCGACTGGCTGGTGATCGCAGCGGGACTCGGTGCCGTCGCCTGGATCAACTGGTACTTCTTCCTTGCGCAGCGCAGGACACCAGCGGCCGTCGCCACCGCAACGGGCGGCGCGCGGCCGGAGGTCCACATCACCGTGCACGGCGGCTACGAACCCGCCACCATCCGCGTGGCCGCCGGCCAACCCGTGCGTCTGCTCTTCGACCGGCAGGAAACCGCGAGCTGCTCTGAGGAAGTGGTGTTTCCCTCGTTCGGGCTCCGCACGTTCCTTCCCGCGTTCAAGACCACCACGGTGGACGTGACGCCGCCCGCCGCGGGCACGTACGAGTTCACCTGCGGCATGGGCATGCTGCACGGCAAGCTGGTGGCGGAATGACGGCCACCGCGCGCGAGAAGATCGTCATCCCCGTGTCGGGCATGACGTGCGCGGCCTGCCAAGGCCGCGTCCAGCGCACACTCAGCAAGCTGCCGGGTGTCGAGGACGCATCGGTGAACCTCATGATGGGCAACGCGACGGTCGCCTACGACCCGGCGACCACCGATCCCGATGCGCTCGTGGAGACGATCCGCTCGACGGGCTATGGCGCCGAGCTGCCGGTGCCCAATCGCACGGCGTTCGAGGAGCAGGCAGCGCGCGATGAGGCCACGTCAGCGGAGTTCTCCGATCTGCGTCGCAAGGCGATCATCACCGGCATCATCGGCGCGGTCGCGATGGTGATCTCGATGCCCGCGATGGTCGGCATGAACCACGCGGCGTCCGCGTGGATCCTGCTCGTCCTCTCGCTCGCCGTCATGTCGTGGGCCGGCCGCCACTTCTACGTGCGGGCCTGGTCCGCCTTCCGGCACCATGCGGCCAGCATGGACACGCTCGTCGCGGTGGGCACCGGCGCGGCCTTCATCTATTCCGTCATCGCCACCGTCGCGCCTGGGTTCTTCCTGCGCGGCGGTGTCCAGCCAGACGTCTACTTCGAGGCGGTGATCATCATCATCGCGCTCATCCTCACGGGCAACGCCTTCGAGGCGCGCGCGAAGCGCCAGACGTCGACCGCACTGCGCAAGCTCGCGCAACTCCAGCCGAAGACAGCGCGCATCGCGCGCGACGCCGCCGAAGTGGACGTACCCATCGAGGAAGTAAAGGCAGGCGACACCGTCGTCGTCCGTCCGGGGGAGCGCATCCCGGTGGACGGCGAGATCGTGTCCGGCTCCAGCGCGCTGGATGAATCCATGCTGACCGGCGAGTCGCTGCCCGTGAAGAAGACGACAGGCGACCGCGTCATCGGCGGCACCATCAACGGCACCGGCGCGTTCCGTTACCGCGCGACGACGCTCGGCGCGGACAGCGTGCTCGCGCAGATCGTGAAGGTCATGCGCGACGCGCAGGGCTCGCGCGCGCCCATGCAGGCGCTGGCCGACCGCGTGAGCGCGGTGTTCGTGCCCGTGGTGATGAGCCTGGCCGTCACGACGTTCGTCGGCTGGTTCCTCATCGTGCATGCCACGGGCGGCATCGCGGGCGCCGCGTCGGTGCGAGCGTTCGCTGCCGCCGTCGCGGTACTCATCATCGCGTGTCCATGCGCGATGGGCCTTGCCGTCCCCACGGCCGTGATGGTGGCCACGGGCCGCGGCGCCGAACTGGGAGTGCTCATCAAGGGTGGCGAGGCGCTGCAGCGCGCGGGCGACCTGGACACCGTGGTGCTCGACAAGACCGGCACCATCACTGAAGGCAAGCCCACCGTCACCGACCTCGTCACCGCCGCGGGCGCGGCGCACTCGGCCGACGACGTCCTGGCGCTCGTCGCTTCCGTGGAAGGATCGAGCGAGCATCCGCTCGCGGACGCCATCGTGCGGCACGCGAAGGAGAAGGGCGTCGTCGTCCGCCCGGCGGCGCAGTTCGAATCGCTCACCGGCCGCGGTGTCACGGCGGTGGTGGATGGCCGAGTGGTGCTGGTGGGCAACGATCGGCTCATGGGGGAGCAGCACGTGGACGTCGCGCCGTTGCGTGCGGATGCAGACCGGATGTCCGCAGACGCGAAGACGGCGATGTACGTCGCCGTGGACGGGCAGCTCGCCGGCGTGCTGGCGGTCGCCGATCCCGTGCGTGCGAGCTCGCGCGACGCCATCGCGCGCCTGCATGCGATGGGGCTGCACGTCGTGATGCTCACGGGGGACAACCAGCGTACCGCGGATGCGATCGCGAAGGCGGCGGGCGTGGATCACGTGGTGGCAGGCGTGCTGCCCGAGGGCAAGGTCGCCGAGCTTCGGCGGCTGCAGGGGGAGGGGCGCGTGGTGGCCATGGTGGGCGACGGGATCAACGATGGTCCCGCGCTCGTGGCGGCCGACGTCGGCATCGCGATCGGCACGGGCACGGACGTCGCCGTCGAGGCGGCGGACATTGCACTCATGCGCGGTGACCTGCAGGGTGTCGCGCAGGCCATCCAGCTGTCCCGCCGGACGATGCGCACCATGAAACAGAACCTGTTCTGGGCGTTCGTCTATAACGTCATCGGCATTCCCATCGCGGCCGGCGTGCTGTACCCTGCATTCGGCCTGCTGTTGAGCCCTGTGCTTGCCAGTGCGGCGATGGCCTTCAGCTCGGTGAGCGTGGTATCGAACAGCCTGCGCCTGCGGCACGTGAGGATTGCATGACGAAGGGGACAGCGACCATCAATGCCACGGCGCATGCGCGGGGAGCGCGCGACTGATGCCAGCGAAGACGACGAAGGTGCAGCGCGAGGACGCGGGGGCGGTCGCCACCATCGAGTGTGGCTGCGCGATGCCTGACGAGGGCGACGGTGGACGCAGGGCAGTTGCCGTCGATCCGGAGGCGAAGGCGCGCAACATCAAGCGACTGCGCCGCATCGAGGGGCAGGTGCGCGGGCTGCAGAAGATGGTGGACGACGACCGCTACTGTGCCGACATCCTGACGCAGATCTCCTCGGTGCACGAGGCGCTGCGGTCGGTGGGGCGTGAGCTCATGCGCAATCATCTCAGGCACTGCGCCACGGCGGCCATCAAGGCCGGTCCCGAGCAGGCCGAGGGCATGTACGACGAGCTGGTGGACCTGATGTACAAGCACAGCCGCTGACGACGACATGATGCCCCGCCGATGGCACAGTGCGTGGACCGCGCGCACAGCGCGCATGGCTATTCTCGTCGCGACCATCGCGTCGCTCGCCGTCTCGACGCGCGCGGCGGCGCAGCAGGACACGACGAAGCGTCCCATGCCTGGCATGCCCGGGATGCAGATGCCTGCGCCGGCGGCGGGCGCGAAGAAGCAGCCGGCGACCGGCGCGAAGGCGCCAGCGGCGAAGCGTGCAACGAAGCAGACGACCAACACGGGCAGACGCATGCCTTCGAAGACGGCCGCGATGCCGGACACAGGCACCATGAAGGGGATGCGCATGCCTCCGAGCGCGCCGGCGGTCACGGCGAAGGACACCGGACACGCCGGAATGGCCGGCATGCCCGGCATGCCCGGCATGCCCGCATCGTCACCGAAAGCGACCAGCGATAGCGCGGCGCACGACATGACGAACATGGACATGAGCGGACATGCGGGCGCTGCTCCGCCGAAGGCAGCAGCGGCGCCGATGCCCAGCATGCCTGGCATGGCCGACACGGACACCGCGCCCATGCAGGGCATGGCAGCCATGCAGATGATCGACGGCCCGCTCGGCATTCCGATGGAGCGGACCGGATCGGGCACGAGCTGGCTGCCCGACGACTCGCCGATGCACGCGGACCACATCATGGCCGGCAAGTGGGAGCTGATGCTGCACGGCGTCGCGTTCGCGATGTACGACAAGCAGGGCAGCCGTCGCGGCGACGAACAGTTCTCGAGCGTGAACTGGGGCATGCTCATGGCGACGCGCGAGGCCGGCGGTGGACGCCTCCAGCTGCGCGCCATGCTGAGCGCGGAGCCGTGGACCGTGGGCGGCAAGGGCTATCCCCTGCTCCTCCAGACCGGCGAGACGTTCCAGGGGCAGTCGCTGCACGACCGCCAGCATCCGCACGATCTGTTCATGGAGCTCGCGGGTCTCTACGAACACGCGATCTCCGATCGCGTCGGCGTGTCGCTGTACGTCGCGCCCGTCGGCGAGCCCGCGGTGGGACCGGTGGCGTTTCCCCACCGCCCCTCGGCGATGAACGATCCCTTCGCGCCGATCTCGCATCACTGGCAGGACGCCACGCACATCAGTTTCGGCGTGCTCACCGCCGGCGTCTTCACGCACTCGCTGCGGCTCGAAGGCTCCATCTTCAACGGCCGCGAGCCGGACGAGAACCGCACCAACTTCGACTACGCGGGCCGGAGCCTCGACTCGTACGCGGGCCGCCTTTCGTGGAATCCATCGGCGCACTGGAGTCTCTCGACGTCGTACGCCTACCTGAAGAGTCCCGAGGCCCTGCAGCCCGACGAGTCGGTGCATCGCATCAACGCGTCGATCATGAACGGCCGCACGTTCGGCCAGCACGGCGAGCTCGCGACGACGTTCGTGTATGGCGCGAACCGGCACGCCGGGTCGTCGCACCTGGAGCCGAGCTACCTGCTCGAGTCGAATCTCGAGGTCGGTGGCGCACACAGCGTGTTCGGTCGTGCCGAGTTCGTGCAGAAGGGAGCCGCCGACCTCTCGCTCGCGCCGGGCCTGTCGGGCGAGTTCAACATCACGTCGCTCGCCGTTGGCTACGTGTTCGAGTTCGATCGTGCAGGTGCGGTGCGCACGGGCATCGGCCTGCGCGCCTCGGTGGACATCCTCCCGTCCGCCCTGCGCGCGACCTACGGCACGACGACACCGGCCGGGTTCGCGGTGTACGTGCGCTTCCGGCCGCAGCGCATGTCGGAGGGCCACGAGATGCGCATGGGTGGGGCGCACTGACCGCTGTCATCCTGAGCGCGCTCCTGTCGTCCTGAGCGCAGCAGCCTGCCCTCGAGGAGCGAAAGCGACGAAGGGAAGGATCTGCTTCTCACCGGCGGACGGCTCGCTCGCTGACGCTCGCTTGACGGGGGACGGCAGCGTAGGAGCACACACTGTCATCCTGAGCGCAGCAGCCTGCCCTCGAGGAGCGAAAGCGACGAAGGGAAGGATCTGCTTCTCGCCGGACCGGGTCATCGAACCGGTTTACGGAGCGGGCGGACGCCACTGCCGCGACCTCGTGCTGATCAGGATTGCCGGCACGCCAGCGCATCCGCTCCAGCGCTCGCCGGCCGCACCCTTGAGCAGCTCCATCGACCCCCATACACGGCTAACAGCCGATCGCGTACACGGCCTGCGAACCGCTCACGAGCACGCGGTCCGGCGCCACGGCGAAACCGGACGTGAGGAAGTCTTCCCCGCTATCAACGAGCAGGGTGCTGACCACCTGGCCGCTCGACGTGTCCAGCGCAAACAGCCGCTGATTGTTGGCGAACGCGGTCTGATTGCAGACGGTAAACGTGCCGATCGACCCGCGCGTGTCCGTCTTCCATACCACGGATCCGGTGGCGAGATCGGCCCGGTACACCGACTTGTCGTTCGACCCGACGTACACCTGTGACCCGACGACCACGGGAGCCGCGTGTGGTCCGAAATAGCCGATTGTCCCATTTACGCGCCACACTTCCTGTCCCGTCATTCGATCGACCGCGACGAAGGCCCCCCCGAGATCGCTCGCAACAAGCAGCCGGCCAGCGACAGTCGGGGCCGAGTTGACGCTGAACTGCCCATTGCCCGGTCCCTGGTACATCCAGAGCACGTGTCCGTCGCGCCGATCGAGTGCGGCGATGACTCCCGCACTGATGCCTCCGAACTGATTGAGGTATCGGACGCCTCCGGCATAGACCGTGTCGCCGCTGACCGACATGCCCTTGATGAATCCCGGATACGACCACGTCGGGCCGATGTCCGTGGTCCAGAGCGCGGTGCCGGTGCGCACATCCAGGGCGTAGACCTTGTGTGTGCGCGTGCCGATGTACATAGCCACGTCGTCGACCGCACTCTCCGATTCCGCGGCCTGCGCGTCCGGCGTGAACCGCCACAGGATGGCTCCGGTGGCGGCGTCCAGGCCAAGGACCTCGACGGCTTCGGCCAGAAAGAGACGTCCGCCCCGGGCGACGATGTTCTCTGCGGCCGGCGATGCGTTGGGCTTCACCGCCGACTGCCAGAGGACCGCGCCTGTGCCAACGTCGAACGCCGTCACGCCGTTATTCAGCTCGAAGAATACGCGATTACCCACGATCGCCGGCGTGCCATGCCACCCGCCGCCCACCTGACTCACGGGCACGCGCCAGATCACCTGGTGGCGCGCACCGTCCACCGGACTGGCCGAGTTCCGGCAACCAAGTGCAACGAGCGGCAGCGTCATCCCGGCGATCCATCCGATGCACCGCACAAAGAAGCGTCGGTCGCCCTGGCGCGCCCACTGCCGCATCAAGCTGACGCACGCGGACATGGCCTGGTACCTCGACACATTGAACTGAAACGTGAATGCCCGGAGCATCTGGTCTCGCGTAAAGGTGCTACTCGTCTCACCCAGATGCGAATCGCCGCCGAGATCAACCAATCGTGCGACGAAAGGGCCATGCCGAAGCATGGCCCCGTGCCGTCATCTCAGCGTCGCCCCCATACACGGCTAACAGCCGATCGCGTACACGGCCTGCGAACCGCTCACGAGCACGCGATCCGGCGCCACGGGGAAGCCGGAGGTGAGGAAGTCTTCCATTCGGTCCGCGATGTACCCAGCCCTGAAGGCGCGCTATCGTGATCGTACCACGATGAGTCTCGTTGCGGTCCAGCTCGACGAGCGGCTTTATGGGTGCAACGGCCCGCGCGACGATGATACGTGGAGCGTCCACTGGTTTCTGGTGGATCATGGCATTCGGTGGATCGTCCAATCGTGTCGCGGTCGAATGGGACGACACGAAGGATCTGCTTCTCGCATGTCACAAGCAGATCCTTCCCTTCGTCGCTTTCGCTCCTCGAGGGCAGGCTGCTTCGCTCAGGATGACAGTAGGTTTCGCCGCGCCCAGCAACGGTCGTGAGCGTCAAGAGTTGATGAGCCGCCGGGTGTGAATTCTGAAGTCGGGACTCGGCCACCGTCCTCCTTCGGGAGGGCATGCCGATTCGGCGCGACCCACACTCCAGTCGACAACCGCCATCCGCCATCAGCCCGACGATGGGCTTCGGCGGCGCACATGAGGCGCCACCGCTCGGCTACCTGACCTCCGGAGTCGACCATGGTCTGGTCTGCACCGCGTCGAGCCCCCTGATCAATTGGCGACAGAGGCCGCCGTCCCATGACCGACCTCCGAAGAAAGAGCAGATCCTTCCCTTCCACGCTTTCGCTCCTCGAGGGCAGGCTGCTTCGCTCAGGATGACAA
>JBBRZK010000088.1:0-19007 GCA_038236775.1 Gemmatimonadales bacterium
CGCGGCCGCTTGCTGACGCTCGACGGGCCGTCGCTCCGGACGAAGCACCTCGGCCTTGACGATCCGACGGCCCCGCCCCCATCTCCACAGGTGGCCAGAATTTCCGGAATCCACGCGCCAGAATTTCCGGAACCCACACGCGCAGGCGGTCGCAGCATCGCAGCAACCTTCGCATCAACGCGCGGAGGAGTTGGCGCGCCAGTGGAACCGAGTCAGGCGCGCACGTGATCGATGGCATCCCACGGGCCGTTGAACGCATGATGCGCCCGCGTCGAGTGACGTTCCTCGCAGGCGATCGGCCACGACACGCCTCACGTCAACACGTAATCTCAGTCCGGGCCTGGACGCGCCGGATACTGGAGCTTGCCGGAACGAATTCGCGGGAGGAGTCCACCCATGTGGAGCCCGAGTTTCCAGGCTGGCATGGCCTCCATGACGTTCCGGCGCGGAAGGCCATGGCTGCCCGATACGTGCGCCAGCGTGCGTGCGTTCACGCTCAGCATGCCTTCCAGCCCCGCATCGCGCGTGAGTCGTGCGGTTCGTTCATCATAGAGCCCGTATGGTGCGGCGACCCACGGAAGAGTCGACGGCCAACGCTCGCGAAGCGCCGCATGGCAACTTCGCAGCTCGGCGCGCACCTCATCGTCGCCGAGCAGCGAAAGGACTGGATGGGTGACGGTGTGCACGGCGACGTCCACGTGCCCGCGCCGCGTCAGCTGATCGAGTTCGGCGAAGGTCATTGCGCGATGCGTGCTGTGCGCCTTGACGCGTACCTCCAACTCGACCAGCGGATCCTCGGCATGTTCTGGCCAGCGGCCGGCGTGATGCGACAGCACCCATTGTCGCAGCGGACGCAGTGGACCATACGGGACGGATCCCTGCGTGCGAAATGCAGCAGGCAATCCCACGTGATGCTCGAAGGCGTGCCAGACCTCTTCGCTCGCCAGCGAATGCGCTGCCGCTACCCGATCCCACCAGAAGGTGCTTCCCGCCGCACTCGCTCCTGACACGGTGAAGATCGTGATCGGAAGACCCGCGTCGATGCGTGCCAGAACAGGATCGCTGGCCAGCGACACGTCTGCGTCATCGAACGTGACGGCGAAAAGGCCAGCTGTCGAGCGCCCGGCAACTTGCCGCGCGATGAGCTCGCGCAGGGACACCGCTTCTGCGATGTCCCTGGCCAGGGCGATCGTTCCCTCGAACTGGCGCGGAGAAACGTGCGGACTCCCCTGGCCCACCCGACCCGCACGTTCGATCCCATGATAGCAGAGGATCGTTCCTTCCCGGCTCCCGTAAAGCCTGGCCGCGAGGACGGATCCAACAGTCAGTCCCCGACTCCTCATCGCAAACCTTCGTGATGATCGACAGGCATGGTATTCGTGTGTAGGATGCGCGCACGACCGCAAGCGCGCCGAGCGCCAGCCGCGCCCGCGGCACGCCTCAGAGTGCGCGTTCCGGCGGGAGGTGCGCAACACACGGACGCAGTGTCAGGGTCCCCCGCTGACGTGGATGTGGTCGATGTACTGGTGCTGGTCCTTCGGGATGGGATTGGTCCCACCGCCGTACGTCGGATTCCACGCGAGGCTCTGCCAGGCGCGCCCCGATCCCATCTGCCAGTTGACGTTGGTATATTGATGCGTCTTCACGCCATCGAGCCACACGTGC
Organism: Gemmatimonadales bacterium; assembly: GCA_038236775.1. Classification (GTDB taxonomy): domain Bacteria; phylum Gemmatimonadota; class Gemmatimonadetes; order Gemmatimonadales; family Gemmatimonadaceae; genus AG11. The sequence goes on from JBBRZK010000088.1 coordinate 1,666, forward strand.
AGCTCGCCGTTCGCACTGCCGTTCGCACTGTTGGCCTTCAGCAGGAGCTCGTACCGAACCCAGCTTCCGCGCTTCCCATCCAGCTGTGCGGCAGACGTATTGAGGTTCGCCCCCAGGGTGCGGTCCACTGTGCCCTGCTGGATTACCGAGAAGTACATCTGCGGCGCCTCGTGCGCCATGAAGACCTGCGTGCCCTGCACCGCGTCGCCTGCCGGCCACATGAACTTGGTCATCGCGTTCCCGTTCGTGTTATCGAAGCCGGTCTCATGCTTCACGTACATGCAGATGTACATGCTCTTGTACTGCTCCGTGGACGCGAACGGCCGATAAACGTAGAAGGGTGCCGACCCACCAGGGTTTCCCGCATTGAAGAGGGCGGACACCACGTTGTGATTGCTCGACGGCTGATACGGCGACGTCGCGTCGGTAATGATCTGAAGCTTCGTCGTTGCGTCGCCGTCGTCGTCGATCCACCCCTGCGACGTCCGCACGAGGCGCGCCGGCGACACGTCCCATGGCTGTTCGTTGAAGGTGGTATATCCTGCCGGCTCGTTGGGGCACGAACTCCCTGGCGGCGGCGTGGTCACAGAGATGGATCCCGACGCGACGCCCGTGAGCGACGGTGCACTGAAGCTCAGTGTCCGTGCGCCATCGGCGCCCGTGATCGACAAGTTGGTGAAGGTCGCCACACCGCTCGCATTCGTCGTCGCCGTCAACGTGCCACCCAGTGTCCCGCCGCCCGTCGCGATCGCCGCCGTGACGACCACCCCCGACTGGCTCACCGCCGCATTGGACGCATCCCGAAGCTGGAGCACCGGCTGCTGCGCGAACGCCACGCCACCCTGCGCCGTCGCCGACGGCTGTGTCGTGATCGACAGCTGCGTCGCCGGTGGTGGCGTGGTCACGGACACGGAGCCCGATGTCGCGCCAGTCAACCCCGTCGCGCTGAAGCTCAGCGTGCGTGCGCCGTCGGCGCCCGTGATCGACAGGTTCGTGAACGTCGCCACGCCACTCGCATTCGTCGTGGCCGTCAGTGTCCCAGCGAGCGTCCCGCCGCCCGTCGCGATCGCCGCCGTGACGACCACCCCGGACTGGCTCACCGCCGCATTCGAGGCATCACGCAGCTGAATGACCGGCTGCCGCGCGAACACCACGCCACCTTGCGCCGTCGTCGACGGCTGCGTCGTGATCGTCAGTTGCGTGGCAGTCGGTGCCGTCACGGCAATCGCGCTCGATGTGGCACTCGTGAGACCGGGGGACGTGAAGACAAGCGTACGCGAGCCGGTGGCCCCCGTGATCGACAGGTTCGTGAATGTTGCCACGCCACTGGCATTCGTCGTGGCCGTCAGCGTCCCGCCGAGCGTTCCGCCTCCCGTCGCGATCGCCGCCGTGATTACCACCCCCGACTGACTCACCGCGGCGTTCGATGCATCCTGCAACTGCACCACCGGCTGCTGCGCGAGCACCACACCGCTCTGCGCCGACGCAGACGGCTGTGTCGTGATGGCCACCTGCGTCGCACCCGGCGGTGGTGGCGCCGAGGTCACGGTGATCGAGCTGGACGTCGCCGTCGTAAGCCCGGACGCCGAGAAGCTCAGCGTGCGCACGCCATTCACGCCGGTGATGGAGAGGTTCGTGAACGTCGCCACGCCACTGGCATTCGTGGTCGCCGTCAGCGTGCCACCGAGGGTCCCGCCGCCCGACGCGATCGCCGCCGTGACCACCACGCCCGCCTGACTCACCGCCGCACTCGAGGCGTCCTCCAGCTGCACCGCCGGCTGCTGCGCGAGGGCCACGCCGCTCTGCGCCGCGGCCGACGGCTGCGTCGCCATTGCCACCTGGGTGGCCGGCGGCGCCGTGATGGCGATCGTTCCCGAGGTCGCCGACGTCAGGCCGGTTACCGAGAAGCGCAGCGTCCGTGCGCCAACAGCACCAGTGATGGTGAGGTTCGTGAACGTCGCGACCCCGCTCGCGTTCGTCGTGGCGGTCAGGGTGCCGCCAAGCGTACCAGCGCCCGTCGCAATTGCGGCCGTGACGACCACGCCCGACTGGCTCACCGCCGCGTTCGTGGCATCACGCAACTGCACCACCGGCTGCTGCGGGAACGCCGTCCCACTCGGCACTGACGTTGAGGGTTGCGTGGTGATCGCGACCTGTGTTGCAGTGGGCGGCGGGGGCGGTGTGACCACCGAGATGGAGCTCGAGGTCGCGCCGGTCAGGCCGGGGGACGAGAAGGCGAGCGTGCGTGCGCCATCCGCGCCCGTGATGGACAGGTTCGTGAAGGTCGCCGCGCCGGTGGCGTTGGTGGTTGCCGTGAGGGTGCCGCCGAGCGTCCCTCCGCCTGTCGCGATCGCCGCCGTGACGACCACGCCGGACGTATTGACGGGAGCGTTCGTCGCGTCGCGCAGTTGAATGACCGGCTGCTGCCCGAACGCGACGCCACCCAGCGCCGAGGCGGACGGCTGCGCCGCCATCGCCAGCTGACTGGCACTCGGCGCTGGCGTGGTGAGCACGATCGTGGACGATGTCGCGCCGGCAAGCAGTGGCGCATTGAAGCTGAGCGTCCGCGATCCATCCGCGCCGATGAGCGACAGGTTGGTGAAGGCGGCCACGCCATTGGCGTTCGTCGTGGCTGTCGCGGTTCCGCCGAGGGTGCCAATGCCCGTGGCCATGGCCGCCGTCACCACGACACCCGCCTGCGCGACCGCCCCGCCGTTGATGTCCCGGAGTTGGAGCACGGGCTGTTGCGCGAAGGGAACGCCTCCCTGCGCCGTGGCCGATGGCTGGGTGGTGATCGTCAGGTTCGTCGGGGTCGGAGCGGTGTTCGACTGGAACTGAGGCACCGTGACGTCCGGCGAGCACGCGACGACGATTGCCAGCGCGAGCAGGGAGTTCCGGAGCGTCGGAACCGAGTTCCGCATCATTCGCATGTAGGACGATGCCTCAGCTGCCGAATCGAGTCATGCTGCGATCGGTCCGGAGTATTTTTCGAAACGTGGGAGGGCAGGCCAGTAGCTGCAACGCTGCACGAGCCGTCGCGGAATGCGACGAACGGCCACTCTCTCCCGTCACCATTCGCCATCATAAACAGACGGTGTAGTGCCGCGGGAACCGAGCTGCTGAACGCCGTCAAAGCATACTCCGAACCACTCGATGACAAACCTGCCCGCGAGCCGAGACGACACTCCGTCCCACAAATTGTTTTCCGACAAGCGTTTACCGTCCCCGAGTGCTCAGACGACCCGACGCTGTGCGCCCAGCCATTCTGTCATGCCCGCAAGGTCGGATTCCGTTACATGACCATGCGTGGGAAGCGTGAAGAGCGTACGACAGCTCTCCGCGGCTCCCGGAGTGGACAATTCCCGCGAGGCGAGAATGGGTCTCACTTCCTGCATGTCGGACATCGGGCGGGGGTAAGGTCGCACGATGCCGAGAGCTCGGCTGGGCGTGCGCGTTCCTGACAGGTCTCGCACGGCGTAGCGAAGGAAGCCTCCCTCGCCGCCGGGAATCGTCCGTATCGCTCCAATGAGCGGAGCGGCAGCCGCCGACCGTTCGAGCACCGCGGCCTTTCCTCGACGCATCATGACGTCGTGATCCTCGAGTGCCACCGCCGACGCCAGGAGTGCGGCAGAGCCGACGGAAATACTCCGCGGCTCGGACGGCGCGTGATACACCATCTCCCCGAGGTGCAGCCACGGAAGCGCAGAGGGCAATGCATACAGGGCGGGTCGGCCGAGCGCCCACTGCACGGCGGTCTTCACGAGGCCGGCGGTTCCACGGCCACCAGGCGGTAGGTGAATTCCCTCCAGCATTCCTGCCCATCGCGCACCGTACGCCAGGAGCGCGCCTCCTCCTCCGGCGCAGAGCCCCTTGCCGCGGCCAAAGCTCATCACGGCCAGATCGCCCAGCGTGCCAAGACGCCTTCCGTGCAGCCGCCCGCCGGAGCCCTGCGCGGCGTCCTCAATCACCACCGCCCCGGTGTGCTCGGCGAGGGCCCGCACCGCGTTAATGTCAGCCGGATAGCCGAAGAGGTGCGCGACGACGATCGCGCTGACCCCTCCTCGCAGTACGCGCTCCACCGAGTCGAGGTCGGGACCGAGAGTCGATGGGTCGAGATCATACAGTTGAACCGTGACGCCCGCCTGACGCGCGGCAGCGACGAGGTCCACACAGGCGTAGCCGGGGAGGGCCACGCTCGAGCCAGGGGTCACGGCCAGGCCGAGGGCCAGCGCAAGCGCCGACGTCCCACTGTCCGTGAGCAGCACCCGATCCGCGGCCAGACGCCGCTCGAGCAACTCGCGCGCGTGTGACAGCGCGGCCACATCGCCGCGGGCGCCGGCCATGAGTGCGCGTGCGACGGCGGGCAGGGAGATCGGCGACGCGATCGACAGTTGCTGCCGTCCGATCACGGAATGAACCGTACGATGGCTGGGCCGATGCGCGTCGTGACGGGTACGGGCAATCGCTGCCACACGCGTGTGGCGAGGGCGAAGAGGCCGGTGTCCGGCGAGGGCGTGGATTGGTTCGCTCCAGCGGGCGCGCCGGGAGACAGCTGGTACCACCAGAGCAGCTCCTCGCGGCCGCCCCACTGCATCTTGAAGCGATACGTACCGCTGTCGGGCGAACACCGGCCGAAGTTGAAGACACGCGCGCCCCGAAGCGCCATGCGCTCCATCAGCTCCCAGTAGACGAGCATGTTCGGCGACATCGCCTTGTGCGAACGGAGTGCAGACGCCCACGTGATCTCGAACTCACCGTTCCAGTAGAAACCGCAACCGCATGCAACGGGGCGTTCCTCGTGATACGCGACGGCGAACTGCACGTCGTCGCCGAACTCGCGCGCGAGCGCGCGGAAGAAGGACAGCGAGAGCACCGGCGTACCGAGATCGCGCATGTGATGCGCGAACACCTGATAGAACGCGTCAATCTCGGTGGCGCCGAAGCGGACGGTGATGCCTTCCTTACGCGGTCGCTTGATCTGGCTTCGGAGCTTTCCCGGCAGCGCCGCCCAGAGATCGGCCGGATCGGACGGCAGGTCCAGCAGCACGGTGAGCTTGCGATGCGACACGGGGAGACCGAGTGGCAGCTCGCGCCGGCTACGCAATTCCATCAGCCGCACACGGCTGCGTGTCGCCATCGCGGCGGCCTCGGTGGACAGCGCACGGATTCCATCGTCGCTGCCGAGAGGGCCGCCGTAGTTCACGAACGGCATCGAGACGAGGTAGTGCCCAAAGACGAGGCTGCGCACGCGGACGAGCGGCAGCACGGCGACGATGCGACCGGTGCGATCCTCCGCCGACAGGTAGATGCACTCGTGCCGAAGCACGCGATGCATGACGGCACGCCATCCGTAGAGATGAAAGTGCGTCCATCCGGGCTGGGTGCGCACGAAGGCGTCCCACACCTCCGCCTGTCCGTCGAACACGCGGACCGCGAGCGCAGGCGTCGCATGCACTGCCGAGTTCATGAGCACATTCGGGTGGCGGGTGTCCAGCAGGCGGGGAGGTCGACGGATGCGACATCCCAATCTACGGGAGCACGAGCGCGCTGGCACCAGGTCATCACGCGCGCACGGCAGCGACGCGCGCGCGGCTGCGTGACGCACGCGCCATCCCGGCCGTCCTTGGATATCGCCGGTGCCCGGCGCCTGGCGCTCGGGCAACGCCCGGCTTCCAGCGGTTCGGATGCCGCCCTGCCCCTCCTCTCGTACTCGCCCCGTGGATATCCTCGGCTGGATCCTGCTCGGCCTTCCCGTCGTTGTCGTGCTGTATGCCTACCTCGTGTATCCGGTGGCACTGCGCCTCCTTGCACGAGCGGCGGGGCCGGCGCTCGATGGGCGCACTGACCTGCCGTCGGTCAGCATCGTGATTCCCGCATACAACGAGGAAGCGCAGATTCGCGGCGCCATCGAGGCGCTCATCGCACAGGACTATCCCGCCAGCCTGCGGCAGGTGCTCATCCTGAGCGACGCGTCCACTGACCGCACCGACGAGATCGTGAAGGAATATGCGGATCGCGGGGTGGAGTTGCTCCGTATGCCGATGCGCGGCGGCAAGACAGCCGCGGAGAACGCGTCCTGTGCGCTGCTGCGCGGCGAGATCGTGATCAATACGGACTCGTCGATCCGCCTCCATCCGCTGGCTGTTCGCCGGCTGGTCGAGGCGATGAATGACCCACAGGTGGGCGTCGCGTCGAGCCGCGACCTCAGCGTCAACCACGAGGGCGCGGGCGCGAACGCAGCGGAGGCTGGCTACGTCGGCTACGAGATGCGCATTCGTGCGCTGGAGACGCGCACTGGCGGCATCGTCGGCGCATCGGGCTCCGGGTATGCGATTCGCGCCGCGCTGCATCGCCTGCCGGTGAGGGACGACCTGAGTCGCGACTTCTCCGCAGCGCTCACGGCGCGAACGCACGGATACTCCGCGGTCTCCGTTGATGATGCGCTGTGCTATGTGCCCCGCACCGCGTCGCTTCGTGCGGAGTACCGCCGGAAGGTGCGTACGATCTCGCGCGGCCTGGAGACATTGATCCACAACCGGCACCTGCTGAATCCAGTTCGCTTCGGCCTGTTTTCCTGGAAGCTCTTCAGCCACAAGATTTGCCGGTGGCTCGTGCCGGCATCTGCATTTCCCGGCGTGATCGGGCTCGCCCTCCTGGCGCCCCACCATGCGTGGGCGATCGGGCTGCTGGTCGCCGTGGCCGCCGTGGGAATTGTCGCCGGCGTGGGGGCACTGTGGCCGGCGGATCGTCCGATGCCGAGGCTGCTCTCCATCGTCACGTTTGCAACGTCGGCGAACATCGCGGTCGTGCACTCACTGCTGCGCGTCGTGTTCGGTCACGAGGATCACCTGTGGGAGCCGACGCGCAGGCCCGCGACGCTCATCTCCAGCGATGGAGCCGGACATTCGTAGCGCGCCGGACGTCCGGATGTGACGTCCGTGGAGTCGGGAAAGGTGTTGCGCTCGCGCCTCGACCCCTGCAGGAAGCGATCGACATAGGGCGTGTCACGGCAACGACTACCCGCTGCGTAAGTGCATGACATTACGTGATTTGCGTGGAGATGCGCGCCCGGCGCAACGGGCATGCTGACTGCAAGACCAGGGTTGCGTGCGGGCCTTCACTGGACGAGTGGCCTGTACCTGTGGGGCGGACCACGCCCGTTGCACGTCTCTCGAGGAGGATCACGCCGATGGTCGCTGCCACCGAAGCCCACGCCGGTACGCGCTTCAAGGTGTCTCAACGTCGCTCGGCGACGGGTAAGCGCGACCTCGTCACGATGGTCGGCCTTGCCCTCGAACACGGAGACCGGAGGGTAGTAGCGGACTGCGAGGGATGGGAGCAGCTCGACCTCGGCATACTCAGCTCGCTCATCCGCTGCGCGTATCGTTGCCGCGAATACGGGGCGGCGTTCGAAGTGGTGAATCTCTCCAGCGACCTGACCGGAGAGGTGCGCGACCTTCGCCTGCACGGACGGCTGGGCCTGGCGGACTAGCGAGAAGTCGGAACGCACGGCGTTCTCGCGCGGTCGCGGAGATGCCTACATCCCTTTTGGTTGAGTGTGGGCCTGCTCCGCCTCTTCCTGAGCTTTCAGTCGGGCGTTGCGCTCGTTGCGGATCAGCCTGAGCCCCTGTCCCACGTCGAGCATGGCCTGACAGGCAATCAACGTCGCGAGGATGGCGAAGGCCGGGCGCGTCCACCGTCGCGCTCTGACCGTACCGTGGTACAATAGCCAGCCGATGACGACGAGAGACGCCTCAAGGACGAAGTCCAGCGCGGGGCGGTTGTACAGGTTCGCGCCGATGGCGTGTCCGCCTGGCCACAGCGGCTTCGTGCCGGTCACGAGGTCGAGCACGAGGTGGCTAGCGTACACGGCGGCGATCAGTACGGCGGTGCGCGAGCTGCCGGTCTGCCAGAGACACGCCAGCGCGAAGGCCAGCGCCGCCACGAATACGGCTGGCATGGAATGCGAGTACAGCTGAGCCCTGTCGGAGCCGAGTACTTCGAGCCCGAGCTGTATCCAGTCGGGCCCCTGCGCGGCGAGCAGCAGCATCCACAGCGGCGCGTCGCGCTTGAGGCGGACGGCCGACAATGCCACCGCAAGATGTCCGACGTACATCTAGTGCCGTCGGAGCTTGCGGTCTGCTGAGAGGATCACGGCGACGGGCAGGCTGAGGGCGCACAGGACTGCGACGAAATGCCGCAGGCTGAGTCCATCGGACAGCTGCAGCGAGCCCTGAAGCATCGCGTCCAGGAAGGGAAATCGGTGAATCATGGCATCAAGTTTAGCGTCTGCCCACGCACAGCATGCCGTGGGCGCGGCGCGGCACTACGGTCAGCGAAAATGTCCTTCGCGCTCGCTGAGCCGCGCCGGTGCTCAGCCGTCTTGTGACGACTTCCGACGCCAGACCAGACCGAAGACTGCCAGGCCGCTCCCGACGAGCAGGAGGGATGCCGGCTCCGGCGTCGCAATCACGGGCACGCACGCGATGCTCGGCTGGCTGGATCCGGTGAGGCACTCGGTAGATCCGTTCGCGATCGCCTTCACGTAGATGTCCGCGCTGGTGATCGCCTGGGTGACGTCGAACGAGATCAGCACCGGCTTCCACAGCGTGGCGTTACCCTGCTGACCGCACGTGTTGATGGGCTGCACGTTCCAGTGCGGATCACTCGCTGAACAGTTCGACGCGATCGACACCTGATTCCCCAATGAGGTGTTTGCGTCGAAATCGACCTTCACGCCGCCGCCTTCGGTCTTGTTCGTCGCCATGTTCCAGCACGTCGGCGTCGCGCCGCAGACATTCGTCCCATTGCTGAACGTGACGCCGTCCCAGTCCCCCTGCTGAAAGCGGAAGTTGCTCGGGCTGGCGAGGCTCTCACCCGGGGGGAGTACGTTGTCGAGGCCAACGGACACGAACTGGGCGGGCGCATTGCCGCCCGTGCCGGTCGACGTGTTCAACACGACCATGGCCACCGTGTAGCCGCCGCCGGGGCGCGCCGTGACAGTCAGGTTCACCGACGCACAGAACGTGAAGCCGCTTCCCCCGCAGAAATTGTACGTGCCGTCTGGCGTGACGGCATGCGCGGACTCACGCGGTGTGAGCGAGGCGACGCCGAGTGCGAGCAGAATGGCGGACCGTTGAATGTTCATTGGGCCCTCGCGGGCGGCCGGCAAATCGATAGTGGTCGGAGCGTGATGTGCCATTCTCGGCAACCGGCATGCCACCCACAGCAGCCGATGTGCAAGTAGCTAACTTATTGATAAATATAGCTTTACGATATACGAGAGACGAGCTCTCTGGGAACAAATGAATGGAAGTGTTGCGTTGTCACAACAGTGTGCATCCGGCGCGACGAACACCAGCAACGCGGACGGGGCAGGATCACGAAACGACCAGCGAGCCGACCCGCCAGAGCCGAGTCGCCCCGACAATCAGTAGCAGCAGGTATCCGACGCCGAGCAGGATACCCTTGGCGATGGCCTTCCTGATGCCGAGCAGGAGCAGCGGGTTGCCTGACGCCGCCTTCAGCGCCAGGGGAAGCACCGTGACGTACAGGAATCCCAGGACGAGCAGCGCAACGGCAAGTGTCGCGAGAAGGGCGCCCAGGATGCGTGCGGACCGGCCGTCTCCGCGCGCGACCGCCGATGCGGCGAGGAGATAGAGACCGAACATCGGGATGGTCAGGGCATTCAGGCTGCCACTGATCGTGCCGAACTCCCATTCGGGACTCCCGAATGCCGCGGGATACCAGCCCAGAGCGATGTCCGTGAACCCGAGCACGGCAAACGTTCCGCCGATCAAGCCGAGCAGGCGCCAGGCGTCGGCGCCGTCCCGGAGCGCATCGCGCGAGCGCTCTGATTCGAGCGACGCCGCGCGTGTGCTACGTGATACGAGAATTGGCACCTGTTCCCTCACTCGCTGGGTTTTGTGGAATGGATTCGGGATGCGCCTGCACCACGTGGAGCCGACAAGCCCCGAACACCACGTGTCAGCGGCAGCACAGTCAATGACGAATCAATCGCGGTGCGCGCAAAGATCGCACTAAGAGTAGCCAAGCACGACCCTCGTCCGCCCGTGCGACCACATATTCGAGCGGAGAGAGCGACACCTCTCCGGCAGAGAAGGGACGACAAACGGCCATGGTGCAGGACGCGGCCTTCGCGCTCGACCTTCCGGCGCGGCGCAACAGTCGACTCCCGTTCGAGCGAGCGATGAAAGCAGCACACAACGTCCTCCTGGCGTCACCTGCGGAATGGGTCGTTCGGAGGGCGAACCGGGATGATGTCGCAGGAATCAACCGGCTCTACTCCGTGCTGTTCGGGGGCGAGCGGGATGCCGAGTACACCGGGTGGCGATGATTCGAGGAACCGTCGGGATCGGCGCTGGCGCTTGTCGTCGAGCATGACGGCGACATCGTAGGGTATCGCGCCCTCTGGCCGATACCGATGCGCATTGCACCGAGCGAGTCATGGGCGCGCAGTCGCTGGATCTCATGATCCACCCCGACTTCAGGGGACGTGGCATCTTCAGGGCGCTGGCAGACTCCACGTTCCGACTGCCCGCGATCGCGGTTTCGAGCTGCCCTACGGGTTTCCGAACCCCGGCGCGGTGCGGGCGAGCAGGGGTCTCGGCTGGCAAGAGCTGGGCGAGGGGCCCAGCTTCATCCGACCACTCCGCCGCGATACCTTTGCACCGCTGCCTGCTGCCCTGCGCCCGCTCGCTGCCGTAGCCCTGCTTGCGTGGCCGAAGGGCAGCACGAAGCGCTTCGAGATTCGTGTCGGCCGACCGAGCGACACGGACGTGCAGGCGATGCTCCCCTATCGCACGCCGCGGGCGGAGGCTACCTGCGAAACCGGGCGCGACATGGCCAGGTACGACTGGCGCTTCGCGCCGCAGATGCACGCGTGGTACGAGTGGGTGAGTGTGCGCTCGGGAGGGCGCGTCGTTGCTTCGCCGTGTGGGGACGATCGCGGGACGGACGATCCGCGCGCCTCGCGGAAGTAGTGGGTGAGTCCGCAGAACTCATGGTCGCCGCCGTCGGGGCGGTGATCGAACGCGCGCGGCGTGCGGGCATGTCGAACCTGGAGGCGCTCACCAACCGACCGGACGTCCTGCTCGCCCTCGCGGAGAACGGATTCCGCAGCTGGGGCGCAGTCGCCTTCCGCGTGAAGTCATTGACCTCCAGGCCCCTGCCGTCGTTCTTCAAGCTGCTGGCGCACTGGCGCATTCTCGGCTGCGACTGCGACGTCGTCTGATCGACACCGCTTCGCGGGATCGCGACGGCGAGGCCACGCCTGCCGGAAGCACTTGTTCCGGGTGCGCTCCGCCAACGACCGTTCGTTGGCGCCCAGTGCGCATGCCGCGAACGACGACAACCGAGAGATCACCGTGCCGCCACCCCGCCGCAACAATCTCCCGCCGATACTGTCTTCCGACGTACTGCTCGATCGGCTCGCAGCAGGCGCCCCGCTCATCCTCCTCGACGCGCGCAGCGGCCCGGGGGCGCACGACCGCTACCTGGCGCAGCACCTGACTGGTGCACTGTTCGTCGACCTGGAGTACGACCTGGCGCGGCCCACCAATGATCCGGCGCACGGCGGACGACACCCGCTTCCGCCCGTCGCCGACTTCGCCGCGCTCCTCGGTCGGCTCGGCATCGGGCGAGACACGCCCGTCGTGATCTACGACGACAAGAGTGGCGCGAATGCCGCGGCACGCGCCTGGTGGATGCTCCGCGCCGCAGGCCACGACGCTGTGCAGGTCCTCGACGGCGGGCTCGCGGCGGCGCTCTTGGCGGGCGTGCCCACGCACGGCGGTGCCGAGTCGCCCGTGCCGACGACGCCATACCCGTTCACCGCGTCGCAGTTGCCCAGCGCATCGATCGAGGAGGTCGCACGCGCGTCGCACGATGGGTCCGCACTCATCATCGACGTACGCGAAGCGCCCCGCTATCGCGGCGAGACGGAGCCGATCGACCTGGTGGCCGGACACATTCCGCGCGCGGTGAACGTCCCCTTCGCAGACAACCTCGGCGCGGACGGAGGGTTCATCGACGGTGCGTCGCTGCGTGCGCGGTACCAGTCCGTGACGGGCGGGCGACAGAGCGACGAAATCATCGTGCATTGTGGATCCGGCGTGACTGCGTGTCACACGCTCCTCGGCTTCGCGCACGCGGGCCTGCCGGTTCCGCGGCTCTACGTGGGGTCATGGAGCGAATGGTCGCGCAATCCGCTGCCGCGCGGGTGACGTCGGGGAGGCCTGCAGCTCACGCCGTTGCTGCCTCCGCAGCGTCCTCAACGCTCACCGCTCACCACTCCTCGCTTACCCCTCACCCCGTACCGCGAAAAGCAGATCCTTCGCTCCGCTCAGGATGACAAAAGGCGCTGTGCTCAGGATGACAATTGTCGCTGCCCCAGGGTTCAGGGTTCAGCGACTCCGCACCGGCGCCTCGCGCACTACCCGCCACGACTCGCCACGCTTCACGAGCAGGTAGATCCGCTCGAAGCGAAGCGCATCAGGCTTCCGCCCTGTCGCCGCGCCGTATTTCTCCGCGGCGAAGTAGAGCTCGAGCGTATCCGCCGGCATGGACAGCACGTCGGACGCACGAATGACATAGCCGGCCTCGGCGCCGCTGCAACGGGGCGTGTCGCGCGGCGTATCGCGTAACGGGTCGCAAGTGCCGATGATCACGCCGCGATCGCGCAGGAGCCGGACGAGCGCATCGGGAACGAGCGCCCCTCCGCTGTCGCCCGCGGTGCGCGGGAGGCGGCGAGGATACAGGCGGAGAAAGAGGTCGGGCGTGATGTCGAAGGCGGCATGCACGGCGGCGGTGACGACGTCGGCCTCCGCGTTCACGGTCAGGTGGGCAACGGACAAGCCGTGGCCACGGACGTAGGCGTCGGCGGGGTCGGTCGTGCTGCAGGCGGCGGTGCTCACAGCAAGCAGCACCATGCAGACCCGCACTGCCGCAGCGCGCGGACGCGGCACGGGAGTGGTTCGATCGTGGGCGCGAGGCCGCATCAATGGGGAGTATCCGTCCGCCGGGAGACCGGCATCGCGGCGCCCGGCACACTGAGCAGCTTCGTGACGTAGCGCTGTCCTTCGCTGATCCGCTCGAGCGCGATCGACTCGACGCCAAGATCCTTCGTCTGCATCGACATTGCCCTCAACCGCTCCTGGTGTCCCAGCCACATCTTCAGCATCCATCCGCTGATCGCGAAGACCACGACGGTGGCAACAGCTCGGTAGAGGTCGACGTTCACGGGGTGCTTCCTGGTCGGTAAGGCTCTTGCTGCGGGACGGAGATCCCTTCGCGTGGCGCGCGGGAAGGTGTCGCTGAACGGTGCTGATCGCCCTCAGCGAAGGCTCGTACCCAACGCAAGTGCGACAAGTAGCACGAAGTGCTCAAGCTTCTCCGATACTTGTCACCCTGAGCGCAGCAGCCTGCCCTCGAGGAGCGAAAGCGACGAAGGGAAGGGCCTGCTTTCCCCTTGATCTGCTAGCGGGACCGATGTGCGCAGAGCAGAGGTAGTCTCAACCAGTCGTTGCAACAGTGGTCGCCATAACTTCTAGGCGGACGAACGCAACGATAGTTGCACCGGAGATCGTCCATGAGCAGTAACCGGCCTACCCCAAATCATGACAAAAGGCGTCCCTTCGCCTCCGACGACTCCAGCGCGGAGTCAAGCTCGGCGGCCAGTTGCTCGGCGAACCTATCGTTCCGCATACAGCCGTAGTGGGCGCGCAGACCTTCGGGGAATGTCGCCAGCAGCTCGCGAGTCCGCTCGGACAATCCCTCAAAGGACAGCGAGCGCACGTGGAGCTTCCGCACATACGGACGCACATGGGCTGCGTCAAGACCGCTGAACGGCCCCGAGGCGTCGAACATGTACATGATTCCGTCATAGCGCTGCGGTCGGTAGCGGTGCTGGGATTTGACCTGCAGCTCGTACTGGATCACCGCACGTCGGATCATCTCGGGCTCGATGCCGGCATCCACTTGCGCAACGCGCGCGAGCAGCACGTCCAGATACTCCGACGGCGCAACGGCGTCGAGCTCGGGTGCCTGAATGGCGAACGGTCGCCCGGTGTTCAACTCCAGCAAGGCAGCAAACCGCAGGATATTATCTCGATCACTCGTGGCCCACGATGCGTGAGCACCGAACTCGAGCTCAGAAAGAGTCCAATCGTTGGCGTTCGCCGCGCTGCGCTTTGCGCGCAGCGCCCGAGGCACGACGGCGCGCAGCAGCCCGCCCCATCGCACGACCCGACGCACTTTGCCCGACTTGAATCGCGCTGAGAGCGCCCAACGCCCGAACCCTCGTCGGCTGGCCCCCATCGCCACTGGGTCCACGAGCGCCAGCAGCGCGACGTCCTCGCCGTCCGCGCGCAGCTGTTGCGCGATCTCATACCCGAACGCCCCCGCCGATGAGTACGCCAGGATGTGGTATGGCCCCCGCGGCTGCCGGCGGCGGATGGCGGCGGTGTAGCGACGTGCCCAGCGCTGGAACCCTTCCGTCGGATCCCGGTCCCCGGCGAGGTATGGGTCCCGCAAGCCAACCACTTCGCGCGGCGTCTTCAGCGCCCGCACGACCTTCTCGTAGGCGCCGAGCGTCCCGCCTGCCGACGACACGACAAACAGCGGAGCACGCTCTGACCCGTCGCCTCGCCGTAACGGAACAAGGACGGTCTCCGCCTGCGCCTCAGTGCCGTGGTCGATCGCATCGGCAAGCGCTGCCAGCGTGGGATGGGTGTAAAGCGTCGCCGCGCCCAGCGCTTCTGTTGTCAGGCCGAGCGCTTCTCGGAGCCGGTGTGCAGCCGCGAACACGGTGAGCGACGTGCCACCGATCTCGAAAAACGAACGGTCACGCTCGACGACGGGCAGCTGGAGGAGGTCGCCCCACACGCTCGCGATCGCGCGCTCGGTGTCGGACTCGTACTTCACAGCGGGCGAGTTGGCCGCGACCCGGCCATGGTCCGCGATCAGTCGGCGCCGGTCGATCTTTCCGCTCGGGGTTTGGGGGAACCGGTCCATGGGGATGATGACCGACGGGAGCATATACGCCGGGAGGTGCGCGCGAAGCCACGCGAACAGCGCCGGCGTCTGAACGTCGGCCGGAGTCACGAATGCCAGGAGAGTGGCCGCCGAACTCGCGTCGGGGTACGGCGCGACGACGCACTGCCGGACCCCGGGCCCGCGCGAAAGCCAGCGCCCAACCTCACTCAGGTCAACGCGGAAACCGCGCACTTTGACGACGTCGTCGGTGCGACCGACAAAGAGAAAGCTTCCGTCAGCCAGCACGCGCACCTGGTCAGCGGTGCGGTACACCCGTTCCGCGCCGAGCCTCTCAAGCACGGCTTCGGTTCCCTCGGGATTGCGGAAGTACCCGGTGAAAAGCGGTGATCCGCCAACGTGGAGCATCCCGATTCCGCCCGGCGCGATTGGCTCGAGGTCCGCGTCCAGCACGGACACGCGAACGTCAGGCGAAATTGGAGTTCCGAGCGGCGGATCTTCACCCAGCGAATATGACGATCGCAGATCGAAGACGAGCGTCGAGCTGGCTTCGCTGCTTCCGTAGATGGAGAAGATTTTCGTTCCCGCGGGAAACGCAGCCGCGGCGCGGGCCGCGAGCGCAGCGGGGACGTGCTCGCCCATGAGGACCAGGACCCGGAGCGGTGGGGGCACGAATGCCGGGAGGTCCAGGGACGCCTGCAGCATCGACGGGACAATGAGGAGTCGCGTGGCGCGCTCCTCGGCGAGGAGCTCCCAGAAACTCGCCATGTCGCGCAGAGATTCATCGGGGATGATGCGCACGGCTACACCGCGCAGCAGCGGCTCGAACAACTCGTAGACTGCGTGCGTTGTGGCCTGAAAGGATTTCTGCACACACACGTCGTCCGCCGAGTAGGGGTGCTGCTCCCAGGTCCACTGGAGGCGGTGGAGGAACGAGCGGTGACTACGCACGATCATCTTGGGTGTGCCAGTCGAGCCCGAGGAACAGATCACGAACGCGGGGGAATCGCTCCCGCCCCGCTCGACACGCGGGGGTGCCGCTGTCTCGCGCAGCGCGTCTTCGAGCCGCAGCGTGCGCGTCCCGACGTCGGCCGAGAGTGGCGTTGCCGCGGCGTCGATCACGGCGTCGAGCCGACCGTGGCGCAGGAATTCACTGACACGATCGCCGGGCCAGGAGGGAGGCAAAGGGACGACGGCCCCGTCGATCTTGAGGATTCCCAATAGCGCCGCGACGGCGCCGATCGAGCGCTCCGTATAGAGTCCAACGAACGCCCCGGAGGATATCCCTGCGGCCAGTAGCCGGTTCGCCACTCGGTTCGCGCGCGCGTCGAGCTCGGCGTAGGTAATAGTTCCATCCCGGAAGCGGAGCGCGATATCTCCCGGCGCGCGCGCTGCCTGCTGTTCGAACGCGGTGTCGAAGCGGAAGTTCTGCGTCAAGCGGGGCCGACGCGCTCGAGCGCCGACGATACGTTCGAGAATGCTTCGTACACGATGTGCGCCACTGAGGGCGGTGTCGCAACGGCGCCCACGCGCGCCTGATCGACGTCCAGGTTCCAGGTACGGAACGGCGCCGGGCCGCGGAGGTCGGCGACCCAATCATCGCTGAGGCCGTTCCCGGAAGCTTGCGCGACAGCTTCCAGTCGAGTCCGCGCCTGGAACCAAGCGCGACTTCGTTGCTCGGGGGCCCGCGCTTCGATCCGGGACGCATCCGGTGCCGGCATGAGAGGTCGCGCGAAGGTGTCGAGTGCCAAGTCCGGACGGACGCGCTCGACGTCTACGCCAATCGGCCCTTGTGTCGTGGCGGCGACTAGCGCTACGTCGCCGCTGTGCGACAGACTGAAATGCGGTCCAGGACCAACCAGGTACGTCTTGCCGCGTGCTCCGATGGCAATGTGAATGGCGCGCGCGTCACGGCCGGTGAACGCTGACAGGATCAAGCGAAACGCGCCGTGCGACACCACGTAGCGCCGCCCCTCGTCGCGCGTCGCAAAACGCGCGGCGCGCACGGCCTCGACCGGACCGAGCAGCACCGACAACTGCCGCTCTGCGCCAGCAGTGCATGCGAGCGGCACGCACCAGACAAACGCAACGCTCCGCTCCGTCTCGTTTTGGGACTGTTCGTCCACGATGGTGGTCAGCAATCAGAGCCCGACTTCGAAGCGATTCGAAAGGAAAACTGCCGGTATCTTCTAGTGTAGTGTCGCACAAATAGCGTGCATAATATGGTGGACGGTATTATCTTGTGGTCCATGCCACTGCCCATTCGAACGATCGCGTTGCATCGTGGGGACCGCCGCCGATTGGAGCAGCTGGTCCGGTCGCGCACGACG
>JBBRZK010000089.1:0-18958 GCA_038236775.1 Gemmatimonadales bacterium
CCGCCGCGATCGCCGCCATGGCGTCGTTGCCGCGCGCCGCGTCCTCGGGCGAGGGGAAATAGGTGGGCGACGTGTGGCCGTAGGATCCGAGCACGCTGGCGACGTGATAGGTGATGCCGATGCGGTCGCCCGCCTGGAGTCGCGCGTCGTTGAGCCGCGCCCAATCGGTGCGGCCGGCGCCCGCATGATAGAAGTGCGCGTGCGCGTCGATCAGGGGCGCGGCGCCACCGAGCGCGGTGGAGCCGGTCACGCGTGCTCGTCCTCGAGCAGTGCGACCAGCGCGGCGCTCGCGGCGCTCTCGATGTCGCGCAGCGCTGCCTCATCATGCGCCACCGCGGCGAAGTTGTATGCGCCACGCTTGAACAGCACACCGGCGCGCATGGCGTGCGCGATGAAGCGGTTCTCGCGCTGCGGATCGCGCCATGTCATGCGCCACATGGGGTCGATGCCGTGCGTCGCCACGCCCTCGATGCCGCTCGCGAGGATGGCCCGGTCAACGGCGGCGCGCATCTCGCGCCCCGTCTCCGCAAGGGTGGCGCAGATGTCGGCCTCCTCGTGCCAGTCGAGGACGGCGAGGGCGGCCGCGAGCGCGGACGATTCACTGGCAAGCGTGGAGGAGATCCACGTGTCGCGCGCCGCGCCCATGACCGCTTCGCGGCCGGCGACCGCGGCGAGCGGGAATCCGTTCGCCATCGCCTTGCCGAACGTGGCGAGATCCGGCGTGATGCCGCACACCTCCTGGTATCCGCCTGGCGCGACACGGAACCCGGTCTTCATCTCGTCGAAGATGAGCACCGCGCCGGCGGCATCGCAGAGCGAGCGCGCGCGCTGCAGCCACCCGGGCGACGGCAACTGTTCGATCACGGGCTCGAGCACGATGGCGGCGAGGTCCGAACCGGCAGCCGCGACGGCAAGCTCGAGGGCGCCGATCTCGTCGAAGGGCACCCACGACACCGACCGGCGCACGCCAGCCGGCACGCCCGCCGCGTCGGACGACCAGTCGTGCCAGCCGAAGTAGCCGCACGCAACGACGTGCTCGCGTCCCGTATACGTGCGCGCGAGGCGCACGGCCGCGGACGTCGCCTCAGCGCCACTTTTCAGGAACTGCACCCGTTCCGCGCACGGAATGATGCTACAGAGACGCTCGGCCAGCTCGACCTCGTGATAGGGCGACAGGGCAGCGACGTTGCCGCGCGTGACCGCCTCGACCACGGCATGTGTCACGCGCGGTTCCGCGTAGCCGAGGGCGACGGCGCCCAGCGCCATGGTACAGTCGAGGTATTCGTAGCCGTTGACGTCCGTGAGCACCGCACCGCTCGCCGAGGCGAAATGCGAGGGGAGTCCGCCGTCGTGCGCGCCGTAGAGCACGTCGACGCGCTTGCTGCCGGTCGAGGCGCCGGTGGGCAGGATCGCGTCCGCGCGGTCGAGCCAGGTCCGTTCTGCTGCTTCCTCCGGGACTGCGTCGGGGTCGAAGTGGTCCTGCTCGTCCCCGTTCGTGTCGACCGGCTCGGACTCGTTCGTGTCGGGCACCGGCGGCGTGTCATCGCGGCCGCGGCCGAAGAAGCGCTTGAGGGGCATGTCGAAGATGGAGGGTGAGCGGTCGGTCAGGGCGTGCTGGTATCGCGGCCGGTGATGTGCCGAGGTGGCCGCGGAGATGCGTCGTCGGGTAAGGTGCGTTCGATGGCACCCGTCCGCTCGAGGAAGCGCATGGTCTCGAGCGCGACGGCGCGCAGGAGCGACAACTCGCGGTGATCGGGCGTGGCGCGATACGTGATGGCGCGCAGCGAGCGCATGATGTGCTCGGGATAGCGCGTCTTGAAGAACTGGACCGACTCGAGCGAGTGCTGGAGCTCGACGAAATACCGCTCGAACAGCTCTGGCGTGGGCGGGGGCGCCTCCTTGCGCGGGCCGGCGAGCACGCGGGTCGCGTCGCCTGCCGCGAGGTGGAGCTCGTAGAGCGCGATGAGTACGGCCTGCGCGAGGTTGAGCGACGCATGATCGGTGGTGGGAATGTTCACCACCGCATGCAGCCGGTCGAGGATCTCGTTGGGCAGGCCGTGATCCTCGCGGCCAAACACGATGCCCACGCGGCCCGCCTCCACGTAGCCCAGCGCATCTTCCGCCGCTTCCTTCGGATCGAGCACGCGCCACTTGGCGGCGCGGCGACGGGCCGTGTACCCGACGAGGCGCACGCAGTCGGCGACCGCAGCGTCGAAGTCGTCGAAGTGGCGGATGTCGTTGATGATGTCCCACGTGTCGTGCGCTATGCCCTCGAGGCGCACCGGGTCGTATTCGCACGGACGCACCAGACGCAGCGCGCCTACTCCCATGTTCTTCATCGCGCGAACCGTCGCGGCGATGTTGATGGGGTTCTGCGGCTCGTAGAGGACGACGGACAGCTGGGCGAGGCGGGAGTCAGGCATTCGTGAGCGAGAAGCGGAGCAGCCGCGACGGGTCGTTGCGGTCCCCACGAAGATAGACGAATTCCCCGGGCGCGCCGGAGAGCACGAGCTGGCCGCGACGGCGGGCACGGCCGGAGACGATGTCGTTCACGATGACGTCGAGCCGGAATTCCGCTGGACCACCGCCGATGTGCAGCATGGCCTCGAGATGATAGCCGGCCGCCGAGGGCCGCCACCGCGCATCGACGTGCAGGTCGTTGGCCCAGCCGTCCACGGGCCGTGCGCTGACAGCGCCTCCATCTGGTACGAGGAGCAGGCCAGCGGTGCGCTCTCCCGCGATGGCATACAGCTGCACGCTGTCGCCGTTGATGGACGCGGGCTCGTTGTCGAGCTGGTTCTCGGTGGAAAGCGGGACGAACAGCCGCTGCGATGCGTCGACGTCCACCTCGACGAGCACGGTGCCCGGCGTCGGACGGCTCACGCGCACCGTCGCCTGCGGCGCGCCGGCGCCCTGCCACGTGACTTCCGAGCGCCGGTAGTGTGTTTCGGCCAGCCGGAAGGCAATCGGCATGAGGTGCAGACGAGTGCCCCCCGACGAGCGCGCAGGAGCTGCCTCGCGGTCCGCCTGCGCGCGTTCCGAGCCAGCAAAAGGCTTCGCGTGCCCGCCCAGGCGCACGTTCAGTTGACCCTCCCCGCCGGTGACCACCCACGTGCTTGCGTCGCGCGCGTGCCGCTGCACGGATCCGTCGGTGCGCGAGACCACGAGGGTATCGCCATGGCGCTCCACGCCAGCGACTGCTCCACCCCAACTCCACACGAAGCGAAACTCGCCGGCGGCCGCGCGCCGCTGCTGCAGCAGCATGGGCAGGCGCGCCGCACGCCCGGGAGGAGCCGGCGCGGTGGCGGACCAGAGCTCGTCGCCGGGCGCGGCAAACCCCCATCCGTCGAGCCGCGCACCCGACGGGTGCTCCCCGCGCAGCGTGAACACGCCGCGCGCGCCGAGCGAGATGCGGCCCTCATCGGCGAGGAATGCAAAGCCGTCCTCCTCGCCGCTTCCTCCGGGAACGGGCGCGGGCTGCACGCCGTACGCCCCCGTGATGACGACCCCGTGCACGGGCAGGGCGATGACATGTGTATCCGCGCTCTCCCAGTGCATCTCGTCGATGAGGTAATCCTCCAACACGACGAGCGAGCGCCGGACGACGAGGCCGGGGGCAAGCTCGGCCTTTGCGCTGATCCAGCCCACCGCACCGTCGTCCTCGAAGGCGAGCAGCGCGCCGCGCACGCGCGGCTGCGAGTGTCCATCCACGAGCGGCGCATTGTGCGCGAGCGTGCTCCGATACCAGTGCAGCGATGGATCGACGTACGATCCGGTGCCGGGATCGTCGAACCAGCGATCCGCTCCGCTCATCAGCGTGACGTTGAGCCGGTCCGGGTGGCCGTGACCGCCGCCCGAATGTCCGTAGTCGAGCGACACGTAGACGTCGCCGTCGCGGCGACGCAGGATGCCGAGGCCCTGCGCCGGCAGCAGGTCGGAGCGCATGGGCTGCATTGCGAGCGGCGGCAGTGACGGCCGCGCGTGGAGCAGCGTGCGCCACGACAGGTCGGTGCGGCGCAGTCCGGTGGGCGGCCCGTTCCGCTCGATGTCTGCTGACGAACTGGCACGACCGGTCTCGCCGCGCGGAATGGCGGGATCGTAGAGGCGAGCGAGCATGCTCACGAGCCGGTCGTCGTCGTGGTCGGCGAGCCCCAGCTCGCACGATGCCGCGAAGCGCAGCTGGCGGACGCTCACCGCGTACTGCGAATCGCGCCGCGACGGATAGGTGAGGTCAGGCAGCAGCGAGCGGAACGGCGCGGCAAAACCGTCGCGGTACCGCTGCGCGAGCGTCGGCGGCAACTCGTGTCCCGCCGTGGTCGCGAGCCGTTCACCATACCACAGGCCGCGATGTGCGAAGAGGTGATAGTTCTCTCCTTCGTACCACGTGCCGTCCGATAGCAGCGCAGTGCCGAGGTGGGCGTACAGTCCGCTCGGCCCCGTGAGCACGCGCTCGAACAGGACGCGGTCGTCGAGCAGGCGGGCCGCGGCCATGAGTGCCGCGTTGTTCCACACCTGTCGATTGGACATGCCCTCGTCGTACGACGCGATGAGCTGGGCACTCGGTGCAATGAGGCGGTCGCGGACGGTGGCGCCGAGCGTCGACAGTTCCGGCGAGGGGACGCCGGATTCGAGGATGTCGAGCGCGAGCGCGAGCTGCAGCAGCCAGATGGATTCGAGATAGGTGCTGAAGAACGGGCGCGATGGGCCGAGCACGTTGTCGGCATTCGGATATCGCAGGTACTGGTCGGCGTACTGCGCCAGGAGCTGCGCCGCTGTCTGTCGGCAGGCCGGATCATCGAGCAGCACACCGAGGAGCGCGGCGTGGAGCACGCGCTCGGCGAGCCACATCTGGTACCAGTAGAGGCGAAAGCGATCGTGCAGGCCGCCGGCGTACTCCCGTCCGCAGCGGGGGCACAGGTGCCGCGGATCCCATGGGTCGAAGTGCAGGAGTTCGCCGTCCACGGCGCAGCGGCCGCCGCGCCGGCTGAGCAGCGCCTTCTCGCGGGGGACTTCCACCGGGGAGTCGAGCAGCGGGGCGATCTCGATGCGCAGTCCGCCAGCCAATGCGGCGAGACTTCCGCGCGCAACAGCGCGACGCGCTTCCAGCTCGGCAGCCGTGACAATCAGCGCCATGTCCCGCCTCCGGCAGCGGCAAGCCGCCAGTCGTGGAGCGTCACCAGCTCGCCGCGCAGGTCCATCCGCACGCCGCTCACCCGTCGCGACAGGCCCTGCACGCCACGCGAATGATACAGCCAGGTGGCCGGTGCCAGCGAGTCGAGGGCGACCTGCACGTCGCGCCATGCGTCGGTGCGCGCCGATCCGTCCGGCGCGTTCGCTGCGCGAGCGAGCAACGCGTCGAGCGTGGCAGCGTGGAAGCCGGTGTAGTCGAGCGAGCCGCCGGCCTGGCTGCGCGCGAACATGGCGTTCACGTATGAGAAGGAGAGATCGCCGGGAATGCCCGTGATGAGCAGGTCGAACGACTTCGTGCGTGCGCGCGCCGCGGTAAGGAAGGTGCCCATCTCCGTCTGGCGCACGCGTATCGTGATACCGCGCGCCGCGAGATCGCCCTGCACGAGCTGTTCGGCGACGTTGTCGCCGCTGCCCACGGTGAGCAGCTCCACGTCGAACCGTACGCCGGCCCGCGCGCGCCGGCCCTGCGCATCGCGTCGCCATCCTGCCGCGTCGAGCAGCGCGTCGGCGCGGAGGGTGTCGCGTTCGACAGTCGGCTGCCACGCGAGCGGACTGTCCGGCGGTACCGGCGACGACGAGGGGCTTCCGAAGCCGGCGAGCGCGATGTCCACGATGCGCGGCCGCGCGATGGAGAGCGCCACGGCGCGGCGAACCCTCGCGTCGTCGAACGGCGGTCGTGTGGCATTGAAGCACAGCGCCGTGCCGAAGAGCACCGGATACGTGATGAGCTGAAGGGTCGCGTCGTGCTGCACCAGCGAGGCCATGGTGGGCGAGATACCCGCGATATCGAGCTCGCCGCTGGCCAGGCCGGCGAACTTCGTCGTCGCCTCGTCCACCACCGCCACCACGAAACCAGCGAGCGCGGGTGGGCCGCCGAGCGAACGAGGGAAGTCGCTGTTGCGGGCGAATGTCCAGCGCGTGCCGCGCTGGCGGGAGACGAAGCGAAACGGCCCGTTGCCCACGGGTGCGTCGTTGAAGGCGGCCGTGCGCATGCCGGAGTGCGGCACGTCGCGGAGCAGATGCACCGGCAGGATCGGCAGCTCGGACAGGAGTGCGGGCAGTCGCGGCTGCACGAACCGGAAGCGCAGGACGAGCGTGGTGTCGTCGGCAGCGACGGCTGTGTCGAGCGCGGCGAGCTCGGAGGCGCGGAAGTATCCGGAGGTGGGATCCTTCGCCGCGAGCAGCGTGAAGGCCGCATCTCGCGCCGTGGTGGTCACGCCGTCGTGCCACCGCAGGTCGCCCACGAGGTCGAGGGTGAGCGTGCGGCCGGCGTCGCTCCATCGCCAGCGCCGGGCGAGGTACGGTTGCGGGGCGAGCAGCGAGTCGTAGCGCGTGAGGGTGACGAACAGCGCGTACCGCTGTACCTGGCGCGAGAGCGGGTGCACGGTCACGAGCGGGTTGGCGGACTCGAGGTCCGCGCCGGACGCCATGACGAGTACCCCTGGGCTTCGCTGCGGCTCGATGCATGACGACACGGCGAGCACCACGAGGAGTGCGACGGCGGCGCACGCGTTGCGACGCGGCGTTGACGTGGTCCGCACGGCGTGCGATATCAGCGCGTGCAATCCCTCGCCCTCATTCGCGCTGCCGGCCGCGCGGTGCTGCTGTACTGGTGTGTGCTCTCGCTCACGTTCGCGCTCCTTCGGCTGGCGCCGGGCGATCCTGCCACGTTCCTGCTCCCGCCGGCCGCGAGCGCATCCGACGCGGTGCAGCTGCGCGCCGAGCTCGGGCTCGACCGCCCGGTCGCGGTGCAATATGCACGGTGGCTGGGCGCGTCGCTGCGGGGCGACCTCGGAACGAGCTTCGTCGATCGCCGTCCCGTGCGCGAGGTGATCCGCGATGCATTGCCGATCTCGATCGGACTCGGTGGCGCGTCGCTCGCGCTCTCGTTTCTCGCGGGCACCATCGCCGGCCTGGTGCAGGCAGCGCGGCGCGGCGCGCGCCTGGACGGCGCACTCACCGTGGCGAGCGTCGTACTCGTGGCATCACCGGCGTACTGGCTCGGCCTCGGCGCCATCGCGTGCTTCACGTACCTCGCGTCGTCGTGGAGCCTTCCGCTCGCGCTGCGGCTGCCGGCGATCGGCATGACCATGCCCGGGGCGGACCTGCACGGGGTCGCGCACCTCGCGGACCTCGCGCGGCACGCGATCCTTCCGGTGCTGCTATTATCGGCTATCGGCGCGGGCGGCGTCGCGCGCTATGTCCGCACGCATGCGCTCGACACCATGGGCGCGGACTGGATGCGCACGGCACGTGCGAAAGGCGCGAGCGCGGCGCGCGTGCATGGCCGCCACCTGCTCGCGAACCTTCGCGCTCCCCTGCTCACCCTGTTCGCCCTCGCACTGCCGGGGACGGTGGCGGGCTCGGTGTTCATCGAGACGATCTTCGCATGGCCGGGCATGGGGCGACTGATGGTGATGTCGATTGTCGCGCGCGACTATCCGGTGGTGATGGGCTGCGCCGCGACGTTTGCCGCGCTGGTGATCGTGGCCAACCTGCTCGCGGAGGCGCTCCTGCCGTGGGCCGATCCGCGGCTGCGCGCGTGAGGAGCGTGCGCATGCGTCGAGGCGAGCGGCTGGCAATCGTCATCCTTTCTGTCCTTGTCGTCGCGGTGGTGCTCGTGCCGGCGCTGGCGTCGCGCGACCCGCTTCGCATCGACGACGTGCTTGCGCGCCGCCTGGTGCCGCCGCTGGGCATCGACGCGCGGGGCTCGTGGCACGTGCTCGGCACCGATCGATTCGGGCGCGACCTGTTCGTACGCATGATGCTCGCGGGGCGGCTGTCGCTGCTTGTCGGCCTCGTGGGCTCGGTGGTGGCCGGCGCAATCGGCACGTTGCTCGGCGCCCTGGCCGGCTGGCGCGGTGGGTTCGTGGACCGCGTGGTGACGGGTGCGGCCGACATCCTGCTGGCCTTGCCGCGACTGGTGCTGCTCCTCGTCGGTGTCGCGCTCTGGCAGCCCGGGCTGGAGACGATCGTCGTGGTGCTGGCGCTCACGGGGTGGATGGGCATCGCGCGCATGGTGCGCGCGCAGGTGATCGCGGTGCGCCATCGCCCGTTCGTGCCGGCGGCCACGGCGCTCGGTGCCACGCCGGCGCGCGTGCTCTTCCTGCACGTCCTGCCGAATGCGATCGGGCCGGCGATCGTGGCGACGACGCTCGGCGTGGGCAACGCCATCCTGCTCGAGAGCGGCCTCTCCTTCCTGGGGCTGGGCATCCAGCCGCCGGCGCCGAGCTGGGGCAACATGATCGCGGGCGGGCGGGACTTGCTGGTGGTTGCGCCGTGGGTGGCGCTGGCACCAGGCCTCGCGTTGGTGGTGACGGTGCTGGCGACGACCCTGCTGGGTGACGCGTGGCGCGATCGGCTCGCGGGCGAGCGAGCGTAGACATCATCGTGATGTTGTCCGGGTCACGCCGCAGTGCGCGCGGGATCGCTGTTGTCGCCGCCCGCCACCACCACCACGGGAACAACAAGAACCGCAAGAACAACAACAACAACAACAACAACAGCAACAACAACCAACAGGGCGATTAACCACAGAGGACACAGAGGTTCACGGAGGACTGCAGGTTCGTCGTGCCGATGTCCTCTGCGATCCTCTGTGTCCTCTGCGGTTCATTGCCTTTCTTTTCCTGGTTTTGCGGTCCAGCGATGGTGTTCGAAGAGATCGTGGCACCGAGCTCTCGCGCGGCTACGGACACTCCATCCTGATTTGTTTCATGTGGGTCCGCCCAGGCGTACGAGGATGGTGACGATCTCGTGCTCCGCGGCGACGAACGCCACCATCGAGCCCTCGGTGAGGAGCGACGCGCCCTCGGTCTCATCGAGCCGCGACCGCATCGCGTCTTCGACGGTCCCATGGAGATGCCACGCGCCGCGCACGCTGGTCTCCCGGCGATTCACGCAGCGCAGCACGATCCATCCTGCGCGCCGAGCAGGTGCGGCGGCGCTGAAGGCGAGGCCGTCGCCCACGAGCTCGATCCGTCCAGCACACACAGGCTCGTTCAGGTTCGAGCGCAGCGTTTCCCCAGTGATGGGAAGCAGCATGTCCTCCGCAAACTGCGCGATGGCGTCGCGCACCGGCGGACCGTCTGCATCGAACAGCTGGAGGGCGATGGATGCCTCGTATGGCCCGATGGATTGCGCCCCAGGGGTCTCCGCCGGCCAGCCCGCGTGGCCCGGCCGCTCCGGCAGGTCATGACGCGAGAGCTGGCCGATGGCGCGCACCAGGGTGATGACGAGTGCGCCGTCTGAAGCGCTCTCGTATTCGGCGAGTCCGTCGGACGCGATGGCCGCACATCCGATGGTTCCGAGGTGGGCCACCCACCGATGCAGGGGCGCCGTAGGCACGACGTGCTCCATCGATTGCTCGGCGGGCGGCACGTCGAGCGCCTTGCGCACCACGGGAAGAAACGCGGCGTCCGCCAGTGTAACGGGATCCGCGATTCCTGTCGCGACGCGGAGGCGCAGGCGGTGGTCATGCGAGCGGTTCTCGCCACGCACGAGGACACGCAATGCCTGCGAGTCTGCGTCGAGCGACACGACGAGCGTACATGCGCCGCCTACGCCTGCATCGCGCGCGCCCGATGCATACTCGATGGCGATGGCGCCGCGTAGCGGACCGCGATGGAGCACGCGCACGCGACGGGGGCGGCCGACATCGAGGACGTCGCGCAGCGCGGGAGTGTAGCTGTCGCCGACGTCTCGCCTGCGCTCCAGCGAGAGCGCGTCGGAAACTCGACGGTCCCGCGTGCGATCCCAGAGGCTCACCTCGCCCGACGCACTCACCTCGATGCGGACAAGCCCGTTGTCGAGCGTATTGCCTTCCACCACCACGGGGTGCGGCAGTGCGGATTCATTGCGGCCGGTCTGCGGCCGCGTTTCCACCGAATAGCCGGCCATCGGCGCTACCCAACCCACCGCATCCACCTGGGCGACGAGGTCGGCATCGGGGTACGCGCGCGGGGACTCTGTGAGCATCACGCGCTCGCGGCGTGCGAGCACCTGTACGATCATGCCCTCCACGGGCCAGCGCGGACGCGAGCGGCGCGCACCCTGGCGCGTCGCGGAGCCGGGCCCCACGGCGACGTCGGCAAGCGTCACAGCGAGCGAGAGCTCGACGACGCCGCCGCGCGGGCGGGCGACCGGATTCCGCAGCAGCACGGCCGGTCGCCAGGACTGCGGCGCAGCGCGCGCAGCCTCGCGGTCGTACGCGACGAGATCGAGCAAGGCATCCTCGCGAAGCCCGCCGACCTGATGCTCGACGGAGGCGAGGCGCGCGTCGAAGGCATCCGCGACGGCATCGATCGAGGTGCCGCAGAGGGTGTCGTGCGGGTGCGCGTGGAGGAGTGCACGCCACGCGGCGGTGAGCAGCGCG
The DNA here is from genome assembly GCA_038236775.1 of Gemmatimonadales bacterium. Taxonomy (GTDB): domain Bacteria; phylum Gemmatimonadota; class Gemmatimonadetes; order Gemmatimonadales; family Gemmatimonadaceae; genus AG11. Next base: position 10,565 of record JBBRZK010000089.1, read on the forward strand.
CGCGCGGCGGAGTCGCCACCGTGGGGGGCGAGCGCGAGCCACGGCTCGACGTCGTGCACCAGGTGTCGCTCCGCGCGGGCATTGCGCCGCTTCTGGCTGGCGCGCGTGCCGAGCGTGCCCTGAAGCGTCCAGGTGTAGCCGTAGGAATCGCGCAGCTCGCCGGGCACCTCGTCGAGTGGCGTCGTCGCCGCGGCGCGCACGATGGCGGATGCCGCGCCGCGTAGCGATGTCGCGTGGACGCGCACGGGTGCGGCTGCGCGTGCCAGCGCGTCCAGCGCATTGCCGAGCTCGCGCTGGCGCGCGTGGTGGTCGGCACCATTGAGCAGCAGTGCGGCGCCGGTCGTGGAGCGCGGCACGAGCACGCGGGCGATACGCGACCACCGCTCCGCGGCGGACGAGTCATCCGTGGGCAGGCTGCTGCCGAACTCGTAGCCGTCGGGAGGAAGGTGGTATGCGATGACGACAGCGCCGCCGGCACCGCGCCAGCGCACGACGTCGCCCGCGAGCGAACGCGCGCCGCCGAAACCGCGCCAGAGGACAATGAGGTCGAACCCGAATCCTGCGGCGAGGTCCGGCAGGATGGCGGGATGCCCGAACGAGTCCGGGCAGTACAGCACGGGCGGCGGTTCGGTACGCAGGCGGCGGACCGTGTCGCCACCGATGATCAGGTTGCGCACGAGCGCCTCGCCGCCGGGGATCAGCTCGTCCGCGAGGACGTACCACGGGCCTGCCTCGAGCTTCCCCTCGCGGAGCAACACGGCGAGCTCCGCGGCGCGTTCCGGTCGCACGGACAGGTAGTCCTGGAGCAGCACCGCCTGCCCGTCGAGGAGGAAGCTGGCGCCGTCGGCGGGAGGCGAATCGAGCAGCTCGTCAACGAGGCGGACGAGGCGCTGGCGGAAACGCGAGGCGGTGCGATACCACTCCCGATCCCAGTGAGTGTGCGTGACGACGTACAGGTCGGTGAGCGGCCGGTTCATGCGGCGGAGTGTGCGGCGGCGTCGTCGAAGGCACAAGGCGGTGCGGTGAACGCGACGAGGGGCGGCTTGCTTGCGCGGCCGCCCCCCACTACGTGCTCGCCCTGCGGACCGTCAGACGACCTTCTGCCCCGTGACGAGGCGATAGACGATGACGATCAGCGCGATGACAAGGAGGGCGTGGATGAGACCACCGCCGACGTGAAACGCGAAGAAGCCGAGGGCCCAGAGAACGAGCAGGACAATCGCGATTGTGAATAGCATGGTCAGGCCTCGATTGAGAGTGAATGCAGCAACAGCGCGCGCCTCCAAGGCAACAGTCGTACCCGGACTCGTCAGTCAGGCCCGTGGAGCCCGCTCGATAATCTCCGGCGGGGCGCCGGGGATCTGTGTTTCGACCGACGGCCCGTGCAGCGCACGCGATTGGCGGGCGAGCAGGATGCGGGCAGCCCGAACGTCGTGTCCCACGTCGATGAGGAGGATGGCGAGGTCACCGACTCCCCACAGCAATCCGGCCAGCACGACGAGGCGGCTCGCCTCGCCGAGCAGCGTGGGCACGGCGGCCCCGCCCTGGGCCATCACGCCCGTCACCACCTCCGCCAGGAGCAGCAGCGCGAGGATGACCCCCATGAGCTTGAAGAGCTTCGAGAGGTAGCGAAGACCCACGTAGGGCTCGAGATCGCTCTGTCGGATCCCGGGGATCTCCACTGTCCCGTCTTCCGCCTTCAGCACCTGACCCAGCCGGTCCATGGGCCCCTTGACCGGTGCCACCACACTGTCCTGTGTCCGCCGTAGTTCGCTCATCATCCTCCTCCTGATCCGATCCAGCGGGCACGATAGCCACGCGAATCGATGTGTATGAAAGGTCCGTGCCCGGACTCAGCAGGATAGACGCCTCCTCCCCCGACGAGCTCCGGATGCGCGGTTTCGACTCTGTCCTGCGCCTGCAAGATCACCCTGGCGTCGTTGATGTCGACGCGTCCGTCATGGTTGAGGTCGTCCATCGACCCGTTGCCATCGCTGTCGATGAAGATGTCCGCCGCATCGCCGTACATGTGACGGCTCAGGCCGGCACGACCAGTCGTCTGACCGCCGCCCTTGTTGTACTGCGGCGTCCGGAAACCGCTCATCACGTGGACGCCATGCACGTCGATGCCGTGCGACTCGAGGTCGCTCAGGATCAACTCGAGCTTGTCCACGTTGCGCATCTCGATGACCAGGTACTTCGGCCAGACGTTCGGCTGGTCGTGCGTGAGGAAGTCACGGAGCTTGAAATGCTCGGACAGCCGCGTGTCGGCGTTCTGCTGCGTGACTTCGATGAAGCCGCTTGGCGGCCTGTAGCGGTCGGCGGGCGCCTTCTTCGGTGCACTAACCGGACCGGTTTCGCCCGGCCAGTTGCCGAGGTAGTACAGGCCCACGCGCCCGTTGAGCTTGTCGCTGCGCGGGCGGAGGCTGATGAGGCTGAAATCGGAGATCGGCCTGATGGCCTTGCCCACGGCGACGGCGAGCTTCCAGATGCCTGCTTTGGGCGCGACGGCAGACCCGCTCGTCTCGGATTCGGGGACGGTGAGCGTGGTGCCGGCTGGCGCCGAATCCGACGAGATCGACGCGCCAGCGGGACGGATCTCCGCGCGGAGCTTGCCGCTCGCGCCGTGCAGTTCCCCGGCGAGTGCGCTGAGCGACGCGTCGGTCAGGTATGCGGCAGTGGGTGCATCGCTGCTCGTGAGTGCCGCGGCAACGCTGGCCGTGGCGCTGGGTCCACCCGTGCCGGCGAGCGCGCTCTTGCCCGTGATGATGGTCCAGCTCCACCCGATCACGAGGAGGAGGACGAACAGTCGGCCGGCGATGTCGAGGATGTGCTCGGTTCGCTGGCTCACACCCGCACGATGCCATCGGTTCGCGGCAGGGGCTGGAAGAGCAAGGACGTCGCGATCGCGGACGCCACCTGTTGACCCACCCTGAGCAGCTGTCGAACTTCCGACGCCCAAGCCGTCCATCTTCCTTCGCCCGCCATGCAGACCCTTCTCGACTTCTTCCATCAGCTCAAGGATCCACGCCTGCTCGTGCAGGCCGGCGGATATGTCGGGCTGAGCGCGATCATCTTCTCCGAGACAGGACTGCTGATCGGCTTCTTCCTGCCCGGCGATTCGCTGCTCGTCTCGGCAGGCCTCCTGTCGACGCAACCGGAATTCGGTCTCAACCTGTGGCTCCTGGGGTTGTTGCTCACGACGGCCGCCGTGATCGGCAATTCAGTCGGCTATGCGATCGGCTGGTTCACCGGGCCGCGCCTCTTCGACAAGGACGATTCGCTGCTCTTCAAGAAGAAACACCTGTACCAGGCGCACGCATTCTACGAAAAGCACGGCGGCAAGACGCTGGTCATTGCGCGTTTCATGCCTATCGTGCGCACGTTCGTGCCTGTCGTGGCCGGCCTGGCGGCGATGAAGTTGCGGTCCTACACGGCCTACAACGTGCTGGGAGCAACGCTCTGGATCTGGTCGATGCTGTTCATCGGCGCATTCCTGGGCCACTTCATCCCGGGCGTCGAGAACCACATTACCTCCATCATCATGGTCGTGATCGTCCTCTCGCTGCTGCCGGGCCTGATCTCATGGCAGCGCGAGCGTTCGCGCACGGTCGTCTAGCCTCGATCGCAGGCACCACCGAACCAACTCCGGAGAACCGCAATGGCCTTTACCCTTCCTTCGCTGCCGTATCCCACGAACGCGCTCGAGCCGCACATCGATGCGCAGACGATGGAGATCCATCACGGGAAGCATCACAACGCATACGTCACCAACCTGAACGCCGCGCTCGAGAAGGCGCCCGAGCTGGCGAGCAAGTCGATCGACGACCTGCTGCGCAACCTCAACGCGGTGCCGGAGGCAATCCGCACCGCCGTGCGCAACAACGGCGGCGGCCACTGGAACCACTCGAAGTTCTGGACGTGGATGGCCCCCAACGCCGGCGGCGCGCCCAGGGGCCGGCTGGCCGAGGCGATCGCCGGCTCGTTCGGCGACTTCGAGAAGTTCAAGGAACAGTTCGTCGCGGCAGGCGGGTCCCGGTTCGGCTCGGGCTGGGTGTGGCTCAACAACGACGGCGGCAAGCTCTCGATCACGAGCTCCCCCAACCAGGACAACCCGCTCATGGACGGCAAGACGGCGCCGATCCTCGGCCTCGATGTCTGGGAGCACGCGTACTACCTGAAGTACCAGAACCGGCGCCCGGACTACATGAAGGCGTGGTGGAACGTGGTGAACTGGGCGGAGGTGGGAAAGAGCTTGTAGGACGAGAGGGCGAGAGGGCGAGAGGGGAAACCATGAAGGGCACACCGACTGACTCCGGTGTGCCCTTCGTGGTTTTCTCGCGTCCCCTCGTCCCCTCGTCCCCTCGTCCTCTCGCCCTCTCGCCCTCTCGCCCTCTCGCCCTCTCGCCCTCTCGTCCTCTCGTCCTCTCGTCCTCTCGTCCTCTTCCAGTTGCGCGACGTGGCGCTGGCCACGATACTCGCGGCAACCAGCACCGGAGACTTCCATGCCTTTCCCAGTACGGGTCAGTACGCTCAACGGATTCGCGTTTCTTCTCGCGTGCGCGGCGGCACCGGCGCTGGGACAGTCCGCGCCTCCGCAAACGACCGCCACGCTGCAGTGGGGACTGACGGGATCGGACCGCACGGCTTACGAAATCCGTGACGTGGGCGACAACGGCCATTCGATGTCGCTCACGCTCGTCGGACAGCCTCCTGGAACGGGCGGCTTCGGCGCGACGGCGGCCATGGCGGACGCGGCTGCCTTTCGCGGGCACAGCGTGCGGCTGCGCATGCAGCTCCGCGTCGAAAGTGCGACCACCGGCGGCTCGAGTTGGCTGCGGATCGACGGGAACGAGGGGACGCTCGCGCTCGAGAACAACCTGACCAATCCCTTGCGAGGCACGACGGGGTGGACCGGGCAGGTCACCGTACTGGACGTCCCCGCCAGCGCGACGAAGATCTTCTTCGGTACGATCCTCTCGGGCGCCGGAACGATTCACGCCAGGGACATCAGTCTGGAGGTGTTCGACGGAGCGGCGGCGTCATCGGCACCCGTGTGGCGAACGGACCGGGTCGATCGGAGTTCCTCTTTCTATGAAGTGGTCGATATTACCGATGCGGGCCGCGCACTGACGCTGCGACGCATGGAAGGAGGAACAATGATGGATAACGAGTTCGGCACGGCGACCGCGTCGATTGGCGCCGACTCGATGCGTGGACGTCGGGTGGCCGTACGCGCCATGGTGAAAACGCGAGACGTGAGCGCAGCGACCCTCTGGGTGCGCGCAGACGGTGGTGAGGGCAGGACGCTGGCCCTGCAAAACAACATGGAGCACCCGATTGTTGGATCCACCGAGTGGACGGAGCAGACCGCTGTCCTCGATGTTCCGCCAACGGCGGAGCGCATTTCCTACGGCCTGCTGCTCCTGGGACGGGGAAGCGTCTCCGCGCGCGACCTCACCGTCAGCGCCGCGCCGGCCGCGGGTCCACCAACGGCAGCGACGCCGTTACGTCAGCCGCGGTGAGAAGCAGATCCTTCGCTTCGCTCAGGATGACATGCCTCCGCTCGTCCGCTCGTCCGCTCGTCCGCTCGTCCGCTCGTCCGCTCGTCCGCTCGTCCTCTCGTCCTCTACTGTGCCGCTTCGCCCTCGAGGTACGTGTAGCCCTCGAGCCCGGCGACGTAATCCGCGATGAACGCGTTCGCGTCCGTCCGACTCAGGTGCTTCACCTGCGTGACCTTGCGGCGGAAGGTCTGCAGCAGGTCCGACGCGCGGAACTGCACGTAGTTGAGCACCTCCGTCACCGTGTCGCCGTGCACGAGGTCCGTGATCTCGTACCCGTTGTCGGCCAGCCGGATGTGCGCGGCGTTCGTGTCGCCGAACAGGTTGTGCAGGTCGCCGAGGATCTCCTGGTACGCACCGGTGAGGAAGATGCCGAGCATGTATGGATCGCCGTCGCGCCACTCGTGCAGTTCGAGCGACGGATTGCCACCCTTGTTCCCGACGAAGCGGTCGATCTTGCCGTCGGAATCGCACGTGATGTCCTGCAGCGTGCCACGGCGCGTCGGCTCCTCGTTCAGCCGGTGGATGGGCATGATGGGGAACAGCTGGTCGATGGCCCAGCTATCGGGCAGCGACTGGAAGAGCGAGAAGTTGCAGAAGTAGCGGTCCACGAGCACGGCATCGAGGTCGTGGAGGATGTCCTCGTACTCCTCGCGGTCCTGCACCACGATCTTCGTGATCGCGTTGATCGTGGCGTGATACATCTGCTCGGCCATGGCACGGCCGCGGAGGGACAGCACACCGCTCGCGAAGAACTGCTGCGCGCGCTCCTTGTCGAAAGTGACGTCGTGGAACACCTCCTTTACTTTCCGCCGCGACACCTGCAACTCGGCGATGGCCGCATAGTCCTCGGCCATCTCGTGGAGCACCGCGTGGTCGTCCTCGGAGAGCTGCGGCACCGGCACCTCGACGACGGACTCGACGTCGATGACCTTGAGCAGGAGCAGCGCATGGTGCGCGGTGAGCGCGCGGCCGGACTCGCTGATGATGTGCGGCATCGGCAGGTCGAGGTCGCGGCACGACTCGGCGAGCGTATACACGACGTCGTTCGCGTACTCCTGCAACGAGTAGTTGACGCTCGCGTCCGACGTCGAGTTGCTGCCGTCGTAATCCACGCCGAGGCCGCCGCCAACGTCCACGTGCGTGACGTCCACGCCGAGGGCGCGAAGCTCCGCGTAGAAGCGCGCGACTTCCTGGAGGCCGGCCTTGATGTAGCGGATGTCCGTGATCTGCGAGCCGAGATGGAAGTGGATCAGCTTGATGATGTCGAGCCGACCGACGGCACGCAGGCGATCGACGGCCTCCATGAGTTGCGCGGCGTTGAGGCCAAACTTCGACTTCTCGCCACCGCTCTCCTTCCACCGGCCGTAGCCGGTGCTCGCGAGCTTGATACGGATGCCGGCCGTTGGATTGACACCGAGTTCCTCGGCGGCCGCCAACAGCACGTCGATCTCGCTGAGCTGCTCGATGACGATGAAGACCTGGTGGCCGAGCTTCTGCCCCATGAGGGCGAGCCGCATGAACTCGTCGTCCTTGTAGCCGTTGCAGACGATGAGGTGCTCGGTGCTTTCGGAGAGGCCGAGGACCGCCTGGAGCTCCGGCTTGGAGCCGCACTCGAGGCCAACGCCGTGCTTGGCGCCGAACTGGACGATCTCCTCCACGACATGCCGCTGCTGGTTCACCTTGATGGGGTACACGGTGGTGTAGCCACCCTTGTACTCGTACTCGGTGATGGCGTTGGCGAAGCGCTCGCTCAGCGCCTCGATGCGGGACCGGAGGATGTCCGAGAAGCGCAGCAGCACGGGCAGTGCGACGCCCTGCTCTTCCAGGTCGTTCGCGAGATCGTGCAGGCTGAGCTCGCGCTCGGGGTGCTCCTTGTCGGGGCGCACGACGACGTGGCCACGCTCGTCGATGTCGAAGAAGCCCGCGCCCCAGCCTTCGATGTTGTAGAGGGCGCGTGCCTTGTCGATGGACCAGCCGGTATTCCGCGCAGCGGTCGTGTCAGCAGTCTGAGTCGCCATGGCGCGAAAGATAATGAAGCGCGGCGGAGTCGCGGAACGCGGCCGAGTGGCGGCGCAGCAGGTGTCAGGCGCCCGGGGGGCGGCGGATGGCTCGCAGCGTCCCGCTCTTCCCGCCGCCGCAGAAGAAGCGGTCGCCGCCATCGGACTCGAGACCGGACACAAAGGTGCCCGCCGGCATCTCGAGCCGCTCGAGCACGTCGCCGGTGTTGGGGTCGATCCGCCGCACTTCGCTTTCCTCGCCTTCCCATGTGCCGTGCCAGAGTTCTCCGTCCACCCACGTGACGCCGGTGACGAAGCGGTTCGACTCGATGGTGCGAAGGATGTCGCTCGTGCGTGGATCGACCTGGTAAATCTTCCGCCCGCGATGCTGCCCGACCCATAGCGTGCCTTCGGCCCAGGCGAGACCCGCATCCCCGCCCTTGCCCGGCGCGGGAATCGACGCGAGCACCTGGCCCGTCGCGGGATCGACCTTGAGGATGCGATCCTCGGCAAGCTGGTAGAGGTGCTCACCGTCGAACGCCGTGCCTGCGTCGCCGGGGACGTCGAGCGAGCGCACCATCTCGCCACTCGCCGGATCGACGGCGTGCACCCTGCCGCTGCCAGCGAACCAGATCTGACGGCCGTCGTACGTGACGCCCGCGACATCCTTCACTCCCTCGAAGGGGCCGTACTCCTGCACGATTTCAGCAGTGGCAGTGTTCGTTGATCGCATGCATCCAGTCTAGTCCGTCCGGAGGGACGTGGGGAGTAACAATGTTGTCGTGAATCCGGGAACCGGCGTGGTAGTCCAGCGTCGTGCGCGCCCGCGGCCG
>JBBRZK010000090.1:0-18218 GCA_038236775.1 Gemmatimonadales bacterium
CCCCCGCGTTCTGGGACACGCTGAAATTGCAGACTGGCGCGTATTTCGTCCTCACGCTGCACCGCCCCGGAAACGTGGACGAGGAGGAGGGCCTCGCGGCGCTGCTGGCGGCCATCGCCAAGGCGGCCCGAGCGCTGCCCGTCGTCTTTCCCGTGCACCCGCGCACGGCGATCACGCTAGCGCAGCTGGCTAACTTGCCGGCGAACGTGCACTTCGTGGACCCGCAGCCGTATCTGGAGTTCAATTATCTCGTGCGCGGCGCGAAGGCCGTCATCACGGACTCCGGGGGGATCACGGAAGAGACGACGGTCCTCGGCGTCCCCTGCATGACGCTGCGCGACAGCACGGAGCGCCCGGAAACGGTCAGCATAGGTACCAACGAACTGCTCGGCATTGACCCCGCTGCGCTATCGCCCGCTCTCGACCGGCTCTTCGCCGGTGACTGGAAGAAGGGCAGCATCCCTGAGAAGTGGGACGGCCACACCGGGGAGCGAATCGTCTCGGTTCTCGAGACGCTGCTCTCAGGTAACGGGTAGGCCGGTGCGTTCCTGTTGTCGTTGATGAACATCGAGATCTGGTGCCGGGCGTACCCCGATCTCGCACCAACCAATACACCGAGTATCAACTTGTGAAACAGATCCTCCAGAGCCTCAAGACGGGAGCGACCGAAGTCGCCGACGTTCCGTGTCCCGCTATGCGACGCGGCGACCTGCTCATCCGCACGACCCGCACGCTCGTATCGGTGGGCACCGAACGCATGCTGGTCGAATTCGGCAAGGCGGGCTGGATCGAGAAAGCCCGCCAGCAGCCGGACAAGGTGAAGATGGTTCTCGACAAGATCCGCACCGATGGATTGATGCCGACGCTCGAGACCGTGTTCAACAAACTGGACCAACCACTGCCGCTGGGCTATTGCAACGTGGGTGTGGCGCTCGATGTCGGTGCGGGTGTCACCGGGTTTGCCGCGGGTGATCGGGTAGTCTCCAACGGGCATCACGCGGAAGTGGTGTCTGTGCCGAAGAACCTGTGCGCGAAGGTCCCGGATGCAGTGACGGACGATGAGGCCGCCTTTACCGTCATCGGCGCCATCGGGCTGCAGGGCATTCGGCTCTTGCAGCCGACGCTGGGCGAGGCGGTTGTGGTCACCGGCCTGGGCCTGATCGGGCTGGTAACGGTTCAGCTGTTGCGGGCGCACGGTTGTCGGGTGCTGGGAATCGACTTCGATCCGGACAAGCTCGCGCTCGCGCGGCAGTTCGGCGCCGACGTCGTGGATCTCTCCGCCGGCGAGGATCCGATCGCCGCCGCGAATGCATTTTCTCGCGGACGCGGGGTTGACGCCGTAATCATCACGGCGTCCACCAAGAGCAACGAGCCCGTGCACCAGGCGGCGCTGATGTCGCGCAAGCGGGGCCGCATCGTCCTCGTGGGTGTGGTCGGACTTAAACTGTCGCGCGCAGACTTCTTCGAGAAGGAGTTGAGCTTTCACGTCTCGTGTTCGTATGGTCCGGGACGCTACGATGCGAATTACGAGGAGCGGGGGTTCGACTACCCCGTCGGGTTCGTTCGCTGGACGGAGCAGCGAAATTTCGAGGCCGTGCTCGACATGATGGCGGACCGTCGCATCGACGTCCGGCCGCTCGTCTCGCATCGTATCGCGATCGCCGACGCCGCAGAGGCCTATGCGCTGGTCGGCGGTGCGGCACCGTCGATGGGAATCCTCCTGAATTATCCGACGCCGGCCGAGCAGCCCGACTCGCAGTTGCGTCGAACGACCGTGCTCTTCGACGGCGCTGCTGAGCGTGCGAAGGGCGTGCCGGCCGCGCCCGCGGCGGGCACGATGGCATTCATCGGGTCAGGCAACTACGCCACGGCGGTGCTCATTCCCGTCTTCAAGGCCGCGGGCGCCAGGTTGAAAGTCGTCGCGTCGCGCGGCGGTGTCTCCGGTGTGCATGCGGGCCGGAAATTCGGGTTCGACGCCACGACGACGGAGACGGACAGCGTGTTCGCCGACGCGTCGATCGATACCGTCGTGATCACGACGCGCCACGACACGCATGCGTCATTGGTGGAGCGCGCGTTGGGCGCCGGCAAGAACGTCTTCGTCGAGAAGCCCCTTGCGCTCACGCACGCCGAACTGGACGGCATCGTGCAGGCCCGCTCGGATGCGGCCGCCGGGGGCACCGCGCCGCTCGTGATGGTGGGGTTCAATCGTCGCTTCGCTCCGCAGGTGCGGAAGATGAAGACCCTGCTCGCTGGTGTGACGGAGCCGAAGGTGCTCCTCATGACGGTGAATGCCGGAGCGATTCCCGCCGAGCACTGGACGCAGGACCGGACGATCGGTGGGGGCCGGATCATCGGCGAGGCGTGTCATTTCATCGATCTCCTGCGTTTCCTCACCGGCTCGGCGTTCAACGGATTCGAGGCGATGGCGATGGGGGGAACCGCCGGCGCGAAGATGACGGATGACAAGGCGAGCATCAACCTCCACTTCGCCGATGGGTCGCTCGGCACCATTCTCTATCTGGCCAACGGACACAAGTCATTTCCCAAGGAACGGCTCGAAGTATTCGCCGGCGGTCGCATCCTGCAGCTCGACAACTACCGCAAGCTGGCGGGTTTCGGATGGCCGGGCTTCTCGCACATGAATCTCTGGCGACAGGACAAGGGTCAGAAGGACTGTGCCGCGGCGTTCGTGAATGCCGTGCGACAAGGTGAGCCGTCGCCCATTCCGTTCGAGGAAATTCTCGAGGCGAGTCGCGTGACCATCGATGTCGCGGAGGCGCTGCGCTGAAGAGTCGGTCTGAACGTTTCACTTGCCCAGATAGCGAATGGCGCCTATCCGACGTCGTCTGCAAGGGCGCCGGAAGCTCGGCCACCGCGCGAGCTGGCGATTGGCGGCTCCTGAGCCTCGGCGTCGACGGGCACATCGAGCACGTCCAGCAGAAAGCCCCCGGAGCACGGCGCTTGCCCGTAGTGCAGAATGACCTGGTGGGTGCTCATCTCGACGCCGAAGTCGGGCCACCAGGGCCGTTGCTCCACGGAGTAGTGACTGTCGCTGCTGAGCCGCACGACGGTTTCACCCTGCACGATGAGCAGCGACCCGACGTCGTGCGTCACGCGACAGGAAGGGTGCAGGAGGATGCGCGAAGCAACCGTCTGGCCGGCGCCGCCGATCACACGATCCACCACCTCGATGCGCCGCGGTGTCGCGTTGAAGGCCCGCTCGTGTACGGGAGCGCCAGCCATCCATCGATAGCCGTCGTGATGGCCCACGAGTGACAACACGCCATCGGCGACGCCGAAGCGGTCCACGGCGACACGAGGGCGGCGGCCGACGCGGAACGAACTCCAGAACTCGGCTTGATCCTGGTCGTCGAGCGTCACCGTATTGTGTGCGCAGGTGCCGCGGGACAAACGCCGCCGCGATCCGGCGATGTATTCGTGCACGCCAGCATCGACCACGAAACGCGCTCCGTTCACGCTCCACTCGAATGCGAGAACGTCGCCATGGCCATGCGCCGGCAGATGGTCGGGTCCAATCGGGCCACAATCCACGAGGACCAGGGCGCTTGCGTCCCTGATCCCGAAGTACCCCGCCTCCCGCAGCGCCGTTGCGGGCGGCTGGCGAGCCGCGTCTGACGGCAACTGGCTCGCATGCGTCGCGAGCAGCTGCGCGGGCGCATACGTCATGTGGAGCCCGCCGTCGTTGAACAGGCTGACCATCCCGTCGGGATGCGTGACCTCGGCGAGTGCGCTGGCCATCCGGGCGAGCAGCGGCGCGAGCCACGCGGCGCCATCGGTGTCCCGGTCGAGCACGGCGAAGCACTCGAGCACGTCGGCGAACACCTGGGCATGATAGGCCGGACTTCGTTCGAAGTGCATGCCATCGGCAAGAATCTGTTCCGCGAGGGTCGAGCGAAGCAGGCGCACGCCGAGGTCGGTCCACCGTGCCGCAACAGGGCCTTCGAAAAACGCCCCGGCCCAGAGCAGGGCCTTGATGTTCTTGACCAGGTGGTTTCCGCCGATGTCCTTCTCCAGGTTGCCCGTGAGGAACGTGATCTGCGAGAAGACGGAATGGGCCACGCGAGCACGGAAGGCGGCGGACAGCCGGCTCGATCGCACCGCGATCTGCTGCATCAGGACCACGCATCGAAGCGACAGCGCGTAACTGCTCCAGCTGTCGCGCCAGTACCACGGCTGATAGGGGGGGTTGTGGTCGATCCAGTCGCTGACCACGGCGGAAAAAAGCTCGTCTGGAAGCGATTCGACGTATTCGAGATAATGCAGGTTGAAGTTGAGGAGCTGTGTGACTGTGCCCGTCTCGCGCGGATGCCACTCGATGGGCAATCGAAGCGACAGCTCCTGGCCGAGAAGGCACGCGTACGCTTGGCCGTCGCGTTCCACCGTCAGGTGGGAGCGCGCGGGGAAGATGGGATGCGGCGGTTCGGCTCGAACGCGCAACGCGGCGTCAGGAAGGACCAGCCGTGCGCGCAGCAGGACGCGAAGCCGGCGATCCAGAATGAGCCGGCATCTCGCTGCGAGCTGCCGCAAGCGCGTGTGTCGAAGCGTTCGGAGCAGGCGAGCGGCGCGAGCGGTGCGTGTCATTCCGTCTGAGTGAGGACGATGCGCCGCTGGTGGCCGGCCACCAGCGCGCGAAGGCAGTTCCGGCACGCTGGCACTTGCGGGAGGACGGTGCCTGCGCTTCGCCAGTGTCGCTCGGGTAAAATAGTCTGCTGCCTGCGTGCCAGCGATATATTACCTGCGCCCGTGACGTGGTCAGCGCACATGCACCGGGACCCCAGAGTGACTTTCGAGGCGGACGACACGACGTGAAGATTCTGGTGCTCAGCTTCTACTACCGTCCCGACCTCAGTGCGGGCTCATTTCGCACGACGCCATTGGTCGAGGCGATTGCGCGAGACATGCCGGCCGGCTCCAGTATCGACGTCATCACGACGCTGCCGAACCGGTATCGGTCGTTCGAGGCCGATGCGCCCGCGCTGGAGCGCGCGGGCGACGTCACGATCACGCGAGTCGCCCTGCCGCCACACCAGAGCGGCATGCTCGACCAGTCGAAGGCCTTCCTGGCCTTCGCGCGCGGTACCATGCGAGCCGTCCATGGTCAACAGTATGACATTGTGTTAGCGACATCGAGCCGGTTGATGACGGCGCTGCTCGGCGCGTGGATCGCGCGACAGAAATCTGCCCGCCTGTATCTCGATCTCCGCGACATCTTCGTGGATACGATCAAGGATGTCGTCGCGAAGCCCGTTGCGCGCGTGACCAAACCTTTCCTCTCGCTCATCGAGCGGTGGACGGTCAACCGTGCGGACAAGGTGAACCTCGTGTCGGCCGGCTTCGCACAGTATTTCCGCTCGCGCTACCCACGCCAGCACTTCGCCTTCTTCACCAACGGCATCGATGACGAATTTCTGACCGTCGCCAGGACGAGCGATCGGGCGCCTCGGGACGGTGCGGATCAGCGGCTCCTGGTGCTCTATGCGGGGAACATTGGCGAAGGGCAGGGCCTGCACGTGATCCTTCCGCCGTTGGCACAGCGTCTGGCCGATCGCGTCCGCTTTCAGATCGTCGGGGACGGTGGGCGATTGCCGGAACTGGAAGAGGCGCTTCGGGCAGCGGGCGTCACGAACGTCGAATTGTGCTCACCGGTCGGTCGCGCCGTCTTGCTCGATATGTACCGGGGCGCAGACGTTCTTTTCCTGCACCTCAATGACTACGAGGCCTTTGAAAAGGTCCTTCCTTCGAAGATCTTCGAGTACGCTGCTCTCGGAAAGCCGATGTGGGCGGGTGTGTCGGGATACGCGGCCGAATTCATTCGAGCCGAGGTCACCAACTCGGCCGTGTTCCCTCCCTGCAGCGTGAGCGAAGCCGTGCTCTCGTTCGAGCGGTTGATCATCGAGGATCGCCCCCGCGCTGACTTCCTGGAGAAGTATTCGCGCGCCAGGATCAGTCGCCAGTTGAGCGAGGACGTTCTCTCCGTGGCCCGCGAGCGCCGCTGAGCATGCGCGTGCTCGTCACCGGAGCCTCCGGGTTCGTTGGCGGCGCCGTAGCTCGTCGGCTGCTGCTTGACGCGACGACGTCGGTGCGCGCCGTGGTGCGCCGCGAGGCGGCGGCGTTGCCGGCCGGCGCGCAGCGCGCGCACGTGGCGGATCTGTCAGGCGCCACCGAGTGGTCGCAGGCGGTCGCGGACGTGGACGTCGTGGTGCACGCGGCGGCGCGCGTACACATCATGAGTGACACTGCCGCCGATCCACTGACGGAATCCCGTCGCGTGAACGTCGAGGGTACGCTGAATCTCGCCCGCCAGGCCGCATTGGCCGGCGCTCGCCGTTTCATCTTCCTGAGCTCGATAAAAGTCAACGGCGAGCGAACCATGCCCGGGCGGCCATTCACCGCGGACGATGTACCGGCGCCAGTAGATCCGTACGGGCAGTCGAAGCACGAGGCGGAGGTCGCGCTGCGGCGCCTGTCCGAGGAAACCGGGATGGAGGTCGTCATCATCCGTCCGGTGCTCGTGTACGGCTCCGGCGTGAAGGGAAACTTCAAGTCGATGATGCGCCTGCTCGAGACCGGACTGCCGCTGCCACTCGGAGCAATTCCAAATCAGCGCAGTCTCGTCGCGCTGGACAATCTCGTCGACCTGCTCGCGGTCTGCCTTCGGCATCCGGGCGCGGCGAACCAGACATTTCTCGTGAGCGACGGTGAGGATCTGTCCACGACCGCGCTGCTGCGGAGGATGTCTGCCGCGATGGGCGTGACCGCGCGCCTGTTTCCCGTGCCCGTTTCACTGCTTGCGGCCGCAGCCCGTCTGGCCGGCAAGGCGGACGTTGCGCAGCGGTTGTTCGGCTCGCTCCAGGTGGACATCACCAGGACGCGCTCACTGTTGGACTGGTCGCCGCCGCACGCGCTCGATGAGTCACTCCGGAAGGCGGCGTCGGCGCGAAACAATCCGTGAGGACTTAAGAACCTGTCCATGCGTCAGAGCAACGCTTCGATATCCTCGGTCAGGCGTCCACGCGATTGAGCGGCGCATACCGCTCGACGACGATGAGCAGCACCGCGAGGATCGCGTAGGCGGCGAGCAGGCAGGGGATGAGCAAGGTCGGCGTGTGCATCGCGAGCGCGCCGAGCCCGCACAGGGCGAGCGTGAGCGCCGCTGCCGCCGTCGTCACCGCGCGATGGCTGCCCCACGCCCGTGTCAGTCGCTGATACGCATGATCCCGATGTGCCTCATGGGGCCGATCCCCCCGCGCGAGTCGCCGCACCAGGGTCACTGTTGCATCGGCGACGAACACCCCCCCGAGGATGCCAAACACGATTGCGGGTACCGAATGATGGCTTTCCGCGCCGATCGTGAGGCCAGCGATGAGGTACCCGAGCGCGCCACTCCCCACATCACCCAGGAAGATCCTTGCTGGCGGCCAGTTCCACACCAAAAACCCCACGCAGGCCGTCGCGGCGGTGAGCGCGATCGTCCCCAGCGACCGGTCACCCCGGGCGAACAGGAGCGCCGCGGCCGCACCGAATATCAGCAGGGCTTGTGAGCCGGCGAGGCCGTCGATCCCATCCATGAAGTTGAACAGGTTGATGCTCCAGACGATACCGATGACACCCACGACAAATCCGGCAACGCCGAGGTGAATCGAGCCGGCGCCGATGACGAGCGAGGGAAGTCCGCCAAGCATGCTGAGTGTCCAGATCGCCACCGCGAGGTGCGCGGCTAGCCGGGTTCGCGGCCGCAGCCCGCCATGATCGTCGATCCACCCGACGACGCCCAGCACCACGGTGCCCAGCCCGAGTGTGGTCGCGTCGCGTGCAGCGATCGCGCCCACGGCCGTACCCGCGATCAGTGAAAGTCCCAGGCCCGCAAGAACGGCGAGTCCCCCGCCTCGCGGCGTCGGGGCACTGTGTGAGCTTCGTTCGTTCGGGTGGTCGAGCACCTTGTGGTGAAGCGCGTAGCGCCGAACGAGAGCGGTGAGCAGATAGCTGGCAGCGCCGCTGAGCAACGCGAGAACGCCGACGACGCTCATCTAGCCCGGACCGTCCGCACCGAACGACGCAATCACTTCGCTCGCGGCGACCGTCGCCGCCCCACGCTTGCCCACCTCGATGCCAGCAGCAATGTTCGCGATCGTGGCCGCTTCCTGCACCGTGGCGCCCGTTGCGAGCATCGTGGCGAGATACGCCGTCACGGTATCCCCGGCCCCAACGACGTCGTACACCGCTCGGGCTTGCGTCGGCACGCGCACGATCTCGCCATCCGCCGAGAAGAGCGCCATGCCGCGCTCGCCGAGCGTCAGGAGCACGTACTGCACATCCAGGCGCGTCACCATCGCGGGCAATGTGTCCGGATGATCCATGTCGACGCCTGCGCCCATCGCCGCTTCGAACTCACGGACATTCGGCTTGAAAATCGTCGCGCCGGCGTACGCAAAAAAGTGACGATACTTCGGGTCGACGACCACGGGCACCCGACGGGCATTCGATAGCTCCATGACGTACCGAATGACGGCCGGAGAGAGCACGCCCTTGTCGTAGTCCTCCAGCACGACCGCATCGGCTCGGCCCACGGCGGTCGAAATGGCCGCCTTCAGGGCCACGATATCGTCGCCGTCAAGGTCGTCGTCTTCCTCCTCGTCCACGCGCACCAGTTGCTGCGATCGAGCCAGGATGCGCGTCTTCATCGTGGTGGGTCGATCAACGACGACGAGCGCGTTCGAGTCGATCCGCATCTCCGTCGCCAGGTGACGGAGCGTGGTGCCTCCTGCGTCCTGCCCAATCGCGGCAACGAGTTCACAGGAGGCGCCGATAGCGACCACGTTCTGCGCAACATTCGCTGCTCCGCCGAGTGCGTGAGTACGCTCCCTGACCCGCACGACAGGCACCGGCGCCTCCGGGGAGATGCGTTCGACGTCGCCCGAGAGGTAGACATCGAGCATTGCATCGCCGATCACCAGAATGCGCTTTTCCTTCGCGTGGCCCAGTAGTTCGACCACCCGTTCGCGCGTCAGTGGTAGGTTCATGGTTCGCGCAACGTAGACGCGGCGGTGCACTCGGTCAACCGAATGGTCGTGCCCGGCACATCACTTGCCTAGAGCCTGATATCCCCGCCGTCCCTCCGCGCACCGCCACGACGCCCGTTTGCCGCCACTCACCGAACGCTTCGCGCAGGCTACCAAAGCCAGGCTCCGCACCGTCCAGGACTACTTCTCCCTGGCCGGCCGCGCGATCGGCTTCATCTTCGCGCGCCCCTTCTACGGCCAGGACGTCATCCAGCAGATGGACGAGATCGGGGTCAAGTCACTCGGCATCGTCCTCCTCACCGGCTTCTTCACCGGCATGGTGCTCGCCCTCCAATCGAGCGTGCAGCTCCAGACGTTCGGCGCCACCATGTACATCGGCCGCCTCGTCTCGGCCTCCATGATCCGCGAGCTGGGCCCCGTGCTCGCCGGTCTCATGGTCGCCGGACGCGTCGGCTCGGGCATCGCCGCCCAGCTGGGCTCCATGCGCGTCACCGAGCAGATCGACGCCCTCAACACCCTGGGCACCGATCCCATCAAGAAGCTGGTCACGCCCCGGGTGCTCGCCGCCCTGATCATGCTGCCCATCCTCACGATCATCAACGACTTCGTGGGGATCCTCGGCGGCAACCTCATCTCGTCGCTGCTCGTCGGCATCCCGAGCGGGCTCTACTGGCGCACGGTGTGGGAGCAGATCGCATCCGACGGCTTCACGCTGCACTTCATCCCGAATGACTTCGTGCAGGGCATCACGAAGCCGTTCGTCTTCGGCGGCGTCATCTCCATCTCCGCCTGCTACTTCGGCCTCAACACCACGGGCGGCACGGAAGGCGTTGGCCAGAGCACCACGCGCACGGTGGTACTCTCGAGCATCCTCATCCTGATCCTCGACTACTTCCTCACGCAGATCCTCCTTTCCCTGTTCGCGCCATGATCGACGACCCGCGCGACGAGGGGGCAGCACCGGGCGACGGGCCCGCGCCGGCAGTCGAGACGCCGCCGCCGGCGGGAGCCGGCTCCACGGCGAAGACGCCCGAGAAGCGCGACCAGAATCGGCGCAGCGAGGGACGCCGCATCACCGAGCGCAAGTCGGAGAACGTGCGCGCGGCCATCCGCGACGAGCTCGCCGGCGACGCCCCCGAGGCGGAAGAGCGCGAGGCGGAGAAGCAGGCCCACGGCGAGTCCGACGCGATCATCGAGCTGAATCACGTCTACCTCGCCTTCGACACGCCCATCCTCGAGGACGTCTCGTTCGTCGCGCGCCGGGGCGAGACCATCTGCATCGTCGGCGAGTCGGGCACGGGCAAGAGCACGATCCTCAAGCTCATCCTGCGCCTGCTCGTGCCGGAGAAGGGTGGCGTGTGCATCGGCGGCAAGGACATCACCAGCCTCACCTTCGAGGAAGCACTCGAGGTCCGGCAGACGATGGGCATGGTCTTCCAGGGCGCCGCGCTGTTCGATTCCATGTCCGTCTTCGAGAACATCGCGTACCCGCTGCGCGAGCACACAGAGCTCGACGACGACGAGATCGAGCAGCGCGTGCGCGAGAAGCTCCAGTTCGTCGACCTCGATCCCGACCGCGTGATGGAACAGCTGCCGTCGGAACTTTCGGGCGGCATGCGCAAGCGCGTCGGCGTCGCGCGCGGCATGGCCGACAACCCGCAGATCATGCTGTACGACGAACCGACCTCCGGGCTCGATCCGCTCACGACGGGCACCATCACCCGCCTCATCATGAAACTGCAGCGCGAGCTCAACGTCACGAGCGTGGTCGTGTCCCACGACATCCGTTCGGTGTTCCGCATGGCGACGAAGGTCGCCGTGCTGAACGAGCACCGCATCGCCTTCTTCGGCACGCCGGAAGAGATGGCCGCCTCCGACGACAAATACCTCCGCGACTTCCTGGGCGGCTACTGACATGAAACGATCTGCCACGCTCACGTGGGACCAGCTGCGCGTCGGTCTCGTCATCCTCCTCGCGGTGGCCGTCATCGGTGTCGCGATCTACAAGCTCGGTGAAGCGGCGAACCTCTTCGCCAAGCGCTACGAGCTCATCGCCTACCTGCCCGACGCCAATGGACTCAAGGCGGGCGGCTCCGTCATGCTCGCCGGCCAGCTCGCCGGCACGGTGGCGAAGATCGAGTTCCTGCCGGTGGACGAAGACACCACGCGGAACCTCAAGCTCACCCTCGCCATCGACGAGAACGTCCACGACCAGATCCGCCGCGACTCCAAGGGCAAGCTCAAGACGCTCGGCCTGCTCGGCGACAAGGTCTTCGACATCACGCCGGGGACGCCGCACGCGGCAGTCCTCGCCCCGGGCGACACCGTGCGCATCGCGCAGTCGCTCGATTACGAAGCGGTTATTGCGCAGGCGAGCGGGGCCGTGGCGGACATGGTCGCGCTGACGCGAGACCTGCACGCAATCACCGGCGGCATCGTGAAGGGGCAGGGCACGCTGGGCCAGCTCGTCACCAATCGCGCGCTGTACGACGAGCTCAACGTCACCCTCGGTCGTGCCAACACGATGCTGGCGACATTCCAGAACCCTAACGGGACGATCGGTCACCTGCTGAACGACCCGACGATGTACAACCGCCTCATCGGCGTGATCGGGTCGACGGATTCGCTCGTGGTATCGCTCAATTCCTCGAAAGGCACAGCCGGACTGCTGCTGCGCGACACGACGCTGTACCGCAATCTCGTCGGCATTACGCGCGGTGCCGATTCCCTCATGAAAGCGCTGTCGAGCGGGCAGGGAACTGTTGGAAAATTCATGACGGACCAGACGCTTTATGACCAGCTCAACAAGCTCGTAAGCGACCTCAGCGCCATCCTCGCGGATATCCGCAAGGACCCGAGCAAGTACATGAAGGGTGTCGTCAAGGTATTTTAAGGCGAGCGGTGACCGCGCACGCTGCGCGAGGGGTTGGGTCCACGAATGCGCGATGGACCAACCTTTGCGACGAAACGTCGCCGTTGATTGGGCGAGTTGTTTGTCGTCGTGATTGAAACTGGAGCGTTATGTTCGAGCTGGCTGAAGTGACAGGAATCGAGGAGCACCTGACCGTACCGTCGCGGCACCACGCGAAACTGACTGATCTCTGGGTTGCCGTGTCGTGGGAGTCGGGATGGACCGAGTGGGCGACGGAGTTCGCGGACGTCGCGACGCGCCACAACAACCTGCGCTCGTCCACGGGAATGCTGCAGCTCTTCCCGACGAGCGAGCGGAATGGCTGGATCGTGGCCCGCGGGGTGAACCTGCGTGCCGTTGCGCGAGTCGATGTCGAGGCGCTGGTGCGCGGCGTGGTGGCACAGGTGAATGCCAGGATGTCCGCCATGTCGATCACCTCATCGCACGACGGAGTCGGTCGGTCGGCCTGGACGCTGCGGGTCCGCGATGCGGTGTTGTTAGGCGGGTCGGCGCTGCTCGGGATCGCACGCGAATCGCTTCGCCCAACGGAGCGGGACGCCGCCTCCCGCCGCTGAATGCCGGGCGGGCGAACACTTGCCCTCCCGGTTGGCACCAACTACAATCCAGCGTTCGTGTGTCGAGCTCGCCTTGGCGCATCCGGTCGCGTAGCTCAGCTGGTTAGAGCGCTGCTTTCACACAGCAGAGGTCCTGGGTTCGAATCCCTGCGCGACCACTGGCTTCACCGCCATCCGGGCTCAATCATGTCGTTCACCCGCAGGCGAAATTGATCAGCTTTCGTCTCCTGCGGTCACCCCTGGTGGCCGCTTCTTTTTTGTTCGTCGCGCCAGCGTTGCTCCGGGCGCAGATGCCCACCGTCAAGCCGACACCGGCGCAGGCGCAGGCACTCCTGCAGACGAGACCCGACCTGGTGGAGCAGCTGCGCCAGCGCTTCGCCACGAGCGGACTGACGAAAGAGCAGGTCCACGCGCGCCTGCGCGCGGAGGGTTATCCGGAAGACCTGCTCGACGCCTACCTGCCCGGCATGTCCGGCAGCGCGCCCGAGCCGACCGATTCCGTGTTCCGCGCCGTGCGACTTCTCGGCATCGCCGACAGCGTGGACGTGGACGTGCTGCAGGGTGCCGGCAACGCACAGGGAATTCGCAGCAGCAATCCCACGCCGGCTCCCGGAAGCCGAGCTGCCGCCACGGCTGCGCTCAGCACGGCGCTCCTCGGTGACACGCTCCGCCTGGCGAAGTCCGCGGCCGATTCGGCGCGGATCATCGCCGCGGCGAACGACAGCGGATTCACGATCTTCGGCCTCGACATCTTCCGCGGCGCCACCTCGCAGTTTGAAGCGAACCTCGCGGGACCCGTCGACGCCAACTACCGACTTGGTCCGGGCGACCGGCTGGTGCTCATCCTCACGGGCGACGTAGAGTCGAGCTTCCAGATCGACGTGACACGCGAGGGATTCATCGTGGTGCCGCAGGTGGGCCAGGTCTACGTGGCCAATCTCACAATGGGCGACCTGCAGAGCCTGATGCGGGCACGCCTGTCACGCGTGTACTCGGGCATCGGCACTGGCACCACGCGCTTCTCCCTCAGCGTCGCGAAGCTGCGATCGAACCAGGTGTACGTGGTCGGCGACGTGCTGCGACCCGGCAGCTACCTCGTCTCGAGCGCAGGGACGGCACTCACCGCGCTGTACGCCGCCGGTGGTCCTACCATCAACGGGTCGCTGCGCCGAGTGGAGGTGCGCCGAGGCGGCGTCGCCATCGACGCGCTCGATGTGTACGATTATCTCGTGCGCGGAGACGCATCGCATGACGTCCGCCTCCAGACGGGCGACGTCCTGTTCATCCCGGTGCATGGCGCACGCGTGCGCGTCGTCGGCGAGATCGCGCGGCCGTCCACGTACGAGATGAAGGCCGGTGAGACGCTGGCCGACTTGGTCCGCAACGCCGGCGGCTTCCGCGCCACGGCATCCAGACAGCGTGTGCTCATCGACCGCATCGTCCCGCCTGACCAGCGTACGGGTGCCGGCCGCGATCGCGTCACCATCGACGTCGCGTCGGACCTCGCGCTGACGTCCGCGGGCGCCGGCGTCGCCCTGCAGAACGGCGACGTCGTCCACGTGTTCCCCATCGCCGAGCGCGTCCGCAATCGCGTGGTGGTGCAGGGCAACGTGTACCAGGCGGGCGCCCAGGGATTCACTCCCGGGATGAAGCTGTCCGATGCGTTGCGCCGCGCCGGCCTCCAGCCCGACACGTACCTGGGCGAGGTCCTCGTCACGCGGATGCGGAGCGACTCCACGCGCGAAGAGTTGCGCGCAACGCTCGCCGACACGACCGGCCGCGTGCTCAACGACTTCACGCTCCAGGAAGACGACGACATCCGCGTCTACTCGCTGACGACGTTCCGGCCGGAGCGCTATGTCGCAATCGGCGGCGCCGTCAAGAATGGCGGTCGCTTTCCCTATCACGCGGGGATGACGCTCCGCGACCTCGTGCTCCTCGCCGACGGCGTGCAGGAGAGCGCGTACCTCAAGGAAGCCGAAATCGCGCGGCTGCCCGAGACGCGTGACGGCGGGCGCACCGCCACGACCATCCGCGTGCCGCTGGACTCGACCTACCTCTTCGAGCGCGCGCCGGACGGGACCTACATCGGACCACCGGGCCTGCAGACGGCCGCGAGCGGTGCGCCCGAGATCCAGCTCAAGCCGTACGACAACGTCCTTATCCTGCGCCAGCCGGACTGGAGCCTGCAGCGCACGGTGGTGCTCACCGGCGAGGTCCGCTTTCCCGGCGCGTACGCACTGCGGAGCAAGTCGGAACGACTGTCCGACCTCATCGCGCGCGCCGGTGGCCTCACGGACGAAGCGTATCCCGACGGGATCGTGTTCGTCCGCGGGCAGGGCGGCGTCGGTCGCGTGGGCGTGGAGCTCTCCTCTGCGCTGCGTCGCTACGAAAGCAACGACAACCTCATCCTGCGCGACGGCGACAACATCTCCGTGCCCGCGTTCAACTCGATCGTCACGATCCGTGGCGCGGTGAACCTGCCGTCCACCGTGGCGTACGTGCCGGGCAAGGGCATCGACTACTACGTGAATGCCGCCGGCGGTGCGTCGCGCACCGGCGACGCGGGACACGCCTTCGTGATCCAGCCCAGCGGCAAGCTCGAAGCCGTGCACCGCCGGTTCCTGGTGTCGTCCACGATGCCGCGCCCGCGCCCGGGTAGCATCGTTACCGTGCCGGAGAAGGATCCCGCGGACAAGAAGGACTACATCGCCATCACGGGGACTGTGGCGCAGATCATCGCCAGCACGGTCGCCATCATCGTCGCGCTCAAGCGATAGCGAGGCCGATGGCACGAGACCAGGGCGGTGGTCGGCAACCTCAGGGGGACGCCACCGCCGCCCTGCGCGCATCCGCAGTGACGCACGATCGTCGCGCGCCGTGGGTGCTCACGCTCGCCATCCTGGGTGTCTCCACGTCCGGCCCGCTGGTCCGCCTCTCGCACGCGCATCCGCTCGCGATCGCGACTTGGCGACTGGCATTCTCGCTCGTCATCATCGGCATTGCGCTCGCGTTCACCGGCCAGTGGCGGCAATGGCGGACGCTCACGCGCCGGGAGCTGGCCATCGCGCTCGGTGCCGGCGCCATGCTCGCGCTGCACTTCTGGGCGTGGAACACGTCGATCACGCTGACGAGCGTCGCTGCGTCCGTGCTGCTGGTGGACATGCAGCCAGTGGTCGTGGCCCTGCTGTCGGTCGTCTGGCTGCGCGAGGCACCCACGCCGCGGCAATGGATCGGCATTGCCGTCGCCATGGTCGGGGCGCTCATCGTGGCGTCGCCGGACTTTGCCGCGGGCCCGGGCGCCACGGTGCATCCACAGGCGTGGCTCGGCGACCTCCTCGCATTCATGGGCGCTGTGGCGGCTGCCGTGTACTTCGTGTCCGGACGCAGGCTGCGCGCATCGCTCGACCTCTGGGCGTACGTGGGCCTCGTTTACGGCGCGTGCCTGGTGGTACTCCTGCTGCTGGTCGCCATCACGGGTGCGCCGCTGGCGCCGCAACCGCCCCGCGAGCTCACGATCTTCGCCGCACTCGCGATTGGTCCCATGCTCCTCGGCCACACGGGCCTGAATTGGGCGCTCAAGCACGCGCCTGCATATGTCGTCAACATCACGCTGCTCGCGGAGCCCATCGGCGCCACGATCATCGCCGCGGCCCTCCCCGGAATCCGTGAGGTGCCCGGGCCGGCGACATTCGTGGGCGGCGCGATCGTGCTCGCGGGCGTCCTGCTTACGGTGCGCCGCCAGGGAACCTCTGAATGAGAATTTGTCGTCCTGAGCGAAGCGAAGGATCTGCTTGTTCCGCGGCGAAAAGCAGATCCTTCGCTTCGCTCAGGATGACAAACGAGAGTAGTTCAGAATCTCCCTGGCACACTCTACACGCATCAACCGTTTACCTTTCGACTCCAGTCAGATCCCTGGAGTACGAATGGAGCAGCTCTCGCTGGACGTCGTCGTCACTCGGGGAGCATTCGTCGAGTCGGTCCACCGCGTCCATGCGGCCGTGGTGAATGCGACGGGCGACCTCGTCGCCGCGGCGCATGACCCGTCGCTCGCGACATACTGGCGGTCCTGCGCCAAGCCGTTCCAGCTCATGCCGCTGATTGCCTCCGGCGGGTTCGATGCGATCGGCTGGGGCGACGACCAGCTTGCGCTGGCCTGCGGCTCGCATGGCGGCGAGCCGGAGCACGTGGCGATCGCGCAGGCGATGCTCGCGTCCATCGGGATGGAGGAGGGTGACCTCGCCTGCGGCTCGCACGATCCGCTGTCCGCACGTGGACTGAAGATCCTTCGCGAGAGCGGAGAACGCGCCACGCGATTGCACAACAACTGCTCCGGCAAGCACGCGGCCATGCTCGCGCGCGCGCACACGGCGGGCTGGCCAACCGTGGGCTACGAGCGCGAGTCGCATCCGGTGCAGGACGGCTGCCTCGACGAAGTCGCGACGTGGACGGGCGTGCCGCGCGACTCCATCGGCCGCGCGATCGACGGCTGCGGCGTCGTGGTCTTCCGCCTGCCACTCGTCGCCATGGCCACCGCGTACGCGCGTCTCGCCGACGCGGCGCGCCGCTCGCACGAGCTGCCGTCGCGCATCGTGCACGCAATGCAGACGCGCCCGTTCCTCGTCGGCGGGAGCGATCGATTCGACTCCGCCATCATCGAGGCCACGGAGGGCCGGGTCATTGCGAAGGTCGGGGCGGAAGGCGTGCACTCCCTCGCGCTCATCGACGAGGGCATCGGCATGGCGGTCAAGGTGGAATGCGGCGCCCAGCGCGCGCAGTTTCCCGCGGTGATCGCGCTGCTGCAGCGATACGGCGCACTCCCGCGCGATCTCCCGCCAGCACTCGCGGAGTTCTCCTACAAGCAGCTGCGCAATACGCGCGGGGAGATCGTGGGAGACGTGCGCATCGAGCAGCAGTGAGCGCCGTCCTCGAAACCCTCGACGCACCGACCGCAACGCTCGTCAGGCTCGCCGCCGTGATCGCCGCAGGAGATGATGCCGCCGTGCGGACGGCGTTCTCGTCTGCCCTCGACTTGCCGCCCGTGTGGGTGGACGAGCTGGTCCTCCAGACCCAGTTGTTCAGTGGATTTCCGCGCGCGCTGAACGCCGCGCGCGAATGGCGCCAGGTTGCGCCGGCGCCTGCGCCCGTCGCCGACGAGTCGGATGAGCAGGACAGGCTCGCCTTCTGGCAGGCGCGCGGGGAGGCCACCTGCGCGGCCGTCTACGGCCCGATGTACGAGCGGCTTCGCGCCACGGTGCGGCAGCTGCATCCCGCACTCGACGCGGCCATGCTGGTGGAAGGGTACGGCCGGATCCTTGGCCGCCCCGGGCTCGACCTGCCGCGCCGAGAGCTCTGCATCGTGGCGGCCTGCGCGGTGACGGGGCAGGACCGGCAGCTACGCTCGCACCTGCACGGGGCGCTCAACGTCGGCGTGGCGCCCGCTGTGCTCACCGCAGCGGTGGGTGTGCTCGCGCCACTCCTGGGCGCCCATCGCACGAAGTCGGTGCAACTCCTGCTCGCACGGGTCGTCGGCAAGTAGCTTTCAGGCGTGCGCGCTTTCGATGTGCGCCGCGGGAACGTGATGCACGCGCCACCGTCAACTGCCCTACCTTCGCCGGACCATCAGGATGTTCATCGATCGTGTCATCGTCCGAGTCACCGCCGGAGCCGGCGGATCGGGCATCGCCA
>JBBRZK010000091.1:0-17928 GCA_038236775.1 Gemmatimonadales bacterium
CTTGTGGGCCGGCCGAGCAGCAGATCCTTCGCTTCGCTCAGGATGCCAAGCGGAACTTCGCTCAGGATGACAAGGGGACTTCGCTCAGGATGACAGAGTCCGACGGGCGAGCGCATACATCACGGGCCCCAGCGCGATGGCTACCGCGGTGCCGACCAGCGCCGGCGTCCCGTAGTCGCCGTCCAGGAAGCTCAGCGCCACCACCAGCGCGAGCACGCCGAGCGGCAGCGCGGCGAGCAGGGTGACGCCACCGGTGCCGAGGGGGATACGGAAGACCCCGCGCAACGTCGGCTCGCGACGGCGCAGCTGGATGAGCGACGCGAACTCGAGCAGCAGGGCCAGCGAGTACAGGAGGACGTCCGCCACCACGAGGTCCCCGAACGGCAGCAGCATGAACACCGAGTAGCACACCGCCGACGCCAGCACCGCGTTGCGGGGAGTCCCACGCTTGTCCGTGCGGGCGAGCGCTGCCGGCAGGAGCCCGTCGTCCGCCATCACGAAGGGAATGCGCGAATACGTGAGCAGCAGCGCATTGGCCAGGGCGAGGGCACCGACCATGCCGCCGAGGGCAATCCACGCGGCCAGCACGGGGCCGAACCGTCCGCCCGCCTCGAGCGCGACCTGCGGAAAGCTGCCCTCGGTCCAGCGCGTCCAGTCCGTTGCGGACAGGGTGGCGAGCAGCGGTATGACATAGCCCGCCGCGACGAGCGGCAGCGCAAACGCGAGCGCACGTGGATAGCTGCGCGACGCGTCCTTTACTTCGCCCTGCACCGTGGAGGCGTTGTCCCAGCCGATGTAGTTCCACAGCGCGATGGAGAGCCCCACCGCGAGGCCACCGGTGCCGGAGCGGCCGGGCGCGGCAAACGGATGCCACGGGACGTGGCTCGCATGCGTGAGCGCGACGACGGACAGCACGGCGAACCCTCCCACGACGATCGCTCCCGCCACCACCGAGCTGAAGCCCACGCGCTGTGCGCCCATGAGGTTCAGCACCGTGGGCACCCAGATGACGAACAGGCCCACGGCGACGATGGCGCCCGACGACAGGTGCGGGGCGAAATACGCGAGATAGGTGGTGAAGAGCTTCGGGTAGAGCGCCATGTCCACGAGCGAATACATCCAGGTGAGCCACCCGTTCTGGAACGCCCAGAAGGGACCGAACGCGCGCTGGACCCAGCGATAGTAGCCACCTTCTTCCGGCAGCATGCTCGCCAGTTCGCCGACGATGAGCACCTCGGGCAGCGAGTAGACCAGGGGCACGAGGACGAGCGTCAGCAGTGCGAGCCCGGGCCCCACCGAATGCACCAGCGTCTCGGAGGTGAAGGGACCACCCGACGTGGTGAAGTACAGGATGAAGACGAGGGACAGCGTGGAGACGGAGCGGATGAGCTTCATGGGGGCTCAAGGTCGCTCGCGAACGGATCGGGGGCAACGCGAATTAGCTTGCACGCATGTCCGTGATCCTTCACCCGATGCGAGGCGCCGCGGCGCTGTCCGAAGACGAGCGGCCCAAGGGGTGGCGCGAGCGCCTCGCGGCGCTGCGCTACCTGCCGGCGCTGCTGCGCCTCGTGTGGCAGACGAACCGCAGATACACCGCCGCGATGATCACCCTGCGGCTGGTACGTGCGTTCGTGCCCGTGGCCAGCCTGTGGGTGGCGAAGCTGATCATCGACCAGGTGGTGCACCTGTCGCGCACGCCCGGCGGCTCGCTCACCACCCTGTGGCGGATCGTCGCGCTCGAGCTCGTGATCGTGATCGTGGGCGAGTTCCTCGCGCGGGCATCCGCGCTGGTGGAATCGCTGCTCGGCGACCTCTTCTCGAACGAGATGAGCGTGCGCCTCATGCGGCACGCCGCCACGCTCGACCTCGCGCAGTTCGAGGATCCTGATTTCTACGATCACCTCGAGCGGGCGCGTCGCCAGACCACGGCACGCATCGGGCTCATCGCCATGCTGCTCGCGATGGGCCAGGACCTGCTCACGCTCGCCACGCTCGCCGCGGCGCTCGTCATGCAGAATCCGTGGCTGCTTCTGCTCCTCACCGTTGCAATCCTGCCAAGCTTCCTCGGCGAGACGCATTTCGCGGCGCTGAGCTATTCGCTGCTCTTCCGGCGCACGCCGGAGCGCCGCGAGCTCGACTACCTGCGCTACGTGGGCGCGAGCGACAAGACGGCGAAGGAAGTGCAGATGTTCGGGCTCGCCGGCTGGCTGAGCGACCGCTACGCCGCGCTCGCCGGACGGTACTACGAGGAGAACAAGCGGCTGAGCGTGCGCAAGGGCATCGTGAGCGCACTGCTCTCGCTCGTCGGCACGTTCGGCTACTACGGCGCCTACGTCACCATCCTCCTCCGCGCCGTGAGCGGCGCCATCACGCTCGGCACGCTCACCTTCCTCGCCGCCGCCTTCAGCCGCAGCCGCGACCTCATCCAGCGCCTCCTGCTCTCCGCCAGCGACATCTACGAGCAGAGCCTCTACCTCAAGGACCTGTTCGTGTTCTTCGAGATGGTGCCGTCCATCCAATCGCGCACGGGCGCGCCACGCGTGCCCTCGCCGATGCGCACGGGCTTCGTGTTCGAGGACGTCGGCTTCCAGTACGAGGGCAGCGACCGGTGGGCCATCCGTCACGTGAACCTCAGCATCGCGCCTGGCGAGCGCATCGCGCTGGTGGGCGAGAACGGCGCCGGCAAGACGACGATCACCAAGCTGCTCGCGCGGCTGTACGATCCCACCGAGGGACGCGTGCTCATCGACGGCGTGGACCTGCGCGAGTACGACCTGCTGTCAGTACGCGAGGCGATCGGCGTCATTTTTCAGGACTTCGTGCGCTACGACATGCGCTTCGACGAGAACGTCGGCGTCGGCGAGATCGAAGGAGTGACGAGCTACCTCGCGCAGGTACGCGACGCCGCGCCGGGTGCGGCCAACACGCCACCCGTGGCGCTGGTGGCTGCGGCGGACCAGTCGCTTGCGTCGAGCCTCCTGCCCCGCTTCGCCGACGGCTACCGCCAGATGCTCGGCCGCCGCTTCGACGACGGCGTGGACCTGTCCGGCGGCGAGTGGCAGAAGATCGCGCTGGCGCGCGCGTACATGCGGTCCGCGCAACTCCTCATCCTCGACGAGCCCACCGCGGCACTCGACGCGCGCGCCGAGTACGAGGTGTTCGTGCGGTTCAACCAGCTGATGGCGGGGCGGATGGCCGTGGTGATCTCGCACCGGTTCTCCACGGTGCGCATGGCGGACCGCATCGTGGTGCTGGGGGACGGCAAGGTCGTGGAGGAGGGCACGCACGACGAGCTGGTGCTGCGCGGGGGACTTTACGCGGAACTGTTCGAGATGCAGGCGGCCGGCTACCGGTGACCGCCGGCATTGACACCGCGTTCGTCCGTCCGCGATATACCATGGAATACGGGTCGGCGCTGCCGGCCCATGTCCCGCGCGCGGAGTCGTCCCATGCAGATCTACCGCAGCCTCGCCGTCGCGATGCTCATTGCGCTCGCCGGCACCACTGCCACCGCGCAGCAGTCGTCCGCCGCGGTCGAGCAGTACCGCATGGCCGGATTCGTCGCGGATACCGCCGGACACGGTGTGCCGTTCGCCGAGGTTGTCGTCGCCATCCCGGCGACTGGTGCACAGCTGCACGCGCGCACCGATTCCCTCGGCCACTTCGTGGTGCCGAGCGTGCCGGCGGGGCAGACCATCGTCGGGGTGCACCGGCTGGGGTTCGAGCCGCTCTCGCGGCATCTCGCGGTGCGCGGCGCCGCAACCGACTCCATGCAGTACACGCTCATGCCGCTGGCACTCGGCCTCGCGAGTGTGGACGTGCGCGACACCTTGATGACGCGCGGCCTCCGTGAGTTCCTCGACCGCAAGCGCATGGGCGGCATGGGCCGCTTCATCGACCAGGAACAGATCGACGCGATGCACCTCACCCGCGCGAGCGACGCGCTGCGCATGGTCCCGGGCGTGCAGCTGCGGCCGTCCGCGCGCATCGGGAACCTCGTGCGCATCCGCGGCTGCAAGCCCACGCTGTGGGTCAATGGTGTGCGCGCTGAGGGCGCCGAGCTCGACGAACTGGCGCAGCCCGACGACATCGGCGGGATCGAGATCTACAACTCGCTCGCCGGCATGCCGCCGCAGTACCAGGACCGCCAGAATCCCTGCGGCGCCATCCTGGTCTGGTCGCGCGGCGCCTAGGGTTTGTCATCCTGAGCGAAGCGAAGGATCTGCTTTTCGCCGCAGACAAGCAGATCCTTCGCTTCGCTCAGGATGACAACATTCAGCGGGGCCCTACGAGACGCGCACCGGCGCGGAGCCCGGCTCGGTCTTCGCCATGCGCTCCACGGGACGCTCAGCATCCGGTGCTTCGGACGTCATCGCTTGCTCCACCTGGCCGTCGGTCATCTTCATCCCGGCACCGGCCTCGCGCCGCACGAGCGTGAGGATCGTGTACACCGCCACCGGCTCGGCGTCCTGGTTGAAGACCTCCACGTCCCAGTGCACCACGCCCTGCGGGATCTGCCCCTCGCGATCCTCCTTCACCGTCTTCTGCTTGCAGGTGAGGCGCGCGTGGATGGTGTCGCCAATGTAGACCGGCTTCACGAAGCGCAGTCCCTCGAGGCCGTAGTTCGCCAGCACGGGGCCGGGCGCGGGATCGACGAAGAGTCCTGCCGCGGCGGAGAGCACGAAGTAGCCGTGTGCAACGCGCCTCTCGAACAGCGACTCCTTCGCGGCGATGTCGTCCATGTGCGCGTAGAAGAAGTCGCCCGAGATGCCGGCGAAGTTCACGACGTCGGTTTCCGTGACGGTGCGGCGGTGCGTGATGAGCGTCTCGCCGATCTCGAGCTCCTCGAAATATTTCCGGAAAGGATGGATCCTGTCACGCGTCTCCGTGGCGCCCTTGCTCCACTCGCGCGTCACGGCGGCCACCGTCTGCGGCGAACCCTGGATGGCGGTGCGCTGCATGTAGTGCAGCACGCCGCGCACGCCGCCCATCTCTTCACCACCGCCCGCGCGACCAGGGCCGCCGTGCACGAGGTGCGGTAGCGGCGAGCCGTGTCCGGTGGATTCCTTCGCGCTGTGGCGGTTGGCCAGCATCAGGCGACCGTGATACGCGGCGGTGCCGAGTGCCACCTGTCGGGCGACGTCGTCCTTTGCGGTAAAGAGTGAGCCGACGAGCGATCCCTTGCCCAGTTTCGCGAGCGCGATGGCCTCGTCGACGGATGAATAGGGCATGATCGTGTTCACCGGCCCGAACGCTTCGACATCGTGCGAGGCGCTGCGGTCGAACGGCTTGTCGTTGTAGAGGAGCATCGTGGGGTAGAACGCGCCGGCGTCGGCATTCGCGCCGACCAAGTCGAGCGTGCCCGGTCCGCCGAAGACAAGCTCCGCCGCGCCGCGCAGCCGCTCGACGCTCTTCTCCACTTCGCGCACCTGTCCCTTGCCGGCGAGTGGACCCATGCGTACGCCCTCGACGGACGGATCACCGACTTTCACGCCGGCGAGCCGCTTCTTGAGCGCGGCGGTGACATCATCCACTATGCTCTCGTGCACGAACGTGCGGCGGATGGCGGTGCACTTCTGCCCGGCCTTCACCGTCATCTCCTTCGCGACTTCCTTGACGAAGAGGTCGAACTCTTCCGTCCCTGGCGTCGCGTCTGGGCCGAGCATCGAGAAGTTGAGCGAGTCGGCTTCCTGGTTGAAGCGCACGCTGTTGGCGAGCACCGCCTTCGAGCTCTTGAGCATCAGGCCCGTCGTCGCGGAGCCGGTGAACGCGACGGAATCCTGGCAGGTGAGGTGGTCGAGCAGGTCGCCCGCGCTGCCGCAGATGAGCTGGAAGGTGCCCGCCGGCAGGAGTCCCGACTCCACCATCGCCTTCGCCACCGACTCCGTGAGGTAGCTCGTCACCGTGGCGGGCTTCACGATGCTCGGCACACCGGCAAGGAACGACGTCGCGAACTTCTCGAGCATGCCCCACACGGGGAAGTTGAACGCGTTGATCTGCACGGCGACGCCTTCCATCGGCACGCAGATGTGGCGCCCGATGAACGTGCCGTCCTTGCTCAGCGCTTCGGGTCCGCCGTCGACGTAAAAGGTCTCGTCGGGGAACTCGCGTCGTCCGCGGCTCGCGTAGGCGAAGAGCGTCCCGAATCCACCGTCGATGTCGATCCAGGAATCGCCCTTCGTGGCGCCTGTCCAACCGGAGACGACGTAAAACGCATCCTTCCGCGCCGTGAGGTACTGCGCGAGCGCCTTGAGGATGCGTGCGCGCTGGTGGAAGGTCATCGCGCGCAGCGTGGGTCCGCCCACTGTGCGGCCGTACTCGAGCATCGCGTTGAAGTCGAGCCCCTCGCTCGACGCGACGCCGATCTCCGCGCCGGTGACGGCGTTGAAGAGGGGCGCACCGGTGCCGGAACCGTCGATCCATTCGCCAAGGGCGTAGTTCTGCAGTCGCATCAGGGTCTGGTCTCCCGCCAGGTCTTGTAGCTCATCGTCTGCTGCGCGCGGTCCGCCGGCATCTCGCGCAGCGGCTCGCAGGCGCGCAGGGTCGCATGGAGTCGTGCGGGCAGCGCCTGGTAGAGCGCCGTACCCTCGGTCTTCCACGCGAGCATCTGGTCGCTCAAGTCCTTCACGATCTTCGCCGGGTTACCGACGACCACCGTTCGCGGCGGTACCTGCATCTCCGCGGGCACGAAGCACAGCGCGCCGACGATGCAGCCCGCGCCGATGCTGGCGTTGTCCATGATCACCGCGTTCATGCCGATCAATGCATTTGCGCCGATCCGGCCGCCGTGCACGATGGCGCCGTGGCCGATGTGCGCGCCTTTTTCGAGCACGACGATGACGCCGGGGAACATGTGGATGGTGCAGTTCTCCTGCACGTTGCAACCGTCCTCGATGACGATGCCGCCCCAGTCGCCACGAATGGCCGCGCCTGGCCCGACGTACACATCCCGGCCGATGACCACGTTGCCGGTGACCGTGGCGTTCGGGTGAATGAACGCGCTCTCGTGGATGACGGGCACGAACCCGTCGAACGAATAGATCACTTTGTCATCCTGAGCGAGCTCCTCCTTGTCATCCTGAGCGAAGCGAAGGATCTGCCCTTTGTCATCCTGAGCGAAACGAAGGATCTGCCCTTTGTCATCCTGAGCGAGCCCTTTGTCATCCTGAGCGAAGCGAAGGATCTGCCCTTTGTCATCCTGAGCGAGCCCTTTGTCATCCTGAGCGAAGCGAAGGATCTGCTTTTAGTCATGAAGTCGTCGCCTATACACGCTCGATCACGGTAGCCATCCCCTGCCCCACGCCGATGCACATCGTCGCGAGCGCGTAGCGCGCACCGGTACGCCGCAACTCGTGCGCGGCCGTGAGCAGGATGCGCGCCCCACTCATGCCGAGCGGGTGGCCGAGCGCGATGGCGCCGCCGTTGGGATTCACGCGTGGGTCGTCGTCCGCGATGCCGAGTTCGCGAAGGCAGGCAAGGCTCTGCGCAGCGAACGCCTCGTTGAGCTCGATCACGCCGAGGTCGTCGAAGGAAATGCCCGCCAGCTCGAGCGCCCGCCTGCTCGCCGGCACCGGGCCCATGCCCATCAACCTCGGCTCCACGCCCGCGACGGCCGTCGAGATGATGCGCGCCATCGGCGTCGCGCCGATCTCCGATGCCCCCTTCTCCGACCCGATGAGCAGGGCCGCGGCGCCGTCGTTCAGTCCCGACGCATTGCCCGCCGTGACCGAGCCCTTGCCGTCCGTGCGAAATGCGGGACGCAGCTTCGCGAGGATCTCGAGCGTGGTGTCGGGCCGGATGAACTCGTCCGTATCGACAATCTTCGTCGCGCCCTTCTTCTGCGCGATCTCCACCGGCACGATCTCCGGCGCGAACCGTCCGGCCGCGCGCGCCGCGGCGGCCTTCTGCTGCGACCGCATCGCGAACAGGTCCTGGTCTCCGCGCGTGATCGCATACTTCTCAGCGACGTGCTCGGCGGTCTGCCCCATCGAGTCCGTGCCGTACTGCTCGCGCATGGCGGGATTCACGAAACGCCAGCCGAGGCTCGTGTCGAACAGCTCGACGTCGCGGCCGAAGGGCTTGCTCGTCTTGCTCATGACGTAGGGCGCGCGCGTCATGTTCTCGACACCGCCAGCGACGTAGAAGTCGCCTTCGCAGAGCTTCACGGCGCGCGACGCGTTCGCGACCGCGCTCATGCCCGACGCGCAGAGGCGGTTGACTGTCTCGCCCGGCACGGTGACGGGCAGTCCCGCGAGCAGCGCGACCATCCGCGCCACGTTCCGGTTGTCGTCACCCGCCTGGTTGGCGCAGCCGAGGATGACGTCGGTGATGCGGGCGGTGTCGAGGGACGGATGGCGTGCAACGAGCGCCCGCATGACGTGCGCCGCCAGGTCGTCGGCGCGCACTTCGCTCAACTGGCCACCGATGTTGCCGACGGCGGTACGCACGCCGTCGAGGATGTATGCGTCGGTCATGGTTCTGCGGGACTCCACGTGGGGCTGGGGATCCTGCAATTTAGTCCCCGCGCCACGACAATGGTGGCCTCTCGACGACTAGCGCCCGCGCCGGCACCAGGTGGGGGACTTGTGCGGTCCTCTGCGCTCCTCTGCGTCCTCTGCGGCAACAACTACTGAAGGGCAATTACCACAGAGGACACAGAGGGCCACAGAAGACCGCAGAGGAGACAACGGGATCCTGTCATCCTGAGCGACGCGCCTGCCCTGAGCGTAGCCGAAGGGAAGGATCTGCTGGTCGCGGTGTCCAGTCTTGCCCATGCAGTCCTCGGCGATCCTCTGTGTCCTCTGCGGTAAAAACTACTGAAGAGCAATTGCCACAGAGGACACAGAGGGCCGCAGCGGAAACAGCGGGATCCTGTCATCCTGAGCGACGCGCCTGCCCTGAGCGTAGCCGAAGGGAAGGATCTGCTGGTCGCGGTGTCCAGTCTTGCCCATGCAGTCCTCGGCGATCCTCTGTGTCCTCTGCGGTAAAAGGTACTGAAGAGCAATTACCACAGAGGACACAGAGGGCCGCAGAGGAAACAGCGGGATCCTGTCATCCTGAGCGAAGCCAAGGATCTGCTTCTCGCGATGTCCCGTTTATGAACATGCAGTACTCTGCGCTCCTCTGTGTCCTTTGTGGTACAAGCGACTGAAAGGCACTTCCCACAGAGGACGCGGAGGCCATGAAGCAGATCCTTCGCTGCGCTCAGGATGACAGGAGTGGCTACGGCCGCGCGACGTCGTGCTGTCGATCCGTGCGATACACGGTGCCGCGGAAGAGCGCCACCACGGTGCCATCCGCGCGCGCGACCGTCACGCGATAGAAGCCGAGCCGCTTCGTGGCGCGCTCCTCCTCCGCGGTGGCGACGAGGTCGTCGTCCAGCCGCACCGCCGTCGGGTACGACATCGAGGTATCCACCGCGACGCTGATGTCGCCCGTGGCATTGCAGGCGAACGCCATCGCGCTGTCCGCCAGCGAGTACGCGATGCCACCATGCGCCACGCCGAAGCCGTTGAGCATGTCCGCGCGCACGTGCATGCGGAGGACGCAATGCCCAGGTCGCACCGTCACCACCTCGGCGCCGAGCCACCGCGTGAATGCGTCGCGCTCGAGCATGGATGCCACGACGGCACTCAGCTCGTGGCTGCGCTCCCCACCGGCGGCGCCGCTCATGCGAGCAACTTCTCCCCGGCCGCAACCTTCCGCCGTAGCAAAGAAGCTGGCCGATACCGCTCCTCACCATACTCGGCCTGGAGTGCCATGAGGCGACGCAGGATCTCCGCTGCACCGATCTCGTCGCCCCATGCGAGCAACCCCTTCGGGTAGTTGACACCCTTGAGCATCGCGGTCTCGATGTCGCGCGGCGACGCCACGCGCGCCTGCACCGCATCGACCGCGAAATTCACGAGCATCGCCAGCGTGCGGTCCACGATTGCCTGGCCGAGCACGCAGTCAGTGACCGGTTCCGGACGCGTGGCGCCGTCGCGGTAGTCGTAGTAGCCGCGCCCCGTCTTGCGACCGAACAGGCCAGCCTCCACGAGTCGTCGCTGCGTGAGCGCCGGACGGTAGCGCGAGTCGTAGAAGAACACCTCGAACACGCTCGTCGTGACGGCGAAGTTCACGTCGTTGCCGATGAGGTCCATCAGCTCGAACGGCCCCATGCGGAACCCACCGATCTCGCGCATCGCCCAGTCGATCGTCGCGACGTCCGCGATGCCTTCCTCGAGCTGGCGCAACGATTCCGAATAGAACGGTCGCGCGATGCGGTTGACGATGAAGCCCGGCGTGTCGGAGGCCACCACCGTCGTCTTCCTCCAGCCATCCACCAGCGACGCCGCAGCACCGGTGACGTCCTCGCTCGTAGTGATGGCGGGCACGATCTCCACCAGCGGCATCACCGGTGCCGGGTTGAAGAAGTGAATGCCCACCACGCGCTCCGGATGCTTGCAGCCTCCGGCAATGGCCGCCACGGAAAGCGATGACGTATTCGTCGCGAGGATCGCGTCGTCGCGCAGCACGGACTCGAGCGCGCCGAACAGCGCACGCTTGACGGCGAGGTCCTCGAGCACGGCCTCGATCACCAGCCCGCACCCGGCATATGCACTGTACCCGGCCGAGAGGTCGGCAGCGTCGGCGATGCGGGCGAGCAGCGCGTCGGCCGCGGGCTGCGTGAGTCGTCCCTTCTCGACGTCGCGCGCGACAGCTTTCGCGATGCTCGTACGCGCGCGGTCCACCGCCTCCGGGCGGACGTCGCCGAGCAGTACGTGATGTCCCGCCGCGGCCGCGACGTGCGCGATGCCGCCGCCCATCGCTCCCGCGCCCACAACCCCGACCACCATCGATGGCTCCGTCATCAGTGCCCCTGGAAGACCGGCTTCCGCTTCTCGACGAACGCGCGCACGCCCTCGGCATAATCCGCAGTGCGGCCCGCCTCGCGCTGCAGTTCCTCCTCGAGGAGCAGCTGCGCGTCGAGGTCGTTCGAGAAGCCGGCGTTGAAGCCGCGCTTCGCGAGGCCGAGGCCGCGTGTGGGCATGTCGGCGAGCCGGCGCGCGATGCCGCCGGCCACGGCGAGCAGGTCCGCCGCCGGCGCCACGTCGTAAATGAGCCCCCACTCCTTCGCACGCGCCGCATCCAGCTTGTCGCCCAGCATGGTGAGCGCGGCCGCGCGTTGCATGCCGATGAGCCGCGGCAGGATGTACGTGCCGCCGCTGTCGGGGATGAGGCCGATCTTCGCGAACGACTGGATGAACGTGGCTTCCGCCGCCGCGACGGTGATGTCGCAGGCGAAGGCGATGTTGGCGCCCGCACCGGCGGCGACGCCGTTCACCGCGCACACCACCGGTTTCTCCAGCATGCGGATGGCGTGGATGATCGGGTTGTACTGCCGACGCACCACGTCGCCCAGGTCCGGCATGTGTCCCGCGACGGGAAGCACCTCGGCCAGGTCCTGCCCCGCGCAGAACGCGCGGCCGCTGCCCGTCAGGAGCACGGCGCGCACGGCGCGGTCATCCCCGGCGGATCGCAGTGCGAGCACCAGCTCGTTCGCCATCGCGAGGTTGAAACTGTTGAGCACGTCCGGGCGATTGAGCGTGACGGTGAGGACGCCGTCGGCCGTGGAGGTGAGGATCAGGCTCATGCAGGAGGCGGGTGAATGGGTCCGGCCGTCGCGACGCGCCGCCCGGGGGACTCGGCGCTGCCACAAATATACGGGGCGCGACGACACACGATGCCTCCCGTTCGCGCCACCCAGCCGCCAGATTTGACGCGATGCCACACACGAATGCCGCACCACGGAAGGGCCGCCCCAACGCGAAGGCCCCCAGCCTCGACCCCCGCTTCGACTGGCGGCGCATCGCCTACCACGTGCTCGTCTCGCGCGCGCTGGACGACCTCGAGGAGGCCGCCAACCGAAACCGCGCCACCGTGCCGCGCGAGCACCTGGTGCTCTACCAGTTCTCCGCGCGTGGCCACGACGTGGGCCAGGTGATCCTCGGCTCGCTGCTCGACCGCCCGCACGACGGCGTCGGTGCCTACTATCGCTCCCGTCCGCTGCTCCTCTCGCTCGGCCTCTCTATCGCGGACGCACTCGGTAGTCCCCTTGGCCGAGCGGGCGGGTTCAGCGATGGGCGCGACATCGGCGTCGTGTGCAACATGCCGGGCTGGCAGGGCGCCACGGTGCTGCCCATGTCCGGCGACGTCGGCTCGCAATACACCCCCGCGGCGGGCTGGGCGCAGGCGGCGACGTACCGCCGCAGCACGCTCGACGAATCCGAATGGAGCGGCGCCATCGGCGTCGCGCTCGGCGGCGAGGCGAGCGTGGCGACGAACGGCTTCTGGTCGGCGCTCACGATGGCGACCACGCTCAAGCTCCCGATGCTCTTCTACATCGAGGACAACGGGCTCGGCATCTCCGTGAAGGGCGACATGCAGACGCCGGGCGGCAACATCGCCACGAACCTCGCGTCGTTCGGCAACCTGTTCCTCCGCGACGGCGACGGCTGCGATCCCGCGCAGGCCGCCGCGCTCATCGCCGAGTGCGTCGACCACGTGCGCAGCGGCACCGGCCCCGCGCTCGTGCACCTCACCGTGCCGCGGCTCAGCAGCCATTCCGGTCCCGACAATCAGAAGGGCTATCGGAGCGACGACGAGATCGCCGCGGACCTCGCGCGCGATCCGCTGCCCGCCCTGCGCCGGCAGATGGTGCCCGCGGTGCTGAGCGAGGCGCAGTGGGCCGAGCTCGAGGCGGAAGTGGCGCGCGCCGTCGACGCCGGCCTCACCGCCGCACGTGCGCGCGGCGTGCCCGATGCCGCGAGCGTGAAGCGGTTCGTGTACGAGGAAGTGCCGCGCGATGGCGACGTCGCCACGTTCGGCGGCATGCAGCGCGAGGAGCGCGCCGCGCTCGGCGGCTCGACGGATGCCGAGGAGGGCGGCGAGGTGGTGCGGCTCGCGGAGGCCGTGCGTCGCACGCTGGCGTCCGAGCTCATGGCGAATCCCAAGGTGCTCGTGTTCGGCGAGGACGTCGGCCGCAAGGGCGGCGTGCACCTCGTGACGGAGGGATTGCAGAAGCGCTTCGGCGCCGACCGTGTGTTCGACACGAGCCTCTCCGAGGAAGGCATCATCGGGCGCGCCGTCGGCATGGCGGTGAGCGGCCTCGTGCCGGTGGCGGAGATCCAGTTCCGGAAGTACGCCGATCCCGCGCACGAGCAGTTGAACAATACCGGCACGATGCGCTGGCGCACGGCCAACCAGTTCGCGGCGCCGATCGTGGTGCGCATGCCGGGCGGCTTTGGCAAGGACGTCGGCGATCCCTGGCACTCGCTGTCGTCCGAGGTGACGTGGGCGCACGCGCTCGGCTGGCAGGTGGCGATGCCGTCGAACGCCGCGGACGCGGTGGGCCTCCTGCGCGCCGCGATGCGCAGCGGCAATCCGACGATCTTCTTCGAGCATCGCTCGCTGCTCATGACGAGTGAGGGCAGCGCGCGCTATCCCGGCGACGACTACGTCGTTCCGTTCGGCAAGGCCACGCGCCTGCTCGAGGGCGACGGCATCACCGTGGTCACGTGGGGCGCGATGGTGCATCGCTGCACCGCAGCGGCGGAGCAGCACGCCGGCGCAGTGGATCTGTTCGACCTCCGCACGATCGCGCCGTGGGATCGCGAAGCGATCCTCGACTCCGTGCGCCGCACGGGGCGCTGCCTCATCGTGCACGAGGACACGACGACCGCCGGCTTTGGCGCCGAGATTGCCGCGGTGCTCGCGAAGGACGCGTTCTGGTTCCTCGATGCGCCTATCGAACGACTCACGGTGGAGGATGTCCCGATGCCGTACCACGCCGTGCTGCTCGAGGCCGTGTTGCCGTCGCCGGATTCGATCGCGGCGCGCATTTCCGCCATGCTTGCCATGTAAGCCTGTTCGCGATCGCCGCGGGGCCTCATCGCTGTTCCTCTGTGGCCCTCTGTGTCCTCTGTGGCAATTGTCTTTCAGTTGCTTTACCGCAGAGGACACAGAATGAACGCTGAGGACTGCACGGGCAAGACTGGAATACCGCGGAAAGCAGATCCTTCCCTTCGGCCACGCTCAGGGCAGGCGCGTCGCTCAGGATGACACAAGCCCCCTGTTTCCTCCGCGGTCCTTTGTGGCCCTCTGTGTCCTCTGTGGTAGTTGCCTTTCAGTAGTTTTTACCGCAGAGGACACAGAAGAGCGCAGAGTACTGCATGGGCAACACTGGACACCGCGAAAAGCAGATCCTTCCCTTCGGCTGCGCTCAGGGCAGGCGCGTCGCTCAGGATGACAATGGCCCGCTCATCGCCCATCGCTCACGTCTCATTGCTGATGGCCGATATCCGATGGTCCGATCGTCGATAACTCCTGGCGTTCCTGGCAGCTCAACACATCGCAGGAGATTGAACCGCCAAGGGCGCCAAGCGCGCCAAGAGCACCAGGCCTCTGCATTCGTATCGCTTGGAGCGGCACGCAAGGAACGAACATGAGCCTGCCGGCCCTTGACGCCGCGAACCGATCGCTCTAAGATGTCCGGGCAGCCCATTCCCTTCTGGAGTACGTCGATGCGCCTCGCAGTCTCTGCCACCCTTGACGCAACCGGTCGCCCGGCGGACTTCGGTCCGTGCGCGACGCGTGGCGTCGTGGGCGTCGATGCAGACCGTGCAGGCGTGGAGCCGATGTAGCGACCCTGGCGTCGCCATCGATTCCGGGAGCGAACCATCGCCCCGCCTGCGCAGCCCCGCAGGCGGGGCGATTCCGTTCACTCCCGTTGCCATCGGCCGATGAGCCGGCGGCGTAACCCGGAACCCGAGATCCACATGAGTTCGCAGGCAGACGCGCTTTCCCCACCCGCTCACGCACCGCCGTCGGTCTGGTCGGCGGTGCGCGAGGCGCTGGCGGGCGCGCACGGACGTGACTTCACCCAGGGACCCATCGGGCGCGCGATCTTCATCCTCGCCGTGCCGATGGTGCTGGAGATGTGCATGGAGAGCATCTTCGCCATCGTCGACGTGTTCGTCGTCGCGCACCTCGGCGCCGACGCCGTGGCGACGGTGGGCATCACCGAGTCGTTCATGACCATCCTCTACGCACTGTCGATGGGGTTGAGCATTGGCGCGGGGGCGATGATCGCGCGGCGCATCGGCGAGAAGGACGCACACGGCGCCTCGCACACCGCAGCGCAGGTGCTGTTGTTCGGGCTCGTGGTATCGCTGACCATCGGCGTGTTCGGCGCGCTGTTCGCGGAGCCGCTGCTGCGCCTCATGGGCGGCTCCGCAGGTGTGCTGCACAACGTGGCGTTCACGCGCATCCTGCTCGGCTGCAATGCGAGCGTCGTGATGCTCTACCTCGTGAACGCCGTGTTCCGCAGTGCAGGCGACGCGGCCATCGCGATGCGCGTGCTCTGGCTGGCGAACGCGATCAACATCGTGCTGGCGCCCACGCTGGTATTCGGCTGGGGACCCTTCCCGAAGATGGGCATTGTCGGCGCCGCAGTGGCGACAACGATCGGACGCGGGACGGGCGCGGTGTTCGCGATCAGCCGGCTGTTCAAGGACGGATCGCGCATCCGCGTACGTCGGGGGGACTTCGCGTTCGACCCGAAGCTGATCGCACGCGTCGTGAACCTGTCGTCGGCAGCGACGTTCCAGGTGTTCATCGGCATGGCGAGCTGGATCGGGCTCGTGCGCATCCTGGCGAGCTTCGGGAGTGACGCACTCGCCGGATACACCATCGGCATGCGGATCGTGATCTTCGCGCTGCTGCCGTCGTTCGGGCTCGCCAACGCCGCGGCGACCATGGTGGGCCAGGCACTCGGCGCGGGCAAGCCGGATCGTGCCGAGACCGCGGTGTGGACCGCGGGCCGGTACAGTGCAGTGTTCCTGGGGATCGTGGGACTGCTGTTCGTGATCTTCGCGCGGCCGGTGGTCGGGCTGTTCTCGCAGGAAGCCGGCGTAGCGGCCTACGGTACGGCGGCCCTTCGGACGGTGGCGTGCGGATTCCTGTTCTACGCGTACGGCATGACCATCACGCAATCGTTCAACGGCGCCGGCGACACGCGGACGCCGACCTACGTCAACCTCGGTGTGTTCTGGATCTTCGAACTGCCCATCGCGTGGGTGCTCGCGAACACGCTGGGGTTGGGACCGCAGGGCGTCTTTCTCGCGGCGACGCTGGCGTTCTCGCTGCTGGCCATCGTGAGCGCGCTGCTGTTCCGGCGCGGGCAGTGGAAGACACGGATCGTTTAGCGGATCGTGCGGAGCGAGCTGGTGATCCTGCGAGCCATCTCGGCGGG
The DNA here is from genome assembly GCA_038236775.1 of Gemmatimonadales bacterium. Classification (GTDB taxonomy): domain Bacteria; phylum Gemmatimonadota; class Gemmatimonadetes; order Gemmatimonadales; family Gemmatimonadaceae; genus AG11. The sequence goes on from JBBRZK010000091.1 coordinate 16,295, forward strand.
GGTCACGGGAACTGCGACGGAAAGCGCCTGATGTACGAGCGCGTTAGCCATCTCGGCGGGGGGCACGGGAACTGCCGGATGCGACGGAAAGAGCCTGATTTACGGGCGCGTTAGCGCAATGACTCTCGGTGACACGAGGCGATGGAATGCGGGCCTCGGGCCATAGTGGAGGAGCAGGCCGACGTCGGAGGTGGTGGCCGTGAGATAGTTGAGCAGTTGCGGCAAGTCCGCGGAGGTCAGAGCCTTGGCCGCCTTCAGCTCGACGGAAACGCGATCCTCGACCATCAGGTCCAGGCGATACCACCCGACTCGATGACCTTTGTAGAACACGCGGACGCGTAATTCCTGCTGCACGCGCAGGCCGCGATCGCGCAACTCCAGCGCCAAAGCGTTCCGGTAGACCGTCTCGAGGAAGCCGTAGCCGAGGATGTTGTAGGTCTCGTAGAACGCACCGATGATTGCGCCGGTCAGCTCGCCTTCCAGGAGCTGACCGGCGCCATCAGTATCAGGCCGTTTCTGTTGCATCCGGCATTTTCCGTCATCTCACGCATTCATGCGTCATCGTACGAGCGCCCCGGGTGGCGGATGACCGCGTGATGATCGGATCACTGGTGCGACTATGCCTTGGGGCCAGAATGCAGGAGGAGGCCGACTGAGGGCGCGTTGGCGTGGGCCAATGCACTACCCCGTCGAACGATCCAGGTGAAGGGTTCACGGAAAAGGCCGGATCCAACTGAAAGAGTGCCGGATCTACCGGCGTGGTGCTGCGATGACTCTCGATGAGACGAGGCGCTCGACGAGCACGCTCACGCAATGTCGTAGAACGCGCCGATTATTGCGCCGGTCAGCTCGCCATCAAGGCGCTGACTCCATCTGTCTGTATCCGGCCGTTTCTGTCCCATCCGGCATGTTCCGCTCGTCTCGCCATCGATGCGTCATCGCACGAGCGCCCAGGATGGCGCATCACGGCGCGATGATCAGATCGCCTTGAACTCCTCGAACGGCTGCCCGCAGTTCCGGCACCAGCACACCGACTTGCACGCCGTCGACCCGAACTCGCTCCGCACCTCGGTCTCCCGCGACGAGCAATAGGGACACTCCGCCGACGGCCGCGCGCGGAGCAGTTGCACGAGCCCACCCGACGCATCCACGCGCGCCGGCGGCGCGATGCCGTACGCCTTGAGCTTCGCCTTCGCCGACTCGGGAATCCAGTCCGTGGTCCACGCGGGACTGTACGTCGTCTCCACGTGCACGTCGGCAATTCCGCCAGCACGAATCGCCGCAGTGATGTCCTCCTCGATGACGCGAATGGCTGGACATCCGGAGTACGTGGGCGTCACGGTCACCGTCACTGCGCCCGCCGCGTCGATGGACACGTCGCGCACGATCCCGAGCTCACGCACGCTCAGCACCGGCACCTCGGGGTCCATCACGGTGTCGAGGATGGCGAGCACTTCGTCGCGCGTGGTCACATGCCGCTCATCATAAGTGGAGCCCTGTCATCCCGCGCGACCCCCTGTCATCCCGATCGCCGCTCCTGTCATCCCGAGCGCCCCCCCTGTCATCCCGAGCGACCCCCCTGTCATCCCGATCGCCCCCCCTGTCATCCCGATCGCCCCCCTGTCATCCCGATC
>JBBRZK010000092.1:0-17764 GCA_038236775.1 Gemmatimonadales bacterium
CAGCTCACGGCGATCCGCCGCGTCCAGGTGGCGCGCGTGACGACGCGCGGACGGGCGCACGTCTCCCACCAACTGGAAACGCTGTCCCCGCTGCAAGCACGGCTGGTCGCGGCGCTCACCCTCCCGGCATAAGGCGATGTTGGTATATACGGACCTCCGGCGGTAACTCCCGCTCCCGCAATCCCTTAGCTGTGCTGTCGGCTATTTCGCGGGAAACTCCCGCTAGCCGCGCATGAAATGGCAGGTGTACCCGCCCGGATTCTTCTGGAGGTAGTCCTGGTGGTATCGCTCGGCGCTGTACCATGTGCCGGCAGGCTCGATCGACGTGGTGATCGGCTTCTTCCACTTGCCGGATGCATCCACTCGTGCCTTCACCTGCTCGGCCACCGCCTGCTGCGCGGGCGACTGGGGAAAGATCGCGGAGCGATACTGCGTGCCGATGTCGTTGCCCTGACGGTTGAGCGTCGTGGGATCGTGCAGCTTGAAAAACCACTGCTCCAGCAGCGTCTCGTAGCTCAGCACTGTGGGGTCGAAGGTGATGCGGACCGCCTCCGCATGCCCCGACTTGCTTTCGTGGGTGTCGTGATACGTGGGGTTCTCGAGCCAGCCGCCGGTGTAGCCCACGTCGGTGTCGAGCACGCCGGGGACAGCGCGGAGGATATCCTCGACGCCCCAGAAGCAACCGCCGGCGAGCACCGCGACTTCGGTGGGGCGGTCGCCTGTGGATGGGGACGTCGAGATCGGGTCGCTGGAGTTCATGAGTGTTGTTCCTGTCGGGTCCGGATGGAAAGGATGGCGAAGCGGTTGGATCGAGGGCGCCCTCACTGGAAGTCGCGCGAGTGCTCCGGCGTTCCTTGCAGCTTTCGCGCGAGACCATCGTGCCCGGCATCGGCCGATTCCATGCGCCGGTCGGTTGCCGGCCCACAATCCGCTTCCGATACGGCCTGTTCCGTGCAGGAAGTACGGGCATGACCAATCCGGCTGCCAGGGAGTGCCCCCTCGCCGCGGCACTCGCCGAGCGGCTGCGTGAGAACAAGCGGGAGCTCACCGTCCGGTGGCTCGATCGCATCGTGGCCCGTGTGTCGATCGACGCTGATCGCGTGTTTCCCACGGATGAGCTGCTCGACCACGTGCCGCTCCTCATCGATGGCATCGCGGACTACCTCGAGGATCCGTCGTCGGAGATCAACACCGACATGGCCGTCGTGGGAAAGGCGCGCGAACTCGGTGCGCTGCGCCACACGCAGGGCTTCGACGTCTACGAGATCCTCAAGGAGCACGAGATACTCGGCGGCATCCTCTTCAGCTTCCTGGCCATCGAGGCCGACGGGATGCCCGAGCCGTGCGCGAAGAGCGAGCTGCTCTCGTGCGGACAGCGTCTCTTTCGCGCCATCACCCTCATCCAGGAAGCGACGACGACCCACTTCCTGAACCTGGCGGCGGAAGAGGTGCATGAGCGCGAGGAGCGCATCCGGACATTCAACCGGGCCGTCTCCCACGAGATCAAGAACCGCATCGGTACCATCCTCGGCGCGAGCGATATCCTGCACGAGCTGCCGGACATGCCGGAGTCCGAGCGCGCGCGGTTCGTGGACATCGTGCGCCGGAACGCGCGTTCCATGCAGAACGCCGTGACCAACATCCTCGCCGTGGGTCGCAGTGGCCACGACGTGCGCCAGCAGCGGCACATCAGCCTCCGCGCCGCCACACTGGAAGCCGTGCGGCAAGTGCGCGAAGCCGCCCAGGCGGCGGGCGTGCGGGTTCGCGTATCGCCGGACATGATCGACACGGAAGTGAGTGCGGCGGCGGTGGAGCTGTGCCTCACCAACTACCTGTCGAACGCGATCAAGTATGCCGACCCGACTCGCGCCGAGCGGTGGGTGGAGATCAGCTCGTCGCGGGAGAAGGGGCCGTCGGGTCACGACGAGTGTGTCGTCCGGGTGCGCGACAACGGGCTGGGCGTTCCCGAGGAAAACCGGGAGCACCTGTTCGAGCGGTTCTTCCGCGCGCACGAGACCATCACGGCCATCGAGGGCACGGGGCTCGGACTGAGTATCGTGCGCGACACGGCGCAGGCGCTTGGCGGTCGAGCCTGGGCGGAATTCCCACCATCCGGCTCCGAGTTCGCCTTTGCGCTGCCGGACCGCAGGAGGCGCGACCAGCGCGGGAAAGCCGCGGCGACGCTGCGTGCCTCCGTACCTCCGTCGGCCTGACTCCACCTCCGTTCGCGCGCGCAGTGCGATCCATCTGCGATGCCGGCGAACGCCGCTACGACGATCGTTCGTCCCGCTTCGGGAGGTAGTAGCGCTCGATGCACCAATGCACGGCAGCCGAGTGCACCGTGGCGGACGCGGGGTGTGCGGCGAGTTGGCCCTTGATGGCAAGGAGCACCTCGACTGGTCCCTTGTCGTCGGCCTTCATCTCGTCGACGACGGCGCACACGGCCGCCTCGATTTCCTTCAGCGACGCCCCGTGTCCGCTGGCAAAGCGAGAGCGGTATCTCTCCAGCGCGACGTCCAGGCGAAGGACGGGCAAAGTCTCACCGCCCAACGCTTCCGCGGGGGTGGACGGTTCATTGGACCTTCGTGGCTGCTGGGACACAGTGGACAAACCTGCGCGCCGAAGCGGAACTCGCGGACGCCAGTAGCCGCGATGGATCACGTTCGGGACGGTCACCCACGCGGGACTGGCGGTCATCCGCGATGAGTACGCTAGAGCACATATAAGGCCGAATCAAGCGGACGCCACCGTAAACTCGAGTTGATCGGCATCGACTTCTCAGTGGCCGGACAAGCAGATCCTTCGCTTCGCTCAGGATGACAGCTCAAGTCGTCCTCCCGCCCCTCCCGCCCCCGTCGTCCCTCGTCCCCTCGTCCCCTCGTCCCCCTCGTCCCCTCGTCCTCTCGCCCTCTCGCCCTCTCGCCCTCTCGCCCTCTCGCCCTCTCGCCCTCTCGTCCTCTTCTTCGCTCCCACACCATCGTGTCCCGCCGAATGCCATCAGGCGCCGAGACCAACCCACCCGTGACAGGGTGGAGTCGGAATCTGGCTGAGCGGAGCGACGGCTATTCGATCAGTCCGAGCCACCGCTCGACGGCTTCGCGGCGCGTCCGGCTCACGCGCAGGCGCACGCCGCCCTTGAGCACCAGCACGCCGTCGCCCCCCGCCTCACGCTCCAGGGCTTCGACGAGGTCGAGGCGTACGATGATCGAGCGATGCACGCGGAGGAACTGGCTCGGGTCGAGCCGCTCCTCGAGCGCCTGCATCGTCTCGCGAATGACGTGCGTGCGGCCGGCAACGTGCAGCTCCGCGTACGGACCGGCCGCGGTGATGTAGTCCACCTGCTTGGCGAGCACGGGTCGCACGACGCCGCGCACCTCGACGGCGAACCGCTCGAGGTACGGAGAGTTCGCCGCGCTCGGAGCGGCAGCGGGCGCCGTCGGCGCGGGCGCCCTATCGCCGTGCTGGAGCATCGCGAGCAGGCGCTCGCGCAATTGTCCCATGTCGTGCGCCGCGATCGCCTTGCGCGCCCGCCGGAAGGCTTCCTCGAACCGCTCGTCGTCGAACGGCTTCACGAGATAGTCCACCGCGGCCACCGCGAACGCCTCAACCGCGTACTGGTCGAAGGCCGTCACGAAGATGGTCGCGGGCATGACTGCCGGGCCGATCTCGCGCACGACGTCGAGCCCCGTCTTGCCCGGCATCTGCACGTCGAGGAAGACGAGGTCCGGGCGATCGGCACGGATCGCCTCGATGGCCTGTACGCCATCGTTGGCCGTGCGTATGGACGCGATGCCGTGTTCGCGCTGGAGCAGGTCCTGCAGGCGCAGCCGGTTGAGCGGCTCGTCGTCCACCACGAGGACGTTGAGCCGGGTGGGTGCGGCCGATGAGGCATCAGGCATTGAGCGCCGACGGGTAGAGTGCCACGGGAGAATCGCCGTTCGACGTGCGGAAGGGAATGCGCACTTCGGCAATCGTCCCGCGCGCGGCGTCGCGCACGAGCGTGAAGCGCTGACGGCCACCATAGAGCTGCGCCAGGCGCGCGCGCGTGTTCCGCAGGCCGACGCCGCCCGACGTCGCCCCGCCGGATGTCGAGGACGGGAGCGACGCCGCCGCGCCGGGTCCGTCATCGACCACGCGCAGCACGATCGCGTCGCCGTCGAGCCGTGTCTCCACGATGATGCGACCGCCGTCGCGCTGCGGCTCGATCCCGTGCTTGATGGCGTTCTCCACGAGCGGCTGGATGATCAGTGTCGGCACCAGCGCATCGAGCGTCGCCGGATCAGCATCCACGGTGACCTCGAGCCGACCCTGGAAGCGCACCTGCATGATGTCGAGGTACTGCTGGAGCAACTCCATTTCCCGCCGCAGCGGTAGCTCCGGCGCATCGGCGCCTTCGAGGCTGAACCGCAGCAGCGCGCCAAGCCGGGAGATCATCTTCCGCACGCCGCGCGGATCGCGCTCCACGAGTGATGCCACCGCATTCAGCGTATTGAAAAGGAAGTGCGGGTCGAGCTGGCGGCGCAGCGCATCGAGCCGCGCCTCGGCGAGTTGACGCTCGAGGATGTTGGTGTGCTCCTGTTTTGCCCGGAAGCGCAGCGAGTACGCGCGCGCGACCCCGGCTGCCACCACGCCGAGGTAGATGACGAAGGCATTGAGGATGCCGAACCAGATGGGCGGTGCGTGATTCTGTCGCCGAGACCCACGGGGAGGCGGACCGCCGAACTGGGCGCGGGCAAGCGTGCCGATGATACCCACGAGCACGATCACGGTGACGCCGACGATCGCGAACAGTGCGACCTGTCGCGCGCGCGTCGACCGCCCGGTGCCGTAACGCGCCGCCAGCCAGAAGATCGGCGCCGTGAGCAGGGCCCAGCAGAGCGAGTCGATGAGCGGAATCACGAGCCAGTTGACCTGCAGCGACACGAACGTGCCCCGGCTCATCACGTCGAAGATGCGATTCGCGAACAGGAGGATCGCGTACAGCATCCAGAAGGCGGCGATGAAGACGATCTCCCGCTGCGTGAGCGGGAGATCGTCGTCCGGCAGGCGGGCGGCGTCGTGCGGCTCCATGTCCATGGTGGAGCTTACGCCACCATCCGCGGCGAGCGGTAGAGGCCACGTCACCAACCGCGAATGGAACGCACGAACTGCATATCGGAGGCATGAACCGTCGCGACGCTGCACCAACCGTTCGTGACGCACGGTGCACGGGTCGGAACACGAGACGGCGGGCCGTGACGCGGCACCACGCGGCGCGAGTCGGCGCGGGTATGCTGAGTCGAGGCGTGGAGTGAGCCGACATGGAGCGAAGCCCATCGTCACCAGGCCATCGGCCCGGAGTGGTAACGCGCTGAGTTGACGCGCGCTGAGCGCTGCGTCCGCTTCCAGCGCCCCGGAGCCCAGTGGGTGGCCCCGAAGATGCCTGAGAACAGGTCGATGACACTCCTTCACACGGTCACTCACATGCGAACTCACATGACAAGGTCCCTTTCCGCAGCCGCGATCGCGCTCTGCCTCATCGCGGGCAGCGCATCGGCGCAGGGCAAGGGCAAGGGCCACGACAAGGACAAGCACGAGGGTCGCCGCGACGATGACCGCAACCAGCCGATGATCGTGGACAACCGCGCACAGGGCCGCGTTCCGCCGGGCCTCGCGAAGAAGGGTGGCCTGCCGCCTGGACAGGCGAAGAAGATGTACCGCGCCACTGACGGCGTCGTCGCGATGCGCGACGTGTTCGGCCGACATGGCTACACCGTGGTCCGCACGGAGCCCTACGGCTCCAGGCAGTACGTGTACTACCGTCGCGGTACGGGCCCCACGCAGCGCGCGATCGTCTACCCGGGAACGGACCGCCTCACGTTCCGGAACGTGCCGCAGTCGCTGGTGCAGGAAATCCTCGCGCGCCTCTACTGATCGCTGCGCGGCAGGCGGAAACGAAGCGAGGGCCCGGCGACTGCCGGGCCCTCGCTTCGTTCCCGCGCGTTCGGTTCAGCTCTTCGCCGCCCCGTTGCGGTGTTCGCGCTTCTCGCCACGCTCGCCGCGCTGACCCATGCGCGCCTTCATGTCCGTGACGTTCTTGTCGAACTGGACGCGCTGGTCGCTGTTCAGGATGCCGCGGATCGCAGCGAACTGCTGCTCACGCCGCTGCATCATCTGCGCGCGCCGGGCACCCATGCCCGTCGTGTCGCCACGCTGCCTCGCCTCGCGGGCGCCGGCGTCGCGATGACCCTGCGGATGCTCAGCCTGCATCTGCTTGCGCTCGCCTTCGCGCAGTTCCTTCAGCCGCGCCTGCTGGCTGGCGGACAGGGTGATCCCGCGCAGCAACAGGCCATTCTGGCCGCCTGGCCCGCCGGGGCCGCGGCGGAACGTGCTGTCGGCGCGCTGCCGGTCGGGACGCGCGGTGCCTTGCGCGGCTGCGACGCCGGCGGTGCCGAGCGTCAGTGCGAGCGCGAGGATACCCGTGACAGAAATCTTTCGCATGGTAAGTCTCCTGAGTGATGTAAGTGCGCCGCGAATCCACTCGGGTGCGGCGGCGCCCGTTCCAGCTACATCTCCTGATACACGCGGCCGCGGTGCGGGTCCGTTCGATGTCACGAACTGCGAGTTCGTGTGATGAACTGCGGGAACGTGTCACGAGCCGTTGGCGAGGCGGGCTGGAGGCGTCGACGTTGGCGCGATACCAGCGCTGCAGGCCGCGCAAAGACGCAACAGCCTCTGATCGGCCTCCTCGCATGGTCGAGTGCCTCGGAATCCTCGACTGGCGAATGAATGCCGCCTGTCGGACCATGATCCGGATCGTACGGATGAGCGGGGAACGCCGTCGAACGGCGATTCTTCGAAAACAGAATGACGCTGGTCAATCGCCGATCCGAACGATCTGTTTGAATCGACGGAGCCTTCAACCGAGAGGACGTCGAGAATTCTGAGGAGCCCGCCCGGCTTATGGCGCTTGCACCATTCTGTTGCACCAAGCCGCACCAGCGATGGACTATGCAGTGCACCGGTAGCGGCCCGGGCCGCACCCGTCGAGCTTTGAATGTCCCCCACCTGCACATCCACCGGTTTCCGTATGAGCGACGCTCCCCTCGACACCCTGCTCGCGCTGCTCGATCTCGAGCCGCTCGAGGTCAACATCTATCGCGGACGCAATCGCGACATCGGAACCGGCCGCGTCTACGGGGGGCAGGTCTTTGCGCAGGCACTCGTTGCGGCACGCCGCACGGTGGACGAGCCGCGCGACGCGCACTCCGCGCACGGATACTTCATCCTCCCTGGCGACCTCGACGCGCCCATCGTCTACTTCGTCGACCGCCTTCGCGACGGCTCCAGCTTCACCACGCGCCGAGTGACGGCGATCCAGCACGGTCGGGCGATCTTCAACCTGTCGGCCTCGTTTCACATCACCGAGGACGGTCCCGAGCACCAGTCGGAGATGCCGGACGCGCCGCCTCCGGACACCATCACCCCCGAGCTCCAGCTCATCCGTGGCATGGCCGACCGGATTCCCGAGTCGTTGCGCTCGGTGCTCACCCAGGAGCGGCTGATCGACATCCGGCCCATCGACCCCATCGACCCCACGAGCTCGGAGAAACGCGAACCCTGGCGCCGCGCATGGTTCCGGGCGATCGGCCGGCTGCCGGACGACTCGGGCATCCACCAGGCTGTGCTCGCGTACGCTTCCGACTACGGCCTGCTCGTCACCGCACTGCAGCCTCACGGCATTCCGTACCGGTCGCCCGGACTGCAGCTCGCGTCGCTGGACCACTCGCTCTGGATGCATCGTCCCTTCCGCGCCGATGAATGGCTGCTCTACTCCACGGACAGCCCCGTGACATGGGGCGCGCGCGGTTTTGTACGCGGAACCATCCACACCCAGGCAGGAGTACTCGTCGCCTCGGTGGCGCAGGAAGGACTCATCCGCCAGCGGACGGCCGACCGGCGCTAGATTGCAGTCATGCCCAACTCGAAGCACGCTGCCAGTCGCACCACGGAATCCGCGCTCGACATGCCCTCCATGGGCCGAGCGCTGCTGCTCGCGTCGCGTGCGCTGCGTCTGCGGTGTCCGCACTGTGGCACGGGGCGCGTGCTGAGCGGCTTCAACACCGTGCACGAGCGCTGCAGCGGCTGCGGCTTCCGGTTCTGTCGCAGTGACGACGACTACTTCTCGGGCGCCATGTTCTTCGGCATGATGATCGGCGAGACGCTCGCGGTCCTCGGCATCGGCGCCGCGATCTGGGCCACCTATCCCACCGTGCCCTGGTCGTTCCTCCAGTACGCCATTCCCCTCGTGCTCCTCGGCGTGATGGTCGTCCTGTTCCCGTTGTCGCGCGTCGTGTGGCTCGCCGTCGACGTGCTGCTTCGGCCCGTGGAGGCGTCGGAGCTGCTGCCGGCAGCGGGTGGACTTCGGCCCGCGCTCGCCGACGCGCGGCCCTGAGGGCGGACGGACTCCGCACCTGCACGTCGCGTGAGCGTCTCCGCACCATTGATACACGCGCGCGCCAGTCACTCGCGCGAGTACGCCGTGCTCGCGCTCGGTGTGTTCGCCATCGGGTGGTCCGCGCTCTTCGTGCGGTGGTCAGGCGTGCCCGGATGGACGTCGGCATTCTGGCGGATGGCGCTCGCGCAGCTGGTGTTCGTGCCGTGGGCGCTTGCCGGGCGCAAGCAGCGCGTTCCACCGACGCGCGATGCGATACGCGCCGCCATCGCAGCGGGCGTGTTCTTCGCGGTGGACCTCGCGCTGTTCAACAGCGCCGTGATGATGAGCAGCGCGGCGAACGCCACGCTGCTCGGCACCAACGCCCCGATCTTCGTGGCGCTCGGCGCGTGGCTGCTCTATCGCGACCGGCCGTCGTCGCGATTCTGGGCCGGCTTCGCCCTGAGCTTCGCGGGCATGCTTGCCATCGTGGGCATGGACATCCTGCGGCATCCGCAGTTCGGACTCGGCGACGCGTTCGCGCTCACGGGCGCTGCCTGCTACGCGGGCTACCTGCTCGCCGTGCGCCGCAGCCGCCAGGCGATGGATGCACTCACCTTCAGTGCCGTGTCGGGCGTGGCCGCGACGATCACGCTGCTTCTCATCTGCCTGGTGATCGGCTCGCCGTTCACGGGGCAGTCGGCGCAGGGGTGGTGGGCGCTCGTGGGCCTGGCGCTCGTGACTCAGGTGGTGGGGCACCTCTCCGTCGCGTATGCTCTCGGACGGTTGCCCGTGTCGGTGACGTCGATCGCGCTGCTGGGCCAGGCGCCCATCACGGCGCTCCTGGCGGTGCCGCTCCTGCATGAACGGCTGTCCATGCTGCAGGTGGTCGGCGGTGCCCTGGTGCTCGTCGGCATCTACGTGGTGAATCGTCCTCCGCAGCGCACGGCGACGGATCTGGCGCCGCTGCTCGAGTAGCTTCCAAGCCCGGCGCCGCGCGCGCCGCAACGCCAACGAGACTGACACCTCATGCGCCTTCCCTCGATACTCGCCTGCGCTGCCGTCGCGCTGCTCGCCAGCCACCGCCTTTCCGCGCAGGTGCGCACCGTGGATGTGCTCATCCGCGGTGGCACGCTGGTGGACGGCACCGGCGAGCCGGCGCGGCGCGCGGACGTCGGCATCACGGCGGATCGCATCGTGTTCGTCGGCGACGCGGCAGCGGCGAATGTCCATGGAGCGCGCAGCATCGATGCGTCCGGTCTCGTCGTGGCGCCGGGCTTCATCGATCCGCACAGTCACACCCTCGAGGACCTGTCGAGCCGGCCGCGCGCCGGCAATGTGCCGTACCTCATGCAGGGCGTGACCACGGTGGTCACCAACAACGACGGCGGCGGCACCATCGAGATTGGCAAGCGGCTGGCGGCGTGGGAGCGCGACAGCATCGGCACCAACGCGGCGCTCTACGTGCCGCAGGGCTCGGTGCGCGGCGCAGTGCTCGGCATGTCGGACGCGACACCCACGCCCGCGCAGCTCGATTCCATGCGGGCGATCGTGGCGCGCGGCATGGCGGAGGGAGCGATTGGATTGTCCACCGGGTTGTACTACGCACCCGGCAGCTACTCCCCGACGGAGGAAGTAATCGAGCTCGCGAAGGTGGCAGCCCGCGCGGGCGGTATCTACGACTCCCACATGCGCGACGAGGGGTCGTATACGCCAACCGGCGTGGTGGGATCCGTGAACGAGACCATCCGCATCGCGCGCGAAGCGCACCTCCCCGTGCACATCTCGCACATCAAGGCACTCGGCACCGATGTCTGGGGCCAGAGCGACTCCATCGTTGCCATCATCAGGGCGGCACGTGCCGCCGGCGTGGAGGTGACGGCGGACCAGTATCCCTACCTGGCGTCGGGCACGAGTGTGGGCGCGTCGCTGCTGCCACGCTGGGCCGAAGCAGGCGGACGAGACTCGCTGCGCGCCCGCGTGGCCGATGCCGCAGTGCGTGCCCGCCTCGTGGCAGAGATGGCACGCAACCTCGTGCGTCGCGGCGGCGCGCCCTCCCTGCTCATCAGCTCCACGAAGGACACGAGCATCCTCGGACGTACGCTCGCGCAGGTGGCCACGTCGCGGAACGTCTCGCCCATCGAGGCCGCGCTCCAGATCATCCTCGCCGGCGACGCGAGCGTCGCGTCATTCAACATGAAGGAGTCGGATCTCGAGACGTTCATGGTGCAGCCGTTCGTGACGACCGGCTCGGACGGGTCGAGCGGACATCCGCGCAAGTACGGCACCTTTCCGCGCAAGCTGCGACAGTACGTGTACGAAAAGCACCTGCTCACGCTGCCGCAGGCGATTCGCGCGTCGAGCGGGCTGACGGCGGAGACACTCCGTATCGCGGACCGCGGCCTCGTGGCGCCCGGCAAGTTCGCCGACGTCATCGTCTTCGACCCAGCCACGGTGCGCGACCTCGCGACGTACGCGCAGCCCACGCTCCTCGCCACGGGCATGCGGTGGGTGCTCGTGAACGGCACAGTGGCGGTGGCCGACGGCGCGTACACCGGCGTGCTGGCCGGCCGTTCGTTGCGTCGTCCCACCCGCTGACGCGCGAAGCGCCGCCGCGGGCCGACCCTTGCACGTCGATCACGCGTCATACCGACCGAGGCATCCATGAGCGACGAATCCGCCGAGTTGACCGGACCCGACTTCACGAAGGGCGTGAACCTTGACGACCTCGCCGACGGCGCGATGATCGCCGGCCACGCGGAGGGCAAGGCGGTGCTCGTGGCGCGGGTTGGCGATGACGTGCTCGCCATCGGCGCCACGTGCACACACTACGGCGGGCCATTGGGCGAGGGGTTGCTCGTCGGGGACACCGTTCGCTGTCCCTGGCATCACGCCTGCTTCAGCCTGCGCACGGGCGAGGCGCTACGCGCGCCTGCGCTCAAGCCCGTGTCCCGGTGGAAGGTCGGGCAGCGAAAGGGAAAGGTCTTCGTCACCCGGGAGATCGAGCCGGACGAGCTGCCCCTGACTGCCGCGGCTGGCGCCGGAGGTAAGAAGGCGCCGGAGTCGATCGTGATCGTCGGCACGGGCGCGGCCGGCAATGCCGCCGCCGAAATGCTGCGCCGAGAGGGATACACGGGGCCCGTGACCATGATCGGTGGTGAGGGCGGCGTTCCGTACGACCGTCCGAACCTCTCCAAGGATTACCTCGCGGGCTCGGCCCCTGAGGACTGGATTCCGCTCCGCAGCGCGGCGTTCTACGAAGCGCACGACATCACGCTCGTCGCGGGGCATCGCGTGCTCTCCGTGGACGTCGCCGGCCGTCGCGTCGTGCTCGACGACGGCGCGACGCACGATTTCGGCGCGCTGCTCCTCGCGACCGGTGCGGAGCCGATCCACCTGCCGACTCCCGCGGCGCCCGGCAGCCGAGTGCTCTACCTTCGCACGCTCGACGACAGCAAGGCGATCATCGCCGCGGCGGGAGATGCACGAACCGTGGTCGTGATCGGCGCGAGCTTCATCGGGCTCGAGGTCGCCGCGGCGCTGCGTGCGCGACCGCTCGCGGTCCACGTCGTCGCGCCGGAGGAACGCCCGCTCGAGCGAATCCTCGGGCCCGAGCTGGGCGACTTCGTGAAGGGCCTGCACGAGAGCCACGGTGTGGTATTCCACCTGCGACGCACGGTCGCGCGCATCGACGTGGGCAGCGTCACGCTCGATGATGGCACCTCGCTCGACGCCGACCTGGTGGTGGTGGGCGTCGGCGTGCGACCGCGCCTCGAGCTGGCGGAGCAGGCCGGGCTCGCCATCGACAAGGGCGTGGTCGTGGACGAGTTCCTCGAGACGAGCGTGCCGGGAATCTTCGCGGCCGGCGACATCGCGCGCTTTCCCGACGCCCTCACCGGCGCGCGGATTCGCGTGGAACACTGGGTGGTGGCGGAGCGGCAAGGTCAGGCCGCAGCGCGCAACATGCTCGGACGTAAGCGCCCGTTCGACGACGTTCCGTTCTTCTGGAGCCAGCACTACGACCAGTCGATCTCGTACGTCGGTCATGCCGAGCACTGGGATGGCGTGGCGATCGAGGGCAATCCGGCGGACGGAGACTGCGTCGTCAGGTATCTCTCCGGGAGACGCACGATCGCCGTCGCCACCGTCGGACGCGATCGCGAGAGCCTCGAAGCGGAGCGCGCAATGGAAGAGGAAATCGAGAGCGGTCGTGCGAGCATCAAACCAGCCAAGGTGAAGGAATGACCGAACATGTGCAGGACGTGCAACACGACAGCGCCGACGCGCCGGTGTGGTTCATCACCGGCTGCTCGACGGGCTTCGGCCGCGAGTTGGCTCGCGCGGTGCTCGCGCGTGGCCACCGCGCGGTGGTCACCGCGCGCACGCCTGATGCGGTACGCGACCTGGCCGAGCCGTTCGGCGATCGCGCGCTCACCCTGGCGCTCGACGTCACGGAGCCGGCGCAGGTGAGGGACACCGTAGCCGTCGCGGAGCGCACCTTCGGCCGCATCGACGTGCTGGTGAACAACGCGGGGATCGGCTACTTCGGCGCCATCGAGGAGAGCGACGACGCGGACGTGCGACGCATGTTCGAGGTCAACGTGTTCGGCCTCGCGCACGTGACGCAGGCCGTGCTGCCGGGCATGCGACGTCGGCGGCGCGGCCACATCGTGAACATCGCGTCCATCGGCGGCATCCGCGCATTTCCCGCCGTCGGGTTCTACAACGCGACGAAGTTTGCGGTGGTCGGCCTCTCCGAGGCGCTCGCGATGGAAGTGGAGCCGCTCGGCATCAAGGTGACCATCGTTGAGCCCAGCGGATTTCGCACGGACTGGGCAGGCCGATCCGCGAACGAGGCGCCCGAAGAGATCGCCGACTACGCGGACACGGCGGGAAAGAATCGGCGGAGCATCCGCGCGAACAGCGGCCGGCAGCCGGGTGATCCCGTGCGCGCCGCGGAGGCGATCATCACGGCCGTGGAGTCGGCGGAGCCACCGCTGCACCTGCTGCTCGGCAAGGCAGCGCTCAGGGGGGCGAACTACAAGCTTGACCTCCTGAAGCGCAACTTCGATGCGTGGCAGGACACGACCATCGGCGCCGACTACCCGGATGATGCGTGAAACGGAGCGACGCTACGCCGCGAGCACGCTCAGCACTTCCTCGCGGCTGATCCCGCTGAAGAACTCGGCGAGGTCCACGTCCGCGAGCGCGGTGATCACTGCGTCGCGTTCGTAGAGCACGCCGGTCAGCCGCGCCTCGATCTCCTGGACGTCGCGGCGTCCCATGAAGTCCCCGAAGATGCGGATGCCGGCAATGCGGCCGTCCTTCACGTCGAGGCGCACGTCGATCTCGCCGCCGGCGAACCGGCTCGCGCGCTGCACGTTGCTCGCCGGGTTCTCGCCGTAGTTCCACGCGGCGGTGCCGTAGCGTCGCGCCCAGAGCTCACGCACGGCGATGCGGTCACTTTCGTCGAGCGCGAGCGATGGAATGCGCTCGGCGTCGCGCGTGCCGAAGATCTTCTCCAGGATGCGCAGCCGCAGTTCGTCCACCGAGATGGGCGCGGCGAGGAACTCGCTGATGTTGGCCACGCGGCTGCGAATGGACTTCACCCCCTTCGACTCCACCTTGCCCGGCTTGGGGCGCAGCGCCGCCGTGACGTCATCGAGGTTGGTGTCGAGCAGCAGCGTGCCGTGGCTCAGCATACGATCTGGCGTCGCGAACTGCGCGTTGCCCGAGATTTTACGACCGCCGGCGAGGATGTCGTTGCGTCCGCCGATCTCCGCGGGCACGCCGAGCTCGCGCAGGACCTCCACCACCGGACCGTTGAAGCGGTCGTAGCGGTTGAAGCGGTTGTGCACGTCCCGCGTCATGAAGCTGAAGTTCAGGTTGCCGAGGTCGTGATAGACCGCCCCACCGCCCGACACGCGCCGCACCACGCGAATGCCGCGCTCGGCCACGACGTCGGAATCGATCTCCTCGACGGTGTTCTGGTTGCGCCCGATGATGATCGCCGGGGCGTTGACGTAGAAGAGCAGGAGGTCGTCCTCGCCCATGCGGTGGCGAAGGACGTGCTCCTCGAGGGCGAGGTTGAGGTGGGCGTCGGTGACGCCGCCGTTGTCGACGTAGAGCATCTGGGCAATCTACGCGGCCTGCGTCGCCGCGACGCCCCTGCTATGCGACGCGGGACCGGCGCAGGCGGCGTGGGCGTCGACGCTGGACGAGCGCGCGATGCACGTGCGCCTTCGCGGCGCGTGCGGAGTGCAGTGTCACGAGCGTCACCTCGGGGCTCGCACCCAGGCGGAATGGGATGCCCCAATAGCCGGTGCCCGGGCTGATGTAGAGCAGCGCATCGTGATCCACGTGCGCGCCCATCGCATGCTCGAGGAAGGGCGACGCCAGGCTCCAGCCGAGCCACGGCACGGCGAACTGGCCCCAGTGCGTGTGGCCGCTCAGCGTGAGCGCCACGCCGCGTTCCGCCAGCGACGGCCACAGCGCCGGGTTGTGCGCGAACGCGATCACCGTCGCGCCGACTGGCACGCGCGAGAGGGCTCGCTCGACATCCGGCGCGTAGCGCGAGGAGCCGCGCGGCCCGCCGGCGGGATCACCGGTGCCCACCACCGCGATGGCGGCGTCGCCGCGACGAATCACGCGGGCGTCGTTCACGAGCACCGTGCCGAGGTTGGCGTCGCGCAACGCGCGCTCCACTTCCTCCCATCCGGCATAGACATCGTGATTGCCGGGAATCATGTACACGCCAAGCGGCGCGGCGAGTGACCCCAGCGCACGCGCGTAGGACGCGACATCCTCGGCGCGGTCGTCGATGAGGTCGCCCGTGACGGCGATGAGGTCGGGCGTGAGCGCGGTTGTCGCCTCGACGATGCGATGCAGGAAACGCCGCGATGTGTGCGGCCCGATGTGGAGGTCGGATAGCTGGACGATGCGCAGCCCGTCGAACTGGGCCGGCAGGCCCGGCACCTCCACGTCCACGCGCCGCACGACGAGGCGGCCAGCGCCGAGGTAGCCGACGGCGAGCATGGCGCCGAACAGGATGAGTGCAGTGAGTGCCGCGACCTGACCGCTCGCGACGGCGTGTCCGAAGGGCGCGCCCGCCGTGAGGCCGAGCAGGCCGGCCGCCGCGACGATTGGCAGTGTGAGCTGCGCATACCAGAAGGGACGCACCACGAGCAGGCGGAACGCCTTGCCCGGATAGAACGGCCAGCCGCGCCAGCGCACGAAGACGAGGAGGGGCAACGTGGTGTAGGCGGCCAGGGCAACGACGGCCGCCGCCGCGCCGGGAAAGAGACGGGAGACGAGAATGCCGAGTGTCCCCCATGCGACCACGAGGTACAGCACGAGGCGCGCGGCGAACACAAAAGGACGGGGCGAGCGACGACGGCGGACTGGCGGCATGTATAAGTGTATCCCTGAGCGCTGCGGGAGGTCCCGCAATCATGATGCAGCCCCAAGCAAGGGCTCGCTAGCGTCAGCCCTCCAGCTCCTCGATGGTCTTCGGCCAGTCCTGTTTGAGCAGACGCGAGAGCGCGCGATCCGCCAGCAGGCGGCCCTCGGTCTGGCACCGCGGGCAGTAGTTGGTCTCGTTGTCGCGATAGCGGATGCGCTGCACGAGCGTGCCGCACACGGGACACGGCTCTCCATAGCGTCCGTGCACCGCCATCCCCTCCCGAAACGCCGTCACCTTCTCCGGAAAGCCGTCGCCCGTCTCGGCGCGCATGCGCTCCGTCCACTCCACCAGCATCTCGCGCGTGGCATCGAACAGGCGGCGCACTTCGTCCGTCGTGAGGCGACTGGTGAGCTTCAGCGGCGACAGCCGCGCGCGGTGGAGCAGCTCGTCCGAGTACGCGTTGCCGATGCCGCTGAAGAGCCGCGGGTCGGTGAGCGAGCGCTTGACCGTGTGGTTCTCTCGCGCGAGCCGCTCCGCGAACTGGTCGAGCGTCGCCGAGAGCACTTCCAGGCCGCCGCGATCGAATGCCGCCAGTGCGTCCCGGCCGCGCAGCACATGGATCGAGACGCGTCGCTTGCTGCCCGCCTCGGTGAGCACGAGCGAGCCGCTCGGGAACTCGAGCACCGCCAACCCGATGCGCGCCGGGATCTTCGTGCGCGCTCCCGCATCGAACCACCGGAACCCGCCCGCGATCATGAGGTGAATCACGAGGAAGAGTTCGCCATCGAACGCGAACACGATACGCTTGCCGAGTCGAGTGACGTCGGCAACCGTGCGCCCGACGAGCGCGTCGAGCGGCGGCTCGACGGTGCGCAGGACGAAGGGGCTCAGGATGGCGTACGCGGTCAGTGGCCGACCGATGACGCGCGACCCGATGGTTTCGACGTAGATGGTGATGTCGGGCAGTTCAGGCATGGATGCGCGGGAGAGTGTCGCGCCACAACGTTACGGGTACGTCGTGCAGCGCACCATTCGTGCAGCCCGCAACGGTCGCCGTCCGCGCGCCGTTTTTCTCGATAGATTGCACGCTCCACCCCTCTTCCTTCCCTCGAAGGTTGCCCATGCCCCTGCCCCTTGTTCGCCGCGCCGCCGTGGCGCTGCTGCTGCTCCCGCCGGCGAGTGCGCTCGCCCAGCAGGCGCGCGTCGTCACCGCGGACGACTATCGTCGCGCCGAGCACACCCTGGCGCCCTATACGAGCCCACTCGTCTTCGGCGGGTCGGTGCGCGCGACCTGGCTGCCCGATGACCGGTTCTGGTACCGCAGCACGGTGCCGAGTGGCTCGCAGTTCATCGTGGTCGACCCGTCGAAGGGCACGCGTGCCCCGGCATTCGACCAGGCGCGGCTCGCCTCGGCGCTCTCGACGGCGACGGGTTCCAGCTACAACGGCAACGCCCTGCCATTCAGCCAGTTCGAATACCGTCCGGATGGATCCATCCGCGTGCGCGTGGGTGCGCGCAGCTACGACTGCAGCACGGAGACCGGACGGTGCGGTGCGGCCCTGGACGATCGCGAGGCTGCCACCACGGCGGCCAGTGCAGGCCGTCGCGGAGCGACGGGCGGGCAGCGTCCCGAAGTGCGGTCGCCGGACGGCAGGCGGGCGGCGTACATCAAGGACTACAACCTGTGGGTCAAGGACGTCGCCACCGGCCAGGAGAAGCAGGTCACGCGCGACGGCGTGAAGTTCTTCGGCTACGCCACCGACAACGCGGGCTGGACGCATTCGGATCGGCCGATCCTGCTCTGGTCTCCCGACTCGAAGAAGATCGCGACGTTCCAGCAGGACGAGCGTGGCGTGGGCATGATGTACCTCGTGAGTACCAACACGAACCACCCGGTGCTTTCGGCGTGGCCGTACCCGCTTCCAGGCGACAGCATCATCACGACCATC
>JBBRZK010000093.1:0-17658 GCA_038236775.1 Gemmatimonadales bacterium
GCTCAACCTGGCGCAGGTGGATGGCCGCTTCTACGAGGTCTTCGTCGTCGACAACGACCTCTCCTACACCGACGCCGATCTCGTCGGCCAGAGCGTGTACCGCCGCGACCTGCGGACGGGCGATTCGGTGCTCGTGTTCACCGACAGCCTCGTCCCGAGAATTGCCCTCGAGTATGCGCGCACGCACCCCGACGACCGCCGCCTGGGTCCCGACGAGGACCCCGGTGAGGAGCCCGAGATCTCGGCAACCGCGACGATCGACCTCGGCATCGCGCACGGGCCCTTCATGTCGTATGCCCTGCACACGGACGTCGAGCGCGCGGACAAGCCGTTGTGGCACGCCAGCCGCCGCGGCGTGATCGACCTGCGCACGGGTCACGACGCCAGTGTCGCCGACGTGGTCGGCCGGGACCTCGTGACGGTCGAGCATCGGCGCGACCTCGCACTCGGCATCCTCCGTCGCTCGCCGACCCTCGATCGCTATCACCTCGACCCGGCGAGCTTCTCCATCACCACCACGGCTGGTTCCCCCGCCATCGAGTACGCACTGCCCGGCGCCGGCGCGGGCGACGCAGGCAAGGCCTTGTCGCTCGACCCCATCGCCTTCACGCAGCCGTCCTGGTGGCGGGACGTCGCGGTGTCACTGCCGGTCAGCTCGGTCGACGGGTCGCGCGATGTCTGGCGCCGGCCCACGTATTCCGTCCTCGTGCGGTACGACTCTACCGGCGACGCGCATCTGTCCATCCGCGATACGACCTCGCGCGAATGGCCCGTCGGTCCGGTCTCGTCGCCGGCCACGCACATCTTCTGGCTCGACCGTCCCCCGGTCGACGCCCCCACTCGGCACGCGCTCGCCCGCGCCTTCGACGAGGCGGCTGCATACGGCGAGGATACGAAGGTCGCCCTCGGCGGCCGGTCCACGCTGCTGCTGGTCGCTCGATGACGCCACTGGTGCTCGAGACCGACGAAGACCGTCGCCTCAACGACGTGGCCAACCGTCGCCGCGTCCAGCCGTTCGCCGAGCGCGCCTGACGTCCATTCAGGTTAGATTGCCTCCATGCAGCTCTTCACCGTTGACCAGGCGAATCGCACCCTTCCGCTCGTGCGGAAGATCGTGGAGGACGTGGTGCGCGAGCACCGGCGTTGGCAGGACGCCGTCCGCGAGCTCGAGCTGCTCGGCTCCGGCAGCCAGCCGGAGCTGCCCGATCTCCGCGTCGTCGCGCTCGAGCGCCGCATCCAGAAGGTTGCGCGCGAGCTCGACGGCTTCCAGGCGGAGCTGGACGCCCTCGGCATCCAGCTCAAGGACCGGCGCATCGGCCTGATCGATTTTCCGAGCGAGCTCGATGGTCGTCCGATGCTGCTGTGCTGGCAGCTCGGCGAACCGTCCGTCCAGTTCTGGCATGATCTCGATACCGGCTACGCCGGTCGGCAACCTCTCTCCCCCACACTCGTCGGCTGACCTTGCCCAAAGAAAAAAAGACCTTCACGGCGCGCGACGGGACCGTCTGGGGAGTGACCATCCAGTCGCCCAGCTCGAGCAACTCGATGATCCTGTTCCGGAATCCGGATGGCCGGACCTCGCGGCTCGATCGGTACAACTGGGTCATCAACCAGGGACCCGAGGCTCGCAGTGTCACCGCGCGCCTGGTGCCGGAGGATGTGCTGCGTGGGCTCGATGACGCTGCGATCGCCCGACTGTTCGCGCGGTCGATGCCGGTGAGCCGCCCGGACCCGCTCTCCGGCCGGATGGAAGTCGAGACGGCCTAGCTGTCGGCGTCCCGGAAGGGCACGTCGAGCTCCAAGCCGTCCTTCCCGACCAGTGTCTGGGCGAAGCACTGGCGGGCCTCCTTGCCCAGTTCCGCCGCATCCCGCGAGTAGCGCGCCGAGAAGTGCGTGAGCACCAGGGTGCCCACGCCCGCATCGCGCGCCACGATCGCCGCTTCCCGCGCTGTCGAGTGGCCGGTTTCGACGGCGCGCGCCGCCTCCTCGTCGCCGAACGTGGCTTCGTGCACGAGCACGTCGGCGCCCTTCGCGATCGCAATCGTGGCGGCGCACGGCCGCGTGTCCCCGGTGAGCACCACCTTTCGGCCCGATCGCGGCGCACCCACGAGCGCTGAGGGCTCCACCACGCGCCCGTCCGGGAGCGTCACAGGCCGCCCGCGGTGAATCTCTCCCCACAGCGGACCCTCGGGCACGCCGAGCGCGCGCGCCTGGTCCGGGTTGAAGCGGCCCTTCCGGTCGTCCTCGATGATGGCGTAGCCCACGGCGCGCGCGCCCCGGTGATCCACGGCAAAGGCCTCGATCGCGTATCCCTGGCGCGGCATGCGCTGGCCGGGCTCGAGCTCCACCACCTCGATCGGAAAGGACAGTCGGTCCATCCCGAACTCCTCGGCGCGCTTGAGCGTACGCTGCGCGCCGCGCGGACCCCACAGGCGCAGCGTGTCGGAGCGCCCCTGGAGCGACATGGTGCGCATCAAGCCGATGACGCCGATGACATGGTCGGCGTGGAAGTGCGTGAAGAAGATGTCCTCCAGTCCGAAGGACACACCGTACCGCATCATCTGCCGCTGCGTCCCCTCGCCGCAGTCGAACAGCAGCGTCTCCCCCTCGCGGACAACGGCCATGGACGCGACGTTGCGCTCGATGGTGGGACGGGAGGCGGAAGTGCCCAGAAGGCGGATGGAGAGCGACATGGCCGCGAAATATAGCTCGCGACGGCCCGGCCTTTGCCTTGTAGCCCGGAGAGGCAAGAGATAGCGGTGTAGACGGTTAGGCGCGGACGGCGCAGATGGGTCCGCAGTTTGCACACAGTGCAAGTGTCGCGGACCGTAGAGGGCCCGCCCAATACTTCCAGGAGGAGCTGTAATGGCGATCAAACCGAGTGAAGAAGAGCGCAGCTTCGGCGCGGATCGGGAACGGCAGCGTGAGGTCTCGAACGAAAGCGCACGAACCGCTCGTCCTTCCAGCGGCGAGAGCGCGCCGGAATCTGGGACGGCCCCGCGTGGCCGCAGCAACCGCGGATTCGCGTCGATGGACCGCATCAAGCAGCGAGAGATCGCCAGCAAGGGTGGCCGCGCCGCGCACGAAAAGGGTACCGCTCACGAGTTCGACGCCGGTGAAGCACGCGCCGCAGGCCGCAAGGGCGGCGTGACGGTCAGCCGGAACCGCGAGCACATGGCCGCCATCGGCCGCCGCGGCGGGGAAGCACGGGGCGCCAACCGCGCCGCGCGTCTCCAGTCAC
This sequence comes from Gemmatimonadales bacterium, assembly GCA_038236775.1. Lineage (GTDB taxonomy): Bacteria > Gemmatimonadota > Gemmatimonadetes > Gemmatimonadales > Gemmatimonadaceae > AG11. Next base: position 3,242 of record JBBRZK010000093.1, read on the forward strand.
AGAACAACGGCGACAGCCCGACCGCCGCGATTCCCAGCACGCCGCACAACGGCCAGGCCGCGAGCAGCCGGTTCCAGGGCGATCGCGAAGTGGGCCTCGGCAGCAATGCGACGCCGTCGCGCAGCACCAATGGCGCTCAGCCGAGTCGGCCCAGCGGCAATTCGCTCGGCGGCGAGTCGCGCAACGTGGCCTTCGAGGATCGCAACGTCGAACGCCCGTAGCATCGGCTCGATGAAGTGAGTCGGAGCGGCGCACCGGATGATCCGGTGCGCCGCTCTCGCTTTTATGGGGTCAAGTAGCGCGACGCCGCTTCACCATCGCTGCCGGCCGTGATGGATGCCCAGCGCGCGCCGTCGATGTTGCCGCCCGAGAGCACCACCACGACCGGGCCGTCGAAGCGCGGGGCGTCCGACGCGAGCAGTAGCGCCACACCCACCGCGCCGGAGCCTTCTACCTTCGCGCCATGTACGTGCGCGAGCCACGCGATTGCGTCCCCGATGGCCGCTTCGGACACGAGGTGGATTTCGTCGAGCGCGAACTGACCCGCGGCCAGGCCCTCATCGTCGATCTGGCCGGCGAGTCCATCCGCGAGAGTCGGCGGTACCTCGACGGTGATACGGCGACCGGCGGCCAGGGATGCGCTCATCGCGCTGGTCGCAGCGCTCTGGACACCCACCAGCCGCGTCCCCGGGGATACAGCCCGTACCCACGCCCCCATGCCGCCGGCCAGTCCGCCGCCGCCCACGGGCACCACGATCGTTGCCGCCGTTGGCAGCGCCTCGAGGATCTCCAAGGCGACCGTACCCTGACCCGCGAGCAGTGGCGCGCCCGCACACGGGTTCACGAATGGCATGCCCATGGACTCCGCGTATCGCACGGCCGCGGCGTGTGCGTCGTCATACGTGGCCTCGCTGGAATCCACGTCTGCGCCGAGGACGAGGATGCCGTCGCGCTTCACGGCCGGCGCGCTCGCCGGCACGAAGATTCGCGCCCGCAGGCCAAGGAGCCGCGCCGCATGGGCAACGCCGAGTCCGTGATTGCCCGCGGACGACGCCACGATACCGCGCGCTCGAACCGCCGTGGGGAGTGTCGCGAGTGCGTTGTACGCCCCGCGCAGCTTGAAGGAGCCCGTTCGCTGCAGGTGCTCGCACTTGAACTGCACGTCCATGCCGGCGATCGTGCCGAGGGCGTGGCTGGATACCAGCGGCGTGCGGACCACCACGCCGCGCAGGCGGTCGTCGGCAGCGCGGATGTCGGCGGGTGAGGGCAACATCCTCCAAAGCTATCAGCCCGCCGCGCCGCGCCCTACCAGCGCGGCGTTTCCGCTCCCGCGCGTCCCATCCCCTGACCGCCGATGAGCGACAGCTGCCGGTCGGTCCCACCCCATCGCTCGAGGTACCCCGACATGTCGTACTTGACCAGCGCGCGGCTGAGCGACATCGAACGGATGGTGCCCCATACCGGTCGCGCCGCGAACGGCCGGTCGAACTTGCCGAAGCACCACTGGATGCCTGCAAAGCTGTTCGGGTCGCGGCCGTCGAGTCCGTACTTGTTATTCAGGTGGATGAGCCACTCGAGGGCGAGCGCATACGTCGGCGCCCACGTCAGCACCGACTTTCCCCAGAGCATGCGGACGACGTTGTGCATCTGTCCCGTCTCGACGAGTTCGCGCTGCCCCGCATTCCACACCGCGTCGTGCGTCTCGGCCCGCTCGAGCTGTTCGAGCGGGTAGGTAACCTCCCGCGCATCCAACGCGTGGCGGTTCATCGAGCGCTGCGCCCAGTCCGGTAACGCCGCCAGGCTTGCGTATGACGGATTGCGCAGACAGAAGTTGAACGAGAGCTCACGCCATGTGAGCATCTCGTTCAGGAAGGAATCCGCCTCGGTGCGGCCCGTCCCCGCGCGCACTTTCGTCACCACTTCCACCGGCGAGATCATGCCGTAGTGCAGGTAGGGCGACAGGCGGCTCGATCCCGCGACGTCCGACGGATTCCGCCGGCGCTCGGCGTATGCCTGCAACCCGTCCGCAACGAACGCGTGCAGCCGTTCGCGTGCGGCATGGAGCCCGCCATGCGTGGCCACCGCGCCCACCGCGTGATCCACGTCGCTCGACGCGACCTCCGCCGCGATGTCGCAGTGCGCGACGTCGAGCCAGTCGACACCGAGCGACGAGAGCAGGTCTGCCGCGAGTTGCCGCTTCGGCGCCCGGTCGGCGACCGGCTCCAGCGAGAGCTCCAGCAGCCGGGCGAGCTTGGGGCGAATGGTGCGTGCGGCGTATTCCTCCTTGTGGAACGCAGCGGACGGCACCACGCCTGCCGAATCCACGGCGAGCACGCGACAGTCGGCGCGAGCGGCGAGGTGCGCACTCCGCTCCGCGACGCCGTCCGTGGGAAAGAGGTCGGTGACCACCACACACGCGCGCGCCGCCAGGTGATCGGCAGAGGACGGGCCCAGTGCGAACCTGTACGTCAATCCGAGTGCTTCCGCGCGCCGCGCGAGATCGCGCGCACCCTCGAGCACGAAGGTGTGGAAGCGCGCCGAGGCGTGCGCGGACGTCGTCGTCAGCTCATGGTGGATCAGTAGCGGCTTGCCGATACGGTCCGCCTCGATCGTCGCGAGGCGGAGCGCCCAGTTGTCCTCGAACCGCTGCGTCGACTGCATCCAGTAGAGGATGTACTCGCCTTCCGGCTGGAGCCGCTTCTCGTTCAGCGGAAACGTGCGTTGCGACAACTGGTCGCGCACGAACGGGGAGCCGAGTGGATGAGTGGTCATATGTCCACGCAACGACCGCCGTGACGCGAAGGTTCCGCCGGCGCGCGCGCGCGCCGGCGCGAGAGCCTGTTGCGCGGACCGTCACGGATCGTCCTGTTGACAGTGGGGGACGCCGGGTTATCTTTGATCCAAGTGACAGCGGCCCCGCACGGTTGCGGGGCCGTTCCTGTCTGATCAACCCATGTTTGCGGCGGCTCGCTGCCACGAACCCGCGACACTGCGGGGCTGTAGCTCAGCTGGGAGAGCGCGCCGTTCGCAACGGCGAGGTCAGGGGTTCGATCCCCCTCAGCTCCATCGATTGACCAGTATCGATTGGCCCGTTTTTCGCCAATCTGATCATTTGCCCGCCGCTGTTCGGTAGGACGCAGAGTTCCAATGACAGCGCGCGTGGCAACATCCACCAGTCCGGCTCCGCCGACTGGCGAAGGACGCCGCGATCCTCTTCAGGATTGCGGCGTTTTGATTTGCCGGCAGCCCTATGGGGTCAGCGATGCGTGGACATCCTCCCGCAACCCGGTGAACACCTCACGGAGCCACTGGTTTTCCTCGTGCTCCACGCGGGTTCCGAAATCATCCATCGCCGTGCTCGTGAGTGAATTCACGAACCTGAGGATGGCGCTCTCCTGCATCGCAAGACGGCTCTGCCGATAAAGGACGGTTGGTGCGCCGCCCTCACCGGCGCGGACGCCGACACGAAAGAGCGCCCCCTCTCCGGAGAATGGAAAGCGCAGGGGTGCGCGGAGAATGCGTGCCGTGATGAACGGGAGGTTCCACTGCGGCTCCCGCCGGGCCGTCACCGTCCAGGCGCGCTCCCCTTCGCCGTGGGCGGAATTCACGAAATCCATCGTGAGATCGTGGAACCCCACGTTGAACATCTTGACCTTCACGGTCAGGTCCGCGACGAGCACCAGTGAGTCAGGCATGGGGCGACCGACACCGGACAGCGGCACCAGCTGTCCCCCGCGCGACCGTAGCCGCACGGTAAAGACGTGATCGCGCCCTCGCACGTCGAGGTACGGCACGCCGGCGCCATCCATGAGCACGAGACGTAGCCGCGCCGGATCCACGTACCGGCGGACGTAGTCGCCGAAAGCGGGGAACCTGGCGCGGAGCTGCTCCGACCGCACGGAGAAGCCGATCGTGACGGCCGTCGATCCATCGGGCTCCACGACGGGGTGCAGCGAGTCGAGCGAGAATGCGGCGCCGAGCGCCGCCGCCGTGCGCGGGGCGCTGGTTGCGAGGTCGGCGCGGGCGGTTTTCTCGTCCCGTCCTTCACCAGCCGACAAGAGGCGTGACACCACGAGCGCGATGTCGCCGGGTCGGGCGCTGCCGATGGCAAAGTCCACCGCCGTATCCCAGCGATACTGATTCTCTGCGAGGCGGATGAGGGTCGTCACGTGGCGGCCGTCGGCAGGCCTGGCCGGCGCGGGCACACCGCGCTGCGAGGACATCGAATACGTCCCGTCCACGTGTGTCCCGGACGTCTCGAGCACGCGCACTTCGCCCGACACGCCGGTCCATGCGGCGGTGTCGTCGAACACCCGCGACGGTGAGAGCGCCCCGCGCGTCAGCTGGACGCGTGCGTATTCGTACTTTGCATTGCGAACGATCTCGACATGGCGGTCCGCCAACGCCCCGAAGAGCTGGCCAGCGCTCGTGCGTGCGCGCACACCCGCGCCAAAGCCGGCGGCGGATTCGCGACACGCGACGACGACCAGCGCAAGGCTGGCCACTGTACAGTAGGTGAGCGAGGATCGAAAGCGCGCACGCGGGAACGATGAGCTCAGGAGAACTCCGGGCGGGGAAGGGGTTGAACAACATCCTGCTCCTGCTATTTTACAGTGATCCCGCCTGTGCTGCACAGCGATAGGCGGTTTTTTGGAGCCCCTTGGTGTAACTGGCAACACGTCTGCCTCTGGAGCAGAAGAGTCCTGGTTCGATCCCAGGAGGGGCTATACTGCAAGTCCAACGCCCCACGTCACTTACGTGATGCGGGGCGTTGTGCGTCCGGGCTGTGGTGCGGTTTGTGGTGCGGTCTCCAGATCATTAATGGTCGCCACGGGCCGGTCAGACCTCTTTGTTGCTACACTCATCACCGCAAGCAACATCGCATCATCGGTGTGTTGATAGCGGGTGAGCAGCGTCGCGGTGTCCTTCCACCCACCGGCATGAGCGACAGCATTGAGCGGTATGTGCATTCGCTCGCTGGCCCACTTCCGTCGGTATGGGTGCCATAGTCCTCCGAACAAGCTTGGCACCTCACCAGCTCTCTCGGCGACCGTCAACCACTGGGAAAGCATGGCTGGCGGTATCAGCTGCGTCGGATGACCTACGGAAGATCCGCCCGTCTGGTGCACCGAGAGGCCGCCGAACGTCCCGCAGATCCTTGAGGAGCGAGGCCGGCGCGGGAACGTGCCATTCATGGTCCTTCTTGCCGTACTCGGCCCGCCAGGCCGGCGCCCTCGGTTGCCCGCTCACGACGAGAACGCGGAGTGCGTCGGAATTCTTAGAGGGTTCTTGGCAATTAGGTATCGCTGTATGTGCTGTAGCCACAGTATTGTAGGAGTTGGCCACTACCAAAGTCGCGAGGGCTGTCAGAGGGCGTTCTTAAAATGGCAGGAAGCTCTTGGTCTACGCATTCTCGCCGTGGAAGGACCCCGTGCCCGAGACGACAGAAACTGAATCGCGAGGGGAACGACACCCGAGCAGCTACCTGGCGTTCCGCGGCAAAGCGCGGGCAATCGCCGGAGGGCAACAACCGTGGCATCCGACCGCATACCACTGCCTCGATGTCGCCGCCTGCATGGATGGGCTGCTTACGGCACGCCCGCAGACGCTCGCACATGCGAGCGGCCTGCTGGGCATGTCCGGCGAGGAGACTGTTCGCTTCCTGCGTTCACTGGCCGTGCTGCACGACATAGGCAAGTTCAGTGAATCATTCTTCGGCCAGGTCGAGGATTTGTGGCCGGACGTCCTCGGCACATACTCCGCGGAATATCCGAAGAAGCCCCACACCGCGGCAGGCTACGCGCTGTGGCGTGACCGCCTACGCGCAGAGTACTCGCAACGCATCGTCACGGGAGATCCGTTCGACGCAGAACCCCTGTTTCTCGCGGCGTTCGGACACCACGGCCGTCCTCTGATCAAGGGACAGACGGCTCGCAGCAACGAATACTTCGCGTCAGACTCCGGCCGCGATGCCGCCGTGGCGTTCGCAAATGACGCGATCGCGCTCGTCTGCGCGAAGCCTGTAAACGCACCATCCAATTGGGAGCGCAGGGCGTCGCGCGCGAGCTGGCTCGTGGCGGGCATGGTATCCATCGCCGACTGGCTCGGATCGAACCAGCGATGGTTTCCGTATCACCCTCCGACTCTCGAACTCGCCACTTACTGGGAACACGCAACCAAGCGAGCACACCTGGCGGTGAGAGAAGCTGGACTCTTGCCGGCGACATCGGCCCCGCTGACCACATTTGCTCGCCTTACCGGGCTCGATCGTGAGCCCTCACCCGTGCAACGCTGGGCGGCCGACGTTACTCTCCCAGAGACCGCCGCGTTGTACATCATCGAAGACGTGACCGGGGCCGGAAAGACCGAAGCAGCGCAGGTCATTGTGCACCGCCTGATGGCGACGGGGAGGGCAAGCGGCGCGTACTGGGCAATGCCTACCCAGGCTACGGCCAACGCCATGTACGAGCGCCAGCGCGAGACGATCGCCGCACTATTTGCTGACGATGGCGTCGTACGGCCCTCACTCGTGCTCACGCACGGACAAGCAAGGTTGCACGAGCGGTTCAGGAGTACGGTGCTCGAGTTCTGCACTTCCTTAACGGATGCCGCGCTAGACTCGGAAGCGGAGGAGGGAAGCGACAGTGCGATCGCCTGCGCCTCATTCATAGCGGATGACCGTCGCGCGAGCCTGCTCGCCGATGTCGGAGCCGGAACGATCGATCAGGTGTTGCTAGGCATTCTGCCAAGCAAGTTCAACACGATTCGCTTGTTCGGGCTCGCCGAGAAGGTGCTCGTGCTCGATGAGGTACACGCATACGATGCGTACATGCGCGAAGAGCTCATCGCGCTACTTCGCTTCCACGCAGCCCTCGGCGGCTCAGCGATCATCCTCTCGGCCACCCTGCCTGCGGCACTTCGGAAATCCCTCGTAGACGCATGGCAGCAGGTGATTGGAGCGCGCAAAGTTGCACTAGCAATAGACGCCCAGAGTGGGGGAGAAGAAGGATCCATCGCGGCATATCCCTTGGTCACTATCGTGCCGAGCGATGCGCCGGCTACGGAATGGCCGCTGGAAGCCGCTGCGGCGTCACGGCGCCAAGTGCCCGTCAAGTTCGTCCATGAGACGTCGGATGTCCTGGAGCTCATCTGCGATGCAAACGCGAGCGGGATGGCGGTGGCGTGGATTCGCAACACTGTCGACAGCTGCCTGACGGCGGCGGAGCTGCTGCGTGCGCGCGGGCTCGATCCGCTCGTCTTCCACGCGAGGTTCGCGCAGTGTGATCGGCAAGCTCGCGAGCGTGAGGTCATGAATGTATTTGGGCGAGATTCAAGAGGCGCAGAGCGGTCGCGCGTCCTGGTCGCCACGCAGGTCGTGGAACAATCCCTCGACCTGGACTTCGACATGCTCATCACCGATCTCGCACCGATCGACCTCGTCGTGCAGCGCGCGGGGCGACTGTGGCGGCACCCTGACCGAGTGCGTCCTCCCGAAAGTAAGCGCGTCCTCCATGTGCTGACACCGCCCTTCACCAAAGAGCCAGACGTCAACTGGCTCGACGCCCTCCTTCCCAAGACGAAGAACGTCTACGGTGACGCCGGCATCCTCTGGCGATCGCTCCGTACACTGTACGATTGCCCGTCGATCAACACACCGGATGGCATTCGCGCGATGATCGAGTCTGTCTACGCCTCGGAGGAAGTACCCGCGAACCTGGAGCGTGCCGCCGGGGCAGCCGAAGGCAAGTCGAGAGCACAGGGTTCCACGGCGCGGAACTTCTCACTTCGACTTGAAGACGGGTATTGCGGAGACTTCTACGCGGGATGGTACTCGGATTTGCGGGTCCCGACGCGGCTCATTGATGAACAGACGGTCGTTCGGTTGGCAACGATTGACGAACGCGGTGAAGTCACGCCATGGACCGGTGGAAGCCGCGAGGACTGGCGTGCATGGGCACTATCCGAGGTGCGGCTCAGCCGTTGGAAGCTCCCGAAAGGCACGTCCATCGCCCCCGGGCAGCAAGCGTCCGTAGAGGCCATCCGTGTGACATGGCCAAAGTACGAACGCGACGTACTCGTGGTGCCCCTGCATCAGTACGATCGCGTCTGGTTGGCCGATCTCACTCGCCCTGATGGAAGCATGGCGCGGCTCGAGTACACTGCGACCGCCGGTGTTACGTGGCGACAACAGGGCGATTCGCCATGACGCTCAATTGGAAGTACTCGCGTCAAAGAACCGTACTCATTCACTCGAACCGCCATGAGTCCATGAACAACATGAACGATGGTGCCGCATGACCTACGATCTTCGTCTTGCGGAGTGGCTTCCCCTCCGCCGTCGAAGTGGCGCGACCGAATGGCGATCCATCGCTTCGATTGTGAGCGACATGAACGGTGACCCGTTCGTCTCGGTAGCGTCACCGCGCCCTGATTTCGACGGGGCTGTGACCGAGTTTCTCATCGGCTTGCTCACCGCTGCGTTCATGGTACCCGCCGAGCCCGAGTGGCGGTCGTTGTGGCACACCCCGCCCAGTGAATCCGCACTCCAGGCCAGGCTCGACGCGCTACCTCCCGCTTTCGACCTCGATGGCGACGGCCCGCGCTTCCTCCAGGACTTCTCGCCGGAAGACCTCCAGAAGGAAGCGGTCGAGCCAATTCAGGAACTGCTGCTCAACGCGAAGAACAGCGGGCTGTTCATCAAACGGGAGACGGTCAAGACGATGAGCCGGCCGGCCGCGGCGATGGCACTCATCACCCTCCAAGCCTATTCCACCGCTGGCGGACGAGGATATCGGACCTCAGTCCGCGGTGGTGGCCCGTTGACGACAATCGTCGACCCGCGAAGGCATGACCAGCCGGAGGCAACACTCTGGCATGTGCTCTGGGCCAATGTCGAGACGGTTCAGCAGTTAGCCCAGCGCGGTGCCGCGGACGATGTGACCATTGCCGCCAAGGTTGTCTTTCCTTGGCTCGCGCGGACAAGAGTGTCTGATCCGAATGGCGCCAACACGACGCCATCCGACGCCAACGCGCTGCAGGCGTACTTCGGCATGCCTCGCCGCGTCCGCATCGAGTTCGCCGATAGAAACGGGAAATGTGACGTGACAGGTCAGTCGGATGAGCGACTGGCCACAGGATTCCGTGGCAAGTCGTACGGCGTGAACTACGAAGGATGGCGTCACCCGCTGTCGCCATACTACGCTGGGAAGCAATCGAACGAACTCCTGCCTGTGCATGGCCAGCCTGGGGGAGTAGGTTGGCGTGACTGGCTTTCACTGCTGCACGCCAGCGATGCCGCACCAGGAAAGGCGCCGGCGCTGACCATCGCCCACTTTGGCGCAAGTCGCGCCGAGCGTGTGGGCATGTCCGTGTACGCCATCCGCGTCTTTGGCTACGACGCGTCCAACGCCAAAATTCGAGCATGGATTGCGTCTACGCTGCCGGCATTTGCGCCGTCCGACCCCGAACGCCTAGCGGCGTTGATGGGCACGGTGCAGGCATGCGTTGCTGCCACTGACAGTGCCGCATACGTGCTGCAGTCCGCGGTCGCCGACGCACTCCATGCCGGAGAAGCGCCCGGCGATCTGTCCTATGTGAAGGCCGCTGCCTGGCGTGTCACGGAAGACTGGTTCTACCCGGCGATCGATGGACTGTTCGGGGCCGCGGACATCGAGTCAGCGAGTCGAGAACTCAAAGCGGGATATAAGTCCGTGCTCGGCGATCGCGTCCTCCGCCTATTTGATGAGCTTGCGCCAAGTGACGCAACGAATCCCGACGTCCTGCGCCGAGTAATCCGCGCGCGATTCGGCCTCGTGGTGACCCTCGGCGGAGGTGGCAAGATCGGCGAAAAGATCTTCACTGCTCTTGGACTTGTGTCTCCGGGTGAAACACGCCGCCGCAAGGGCGTAATCGACAAACCCACCAAACAAGGAGCCAGATGAGCCGTCAAGCTGCCTCTGCATGGTCCTCAGTGGCACGCAGTTGGTGGATGCGTGTCTGCTCGCCGGAGCGCGGCGACCCGGGTGCGCGCGCGAGACTGCGGCGTTGCCATGACCGAGTTGAGTCTTTCATGAGTCCTGAGGCACTTCAACTCGCGAGGACCCTCGTGCCAACGCGCGAAGACGGCGAGCAGCTCGGCGCGGCAATGGACTTGGCGCGGGTGCTCTCCCACATCAAAGCCGACAGCCGCGAGCACCCAATGCGCGCCGTTGGTTGGGCCGTGTTTCCCAGGGATGACGCGCCGGGCGGAGAACGGCCAAGGCTCGCACCGAACCGCTTCAAGCGCCTGCTCCAGGCAACCGACGGCGAGGAGCGTGTGGACGCGTTCATCCGCCTCATCGCACTCCTGGACGGTCAGGCCAACGTTGCGGAAATCACCGACGCGTTTCACTGGTGGAATCATCCGGACGGCAGAGTGAGACAACAGTGGGCTTTCACCTACTACAACGCGGCGAACGCTGCGCCCGTCGCACCCATCGATTCTCAGACCGAGGAGAGGACTGACTCATGACCACGTTTCTTCAGTTGCACGTACTTACGGCGTACCCGGCATCCAATCTCAATAGGGATGACACCGGCCGTCCCAAGACGGTCGTATTCGGGGGAAAGTCGAGGCTTCGAATTTCCTCCCAGAGCCTGAAGAGGGCGTGGCGGACGTCAGACGTCTTCGGGCAACGGCTCGGGGAACATGTAGGCAGACGGACGCAGCGCCTTGGTGAAGAGATCCTCAAGCGCCTCACGGACGGCGGCATGAGCGAGGAGAAGGCGATGGACGTGACGCGCAAGATCGCGGCCGCATTTGGAAAGATCGAGGACAAGAAGGACCGCAATCAGGCGTACATCAAACAGCTCGCGTTCATCGCGCCGGAGGAGACAGCCGCAGCATTCGCGCTGGCCGACAAGGCTCTGGGCGGAGCTGATGTCAGCACGGACGATCTGGCTGGTCTTCTCGTGCAGTCCGACACTGGCGTTGATATCGCCATGTTCGGACGCATGCTCGCCGATGCGCCGGCATATAACCGCGAGGCGGCGGTGCAGGTGGCGCACGCGATGACGACGCACGGCGTGGATGTCGAGGATGACTACTACGTGGCGGTCGATGACCTCAAGAGTCCCGATGACACCGACGTCGGGACGTCGTTCATTGGCGTCCAGGAATTCGGCGCTGGTATCTTCTACCTGTACGCGTGCATCGACACGGCGGGCCTCGTCGCGAACCTCGGTGGCAACGTCGAGCTCGCGCGAGACGGCATTGCGTCGTTGATCGAAGCGGCGGCAACTGTTTCGCCCAAGGGCAAGCAGAACAGCTACGCGTCGCGTGCCCGCGCGTCCTATTTCCTCATCGAGCGCGGCAGCCAGCAGCCGCGGACTCTCGCCGCCGCATTTCTGAAGCCAGTTGCAGGTACGGATCTGCTCGCGGAATCGATCAAGCGTCTCGACGGCTTCCGCCAGAGTCTCGACTCCGCCTATGGCCCGAACGCCGAGGCCGTCGCCTTCATGCGTGCCACCCCAGACGGTGCGGAGGGCTCGCTCGCGGAGCTCCTCAAGTTCGGAGGCGAGGCCATCTCGTGACAGAGTTTCTGGTTTTCACACTCTACGCCCCGCTGGCGAGCTGGGGAGACACCTCCGTCGGCGAAGTTCGAACATCGTGGGACCGGCCGAGCCGCTCGGCGATACTCGGCATCGTCGCGGCGGCACTCGGCCTGACTCGGGACGACGAGGCATCACATACCGAGTTGGATGCGATGTGCGGCATCGGCATACGGGTGGCTCTCAGTGGGTCAGCGTTCATCGACTATCACACCTCGCAGGATCCAACCGACGTGGCTGTGCGAAAATACAAACCATCGACCCGTCGCTCTGCGTTGAATTGTGCAGGCCCCGTTACATCTCTTTCGCAACGGACACTACGCCAGGATGCGCTGTCCGTGGTCGCATTGTGGCAGCGGGAGGAAGCCCGGTGGTCGATGCAGGACCTGGCGACAGCGATACGTTCACCCGCGTTCGTACTTTATGCAGGTCGAAAGGCGAACGCACTCGGCCTTCCACTGGCGCCGGCCCTTCTGACGGTGGATACGCTCGCGGCGGCACTGGAGAATCTTCCGGCGTTTCCGGCGGAATTCCGGCGCCTCGAACCGGCTGACGGCTGGGGAAGGGAGGTGGCCTACGATCCGTGCGATAGCTTCGACCATGGGTTCGCTAACACAGAGACGCGCACCGTTCGGCGAAGGGATGCCCATCCTCATCGCATTCGTTGGCAGTTTGCTGACCGGGAGGTGCGGCTCAGTGTCCTCCCGTCTCGTGGCGGCTCATGAGCAAGAATCTCTTTCTCACTAGGGTAACTCTGCGACGCGACGCACCGATGGCAGCAATGCGCTCGGTGTTCCTTCCGGACGGCGACGAGCAGCGTACAGTGGTGGGCCATCGCCTGATGTGGACCTTGTTCGCCGACACACCGGATCGGGAGCGTGATTTCCTTTGGCGTGATGCCGGCGATGGCAGATACTACGTTCTCTCAGAGCGGCCGCCGCACGACCGGCACGAGGTATTCCATGTCGACTCGCCCAAGGAGTTTGCGCCAGCGCTGCAGGTGGGAGATCGCCTTCGGTTCACGCTACGCGCCAATGCGACTGTTGCACGCCGATCGGAGGGATCGAAACGCGGCAAGCCGTCGGACGTCGTCATGGACGCGCTGTACAAAGTGGAGAAAGGGCGGGACCGGGCGGTGGCTCGCGGCCCCGCCGTTCGAACGGCCGGCCTGGAGTGGCTGTCGCGCCAAGGCGAGCGGTGCGGTTTTTCGATTGCCATGCCAAGGAACGAGGAGTCGGATGCCGTACGCGTGATGGGCCATCAGGCCATGCGCCTCGATCACGGCAAAGAGCGAATGACCATTGGCGTGCTGGAGTTCGAAGGCGAGCTGACCGTGACGATGCCCGATGCGCTCATTTCGGCGATCGGGAATGGATTCGGTCGGGCAAAGGCATTCGGGTGCGGATTGATGTTGATCCGTCGGGCGTGAACAGGCTCTCGTGAGCGATGACGCGTACATCCCCTTGCGGCCAATTGCCATCAAGGACCGTTCGTCGATTGTGTTTCTCGAGTACGGGCAGGTCGATGTCGTAGATGGCGCCTTCGTTCTGATCGACGAGAGCGGGATTCGAGTGCAGATTCCCGTTGGCGGTCTGGCGTGCCTGATGCTTGAGCCCGGAATTCGGATCACGCACGCTGCCGTGTCGCTGGCCGCGCGAGTCGGGTGTCTGCTTGTCTGGGTTGGTGAGGCCGGGGTCCGAGTGTATGCGGCGGGCCAACCCGGGGGAGCGAGGGCAGACAGACTGCTCTACCAGGCCGCCGCCGCGCTCGACGAGACGGCGCGGTTGAGAGTTGTGCGCGCAATGTACGCCATGCGATTCGGCGAAGAGCCTCCTGCCCGGCGCTCGGTCGATCAATTACGCGGGATCGAGGGTGCACGCGTGCGCGAGCTGTACAAGGCGCTCGCGCAGGTGCATGGCGTTCAGTGGGAAGGACGGCGATACGATGCGCAGGACTGGGGAAAGGCGGATGTGGTGAACCGATGTCTGTCCGCGGGCACGTCGTGCCTGTACGGGCTCAGTGAGGCGGCAATCCTAGCTGCCGGCTATGCGCCGGCGATCGGCTTCCTGCATCGCGGGAAGCCCTTGAGCTTCGTGTACGACATTGCCGATATCTTCAAGTTCGAGACTGTCGTCCCGGCAGCGTTCACTGTTGCTGCCGCGGTCGAGCGCGGTCAGCAACGCAACGTTCCTGTCGAGCGGCAGGTACGCATCGCGTGCCGCAACGCGTTTCGAACGACGAAGCTCCTCGAGCGCATCATCCCGACGATCGCCGACCTTCTGGCCGCCAGCGGCATCAGCGCGCCGGTCGAGGCGCCCGAGGGGCAGCCGCCGGCACTGCCGGTCGACACATCCGGCGATGCTGGTCATCGTCACTGAGAACGTGCCGCCCCGACTCCGCGGGCGTCTCGCGCTCTGGCTCGCCGAGATACGCGCGGGCGTGTACGTCGGAGACTATTCGGCGCGGACGCGTGAGCGAATCTGGGGTGAAGTGGAGGAGCTGCTTGGGGAGGGCTCCGCGGCGATGGCGTGGAGCGCTGCGACCGACTCCGGATTCATGTTCGCCACACTCGGGAAGAACCGCCGAGAGCCGATCGACATAGATGGGTTGATTCTGGTGCAATTCGCACCGCCAAAGTCCTCAGAAGATCGGTAGTCGTTTCGCGCTCAGCGGAAGTGCTTTGGTACCATCATATTATGAACAAGAGTGTTCCCCGCGCACGCGGGGATGATCCGTCACGCTGACGCCGAGCGCGAGTACCGCGTACATGCAGGTCGCGGTCACGGAGTTTCGCAACGTCGCCACCGCGAGCGCGCTGGACGCCTCCA
>JBBRZK010000094.1:0-17541 GCA_038236775.1 Gemmatimonadales bacterium
AGCCCACCTGCCTCGTGTCGCTCGTCAACTACGCCACGCGCGAGATCACCTGCAAGATCGTCTACTACGGGCCGGGTCGCTCGGGGAAGACGACGAACCTGCATTACATCTACGGTCAGGTGCCCGAGGACCGGAAAGGCAAGCTCGTGTCCCTCGCGACCCAGACCGACCGCACCCTGTTCTTCGACTTCCTGCCACTCGACCTGGGCTCGATCTCCGGTTTCACGACCAGGTTCCAGCTCTACACGGTGCCGGGGCAGGTGTACTACCAGACGACGCGCCGGCTGGTGCTCCAGGGCGCCGACGGCGTCGTGTTCGTCGCCGACAGCCAGGCGCGCCAGCTGGACGAGAACATCGAGAGCTTCCAGGACCTGCACGCCAACCTGTCGGACCAGGGCGTGGACCCGCGGTCAATGCCCATCGTGGTGCAGTACAACAAGCAGGACCTGCCGCCCGAGCTGATCCTGCCCGTGGCCGACCTGTCGGACGCGATCAACTTCCGCGGCGCCCCCGAGTTCGCCGCCGATGCGCTGCACGGCCCCGGCGTGTTCGAGACACTGCGCGGCATTTCGGAGATCGTGCTGCGTCGGCTCAGCGCCGGCAGCGCACCCGCCGCCGCGGCCAAGTAGGCATGCAGGTCGATCCTCGCGCACGCTTCGACAACTACGTCGTCGGAACGGCCAACCGGCTCGCCGTGGCGGCGGCGCGCGCCGTGTCCGAGGCGCCCGGAGCCGTCTACAACCCGCTGTTCATCTACAGCAGTTCCGGCCTCGGCAAGACGCACCTCGTCGGGGCGATCGGCAACCAGGCGCTCCACCGCAATCCGGAGCTGGGCGTCGAGTATGTCGCGCTGGAGGACTTTGTCCAGCAGCTGCACGCGGCCATCGCCGCCGGCGAGATGGAGCGGTTCAAGCAGCGTTACGGCCGAGTGGACGTGCTGCTGCTCGACGACGTGCAGTTCCTCACGGGGCATCCCGAAACGCAGAGCGAGTTGCTGCGGCTGCTCAATTCGCTCCAGGGCAGTGGACGCCAGATCGTCATGACCAGCGATCGTCCGCCGGCGGAGATCGCCGACGTGGACGAGCGGCTGATCAGCCGCCTCAAGGGTGGGCTGATCGTCGATATCGGTGCGCCGGATTTCGAGACGCGCGTGGCCATCCTCCGCAGCAAGTGCGAGGAGCGCGGCATCAGCTTCGCGCCGGGCGTGATCGAGGAACTGGCGCGCGTGGAGTACGCCAACATCCGCGAGCTGCAGGGCGCGATGAACCGCTTGAGCGCGTTCCAGCAGCTCGACGGGACGATGACTCCCGCGCAGGTCCGCGACATCGTCGGCCTGCCGCATCCGGCGCCGCCGCCGGCGCGCACCTCGGTGCAGACCGACGAGTTCTTCGGCTTTCTCACCGACATCGCGAGCGCGGTGGCGGCGCAGCTCGAACCCTGGCGCGTGCGCGTGGGCGAGGCGATCGGCTTCTGGAGTGGCGAGGGCTATCGCACCGCGGCGCTCGAGCAGCTCATGGCATCGACGGATCCGCCCGAGAACTACGAGGCCGTGCTGCGCGGCTTCGGGCAGGCGGTGGAACAGTTGCGCGAGCTGGAGCGCCAGGTGACGACGGTGAGTCCGGACCTGGGCGGCGACGAGCGCTTCCGCGACCCGGACCGGCTCGCCGAGGCGATGGCGTTCGTGGAGAATGCGCTGGCGGGTGCGGTTCCGCCGGGCGGCCCGCAGCCCGCGTTCGCGCGCCGCGCATACGAGGAGAGCACCTCGAACCAGATGGCCGTTCGCGCGGCCGACGCGGTCATCGCCGAACCGGGACACCGCTACAACCCGCTCTTTCTCGTGGGGCCCAGCGGCGTGGGCAAGACCCATCTGCTCAACGCCATCGGCAACGAGCTCGCGCATCGCTTCGGCGGGCCGGGCCGCGTGGCGTGCGTGGGCGCGCAAGTCTTCATCGACGAGCTCATCGCCGCCCTGCAGGACGGCACCATCGAGCGGTTCCGCGCCCGCTATCGCGCGGCCGATGCGCTGCTGATCGACGACGTGCAGTTCGTCGCGTCGAAGGAGCGCACGCAGGAAGAGCTGTTCCACGTGTACAACTACTTCCACTCCGCGGGCAAGCAGCTGGTGTTCGCGAGCGATCTCGCCCCGAAGGCGATCGACGGGCTGGAGGAGCGGCTGCGCTCCCGCTTCGAGGGCGGGCTCGTGGCGGAGCTCGGCCTGCCGGACCGCGTCCTGCGCGAGAAGCTGTTCGCGCGCTTCCTCGCCGACGCGCGCCTGGATACGCCGGCCGACCTCGTCGCGTACCTCGCCGACCGCCCGGCGACGAGCATCCGCGAGATCATGGGCACGGTGCAGCGGCTTCGTGCGGGCATGGACGTCACCGGCGCACCGCTCACTGTGGCCCTCGGACGGCAGGTGCTCGAGCCATCGGGCAAGACGCCCACGAACGCGCCGCTGACTGTGCGCGAGGCAGCCGACGATTTCTTCCTCGACGACGAGAAGATCATCTGGGAGTGGCCGGACGTCACCGGGCGCCTGGTCGAGGAACTGCGCTGATGGCCATCAAGGGAAGCCTCAAGGAGGCGAGCCTCCCCGACGTGCTGCAGCTGCTTTCCATGGGCAAGAAGACCGGCTGCCTCGCGGTCACGCACCGGAACAACTTCGGCTACGTCTACTTCGACAAGGGCCTCATCTCCTATGCGTCGATCGTCAACCGGCGCGACCGCATCGGCGACATCCTGCTGAAGTCCGGCTCCATCTCGCAGGAGCAGCTCGACGCCGCCATCAACGCGCAGGGACTCTATCGCGACAAGCGCATCGGCGAGCTGCTCGTGGCGCAGGGCGCCGTCACGCGCGACGCGCTGCACGCGCAGATCCGCCTGCAGATCGAGGAGGCGGTGTACTACCTGTTCACGTGGACGCAGGGGACGTTCAACTTCGAGGCGGACGTCCATCCGGAAGAACAGGACCTCCTCGTCTCCATCAACCCGGAATCGCTGCTCCTCGAGGGCGCGCGGCGCGTGGACGAGTGGAGCCTGATCGAGAAGAAGATCTCGAGCCTGGACCTCGTGTTCGACGTGGACCGCGGCAAGCTCGCCGAGAGCGGCGTGTCGCTGCCGCGGGAGCAGTCGGTGGTGATGGACCTGCTGGACGGCCGTCGCGACGTCGTCGCCGTGATCGAGGCGTCGGGGCTCGGCGAGTTTGAGGTGGGCAAGGCGATCTACGGACTGGTCACGGCCGGCTTCGCGCAGCGCGTGGGCAGGACGAAGGCGGCCGAGCCGAGCGTGAGCGACGCGCGCGTGGACGAACACCGCAACCTCGGCATCGCCTTCTACAAGACCGGCATGCTCGACGAGGCCATGCGCGAGTTCCGGCGCGTGCTCGAGCTGCGGGAGCACGATGCGGAGGCGCGCTTCTACGTCGGCCTTGCGCTCATGCGGCAGAGCAAGTGGGGCGATGCGGTGGCCGCGTTCCGCGAGTGCGTCACGCACCCGGGCGCGCGGCCCGCAACGTACCACAACCTGGCGCACGCGCTGGAGCGGCTCGAGCGCTACGACGAGGCGCGCGCGGCACTGGATGGCGCGATCAGGCGTGGCGGCGCGAAGGACCCCCGCATCCAGACGTCCGTGGGCGTCGTGGCGCTGCGCGCGGGCAAGGTGGCGGAAGCCGACCAGGCGCTCACGGCGGCACGGCCGCTGTTCGGCACGCGACCGCCCACGGCGCCGTGGTACCACTACGCGGCGCTCACGGCGGCACTCCGGGGCGACCTCGAGCGGGCGTACGCCATTCTCACGGAAGGCATCGCCGCGCATCCGCACGCGGCGTCGCTCTACAACAACATGGCCGCCGTGCAGGAGCGACGCGGGTACCACCCGGAGGCGCTCAGCGCCGCCGAGCGCGGCGTGCAGGAAGACACCGGGCTGCCGCAGCTGCACAAGAACCTCGGCGACTGCCATTATCGCGCGGCGCGCTACGACGATGCGCTCGAGTGCTATGGCCGCGCCCTCAAGCTCAACCCATCGCTCGGCGACGACATCTACCTCAAGCTCGGCAACATCCGCTTCAAGCGGCAGGAGCGCGACGAGGCCGTGAAGTGCTGGGAGCAGGCGCTGGCGCTCGCGCCGGGCAACGCGATCGTGCGCACGAACCTCGACGCGGTTCGGCAGGTCCTGTGACCGACGCGCCCGACGCCGGGTTCGAGGCACTCACCGAGAAGATCGCGCGCGACAAGGGCTTCGGATGCGCGAGCTACAAGGAGAAGTGCCTGCGCCGCCGCATCGCGGTGCGCATGCGCGCGCGCGGGGTGCACACGTATGCCGACTACGCGCGCGTGCTCGACGCGGACAAGGGCGAGTACGAGCGCCTCCTCGACGCGCTCACGATCAACGTCACCAAGCTGTTCCGGAACTGGGAGACCTACGCCGTCATTGCGGAGCGCGTGGTGCCTGAGCTGTGGGCGCAGCCGCTGCCCACCATCAACGTGTGGAGCGCCGGCTGCTCCTCGGGCGAGGAGCCGTATTCCCTCGCCGCGCTCTTTCACCGGCATGCCGAGCAGTTGGGCCAGCTGGGCGAGCTGGAGCGGCGTCTTCGCGTACTGGGCAGCGACATCGACGCGCGGTGCCTGACCGCGGCGGCGGAGGGCAGCTTCGAGGAAGGGGACTTCGCCGATACACCTTCCGAGCTGCGCCGCCGATACTTCGCTGCGGACGCGCCGTTCACGATCGTGCCCGAGGTGCGGCGCCTCGTGCGCTTCGAGCGGCGCGACCTGCTGGCGGAATCGCCGCCCCCCGGTCCGCATCACCTGATCGTCTGTCGCAACGTGCTGATCTACTTCGACCGCGAGACACAGGAGCGATTGTTCGACAAGTTCCACGCCGCACTGGCGCCGGGCGGCTTCCTGGTGCTCGGGAAGGTGGAAACGCTGCTGGGCGCCGCGCGGACGAAGTTCACCGCCGTCGACGGACGCGAACGCGTCTTCCGGCCGCTGTGACCACGCACAAGCCCGATATCCGCGTGAAGGTCGCGGACTATGCCGTGCGCCGCGGCGATCACGTGATCGCCACCCTCGGCCTGGGCTCGTGCGTCGCGATCGCGCTGTACGACCGCGAGGCGCGGGTCGGCGGCCTCGCGCACATCCTGCTGCCGAACAAGTCGATGTCGCGCGACACGGCGAACCCCGCGAAGTTTCCCGAGACCATCGTGCCCCTGATGCTCATGGAGATGCGCCAGCTCGGCTCGGCGGACAACGCACGCATCAGCGCCAAGATCGTGGGCGGCGCCAGCATGTTCGGCCAGCTCGTGAGCGGCACGGGCATCAACGTGGGCGAGCGCAACGTCACCGCTACGCGCCTCGTGCTCGCGGCGGCGAGCATCCCCGTGGTGGCGGAGGACACGGGCCTCGACTACGGGCGCAGCGTGTACTTCCACACGGACGACGGCCGTGTCGAGGTGCGCTCGCTCAAGAAGGGCGATCGTGTCATCTGACGCGCCGGCGAGCGTCCTCGTCGTCGATGACAGCGCCTTCATGCGCCGGCTCATCGCGCAGATCATCGAGGCGTCGCCGGAATTCCACGTCGTCGGCACGGCACGGAACGGCCTCGATGCCCTGCGGCAGATCCACGCGCTCGACCCGCAGATCGTCACGCTCGACGTGGAGATGCCCGAGCTCGACGGCCTGCAGACGCTGGGCTACATCATGAGCGAGACGCCGCGTGCCGTGGTGATGCTCAGTGCCGCGGACTCCGACGGGAGCGCGGACCTCACCCTCCGCTGCCTGGAACTCGGCGCCGTGGATTTCGTCCGGAAGCCCTCAGGCCCGATCAGCCTCGACCTCGAGACGGTGGGCGAGACGCTGCTCGCTGCGCTGCGGGCGGCCACGCAGGTGAACCTTGGCGGCGTGCCGCTGCTCGCGCGTCCGCGCACATCCGTGCCGACCCCGCGTGGGCCATCCGTCACGACCCGCTGCGCGGTTGCCGTCGCCGCATCCACCGGTGGACCGCGCGCGCTCGCCGAGGTGATCCCGAACCTCCCCGCCAGCGTGGATGCCGCGGTGTTCGTGGTGCAGCACATGCCGCCGGGCTTCACGCGGAGCCTCGCCGCGCGGCTCGACAGCATGAGCGACCTGCGCGTGTCCGAGGCAGTGGAAGGCGAGACGGTGCGCATGAATCACGTCTACCTGGCGCCCGGAGGGTTGCACATGCGCGTCGCGCAGGATCCCGGCGGCCGCACGCTGATCGTGCTGGACGACGGTCCGACGCTGTGGGGCGTGCGTCCCGCCGCGGATCCGCTGTTCGAGTCCGTCTCCACCTGCTTCGGACGGCAGAGCGTGGGCGTGGTCCTCACCGGCATGGGCCGCGACGGGTCCGACGGCCTGCGCGCCATCCGTGCCGCGGGCGGCGCGGGGATCGTGCAGGACCAGGCCACCTCGACGATCTACGGCATGCCGCAGGCAGCGCTGCAGCGCGCCGGTGCCGAACGCGTTGCGGCGCTCGCGAGCATCGCGCCGGCCATTGTCGAGATGCTCGCCACGCGCCGGACGGTGAGCGCATGATCGAGGCACACTGGGGCCTGACGCGCCGCGCGTTCGCCAACACGCCGGATCCCGCGTTCGTGTTCCGCTCCCCCAGTTTCGCCGAGGGCTTCGCGCGGCTCATGTATGATGCGACCGAGCTGCGTGGCGGGTTGTCGCTCATCACGGGCGAGATCGGCTGCGGCAAGACGATGCTCGCGCAGGCGCTCACCGACGGGCTGGCCGGCACGGCGTGCGACGTGATCGCGCTGCCGTACCCGAAGGTCACGCCGTCGCAGATGCTCACGTCCGTCGCACGCGGGCTCGGTATCGCGAAGCCGCCGCGCGCCAAGCTCGACGTGATCCTCGCCGTGGGCGCGCGGCTCGCGGAGATGCATCGCGAGGGGCGGCGCCCGGTGCTCGTGGTGGACGAGGCGCAATTGGCCACGCCGTCGCTGCTCGAGGAGATCCGCCTGCTCACGAACCACGAGGATCGCCAGGACAAGCACCTGCACGTGGTGCTCCTCGGCCAGCCGGAACTGCGCGACCGGGTGCGGCAGCGCCCGCAGATCGACCAGCGCGTGAGCCTCCGCTTTCACGTGGAGCCGCTCGAGTCGGACGACGTCTGCGGCTACGTGGCCCACCGCCTCGGCGTCGCGGGTCGGCGCGGCGGCGCGGTGTTCTCCGATGAGGCGCTGGCGCTGCTCGCGGTGCGCAGCGGGGGCGTGCCGCGGCGCGTCAACACCCTGGCGACGCAGGCGCTGTTCGTGGGTGCGATGCGCCGCGTCGCGGCCATCGACGCCGAGCTCATGGCCGACGTCGCGGACGACCAGGAATGAAGAAGAAGCGGCTTCGGTACAGCGAACTGGCGCCGGCGCCCTTGGCGACGACGGACTCTGCCGCGCCCGTGTCCGCACCGGACGCTTCACCATTCGAGGAGAGTGCGCCGCGTTCGCGACGCACCTCCACGCCGGTGGAACTGGCGCGCGCGCTGGCCGCGGCGCGGGCCGCCGAATCCGGGGAGACGACCGTCGCGCGGCCGACCGCGGTGCCGCCCGCGCCTGCCGTGCGCGGGCAGCGCACGATGCGCGAGCGCGCCCGCGCACGAGCCGGCCGAGCAGAGATGCTCCTGTTCCGGCTGGGCGGCGAGCGCTTCGCCATCGAGTTGATGGCGGTGGACGAGGTGGTGGACCTTCCGGTGATCCACCACGTCCCCGAGATGCCGCCCGCGATGCTGGGCGTGGTGACGGTGCGGGGCTCGATCACGCCGGTGTATTCGCCGCACCACACGCTGGGCCTGCCTTTCGCGCTGCGCGACGCGATGCTCATCTTTCGCCGGGAAGGCGCCCGCGTGGGCGTGCTCATCGACGACGTGGACGACACGGCGTCGATGGACCTGGCCGAGCTGCGCGACGCACCCGTGGGCGACAGCGCCGAGGGTGTGCTGCTCGGTGTCATCCGCCACGCGGAGGCGCTCGTCGGGATCGTGGACGCCGACGCCCTCATCGCCGCATGCCAGACCGCGGCACTCCAGGAGACAGCATGAGTACCCACGCGGACAAGCTCGTCACCTTCCGGCTCGGCGACGATCATTTCGCCGCCGACGTGCAGGCCGTGGAGCGCGTGCTCCGGTATGCGCCGCCGACCTCCGTGCCCGACATGCCGGATTACATCGAGGGGGTCATGGATTACCAGGGGCGCGTGGTGCCCCTCGTGAACCTGCGTCGTCGCTTCGAACTTCCGGCCGCGCCCAGTGCTGCCGAGACACGCACGCTGATCCTCAACGTGAGCGGCGAGTGGATCGGCGTCGTGGTCGATGCGGTGACGGAGGTGACGGACTTCGATCCGTCCAGGGTGGCGCCGCCGCCGCCCCTGTTCCGGGGACTGGCGGGCGAGTACCTCAAGGGAATCGTGCGCATCGGGGAGCGGCTCGTGATCTACCTCGACGTGGAGCAGCTGCTGTCCACCACGGAGCGCATCGCGCTGCTCCAGGCCGGCGCGGAGGCGCTCAGCAATGGCTGACATGGACGCCCATCGCGCGCGCGTCGCGGCGCTGTCCGCCCGACTCGACGGTGCCAATGCCGTCGCGGAAAAGGATGCGATTCGCGCCGACCTGATCGCGCTCGGCAAGGCGCTGGAGTCCGACCTCGCCGAGTTGGCGGCGCTGAAGGAGGAGGCGAAGGGGCTCGTCGAGCGGTGGAAATTGCTGCAAGGCGTCGCCGCCCCGGTGTTCAGCGCGGACCGGCCGGTGGTGGTGGACCACATCGGCGCCTCCACGTTCATCGAGAAGGGCTGGAGCCGCATCTCCCTGGGCGACTACGTGGGCGCGGAGGAGAGCCTGAACAAGGCGCTTCGCCTTGTGCCCGACGACCCGCAGGCGGAGTCGTTGCTCGGCTGGGCCCAGATGCTCCAGGAGAAGTACGACGAAGCGCTGACGCAGTTCCAGAAGGTGCTGATGCGCGATCCCGCGAATGCGCTCGCGCGCATCAACGTCGGCTACATCTGCCTGAAGAAGCACATTTTCGGCGAGGCCATCGAACACCTCTCGCGCGCCATCCGGCTGGACACCGACCGCAAGGCCACGCTATACGCGCACTTCTACCTGGGGTTGGTGTACCTCGAGCGCGACATGTTCGAGGACGCGCAGACCTTCTTCCAGAAGACGCTCGCCCTCGGGCCGAACCTCATCGAAGCGTATTATGAGCTCGGGCGCGCGTACTGGTTCAACGGCCAGCGCGACGAGGCGGTGCACACGTGGCAGGAAGGGTTCGCCGCGAACAAGTTCAATCCGTGGGGAAAGAAGTGCGCCGAGGTGCTGACGACGGTCCAGGAGGGCGGGGAACCGTAGCGCGCGTGTGGCCCATGGGCCGCACGGCGATGCGGCTGCTGCGCGTCGCCCTCGCAGCCCTTGCCGTCCTCGCGCTGGGCGGACGGGTCGCGGGCGCGCAGGACGATGCACCGCGCCGGCTCGACGCTGGGCGGTTCACCGTGGTGTACTTCCCGAAGGACGACGTGATGGCGCGCGCGCTGCTGCGTGCCGCCGCCGCGAACGATTCTTTCCCCTGGCTCCCCCGCCCGACCCAGCGGGTGCTGGTTGCCGTCGCGCCGGATGCAGGCCGGTTCCGCAGCTGGGTTGGGCCGAGCGCTCCCGAGTGGGGGGCCGCCATCGCCTTTCCGGAGTCGCGCCGCATCGTGATGCATGGCCGGTCCGACGCCGGCGACGCGGGCGACCCCCTCGAGGTCCTGCGGCACGAGCTCGCGCACCTGGCCCTGTACGAACGGTTGGGGAACCGGCCGCCCCGCTGGTTCGACGAGGGCTATGCCAGCGTGGCCGCACGCGAATGGCGGCGCGACGACGTGCTCGCGGCCAACGTCGCGCTGGCGCTCAAGGGGACGCCGTCGCTCGACGAGCTGGACGCCGGTTTCCAGGGCGGCGCCGTCGCGGCGCAGTCTGCATACGCGCTGAGCTACCGGGCGGTGACCGAGCTGGCGTCGCTCGACCCGCGTCGCGGGCTCACGCTGTTCTTCACGTACTGGGGCGACGGGGACACCCTGGACGGTGCGGTGCGGCGGGCGTTCGGCGTGACGTTGTCCGGCTTCGAGAAACTGTACCAGGAGCGGACGAGCCGGCGGTATGGGGGCCTCGCGCTGTTCGCGGACCTCTCCATCGCGATGCTCGCCCTCATGATCCTGCTGCTGCCCTTCATCCTGGCCCGTCGGGCCCGCGACCGGCGACGGCTGCAGGCCATGATCGCCGCGGACGAGGCCGCGGAACGGGCCGAGCGGCAGGGTGTGATCGCGCTGCTGCTCGGGGGAATCGGGCTGCCCGAGGGGGGTCCCCCTCCCGCCGCGCGGGACGAACATTAGGGAGATTCTGACCTACTCTCGTTTGACGACAAATTGTCATGCTTCAGAGGTTCCCCGGGTGGCGCCCATCGGGGACGGGCGAAGCGCGGGGCAAATATCAGGCACGACGGGCGTGGGTTAAAGATCGATTAATCGTCCCGGGGCTCGCTTGACACCCCCCCAAAGCCGGCCTACACTAATGCCTTATGGCACAAATGGATACGACGTCGCAGGCGCGCCCATGGCTCTGGTGGGGGATCGCGGCCGTCACGATACTGCTCGGCTACGCCGATCTGGCACGCGGCGGGACGACGATTGCACCGATCTTGCTCGTAGCGGGGTACTGCGTCCTCGTGCCACTCGCAATCCTGAAGTAGTCCGATTCGTCCAGAGCCGTTCCAGACAACTGAAGGCCTCCTGGTGAGCGCGGCCGGCGAAGGCCTCGCTCGTGCAAGCGTTTCGCCGGGCGAATAGCTCAGCTGGTTAGAGCGCCTGTCTTACACACAGGATGTCGGGGGTTCGAATCCCTCTTCGCCCATGCTGGAATCCCGCCATTCCGTCGTTGCAACGCAGTTGAAGCGGACCTGAGCGGCACGTCAGGGGTACATCTGTTCAACGTTTTGGAGGTTACGACTGTGAAGGCTCCGCATCGCTCTGCGTTCCTTGCTGCTGGACTTGCTGCGTCCCTCCTCGCGACCGCTGTTCCCGGGGTTGCCGGCGCCCAGCGCCAACAGATGCCCGGACCGGACACCAAGCGTGTCCTCATCACGACCTTCCGCGGTGAGCAGGAAGGTGGCATGAAGCTCGCCGATGAAGTGCGCAATCGCATTCAAGGCGACTTCAGCATCAGAACCCTGATGCCCACCAGCAAGAAGGACATCGACAACACGCTCATCCAGTCCGGGTACAAGCCGGACTCGGCGCTGAGCCCGAATGACATCAAGGAGCTCGCGAAGCTCGTGCGCGCCGACGAGGTCATCGACGGCAGCGTGACCAAGACGGCCACCGGCTATCGCACGTCGGCGCGCATGTTCCTGCCGCGCGACGCGTCACTGTCCCAGCCGCTCGTCACCGCGTTCGACTTCACCAACTTCGGTGACGCCGCCAAGCAGATCGTGGGCGAGTACGACCGGGCACGCAAGCAGATCGGCGACAACCAGGCCTGCGAGAATGCCATCCGCGCGAACACCAACGCCGCCGCCATTGCCGCGGCGCGCAAGGCCATCGCGCAGTACCCCAGGGCCACCATCGCGCGCCTCTGCCTCGCCAGCGCGTATGCGAACATGAAGACGTCGCCGACGGAATCGACGGGGCCGTGGAAGGACTCGGTCATCTCGATCACGAAGGACATCATGGCGCTGGACAAGTCCAGCCGCATCGCCTACTCGCTGCAGTACGACGCGTACAAGCAGAAGAACGACACCGCCAACTCCCTGCAGGCGCTCATTGGCCTCATGGGTGCGGACCCGGGCAACATGACGCTGCGCGAGCAGGTCATCAACGAGCTCGTGCTCGCCGGCAAGGCCGACCTGGCCATTCCGCTCACCCGGCAGCTCGTCGCGGACAACCCGGGCGACCCGAACTACCTGCGCCTCAGCTGGCTCGTGCTGCGCGCGGCGAAGAACTACAAGGAGTCCGTGCCCGCTGGTGTGGCGATGGCCACCATCGACACCGCGGCGGCCGACACCAACTACTTCTACCGGCAGGTCGCGGACCTCGCGGCGGACAGCGCCTTCAAGCAGGCTGCCGAATTCGCGGCGGTGGGCTCGGCCAAGTTCCCGAGCAACGTGGACCTCCTGATGCAGCGCGCGCAGAACGAACGTCGCTCGGGTCAGCTGCCCGCCGCGAAGGCGTCCCTCGAGCGTGCCCTGCAGCTGAACCCGAAGGTGCCGCAGGGGCAGCTGCTGCTCGCGCAGATCGCCAACGATCTCGGTGCGACAGACGACGCGATCAAGGCCGTGAAGGCCGACGTCGCCGCGGACCCGACCAACAAGGAGCGGGACGCCTCGTTCCTGCTCCAGATGGGCCAGATCGCCTACAAGGGCTTCACGACGTCCAAGAAGCCGGAGGACTACAAGAAAGCGATGGACCTGCTGAAGGCCTCGGACGACGTGAACGCGACGCCGGAAGCCGCCTTCTACACGGCGGTGACCGCCTTCGCCTACCTGCAGCAGCAGGCCGAGACGCTGCCGAAGTCGCACTCCTGCGAGGAGTTCAAGGGTGCCAGTGAGCTGCTCACCATCGTGAGCACGAACATGCCCCGCGGCGGCAAGGTGAACCCCACGGCCGCCGGCCAGATTCTCGGCGCGGTGCCGCAGTTCCAGGCCTTCATCGACGGGTCGATCAAGCGGTATTGCAAGTAGCCGCCGAACGTCCGGATATCGAAGCGCCCGCCGTCATTGCGACGGCGGGCGCTTCTGCATCGGGGGACCGTGCGTGGTACGAGCCGCGCCTATCGCGCGAAGTCCACGCCCGGCTCCTCGCCCGGCAGGTGGTGCACGTGCACGAGGAGGTCGGCCCGGCGCGCGCGATAGCCGCACCTTTGCGCCTCGACCCCTTCGCCGTCGAGGTTGATGCTGAGGAGTTCCCTTCCGACGACGGTGAGCCACGGCAGCTGGGCGTAGTGCACCCCCGGCAGCCCACGGTGCTCCCCTCGCTTCACGGCCAGCGAGAGGCGCGCGAACGCGGCGCGCGACATCGCCTCGATGACGCAGAGGTCGAGGAGGCCGTCCGTCACGCTCGCGCCCGGGGTCATCATCGTGCCGCCGCCCGTGACGCGCGCGCTGCCCACCGCGAAGGCCAGGAACTCGACGTCCAGGCCGAAGCCGTCGCTCGTGAACGACGCGTGCCGCACCTTGTCCTCGGCGAACTTCCGCACCGCCGTGATGGCGTATGCCAGCGGGCCGAGCGACGCCTTGGCGTCGGCCGGCGTCTCCTGCGTCGCCTCCGCACCCACGCCCCCGGTGGAGACGTTGAGGAAGCGCCGGCCGTTCATCGATGCCGTGTCGATGCGCACAGGGTTGCGGCGCAGGATAACATCCATGGCATGATCAGCCTCCTCCGGAATTCCCGTCTGCCGGGCGAAGTCGTTGGCCGTCCCGAGGGGGATGACGCCGAGGGGCACATCGCGGCCATCGAGGCCGTTGACCACCTCGTTCAACGTGCCATCGCCGCCGCAGGCGATGACGACGTCGGTGCCGCGGTCCGCGGCCTCGGCGGCATGCGCCGCGGCGTCGCCGGCGTCCCACGTGACGCGCACGTCCACGGCGTGCCCGCGGTCGCGCACCCACGAGACGGTCTGCCGGAGGTCCTGCCGGTCGGCGCGGGCGCCGTGGACCACGAAGGTGAGGTGCTTGCGGACTGGCATGCGACAGGGCGAGAGGACGAGAGGACGAGAGGACGAGAGGACGAGAGGACGAGAGAACGAGAGGGCGAGAGGGCGAGAGGGCGAGAGCAACAACATGGCTGAGCGACGCACGGACATCCACCCGTCCCGCGCGTGGGATACCGATTATCATGCTCCAGCGCTCGTCGATGACGTCATCGAGTTGCTCGGGGCCGGTACGCTCGTCCTCGATGGCACGCTCGGCGGCGGCGGCCACAGTGCGGCGCTGCTGGATGCGGGGGTGGACCGCGTGGTCGGCATCGATCGCGACCAGGAGGCGCTGGACGTGGCCGCCGCGCGACTCGCCGACAGTGCATCGGCGGGCAGGTTCGAGGCGCACCGTGCCAACTACGCCGACCTCGAAGGCGTTCCCGCGCTGCACGACGTTCGCTTCACCGGCATCCTGCTCGACCTTGGCATCTCTTCCCACCAAATCGACGCTGCCGTGCGCGGCTTCTCCTTCCGGGAGGGCGCGCCGCTGGACATGCGCATGGGCGCCGCCGACGGACGAAACGCGGCCGACGTGCTCAACGACAGCAGCGAGGAGGCACTCACGCAGCTGTTCCGCGACTACGGCGACGAGCCGCGTGCCGGCCGCCTCGCGCGCGAAGTCGTCCGTCGCCGCGCCACGCGGCCCTTCGTCAGCAGCGATGACTTCGTGGGCGCCATCCGCGCGACGTTCGGCGCGCGCTCGGGACCGCCGGAGTTCGCGCGGCTGTTCCAGGCCGTGCGCATCGCCGTCAACGACGAGCTCGCGGGCCTCGCGCGCGCACTGCCGGACCTGCGCGACCGCCTGGCGCCGGGCGGGGTGCTCGCCGTCATCGCGTATCACTCCGGCGAGGATCGCCTCGTGAAGCACGCCTTGCGCGGCTGGAGCGAGGACTGCGTCTGTCCCCCGAAGCATCCGCTCTGCACGTGCGGTGGCAACCACGCGCTCGGCGCCGTGCTCACGCGACGCGCCATCACGGCCGGCGCGGACGAGACCGCGCACAATCCACGCGCCCGCAGCGCCAGGCTTCGCGCATGGCAACGCGCAAGGTAGCTGCGAGCCGCGGGCGCATCCGGATCGTGCTGCTGATGCTGGCCTTCCTGGTCATCAGCGGCGGCGTGATCCTTCGCCGCTCGTACGGCATCGCGGCCGCCGCGGAGTTGCGCGACCTCGAGGCGCGCCGCGTGGCGATGGTGAACGAGAAGCTGCGGCTCGATGGAGAGATCCGCGCCGCCTCGAGTCGCACGCAACTGCTCCCTTTGGCCGCGCGACTCGGCCTGCACGTGCCGGCGGACAGCATGGTGATCACGCTGCCCCGCGCCGCGCGATGAGGGCGCCGAGCCGGGTCGGCATCATCCACCTCACGCTGGCGCTGTTCGTCGTGGCGCTGCTGGCGAAGACGGCGCGCGTGCAGCTGCTCGATGGCCGCCGGCTGGCGGCGAGCGGCGCGCACCAGCAGAGCACCACGAGCACCACTCCCGCGCCGCGCGGCGAGATCCTCGATTCGCGCGGCCAGGTGCTCGCGCAGAGTCGCGAGACCGTGAAGCTCGAGGTGGCCCCGAAGGAGGTGCGCGACCTCCGAAAGCTGCGCACGGCGCTCCAGCGGGCGAAGGTGCCGGCCGAGTGGGTCGCACGGGCGACTGATCCGGCGCGACGCTGGGTGTCGCTGCCGGGCCGCTTCCTCGCCATTGACGTCGCCGCGGTGAGCGCGATGCGCGGCGTGTACGCCACGCCCACCATCGAGCGCAGCTACGCGTTCACCGAGGGCACGCGCCGCCTCGTCGGACGCGTGGACGCGGACGGCGATGCCGTGGACGGGATCGAGCTGGCGCTCGACTCGCTGCTGCGCGGAACTCCCGGTGCGGCGACGGTGATGAAGGATGCACGCGGCCGCCGCTTCGAGTCGCCGGGTACGCCGACCACGGCGCCGATCCCGGGCAACACCGTCGTGCTCACGATCAACCAGCAACTGCAGGAAATCGCCGAGCGCGCGTTGGCGGACGCGGTGGCACGCATGGGAGCGGAAGGCGGGGACGTCGTCGTGGTGAGCCCGGTCACCGGCGAGGTGCTCGCCATGGCCAGCCACCGCGCCGACCCCCGCAACACGGCAAGCACCGCGCTCACGGAACCGTATGAGCCCGGGTCCACGATGAAGCCGTTCATCGCCGCGACGCTTCTCCAGCAGGGGAAGGCGCAGGAGACCGACGTCGTCCGCACCTTCAACGGCGAATTCACGATCAACGGCCGCGTGATTCACGACGACCATCCGTACGTGCAGCTCGCGCTGTCGGACGTCATCCGCTACTCGAGCAACATCGGCATCGTCCAGTTCGCGGAGCGGCTGTCGGCGCGCGAGGAGTACGAGGCGCTGCGCGACTTCGGCTTCGGCACGCCCACCGGCGTGTCGTATCCGGTGGAAGCCGCGGGGACGCTGCGCGTGCCGGGCAAGTGGTCCACGCAGTCGGCGAACTCGATGGCGATGGGATACGAGGTGGCGGTCACGCCGCTGCAGCTTGCGGCCGCGTACGTCGCGCTGGCCAACGACGGCGAGCTGCTCGAGCCCACGCTGGTGAAGGAGGTGCGCGCGCCTGACGGGACGGTGCTCTATCACCACGAGCGCCGCGTGATACGACGCGTGATCTCGCCGGCGGTGGCGCGCCGTGTGCGTGGGATGCTGCTCGGCGTCGTGGAAGGGGGTGGGACGGCAAAGCGCGCCGACCTCGGATCATTCTCCCTGGCGGGCAAGACGGGCACCGCGCGCCGCACCGTGAACGGCCGCTACGCGCCGGGTGAGCACATTCCCACCTTCGTCGGGCTGTTTCCCGGCGACAACCCCCAGTTCGTCATCCTCGTGAAGATCGACAATCCCAAGGGTGCCTACATGGGCGGGCTCACCGCTGCGCCGGTGACCAAGGCGGTGCTCGAGGCCGCGCTGGCGTCGCCGGACGCCGCGCTCGATCGCCGCACGCTCGCGGCGAGCCAGCAGCAGCACGCACCGGATACGGCGGCGGCCGCGCTCCGGCTCGCGGCGGCCACGCGTGCCGCCCGCGAGACGACGTCCACGTCGCAGCGGAACGCCGTGCGCGCGGCGTCGGATGCTGCCGCCGCGGACACCGCGGGCACGACGCCGTTCGTGGCCACGCTTCCGGCCAGCGCACCGCCAGTGCTTCCGCTGCCGCCTCGCGCAGTTCCCGACGTGCATGGCCTGCCGCTGCGCCAGGCAGTGCATGCGCTGCACGTGGCAGGCTTCCGCGTCAGGCTCGCGCCGGGCGCCACCGGCATGACGTCCCCCTCGGCGGGCGCGGTCCTCCCGGCCGGCTCGATCGTTTCCCTCGCGGGAGCGCCCTGATGGCCGCGCGCACAGCCGACGTCGTGGACGCGCTGCGACGCGCAGGGCTGCTCGTCGCCGAGCGCGGACCGCTGCCCGCGATGCTGGAGGGGATCACTGACGACAGTCGCGCCGTGCGTGCAGGTACGCTCTTTCTCGCGGTGCGCGGCTCCGAGCGCGACGGGCACGAGTACCTCACGCCGGCGGAACGTGCGGGTGCGGCGTGCGCGATGGTGGATGATCCCGAGCGCACCGATCTTCCCGCGCTCGTGGTGCGCGACACGCGTCGCGCGGCGGCGGTGGCCGCTGCAGCATTCCATGGGCATCCGGCCAGCGACCTGCGGCTCGTCGCCGTCACGGGCACCAACGGCAAGACCACCACGGTGGGCATGCTGCGCCACCTGCTCGACACGCCGGCGCAGCGCAGCGCGTCGATCGGGACGCTGGGCGTGCTCGTGGGCAGTGAGGGCGTTCCGCTCGATGGCGG
>JBBRZK010000095.1:0-17301 GCA_038236775.1 Gemmatimonadales bacterium
ACTCGGGCCTCGGCCTGCACACGCCACACGACATGCATTTCGGACTCGCCACGGCGAAACGTGACGCGCGCGCCCTCGTGCTCGCCGCCGCGTACGCCGCGACGCCCGAGCGGTTTGTCCGCCGTCCCCCCACGCCTGCGGTCCTGCCGACCGCTGCGTGGATCAACCCACCCAAACTCCTCGTGTCAGAAGACGTCGCTCAGTAAACTCAGCCCACCCGGTGTCTCAAACTCCTTGACAGGTTCCGGCGCGCTGGTCGGCGGGCGGGAGCTCTTCGATGCGCTGGAGCCGCTTGAGGAGCCGGGCGGTCCTGGGACTCACGCGCGGCGCGGTCGGCGCGAGGCCGAGGAGCTCGTCGGCCGAGACCTGGAGGGCGCGGGCGAAATCCACGAGCAGCGCCCCGGAGGGCTGCGCGCTTTCGAGCTCGTAGTAGGCCACCATGCGCTGCGAGATGCCGGCGGCTTTGCCCAGCTCCGTCTGGGTCAGGCCCTGGCTCTGCCGGAGGGCGGTGAGGCGCGGCCCGAAGCCCGCGAGGGGGGTGCTCTTGGTCATCGACTCCGGAACCTCCACGGGGGCGGGCGTCACGTTATGCAAACCTGGGCCGCGGGCAACGGCCACAGATCGTCCCGCGTGCTGGCCGTGCCCGTCCGCCCCCAAGGGGGCTCCCTCGAACCACACAGCGCGGCGTGCCAAGATGTCTTGCGCGGACATGCTAAAAACGACATATTCCACTCATGGCGCCTCAGCCGATCCCTGCTCGCTCGCCACTCAAACCCGTCGAATGGATCGGCTCGGCCCGCGCCGATCTGCGCGACATGCCGGCCGAGGTCCAGGATGAATTTGGGTATGCGCTGCACGAGGCGCAGCGCGGTAAGCATCATCCGAGGGCGAAGCAGCGCAAGGGAGATCTCCGCGGACTGATCGAGCTCGTCGACGATTTCGATGGGGACACCTATCGCGCGATCTACACGGTGAAGCTCGTCGGCGTCGTCTACGTGCTGCACGTCTTTCAGAAGAAAGCCACGCATGGCATCGCCACCCCGCAACGCGAGATCGCGCTGATCAAGGAGCGGTGGCAGCGCGCCAAGCGACATCTTGCGGCGCATTACGGATCGACCGAGTGATCACGAGGAGGAACACACCATGGCGAAGCGGAAAACGAGCGACGAGCAGGACGACATCCCCGTGTCGCGAGGCAGCGGCAACGTCTTCGCGGATCTCGGCATGTCCAATCCGGAGGAACGGCTGGCGAAGGCGCAACTCGCCTCGCTGATCGACGATGTGATCCGCGAACGTGCGCTGACGCAGCAGGACGCGGCGGTCCTCATGGGCATCGACCAACCGAAGGTCTCGCATCTCCTGCGAGGGCGGCTGAGCGGTTTCTCCACCCAACGGCTCATCGATTTTCTCAATGCGCTTGGACGCGATGTCGAGATCGTCGTGCGCGCCGCACCGAAGTCCCGGAAGCGCGGCCGCATGCACGTCGCCGCATAGCGCAGCGCTCGAGGGCGCGAACGCGCTCGTCAACGGCGCTATCCCAGGGTGGTGGCGACACCGCTCCTTGCGCTC
Organism: Gemmatimonadales bacterium; assembly: GCA_038236775.1. Classification (GTDB taxonomy): domain Bacteria; phylum Gemmatimonadota; class Gemmatimonadetes; order Gemmatimonadales; family Gemmatimonadaceae; genus AG11. The sequence goes on from JBBRZK010000095.1 coordinate 1,570, forward strand.
GCGCCAGCATCACGGCTCGCACCCACGCGCGCGCCAATCCATCTTTGCACCGGTGCGAGCACGCGACTCGAGGTCAAAAACTGCACCGCAAGGCAACAACCACCAAAGTATGATGGACAAACCGGGAGCGTGAGCAGCTAAGAGAGGAAGCGTCAGCGACTTGCATCATCGCGGATCATAGACGCACGGCCCAACCGGTCACTTCACGCAGGAAGATCCCATCGGGCTGGCCGGCGGGATGAATCTGTACGGCTTCGCGGGTGGGGATCCCGTCAATGTCAGTGACCTCTTTGGCCTCTGTCCGCCGGAAGACACGAACGATGCCCCGGAGTGCAAGAAGGTTGTTGCGGCGAGTGCAACGGCGTCGTGGCTTGTGAGCAAAGGCCCGAGCCTGAGCGCTGGCGTGATTCTCTATAGCGGTGAGGGCCCTGGGGTTTTCTACACGACCGGAAGCGTCATGCACCAGCAGATCTGATTCAACAAAGTGGTGGGCCTTACACAAGCTGTGAACTTACGGTGGCCGATACGGTGATAGCTGTACTTCGGGCTCCTGATCATCGCGCGGTATTGGCAACGAAGACATGGGAGGTCTCCGCGGGGGGTGCGCCTCGAGCTCTTCGGCAACTGATTGATAGCAAACGCTCGGCTTGGGGCCTTGGCGGCGCGGTATGCATTGCTCCAGAAGATTCTCTTTCAGTACGATGGCGAGGTAAGGGGTATTTCGTGACGGCATATTCCGAAGACAACAGAAATCGCGTTGGGATTTCCTTCGCGGACTCCGGTTTTGGGCTCGGTAGGACCTGTCCTCGATAACGCGAACAGCGCCCACTAGCAGGCAAGCGGCGTAGCGTAGCTAAAGAAAAGCCCGATCGGGACGATTCGATCGGGCTTCTTCTTTAGCCGCTAAGAGGACCGCGGTCTTCGCTGGTGGTGCTTCAGCCGTGCTGGAGGAGGACGCCATCGAGCATGGCGAGAACGGTCTGCTGCTGGGCCTTGGGGAGGCGGCTGACGCGCTCGAGCTGGCGCTGCAGCTTGGGGGTGGGCCCGCGCTTGCCGGGCTGGGCGCTGGTGACGCAGAGCAAGACATCGGTGGGCACGGCGAAGAACGCGGCGCGCCTGGGCACGAGGGTGAGGTCATCCAGGCCGACGGGCGCATCCGGCGGTGGGCGTCGATCACCGAGCGCGAGGGGCGTTATTGTCGAGTGGTGCTGCTGGCCGACGGCGAGACCGTCCACAACGCCTTCTTCGATCGGGGCTTCCTCCCATGAAAGTCACGTTTTTCTCGGACACGGACACGCTGTATATCGAGTTCAAGCCGGGCGCGGTCGCGGAAACGCGCGACCTGGACGAGAACACCTTGCTCGATCTCGACGACGCAGGGCGGATCTGCGCGATCACCGTCGAGCACGCGACGGAGCGGACCGGCATCCCGACCTTTTCGTACGAACAGGTCGCCGCGTAACCGCAGTCGGCGGCACGTCGCACTGTGCCGCCACGCGACCGCCTGTCGCGGCGACGACCACCAGCAACCGCGCTATTCGCCGGCGGAGATCCCGGCTGGCATGGCCGCGCACCACGAGTTCGTGAGCACGAACGTGGTGCTGTGCACCGCGCTCGGCCCGCGGTTATCTTGCGACCACAATGGAGTCGTCCGCCCGCGCTGACCTGTTCGATCCGGCAGCGCTCAGTACCCTTGGCCACATCGAAGTCGTCGCCCGCTGGATCGTCGACGGCTTCCTCAGCGGGCTGCACCGGTCGCCTCGGAAGGGGTTCTCGGTGGAGTTCGCCGATTTCCGTCCCTACCAGCCAGGCGACGACCTGCGGTACGTGGACTGGAAAATTGCCGCGCGCACCGACCGCTGGGTCGTGAAGCAGTACGAGGAGGAGACCAACCTCCGCGCCACCGTGGTGCTCGACGTCAGCCGGTCCATGGAGTGGACAGGCGACCCCGCTCGCCTCACCAAGCGCGTGTACGCGGAGCACCTCTCCGCGGCCATGGCGCTGCTGCTGCTGCGCCAGCGCGACGCCGTGGGCCTCATCCGCTTCGACGACGCCGTGCGCACGAGCGTGCCGCCGCGCGCGCGATCCACGCAGTGGCGTCGCCTCGTGGCCGCGCTGGCCGAGCCGGCAGGCGGCCGCGCGTCCGACCTCGCGACGGCGCTCCAGCAGGCCGCACGGCTCGTGACGCGGCGCGGCATGGTGCTCCTCGTCAGCGACCTCCTCGTCGACAAGGAGGGCGTCATCACGGCGCTCCGCGGCCTCCGCGCCGCCGGCCACGACGTCGTCGTCTTCCACGTGATGGATCCCGCCGAGCGCGACTTCGGTCTCGTCGGCGAGGCGCAGTATGTGGATCCCGAGTCCGCGCTCGCCGTGCCCGCCGCGGCTGAGGACGTGCGGGCCGCGTACCGCGACACGGTGGAGGAAGTCGTGGGCGAATGGCGCGACGCCCTCGCGGCGATGGGGGCAGCGTACGAGCTCGTGCTCACCAACGCGCCTTACACGGTGCCGCTGCGCAAGGCATTCGACGCCCGGCAGCGGCGGCCGTGACCTTCCTCGCGCCGTTCTACCTGCTGCTCGCCGGAGCCGCCGCAGTTCCGCTGCTCCTGCACCTGATGCGCCGCAACATCGCCACGCGCGTGGAGTTTCCCGCCGCGCGCTACCTCCAGCGCGCGGAGCAGGAGCACAGCCGGTCGCTCCGTCTGCGCAACCTGCTGCTGATGCTGCTCCGCGTGCTGCTGGTCGTCGCGCTGGCCCTCGCGGCGGCTCGCCCGTTCCTGCCGGGAGTCGGCGTGGGCCACGGCCCGACGGCGCTCGCAGTCGTACTCGACAACTCGCTTTCGACCACCGCGGTCAGCGCGGGTGCACCGGTGTTCGCCCGCCTGCGCGATGCCGCGCACGATCTCATCGCCGCCTCCACTCCCGGGGACCGGCTCTGGCTCGTCACCGCCGATGGGCGCGTGCGCGGAGGATCGCGCGACGCACTGCTCGCCGAGGTCGCGCGCCTCGCGCCGGAGCAGGGCGCGGGTGACCTCCCGCTCGCGCTGCGCCGCGCCGCCGCTGCGGTGGCGGGCAGCGCCCTGCCCGCGCGCGCCGTTGCCGTGGCCACCGACGGACAGCGCACCGCGTGGCAGAACGCCGCGCGCGTGGACGAGCCCCTCGCGCTTTTCGCGCCCGACGGCACCCCGCCGCGCAACCGCGCCGTGCTCGCCGTCGAGGCCGATCCGGCGCGCTGGACGCCGCGCGGCACGATCACCGCCCGCATCGAAACCACCGACTCCGTCGGCTATCGCATCGTCCTCGGCGCACGCTCGCTCGCGCGCGGCGCGGTGGGACGCGGCGAGCCGATCGCGCTACACGTTGCCCCGCCCGAGCGCGGCTGGCAGGAGTTGCGCGTGGAACTCGAGCCGGACGATTTCACGGCCGACGACGTGCGCTACGCCGCCGTGTGGCTCGGTCCTGCGTCCGCAGTCGCGGCAGATCCATCGGCCGGCGCGTTCGTCGCCACGGCGCTCGGCACGCTCGTCGCCGACGGCCGCGCCGCGCAGGGCGACGCCGTGCACATCGCGTCGGCCGACGTCGTCTCCGCGCTCCCCGCGCTCATCACGCCGCCCACCGATCCCGTGCGCCTCGGCGCCGCCAACCGCACCCTCGCGCGCCTTGGTGTCCCGTGGCGCTTCGGCGCCGTGGAGTCGTCGCCCGCCATCGTGCGCGGCTCGCATCTCGATGGCGTCAACACGACGTCGCGCTATCGCCTCGTGCGCGAAGGCGCCGCGACATCGGACACGCTCGCCACCGCCGCGGGAGAGCCGTGGATCGTCGCCGGCGACGGCTACGTGCTCGTCGCCTCACGCCTCGATCCCGCGGCCACGTCGTTCCCGTTGCGCGCCGCATTCGTGCCGTGGGTGGCCGACGTGCTTGGCCGCCGCCTCGGCGCTCCCGCCGGTGACGCAGGCGCACCCATCGCCGCCAAGCCCGGTGCGCTCGTGCGCCTTCCCGCCGGCGCCGACGCGATCGAGAGCGTCACGGGCACGCGGCGCTCCATCACCGCCGACCAGCCCACGGCGCCGGCCGAACGTGGTGTGTGGTTCATCCTGCGCGGGGCGCGCCGCATCGGCGCGATCGTGGTCAACGCGCCACCGGAGGAATCCGCGCTCGAGCGCGTCGCACCGGAGTTGCTCGCGCCGCGCCTCGCAGGAGTCCGCGCGCACGCCACGCGACGCGCCGACACCTGGGTGCGCGATGCCTACGCCGCGGGCACGCGCCGGCCCGCCCTCACGCCACTGCTCGTGCTCGCGCTGCTGCTCCTCGCTGTCGAAGCCCTCGCCGTTCGCACCACCCGCACCAGCGCTGCCTAAGTGTCGTTACCGAGTCTGCTCGATGCACTGGAACGCCTGCCGGCGTTCGCCCGCGTCTTCAACACATTGCCAGAGCCTGCCCGCAGCCTGCGCGTTGCAGGACTGCCTGGTTCCGCGGACGCCGCGCTCGTCGCGGCGCTCACCCGCCGCCTGCCCACGCGCTTCATCGTCGTCGTCGCGGACGGCCTGCCGCAGGCGGAGCGACTGCTGTCGGACCTCCACACGTTGCTCGATGAAGCGCCGGTGGCGCTCTATCCCCCGCGCGAGGGATTCGGCGAGATCGAGCCGCATGTCGAGGTGGCGGGCGAGCGCGTGGAGACGCTCGAGCGACTGAGCCGCGGCGAGATCCGCATCCTCCTCACCACGCCCCGCGCGCTGATGGAGCGCACGCGCCTGCCGGGCGCGCTCGCCGACCTCCGCATCGAGCTGCGCAAGGGCGACGTGCGCAAGCCGCGCGAGCTCGCCGAGCACCTCGAGCGCATCGGCTTCGAGCGCGTGCCGATGGTGGAGGACGTTGCGCAGTTCTCGCTCCGCGGCGGCATCCTCGACGTCTACTCGTTCGGCATGACGAATCCCGTCCGCATGGAATTCTGGGGCGACCTGATCGAGGACCTGCGCCACTTCGAGCTCTCGTCGCAGCGCTCGACGCGCGCCGTGGATCTCGCCATCGTCCTTCCAGTGGACGGCCAGGTGAAGCAGGAGGCCACCGACGGCGAGCGCCTCGCGGTCTCGGCGCTCTTTCCCCCGGACACACTCGTCGTGTATCCCGTGGGCAGCCATCTCGCGCCGGAGTTCCGGCGCACGTGGGACGAGGCGCAGCACCACCTCGACCTCGCCCGGCGGCGCGGCGAGGACGCCGACGCCCGCGAGGAACTGTTCGAGTCGCCCGAGCATGCCGAGCGTACCATGGCGGCGTTCGGTGCGCTGCGGCTCGTCGATCCCACCGCGGAACCGGCGGACGTGGTGTTTCCGCTCACGGCACCAGAACCCATCGATCGCGACATCAAGCGGCTGCGCCGCCTCGTGCGCGACGGCGTGCCCACGATCATCCTCTGCGACAACGAGGGCCAGTGCGAGCGCCTCGACGAGTTGCTCAACGAGGACACGCGCGATCCATCACCGGCAGCGCTCGTTGTCGGCGCGCTCGGCGGCGGCTGGGTGCTGCCGGTGGGCGACCGCGAGAAGGGCATGCGCGTCCTCACGGATCACGAGATCTTCCGGCGCGAGCGCCGCGTGCGCCGCGCGCGGCGCTACGTCAGCGGCGGCGTGGATTCGCTCGCGCTCAAGCTCGGTGACTTCGTCGTGCACCTCGAGCATGGCGTCGGCATCTATCGCGGCATCGAGACGATCGTCGTCGGCCAGAGCACCATCGAGGTCGCCGTGATCGAGTACGAGGGCGGCGACCGGCTCAATGTCCCGCTCTACCGCATCGACCAGATCGAGCGCTATCGGTCGGCGGACGACGTGAACGACGACGCGCCCGCACCGAGGCTCCACAAGCTCGGCGGCAAGCGCTGGGGACAGCAGCGCGACCGGACGCGCGCCGCCATCCAGGAGATGACGCTCGAGTTGCTCGACCTCTATGCGCGTCGCAAGGTGGCGTCGCGGCCGCCGCACGTGCCGGACACCGCGTGGCAGCGGCAACTCGAGAGCAGCTTCCTGTTCGAGGACACGCCCGACCAGCGCAAGGCGACCACGGACGTGAAGACGGACATGGAAAGCACGCGTCCCATGGATCGACTTCTCGTGGGCGACGTGGGCTACGGCAAGACGGAGATCGCCGTGCGCGCCGCGTTCAAGGCGGTGCAGAGCGGGCGACAGGTCGCCGTGCTCGTCCCAACCACCATCCTCGCCGACCAGCATGCCCGCACCTTCGAGGAGCGGCTCGCCGACTTCCCCATCAAGGTCGCGGTGATGAGCCGCTTCCAGTCGGCGAAGGAACAGGCCGCGACCCTCGTCGAGCTGGCGGAGAAGAAGGTGGACATCGTGATCGGCACCCACAGGCTTCTCAGTCCCGACGTCATCTTCAATGATCTCGGCGTCATCATCGTGGACGAGGAGCACCGCTTCGGCGTGAAGCACAAGGAGCGCCTCAAGCAACTCAAGCTCGAGACGGACGTGCTCACGCTCACCGCGACGCCCATCCCGCGCACGCTGCACCTCTCGCTCGCCGGCCTGCGCGACATGACGCTCATGCAGACGCCGCCGCGCGACCGCTCGCCCGTGCTCACCTTCGTGGAGCCCATCGACGACGGCCTGCTCGACGAAGGCATCTCGCGCGAGCTGGACCGCGGCGGGCAGGTGTTCTTCGTGCACAACCGCATCGACACCATCGTCGCGTACGCCGACATGATCCGGCGCATCGTGCCGCGCGCCCGCGTCGCGGTGGCGCACGGGCAGATGAAGGAGCGTGACCTCGAGGAGATCATGCACAAGTTCGTGAGCGGCGAGATCGACGTGCTCGTCTCCACGCTCATCGTGGAGAGCGGCCTGGACGTGCCGAACGCGAACACCATGTTCATCAACCGCGCCGATCACCTCGGCCTCGCGCAGCTCTACCAGTTGCGTGGCCGCGTCGGCCGGTCGCATCGCCGCGCCTACTGCTACCTCCTGGTGCCGGACAGCGTGGACGCCGAGGCCGAGCGTCGCCTTCAGGTGCTGGAGCACCACACGGAGCTGGGCGCCGGCTACAAGATCGCGCTCAAGGACATGGAGATGCGCGGCGCCGGCAACCTGCTCGGCGCCGAGCAGTCGGGGTACGTTCACGCCGTGGGCTTCGACCTCTACCTGCGCATGCTCGACGAGACGGTGAACCGCCTCATGCGCGGTGACGCGGCGCCGAAGAACCGGCCGGCCGACGTGTCCATGGACGTGCCGGCCTACCTGCCCGACGACTACATCGAGGCGCAGGACGCAAAGCTCGACGTCTACAAGCGGCTGGCCCGCTTCGAGACGCCCGAGGAGATCGAGGCGCTCCGCGCCGAGCTGCGCGACCGCTTCGGCGCGATCCCCGCGCCCGCGGAAGCCATGCTCGCGATGGCGCTCCTGCGGGTGACCGGGGGAATCCTGGGCATCGAAGGCATCCTTGTGCGCGGAGAGGAAGCCCGTATTACCTTTAGGGATTCTGCGGTTCCACGCATGAAAGGGCTGTCCGCAGCGTTCCACGAAGTCCAGTTCCAGGCGGAAGTGCGACGCGCGCACCCGCTTTCGCTCAAGCTCACGCGGCTCGGGGGCGCCCAGCTCCTCGAAGGGCTCGTGCGCGCATTGCGTGCGGTGGTCTGACGCCCGCCTCAACCTTCCCGACGACAGCTTCGCTCATGAAACGCACATCGCTCCTCGTCCTGGCCCTCTGTGGGACGACCCTCGCCGCATGCAGTGGTCTCGGTGAGGCCTTCTCCGCCCATACCGACGTCGTCGCCACCGCCGGATCCCAGCAGCTCACCGTCACGCGCCTCGGCGACCTGCTCGGCCACGCGAAGATGCAGATCCCGCTCAACAAGGACGTCGCGCTGCTCGTGTCGCGCGACCTCTGGGTGCCCTATCAGCTGCTCGGCGTCGCCGCCGCGCGCGGTGACTCGCTCACCGACACCAAGGCGATCGACCTCGCGGCCGCCGCGATGCTGGAGAACGCGAAGCTCGGCCGGTTCATGGAGTCGGTCGCCGCGAAGTTCCCCGTCGAGGCGGGCTCGGAGCAGTCGTACAACGACGCGAAGGGCGGCCTGTACTCGGCCCGCCACATCCTGTTCCTCCTCTCGCCCGACGCCAAGCCGGCGGTGAAGGATTCCGTCAGGAAGCTCGCCGAGAGCGTCGCCGCGAAAGTCACGGACGCGAACTTCGCCCAGATGGCCCTGAAGTACAGCGGCGACAACACCAAGGAGAAGGGCGGCGACCTCGGCGTCTTTCCCGTCGGCATGATGGTCAAGCCCTTCGGCGACGCGCTCGCGAAGCTGAAGCCCGGCCAGATCTCGCCGCTCGTACAGACGCAGTTCGGCTACCACATCATCCAGCGCAACACCTGGGACCACGCGAAGACGGAGTACATCGCACAGTCCGGCGGCCGCGGCCGCCAGGTGGCCGAGAGCACCTACATTTCGCAGGTCCAGTCGGGCGCGGGCATCAAGCTCGAGCCGGATGCCGCGGCCACGATGAAGGACGTCGCAAAGGACCCCGTGTCCGCGCGCCAGAACAAGAAGGTGCTCGCCACCTACAAGGGCGGTGACCTCACCGCCGGCCGCATCGCGCTGGTGCTGCTGGCGTCGCCGCAGAGCGGCCGCCTCCTGCAGCAGATCCAGAGTGCGCCCGACTCGCTCGTCCGCCAGTACATCACCAACATGACGCAGCGCGAGGTCCTCCTGAAGCGCGCCGACAGCACCAAGGTGAACGTGACGCCCGAGGAGCTGGCCGGCCTGCATCGCGACTTCCTGCAGGCCGTCGTGCAGACCTGGACCGCGCTCGGCGTGGACCCCAAGTCGCTCGCCGACAGCGGCAAGACGCAGTCGGAGCGCGAGAAGATCGCCGCGGCGCGCGTCGAGAAGTTCCTCGATCGCGTGATGGCCGGTGAGATCCAGCCGCTGCCGATCCCGTCGCCGCTCCAGATCGTGCTCATGGACAAGTTCAAGTCGAAGGTCAACCCGGCTGGCATCGATCGCGCGCTCGAGCGCGCCGGCAAGCTCCGCGTGTCGGCCGATTCGGCGCGGGCGGCCACGCAGCCCCGCTCCGAAGTTCCGCTGCCCGGTGCGCCGGCCCCAATGCCGAATGCGGTGCCGCAGCCCAAGAAGCCGTAGTTCTCGGCGGGTGGGGCAATCCCACCCGCCCCCTTTGATGCGGCCCGGACCTTCAAGGCCGGGCCGCGGGTATTTAGAGGTCATGCGCCTTTCCTTTGCTCTCGTCGCCGCGGCCCTCGCCGCCCCCGCCCTGTCCGCGCAGGTCCCCGCGACCGCGCCCGTGCCGGCTCTGCAGGTCGGTGCCCCCATCAAGCTCCCGCTCGATCGCGTGGTCGCCGTCGTCGGCGATGTGGTGATCACCCAGTCGAACCTCCAGGAGCGGATGATCCAGAAGCGCGCGGAGGGCGTGGCCATCCCGGCTGACAGCGTCGCGTTCCACGCCTTCGTGCTCGGTGTCGCCAACGAGCTCGTGGACGAGGAGCTGCTGCTGCAGAAGGGCAAGGAGCTGAAGGTCGAGGTGCCCGACGCCGACGTGAACAACACGGTGGACAAGCAGTACAAGGACGTGCGCAAGAAATTCGGCAGCGATGCCGAGTTCCGCTCCGAGCTGTCCAAGGCCGGCTATGGCACGCCCGAGGAGTACAAGAAGTTCGTGGCCGACGGCATCCGTCGCTCCGAGACCATCACCCGTACCGTGCGCAAGCTGCGCGAGGACGGGAAGGTGACGCAGGCCAACGTCACGGATGCCGAAGTCGCCGAGGCCTACGAGCGGAACAAGGCGACGATGCCCAGGCGCGAGCCGGCGGTGACGTGGCGCCAGATCATCATCACGCCCCGGCCCTCGCCTGCCGCGCGCGAGTTTGCCCGCGTGAAGGCGGAGTCGCTGCTCGCGGAGATCAAGGCGGGCGCGGACTTCGAGAAGATCGCGAAGCGCGAGTCGATGGATCCCGCCAGCAAGGACAACGGCGGGGACCTCGGCTGGAATCGCCGCGGCAAGATGGTGCCGGTGTTCGACCGCTGGATGTTCGCGCTCACGCCCGGCGTCCTCAGCCCGGTGGTCGAGTCGCCGTTCGGCTTCCACATCATTCGCGTGGATCGCGCACAGCCGGCCGAGGTGAAGGCGCGGCACATCCTCATCTCGCCGAAGATCGATTCGGCCGACGTCGCACGCGCGAAGCTCGAAGCCGACAGCGTCGTGGCGGGGCTGAAGGCCGGCGTCTCCTTCGACTCGCTGGCGAAGAAGCACCACGACTTCGCGAGCGGCGAGGAAACGACGCTCCTCACGCCGTTCCCGCGCGCCCAGCTCCCGCCGGCCTACCAGCAGGCGTTCGCGGAGCGGAGCGCGAAGGACATCGTGGAGTTCCCCATCGCGGGCAACGCCAACGTGCCCACGAAGTACGTCGTCGCGCAGCTCGCGTCGGTGGAGCAGGGCGGCGAAATGACGCTTGGCGAGGTGAAGGAACGCTTTCGCGCCCGGCTGGCGGAGGAGGGCGGGGTGAGGCGCCTGATGGAGTCGCTGCGCAAGGCGACCTACGTCACCATCAAGACCGACGCGCTCAACATCGTGCCGCCCGCGGTGCCCGGCGCGGTCGCACGCTGAACGGACGCGCGCACTGATGCGCGCGCGCGTGCGACTCGCCGTCACGCTCGGCGACCCCCGCGGCATCGGCCCGGAGATCGTCGAGGCCGCGGTCCGTGATGCGCGCGTGCATGCGGCTGCCGATCTGCTCGTGATCGGCCCACGCGGAACGGCGTTTTCGGTGGGCGCCGCGGTTGGGGACTGGTACCCGGCGGCCGGTGCCGCAGCGGCGGGACGCCTCGCGGGGCTCGCCGTGGACAAGGCCATCGCGCTGGCCACCGATGGCGACGTGGACGGCATCGTCACCGCTCCGCTCGACAAGCACGCGCTGCTCGAGGGCGGCTACGACTTTCCGGGCCACACCGAACTGCTGGCGGCGCGCACCGGGCATCCGGTGGCCATGATGCTCGCCGCCATGCGCCCCGCGCCCGGGACCACGAATCCGCTGCGCGTGGTGCTTGCGACGACGCACATCCCGCTGCGCGAGGTGCCCGATGCGCTCACCACGGAGGCCATCGCGACGGCCGCCCGCGTGACCCGCGACGGGCTGCGCACGTGGTTCCGCATTCCCGAGCCGCGGATCGCGCTCTGCGCCCTGAACCCGCATGCCGGTGATGGCGGCCGCTTCGGCCGCGAGGACGACGAGCGGCTCGCCCCGGCCGCACGGCAGTGCGGGCTGCTCGGTCCGTTTCCCGCGGACACCGTCTTTGTGCGCGCGATGCGCGGCGCGTTCGATGCCGTCATCGCGCCGTATCACGACGTCGGCATGACCGCTATCAAGGTGGCGTCCTTCGGCTCGGCGGTGAACGTCACGCTCGGGCTGCCGTTTCCGCGCACGTCGCCCGACCATGGCACCGCGCTCGACATCGCCGGCCAGGGCATCGCGGATGCGTCGAGCATGATCGAAGCCATCCTGTTGTGCGCCGACATCGCCCGGCGCACGCGCGCGCATCCAGCCTAGCGGGTCTGCTCGCGCCGGTCGCCCGCCGAGTGCAGGTCCACCGCGAGCGTCTCGATGCGCCGCCCGTGCATCGCCTTCACCGTGAACACCGCCTGCGAGGCCGTCACGCGGTCGCCCGCGACGGGCAGCCGCCCCAGCGCGCCGAACACGTAGCCGCCCATCGTCGTGTACTCGTCGTCGGGGATGTCGAGGCCGAACCGCTCGTTGAGCTCACTGATGTGCGTCGCCCCGGGCAGGAGCACGTCTTCATCCGGCGCGCTCGCCGGCGTCAGCTCGGCCACGTCGTACTCGTCGAGGATCTCGCCGACGATCTCTTCCAGCAGGTCCTCCATCGTCACCACGCCCGCCGTGCCGCCGTACTCGTCGAGCACCACGGCCATGTGCGCCTTGAGCCGCTTGAAGTCCGCGAGCACTTCCTCCACCTCGCGCGAGCCCGGTACCACGTGCACCGCGCGCATCACGTCGGCGACGGTGAACCGCGGCGGCGGATCGCGCAGCACGGGAATGAGGTCCTTCGCCAGCATGAGCCCGACGATGTTGTCGATCGACTGCTCGTAGACCGGGTAGCGCGAGCGCTCCGTCTCGATGACGAACGCCATCGTTTCCTCGAGCGGGGTATCGATGTCCAGCGCGTCGATGTCGGTGCGCGGCGTCATCACCTCGCGCGCATTCTTCTCCGAGAACTCGAACACGCCCTCGATGAGCGCGGCATCCTGCTGCTCGAGCACGCCGACTTCCTGACTCTGCTCTACGAGAATACGCAGTTCCTCGGCCGAGTGCACGTTCTCCTCGGAGTTCACCGCCGACTGCCCGAACAGCTTCAGGACGAAGGCCGCCGAGTGGTTGAGCATCCAGGTGAATGGTCGCACGACCCACGCGAACGCAAAGAGCGGCGGCACCAGCCAGCGCGCCACTTCCTCCGGGTGATTGAGCGCCGCGCTGCGCGGCGCGAGCTCGCCGAACACCACGTGCCCGTAGGTCACGACCGACAGCGCGCAGATGGTGCCGATGATCCCGACGCTGCCGAGGCGCGACACGATCGGCATCGACGCGAACAGCGTGGCGAACTGGTGCGACAGGGTCTCTTCGGCCAGTGCGCCGATGCCGATGCTCGCGAGCGTGATGCCGAATTGCCCCGCCGAGAGGATCTGCGAGAGGTTCGCCGTCGCCTTCAGGACGAGCCGCGCCTTGCTGTCGCCGCCTCGCGCCATCGCCTCGAGCCGCGATCGGCGCGAGCGCACGACCGAGAACTCCGCCGCGACGAAGAAGCCGTTCAGGGCGAGCAGGGCAATGATGGCGAGCAGGCGTCCGAGCACGGGCGGAACGTAACCGGACGGCGACGCGCGCCGCCACTGCACCCCACCGCTTGACGTGCGGCACGCGGCTGCCGACACTCCTCCTTCATGAGCGACTATCGAATTGAGAAGGTGCGGCACCGTGTCGAGCTCACCCTCGCGTCCGGCGTCCGCCTCGACGGCGACATCTTCCTCCAGGCGTTCGCCCGCTTCCGGCCGGGTCCGGAGGAACCGCTTGATGCCCTCAATGATGCCGCACCCTTCCTGCCGCTCGTTCTTCCGTCCGGTGAGCTTCTCCTCGTCCACAAGTCCCAGATCGCCGTCGTCGCGACGGCGGTGCCCCAAAGCGATGATCCCGCCGAGGCCGGCGTGATCGGAATGCACGTCGAGATCCTGCTCGCCAACGGCGAGTCACGCATCGGCTCGGTGTTCCCGGAATTGCGGGCCGATCGCCCCCGCCTCATCGATTTTCTCAACAACACATCCTTGCGCTTCCTTCCGCTCTTCGCTGTCGATCAGGTGCAGCTCATCAGCACGGCGCACATCGCCTACGCTCGACCGGCTTCCTGACCTCATGGCACAACTCGATCGCCTTCTGTCCGTGATGGTCAGCCAGCGCGCCTCCGCCCTCCGCCTCGATGAGGGAGAGCTGGCCGAGCTGGAGATCAGCGGGGCCTCGCGCCCCGTCACGAAGACCCCGCTCACCGGTCCCCAGGTCGTCGCGCTCCTGCGCGAGATCGCCCCGCCCACCTCCGGCGCTGCGCTGGATGCCGGCGAGGCGACGTCCTTCGCGTACGTCTCGGACGACGGCGCCTTCCAGGTCCAGATGACGCGCGAAGTGCAGCGCTGGCGCGTGCGCGTCACGATCGACGAGCGCAAGGAGCGGGAGCGGCTCATCGTCCACGCCAAGGGCCATCCGCTGAATACGGATCCGGTCGCCGCGGCCGCGATTGCGGCCAGGCGTGCGCCTGCGCCCGCGGCGGCCAGCGTGCGCAACGACGGCGTCGGTGCGAGCGGCGACGCCATCGGTGCCTTCGACGGCAGCGAGCGCGCCAAGGGCGCCCTCGACCACCTGCTGCGCATGATCGTGGAGAAGGGCGCCTCCGACCTGCACCTGCGCTGCGGCGAGCCGCCGATCCTGCGCCTGCACGGCGAGATGCACCGCATCGACCAGCCGCCCCTCGAGCCCGAGCAGCTGGAGCAGATGCTGCGGTCCATCATGCCCGAGCGGAACCGCAACGAGTTCACCGAGACGAACGACACGGACTACGCGTACGAGATCGCCGGCGTGGCGCGCTTCCGCGCGAACGCGCTGAAGGATCGCAATGGCCCCGCCGCCGTGTTCCGGCAGATCCCCGCGACGGTGGTGACCGTCGAGCAGATGGGCATCACGCCGGAAGTCCAGAGGCTCTGCCAGCTGAACAAGGGCCTCGTCCTCGTCACCGGTCCCACGGGCTCCGGCAAGTCCACCACGCTCTGCTCCCTCATCGACCTCGTGAACCGGTCGCGTTCCGACCACGTCATCACCATCGAGGACCCGATCGAGTTCGTCCACCCGAACAAGAAGTGCATCATCACGCAGCGGCAGGTGGGCGTGCATACCAGCTCGTTCAAGAGTGCGCTCCGCGCAGCGCTGCGCGAGGATCCGGACATCATCCTCGTCGGTGAGCTGCGCGACCTCGAGACGGTCTCCATCGCCATCGAGACCGCCGAGACGGGCCACCTCGTGTTCGGCACCCTGCACACGACCACGGCGGCGGGCACCATCGACCGCGTCATCGACCAGTTCCCCGCGGATCGTCAGGCGCAGATCCGCGTGATGCTGGCGGAGTCGCTCAAGGGGGTCATCTCGCAGACGCTCTGCAAGAAGATCGGGGGCGGCCGCGCGGCCGCGCGCGAGGTACTGCTCTCGATCCCCGCCGTCACGAACCTCATCCGCGAAGGCAAGACGTTCCAGATTCCGTCCGTCATGCAGACGTCGAAGCGGCTCGGCATGGTCACGCTCAACGACGCACTGCTGGAGCTGGTGGACAGCGGACAGGTCGCGCCGACGGAGGCGTACACCAAGGCCGTGGAGAAGACGGGGTTCGTCGCATCGCTGAAGTCGCGCGGCGTCGATACGTCGTTCGCCGACGGTGAGGCACCCCCCAAGTCGACGCCGGCGCCTGCGCCGGCGGGGAAGCGATAGCGGAAGGGTCAGCGGCCCCGTTGCCGTTTCGTTGTGCGGCGCGTCTCATCAGCAATGGACGCGGCGCATGACCCTTTCCCTAAGCCCCATCTTCCCATGAAGCGTGTGATCCTCGCAGTTCTGGCCCTCGTCGCAGCACCCGCGATGGCGTCGGCACAAGTCAGCTTCGGCGCGGCAGCCGGCGCGGCGTTCCCGACGGGCGACCTCGGGAAGTCATTCGACAGCGGCTACCACGCGCAGGTGTCACTCGGCATCGCGATCCCCCTTGCGCCCATCGGCTTCCGCATCGACGGCACGCTGGACCACTTCGACACGAAGAACACGACGATCACGGGCTCGGACCGGATCCTGGGCGTCGCCGCCAACGTCGAGATGGGCTTCGGTGCCGTCCCGCTGCTCGGACCGTACGTCATCGCGGGCGCGGGACTGTACAACAGCAACGTCTCGGTCGGCTCCGTCAGCGACAGCAAGACCAAGCCCGGGGCGAGCGTCGGTGCCGGCATCCGGTTCGGACTGGGCGGTCTCGGAGTGTACGCCGAGACGCGGTATCACTACGTCTCGACGGACGGCTCGAGCACGCAGTTCGTTCCGGTGATGTTCGGCGTGTCGTTCTAACGGCGGGTAAGAAGGACGAGAGGACGAGAGGGCGAGAGGAACGTCGTCCTCTCGTCCTCTCGTCCTCTCGTCCTC
>JBBRZK010000096.1:0-17077 GCA_038236775.1 Gemmatimonadales bacterium
ACTTGATGCTGCATGCTCGGCTGGTGTTGGCGAATGTGGGACATGGAAAAGGCAGGGTTGCTTGAAGAAGCACTGACGCGTTCCGTGATCGGAGCGTTCTTCGACGTCTACAACCATCTGGGACATGGTTTTCTCGAGCAGCTGTATGTCACTGCGCTCGAACGAGAGCTCGTTGCGCGCGGGCATCGCCATTCGCGCGAGGTCGTGGTCCGCGTCCACTACAAGGGGGACGAGATCGGAGTGCAGCGACTGGACCTCGTGGTGGACGAGAAGCTGGTCGTCGAAGTGAAATCGACAGAGGACCTTCACGAGGGCGCGGTCCGGCAGCTCCTGAACTACCTGCGTGCGACAAACCTCGAAGTCGGACTGCTGCTCCATTTCGGCCCGGAGCCGAAATTCCATCGCGTGGTGTGTTCCATGGCAGGAAGGAATCGGCGGTGACCCGCGATCCTCCGCGGAATCCGCGTTGAATCATCGTCGTTTGCGCTCTCATCGGGGCGGCGATTATCGGTTCTGCACGAACCGCCATCCAAACCGCCCCTTCACGCAGAGGTTGCCCAGCGTGACCGAGTTGTCGAGCGGCGAGGTGGCCTTCACGATCTTCTCGTCCTGCACGTGGAGCGTGAGCGTGCAGCCCACGCCGCAGTAGGGACAGATCGTATCCGTCTGTGTCTGATCCTCCGGTCTCCACATGCCGGCGGCGCGGAGGTCGAACTCGTCCTTCGCCATCAGCGCACCGGTGGGACACACGGCGATGCAGTTGCCGCAGTACACGCACGCGGAATCCGGCAGCGGCACCGCGAGCTCAGTCGAGATGTGCGCATCGAAGCCGCGGCCGGCGACGGCGATGGCGAAGGTGTTCTGGTGGTCGGGGCCGCAGGCCTCGACGCACTTGTAGCAGAGCACGCACTTCGCGTAGTCGCGGATGTAGAGATCGTTGTCCACCTTCACCGGCTGAGCGACCGTGGCGGCATAGTCGACGCTCGGCGGCGCGTGATGGCCGGGGATGGCGCGGGCGCCGTCCTGGTTGGGCGGCGCGGGCGGGCCGTACCGCTCGGGCCTGCAGTCGTACTCCGCGAGCAGCTCCGGCATGCCGTCAGTGGTGGAGAGGTCGACGGATGACGCGAGCAGCTCGAGCACGAGTTTACGCGAGTGGCGCACGCGCTCGCTGTTGGAGAGGACCTTCATCCCGGGCTCGACGGCGCGCGAGCACGCGGGGGCGAGCACGCGCGCGCCTTCGACCTCCACGACGCACAGCCGGCACGCGTTCACGGGCCGCAGCGTCTCGAGGTAGCAGAGTGTGGGGATGTCGATGCCGGCGGCGCCGCACGCGTCGAGCAGCGTGCTGCCCCCAGGGACACTGACGTCCTGCCCATCGATGGTGAGGGCGACGGTTTCGCGTGGCGAACGCTGCGGGCGGCCGAGCTGTACGAGGGGCTGGTCCGGCTTCGCGTACGAGCTCACGCGTCCACCTCGTACAGGCGCAGCCGGTTGATCGCCGATTCGACGGCGGCGTAGGCGGTCTGGCCGAGTCCGCAGATGGACGCGTCGCGCATGGCGACGCCGACGTCGTCGAGCAGTGCGAGCTCGGTGTCCACGTCGCCGATGGCGCGGTTGTGCGCGAGGCGGTGGAGTGCCTCCTCCTGGCGCACGGTGCCGACGCGGCACGGGACGCACTGACCGCACGACTCGTCGCGGAAGAACTCGGCGATGCGGCGGACAATGTCGCGCATGTCCACCTCCGGGCCGAATGCCATGACGACGCCGGAGCCGAGCGTGGCGTTCGCAGCGTGCGCGCCCTCGAGCGAGAGCGGGATGTCGATCTCGTCGTGGCGAATGAAGGTACCGGCGGCGCCGCCAAGCAGGACGGCCTGGAGCTGACGTGCGCCGGCGCGCTCGAGCAGCGCGCGCAACGAGGTGCCGAAGGGCACCTCGTAGATGCCGGAGAGGGCGACGTCGCCGCTAAGGCAGAAGAGCCGTGTGCCGGTGGACTCCGCGGTGCCGGTGCGCGCGAACGCGGCGCCGCCGTCGAGGATGATTGGAATGACGT
The DNA here is from genome assembly GCA_038236775.1 of Gemmatimonadales bacterium. Taxonomy (GTDB): domain Bacteria; phylum Gemmatimonadota; class Gemmatimonadetes; order Gemmatimonadales; family Gemmatimonadaceae; genus AG11. The sequence continues at coordinate 2,051 of JBBRZK010000096.1, forward strand.
TCGCGAGGGTCTCGACGTTGTTGACGACGGTGGGCTTGCCGAAGAGACCCGACTGGGAGGGGAAGGGCGGCTTGCTTCGCGGCTCGCCGCGCTTTCCCTCGAGGCTCTCGAAGAGGGCGGTCTCCTCGCCGCAGATGTAGGCGCCGGCGCCGCGCCGCAGCTCGATGTCGAAGCCGTTGCCGAAGAGGCCTGCGTCGCGCACCTGCTGCACGGCATTCCGCATCCGCTCGAATGCGAGCGGATACTCGGCCCTGATGTAGACGAAGCCGAAAGAGCAACCAGTGGCGTAAGCCGCGATGCACATCGCCTCGACGATCGCGAAGGGATCGTGCGTCATCAGCACGCGGTCCTTGAACGTGCCGGGCTCGGACTCGTCGGCGTTGCAGACGAGGTAGCGCGGCGTGGCCTGCTCGCGACGCACGGCGTCCCACTTCCGGCCAGTGGGGAATGCAGCGCCGCCGCGGCCCATCAGCTTGGACGCGACGACCGCCGCGATGATGGCGTCGGGGCCCATGTCGATCGCGCGGGCGAGGGCGGTGAAGCCACCGGCGGCGCGGTAGGCGGCGAGGCTCGTGGGATCCACGACGCCGACGCGCCTCAGGAGGACGAGGGATGGGTCGCCGCGCTGCGGAATATTCGCGTCGCCCGCACTGTCGTCCTGAGCACCCCCACTGTCATCCTGAGCGGAGCGAAGGATGACAAGGCGCACCGCCTGCTCCGGCGTCACGCTGCCGAGCGAGGTCTCGCGCGGCATATCGCCGGCGACGGTGAGCAGCGCCGCGGGCGCGTGATCGCAGAGGCCGAGGCAGGGCGAGTGCATCCATGCCGAGGCGGCGTCGTCGAGCGTGACGGAATCGCCGGATGGCGCGCCGGTGATTGCCGGCCCGCACGCCGCCTCGAGCGCGCGCTCGATGTCATGTGAGCCGCGAAGGCGGCACGCGATGTCGGAGCAGACATGCAGCATGCGCTTGGGCCGCGGGGTCGTGGCGAGCAGGGCGTAGAACGTCGCGACGCCCCATGCATCGGCGGGGGGGACGTTGAGGCGGTCGCACACGTAGCCGAGTCCACCTTCGCTGATCCAGCCGACGTGCGACTGGAGCGCCTGGAGCGCGGGGACGAGCTCGTGGCGCCGGCCGCGCACGGATGCGCCGCCGAGCGCGGTGTGGGCGTCGCGGTCGGAGCCGCGTGCGCCGCCGTCCCATGCGGATGTCGGCAGACCGAGCGCCTCATCCACGGCGGCGCGTTCCTCGGCCGTCGGCTTCGCATCGATGGGGCGGATGTCCACTTACGCGTGCTCCACCTGGAAGACGGTCGTCGCCAGCTCGACGCGTACGGCGCACGCCTTGAACTCCGCGGTGCCCGACTTCGGGTCGGAGACGTCGATGGTGAGCACGTTGGTCTGGACGTCGTCGGGAAAGTGGAGCGTCATGAAGACGAGGTTCTCGCGCAGGGCCGGATCGATGTGGGCGTTTACCATGAGGCTGCCGCGCCGCGACGACACGCGCACGACGTCACCCTCCGTGATGCCGAGCCGCTCGGCGTCCTCGGGCGAGATGTCGAGCGTTTCGCCGTAGTGGAGCGGCGAATCGTAGCCGCCGCTCTGCACACCCGTGTTGTACGACTCGAGGCGTCGTCCCGTTGTAAGCAGGAAGGGGAAGTCGGGGGTGCGCTGTTCGCTCGGCGGCTCGTTGACGACCACCGTGAACGGCGCGCGCATGCCGACCACCGGCGTTTCCCAGAGTCGCGCGTGGAGGTACGGGGTGCCCGGGTGCGATTCGTCCGGGCAGGGCCACTGGATGCCGTCGAGCTGTTCGAGGCGCTCGTAGGACATGCCGCCGAACATGTCCGGCGCCACGAGCCGGACTTCGTTCCAGACCTCCTCGGCCGTGGGGGTGGGCCAGTCGTGGCCCATGCGACGCGCGAGTTCGGAGAGGATCCAGAGCTCGTCGCGCGCGCCGTCGGGCGGGTCCATCGCCTTGCGACAGCGCTGCACGCGGCGCTCGCTGTTGACGACGGTACCTTCGCCCTCGCACCAGCTTGCGGTGGAGGGCAGGACGACATGGGCGAGCTCGGCGGTCTTCGTGAGGAAGATCTCCTGCACGACGAGGTGGTCGAGGCTGCGCAGGGCCATTTCGACGTGACCCGCGTCGGCGTCGGACTGGGCGGGGTTCTCGCCGATGACGAAGAGCGACGTCATCTCGCCGGCGGCCATGGCGTGGAGCATCTGTGTGAGGTTCTTCCCGTACTTCGGCTGGATCCTGGTGTTCCACGCGCGCTCGAAGCGCTCGCGCGCGACGTGGTCGGTTTCGATGTCCTGGAAGCCGGCGAGCTTGTTGGGAATGGCGCCCATGTCGCCGCCGCCCTGGACGTTGTTCTGGCCGCGGAGGGGATTGCAGCCCGAGCCCCACTGCCCGACGTGGCCGGTGAGCAGGCAGAGGTTGATGAGCGCGAGGACGTTGTCGACGGCGTTGTGGTGTTCGGTGATACCGAGTGTCCAGCAGATCATCGCGCGGTCGGCGGTTGCGAACGCGTGCGCTGTCTCGCGGATGACGTCGGCGGGAATGCCGGTGATGATGGCAGCGCGCTCGAGCGTCCAGTCCTCGACGGAGGCGCGATACGCGTCGAATCCGGAGGTGGAGTTGGCGATGAACGCATCGTGTGCGAGACCGGCGTGGATGATCTCGCGGGCCATGGCGTTGGAGAGCGCAATGTCGCTGCCGATGCGGAGGCCGAGCCAGACGTCGGCCCACTGCGCGCTCGACGTGCGGCGTGGGTCCATGACGTACAGGCGTGTGCCGTGGTGCCGGATCCCCTTGAGCAGGTGATGGAACCAGATGGGATGGGCTTCGCGGGCGTTCGAGCCCCAGAGGAAGACGACGTCCGCGTCCTCGACCTCGGTGTACGAGCTCGTGCCGCCGCCTGCCCCGAATGCTGTCGCCAGACCGACGACGCTAGGTGCGTGTCACGTTCGGTTGCAGCTGTCGATGTTGTTGGTGCCGAAGGCGACGCGACTCAGCTTGCCGGCGAGGAAGTTCATCTCGTTGGTGGACTTGGAGCAGCTGAAAACGCCGAGGGCGTCGGGGCCGCGTGTGCGGATGTTGCGTGTGAAGCCTTCGGCGGCGCGGTCGAGTGCCTCGTCCCATGACGCGGGGCGGAGGACACCGTTCTCGCGCACGAGCGGGGTGGTGAGGCGCTGGTACGGACGTGAGGCGTTGCGGGTGCGGGCCATGCGATCTCCTGGAAGCGCTACTGGTATTCGATAATGCAGGCGCGTGCGGAACGGCGGAAGTGTTTCGGTGATGGCGGGCGCGCCGCCGCGCGTCATGGTGGGGCATGACCGATCCCATCCATGCCATCAAGCGCCAGCTCGCCGCCGAGATCGCTCGTTCCCTCGGCCCGAAGAGCCAGTATTCCATTGCGCCGAGCTACGGGATTCCGCAGCCGCGGATGTCGGAGCTGGAGCGCGGAAAGGTTGACCGATGCACGATCGACTGGCTCGTGCGCCGGATTCACCGCATGGGTGGCTCGGCAACGGTGAGTGTGACGCTCGGGGACGTGAGCGGGGACTGGATGCGGAGCCGAATGGCTGCGATGCGCGCGCGTTCGTCGCCACCTCGTCGGCCGCAGGGGCTCGCGTGAGGCCTTGCTCGACTGCCGCCGACTTGGAGCAAGTCGCGTCGTGGGCTCCGATACCGGGCCTCATTCCAAATTTGGAATGAGGTGCCTCAGCCAAGGCTCGGCACCTCGACGTGTCGGTGGACGCCGAGCGCAACCGAACCGTCGAGCTCGGAGCTGGAGTGCGTCCCGCCACCCCCCGCACGCGAGGCGACGAGGCTCACACTCCGAGAAGGCACGCTCCATCGCAACGGGGGTTATTCCAACGTTGGAATGAGATCTCGAACAGGCGCAACTCGGCGCTGATACGCCGCGTTGGCGTGTCAGCCGACTCAGCACCGTCGTCAGGGCGCGAGCAGCTTCTCCCGCGCTGCGCGAAACTCATTACCCGCGCGCCACTCCGGGAACTTCGCCGCGTTCGCGACGCGATAGCCTATCGTGAGGTACAGGTCGAGGTCCTGCACGGCGCCCGACATGTCCCAGTCCGGCTTGATCTCGTCCGATGGCTTGTGGTAATCGTTGTTCGTGTACTCGTCGCGGCGCGTCATGCCGTAGCCGGCCGGCTTGCCGACGAACGCCACGCCCGCCTCGGGATCGATCGCCGGCACACCGACCTTCGCGAAGTTGAAGTGGTCCGAGCGATAGTAGAATCCTTTCTCCGGCTCGGCATCCGGCCGCAAAGTGCGCTTCTGCTCCGCGGCCGCCGCCGCCGCGTAATCGTCCAGCTCGGAGTTGCCGAGCCCGATGATCGTGACGTCGCTCGTGGGGCCCCATTGGTTGAGTCCGTCCATGTTGATGTCGGCGAGCGTCTTCGCGAGGGGATAGATCGGCGTCACCGCATAGTACTGCGAGCCGAGCAGACCCTGTTCCTCGGCCGTGACGGACAGGAAGAGGATGGAGCGCTTCGGCTTCACGGGCATCGCGGCGAACGCCTTCGCCAGGGTGAGGAGCCCGCCCACGCCGCTCGCGTTGTCCGCCGCGCCGTTGTAGATGGAATCGCCGTTCACCTTCTCGCTGATGCCGAAGTGATCCCAGTGCGCGGTGTAGATCACGTACTGGTCCTTCAGCGCGGCATCACTGCCCTCGAGCTTCGCGATCACGTTGCGCGAGTCGATCGTGCGCAGCGTGCTCTCGAGCTTGAGTGACGCCGTGACGCCCAGCGGCACGGGCACAAATGCCGGCGTCGCCGCGCGCGCCTTGAGCGAATCGAAATTCTGGCCGGCCATCGCCATCAGCGCCTTCGCCTGGTCGAGGGTGATCCATCCCTCCACCGCGCTGCGCTTCATGTTGCTGTCCGGCGTCACGAGATCGAACTGCTCGGCCGCCTTGCCCTGCACCACGGCGAAGGGATAGCCAGCGCGATCGGTCTCGTGCACGAGGAGCACGCCCGCTGCATGGTGCTTCATCCCCTGCTCGTACTTGTACGTCCACCGGCCGTAGTACGTCATGCGCTTGCCGCCGAACTGGCTCGTGTCCGCCAACGGTGGATCGTTCACGAGCATCACCAGCGTCTTGCCGGCGACGTCCACTCCCTTGAAGTCGTCCCACTTGAACTCGGGCGCCTCCGTGCCGTACCCGACGAACACCAGCTCGCTGTTGTTCAGGGACGCAGTTGACGCCACGTGCTTCGTCCACGCGACGTAGTCGTCGTGCCACTTGAGCACTTTCTTCGTGCCGCCTTTCGCGAAGGTGAGCGCCGGCGCACCCTTCACTGTGATGCCGACAAGCGGCACCTTCTGGATGAACGTGCCGTCCGTGTTGCCGGGCTGGAGGCCGATCGCCTTGAACTGCGACTCGATGTAGGCGACGGTCTTGTCCTCCCCCGCGGTGCCGGGCTGGCGGCCCATCAGCGAATCGCTCGCGAGCACGCGGATGTGGCGCATCAGCGTTGCCGAGTCCACCGCGGCGAGCGCCTCCGGGGGAACGGGTGCGGGCGCACCGTCGGCGGGCGCCTTGTCGGACGCAGCCTGACATGCCGAAACGACGACGCAGAGCGGAAGCACGAAGCGGAAGATCGGGCGTGGCATCACTGAACTCGCGGAAGGGGTCGATAGCGCGGCGTGGACGGCGGCTGCGCGCGCCTGACCGTACCTTAACGCCCGACCCCGCCTATCTGCGCAGGGAATGGCGACCTATTATCCCGGCATGCCGACATTGAACCGCAGTGCCGCGAGCGCGGAGGCACGGTAGCATGCCGGTCCTCGCGCTCGACGCCGGCACCACGAGCACGCGCGCCATGGTCTTCGCGGACGATGGCGCCGTGCTCTCGCGCGTGCAGCGGACCTTCACGCAGCACTTCCCCCAGGACGGCTGGGTGGAGCATGACGCGGAGGAGATCTGGCTGGAGACGCTCGCCAGCGCGCGCGAGGCGCTCGCCGAGGCGAAGTTGGAAGCGGTGGACATTGCGGCCATAGGCATCGCGGTGCAACGCGAGACGGTGGTGGTCTGGGATCGCGCGACCGGCCTGCCGATCTACCGCGCGATCGTGTGGCAGGACCGTCGGACAGCGGCCGAGTGTCGCGTACTGGCCGCAAATCCGGCCGCGCCGGCGCTCGTGGCGCGGACGGGACTGCTGCTCGACCCCTACTTCTCTGCCACCAAGATCGCGTGGCTGCTCGACCACGTGCCCGGTGCACGCACGCGCGCCGACCGCGGCGAACTCGTGACGGGCACGATCGACAGCTGGCTGCTGTGGAAGCTCACTGGCGGCCGCGTGCACGCCAGCGACGCCACGAACGCCTCGCGCACGCTGCTGTTCGACATCTATCGGCAGGAGTGGAGCGACGATTTGTGCGCGCTGTTCGACGTACCGCGCAGCATGCTGCCCGAGGTGCGCGACAGCGCGGCCGACTATGGCATGACCGATCGCAAGCTGTTCGGCGCATCGATCGCGGTGCGCGCCCTGGTGGGCGACCAGCAGGCCGCCGCCGTGGGCCAGGACTGCGTGAAGCCGGGCGAGGCCAAGGCGACGTACGGCACGGGATGCTTCATCCTGGTGCATACCGGGGACGCGCCAATTGTCTCGAAGCACCGGCTCCTTGCCACGGTGGCGCTGCGGCTCGACGGCCACACCACGTACGCCTGTGAGGGCAGCATCTTCAACGCGGGCAGCATCGTGCAGTGGATGCGCGATCGCGTCGGGCTCGTGGCGTCCGCCGCGGAGACGTCGGACGTCGCCGCCAGCGTGGAGACCTCCGGCGGCGTGTACTTCGTGCCGGCCTTCACGGGGCTCGGCGCACCATGGTGGGACCCCGATGCGCGCGCCGCGCTCGTGGGCATGACGCGCGATTCCGGGCGCGCCGAGATCGTGCGCGCCGCGCTGGAGTCAGTGGCGCTGCAGACCTGCGACCTCGCCGCCGCATTTGCGGACGACGGCGTGGCGCTCACCACGCTGCGCGTGGACGGCGGCATGGCGGCGAACGACTGGCTCATGCAGGTCATCGCCGACCAGTTGCGGCTGAACGTCGAGCGGCCGGCGGTGCTGGAGACGACAGCGTGGGGCGCCGCGCGCCTCGCCGGACTGCACGCGGGCATCTACCCGCCACTCGGCACACCGGGCATGCGTCGCGTGGAGCGCACCTTCGCGCCGCGCGGGGATGGCGCTGCCGCGAGGGAGTTGCACGAGGGGTGGCTGCGCGCCGTCGCGCGGGCGCGGTCGTAGCGGCTGCGGCCCAACGGGAGGCACCGCGTCGCGTATATCAGGTAACGGCGCGTGGCGCAGCCCGCTCTCGCCGCGGCGACGCAATGTCCGTCCCTCCGTCCCTCACGACGACATCAGTGTCCCCATCCCGCAGTCGGCGCGCCCGCGCACTTCTCGTCGTGTGCTTCGTCCTCCTGCTGCCCGTCGCCGCGCTGGCGCAATCGGACGAAATCCAGGTCTACACCGGGGAGCTCGCGGCGCCGGGCGAGGCCAGCATCACCGTGCACGGCAACTACACGGCGCAGGGTCGCAAGGTGGCGGGCTTCTCCGGCGGCATCGTGCCTCAGGGGTCGGTGAATGGCGCCGTCGAGTGGGCGTATGGCGTGAACGACTGGTTCGAGGCCGGTGCGTACCTGCCCGTGTACAGCGTCACGCGCGACGGCACGCCGAAGCTGGACGGCGTGAAGGCACGGGCGCTCTTCGCCGTGCCGCATGCCGAGGCGCGCGCCTTCTTCTATGGCGTCAACTTCGAGCTGAGCTACAACGCGAAGCACTGGGACCCGTCGCGCTTCGGCGCCGAGATCCGCCCGATCGTCGGGGCGCGGTCGGGGGCGTGGGATTTCATCGCGAATCCCATCCTCGACACGTCGTTCGACGGTTTCGGCGCGCTGGTGTTCGCGCCGTCGCTGCGGGTGGCGAACAACATCACGTCCGAGTGGGCGCTGGCCGTGGAGCATTACGCGGAGTTCGGGCAGCTGAGCCGGTTCGAGCCGCGCGGCGAGCAGTCGCACAACGTGTTTGCCGTGACGGACTTTTCGCGCAAGGCGTTCAGCGTGGAGTTCGGCGTCGGCTACGGGCTCACGGACGTCTCGGACAAGTTCATCGTCAAGGCGATCATCGCGCGATCGTTCTGATCGCGGCGACGTGAACTACGCCTGGCAACCTCAAACGACAAAGGGGGAACACCGATTCTGCGGAAAGGGCGGATCAAAGCCGATCTGATCTTTGAGGGGGTCGAGTTGTAGATGCCGGGCCGAACCCAAGACCCTCTTGAAGCTTCGGGGAAAGTGTCGTTGCGCATGGAGAGTGGAATACGCGGGGAGCGATCCGCGGGGATCCGGTTCTTTTCCGCGCAATCCGCGTCCCCCCTTTGTCGTTGGAATCCGGCGCGGCGACGAGAACTACGCCTGGCAACCACAAATGACAAAGGGGGAACACTGATTCTGCGGATGAGAACGGATCAAAGCCGATCCTACCCTTCGGCTACGCTCAGGGCAGGCGCTGCGCTCAGGATGACACCTACTTGCGGCGTATCATCTCGAACTTGCCCATGACTTCCCTGTACTGCGCCGTCGCCTTCGCGGCCGCGTCGACCTGACGCGCCGTCGGGGCGACATCAGCACTCTGCATCGACATTGCCGCCGCGAGCATCGCGGTGCTCACGCTCTCGAGCGTAGGCGGACCCGCCGGGATCTGACCGCGGCCAAACCCACCGCCTTCACCACCGCGCCCGCCGCGCTGCACCGGTGCCGGCGCGATTGAATCGAATTGCGCCTTCAACGCCGGATTGCTCGCCGCAACCTGATCCGACTTCGCCCGCGCCTCGAGATACGCCGCATGCGCGATACGCGCGCCGTCATAGAGTTCCTGCGACAGCGACGCCAGCTTCGTCAGCGCTGCGGCCGGAGTCTTCACCCGCGGATCGAGGCGAACGGTCATCGGCTGCGTGTACGTCGTCCCGTCCGCCGTCAGGCGAACGGTGTAAGAACCGGGCGGCGCCCACGGCGCATTCACGGATGGATACGTCCGATGCGGCACCGCGCCTTCCGCGGGCTCGCCCGGCGCAGCACCCGGCGTCACGATCGGCTCGAGATGCATGTCCCACTGGAACCGATGCATGCCAGGCTCGCCCGACAAGGTCATCGTCGGCGCAGCCCAGTAGAGCGGAAACGCGCAGTGCGGCGCCTGCGGGTTCTGCTGACACACACGATTGTACGCCACTGGATCGACGCCCGCATCCGGACTCGGCGCCTTCTCCGCGCTGGTGTACGTGCGAACGACCTTGCCCGCGCGGTCGATGATCTCGAGCTTCGCCGAGCTGCTTCCCGATGGCAGGAAATAATCGATGCTGGCGCCCGGCGGCGGATTCTCACCCGCGGGCAGCTCGGGCGGCCACGGCGTGGGCTCGTTGGTCGCGAAGCGCACGCGCACCGCGGTGGCCGGCTTCACGAGGTAGGCCGAGCGCGTCGATTGCGCCGCGCGGATGGCGGCGGCTTCGCGCAGCGGGGTGACGTCGTCCAGGATCCAGAAGCCGCGGCCATGCGTGGCGGCGATGAGGTCGGAGCAGAGGCAGGACGCGTCGTCCTTCAACTGGAGGTCGCGCACGGACACGGCCGGCATGTTGCCGCGCAGCGACTGCCAATGGTCGCCGTCGTCGAAGGACACCCACACCTGTGTCTCCGTCGCCGCGTAGAGCAGGCCCTTCACACGAGGGTCCTCGCGAATGGAGCTCGTGGGCTGGCCGGCCGAGATGCCTGTGTTGATCTCCGTCCAGCTGCGACCGCCGTCGTGCGTGCGCCAGAGGTGCGGATTGTAGTCGTCCACGCGCATAGTGTTCGCCGCGGCGTACGCGGTGCCCGCGTCGAAGTGGCCCGCATCGATGTTGAAGATGCGCGACCACGGCTTGATCGCCGCGGGAGTGACGTTGGTCCACGTTGCGCCGCCGCTGGACGTCACCTGGATGTTGCCGTCATCGGTGCCGGCCCACATGACCTTCATCGTCAGTGGCGATGGCGAGAACGCGGTGATGGTGCCCTGAGCCGCGGGCGTCACCGTGCTCGCATACTTGCCGGCATTGGCCGGCACCGTCCACGTCTGCCGCGCAAGGTCGGGACTGATGCGCGTCCAGTTCGTGCCGCGATCGGTGGTCTTCCACACCGCGTTCGACACGTAGTACAGCGTGCTCGGATCGAGTGGCGACCAGTTGATCGGCATCGTGCGCACGTTGCGATTGTACGCCTCGCCCTTCGGGCCCTTGATGCTCATGTCGGGGCCGACCTGCGTCGTCTGGCCGGTCTTCCGGTTGTAGAGCGACACGCCGTTCCGCGCGCTGCCGAACACCATGTCGGGGTCTTTCGGATCCGGCGCGGCGACGCCGTACTCCTGGATGTTCACCGGATGCCAGTCGTGGAACGTGATGCGTCCGTCGTCCGACCGGCTCTGCACGCACGCGGAGCCAGAGTCCTGCTGGCCGCCGCACACCATGTACGGGAATGCATTGTCCGTCGACACGTGATACATCGCCGCCGTCGGCTGCGTGTACCAGTTGCTCCACGACTCGCCGTGATTGCCGGAGATGACGCCGCCCTGGTCAGCCACGACGAGCAGGATGTTCGTGTCGTTCGGGTTGACCCACACGCGCTGGTAGTCGTCGCCGCCGGGCGCGCCGCGCACTGCCGTCCACGTCACGCCGCCGTCGTCGGAGCGCCACATCACGGTGGACGCGCTGTAGACCACGTTCTCGTTCTTCGGATCGACCGTCACGGTTGGCAGGTCGCCGCCGCCAATGCGCGCGAGCGGACGATCGTCCATCACGCGCGGCGCCGCGCCGCCGGGTCCCGCCTGCGCGAGCGACCAGTGCTCGCCGGCGTCGCTGCTGCGGTAGAGGTTCACGGTGCCGGTGGTGGCGTTGTTCCCCGCTGCGCCCGCCACCGTCGCATACAGCACGCGCGAATTGCTTGGCGCAATCGCGATGTTCGCCTCGATCACCGATGGCAGCCCGGCGTTGATGGGCTTCCACGTGGTGCCGCCGTCCGTGGACTTGAAGACGCCGTTGCCCGCTGCGCCGAACTCGCGTCCCTCGATGAAGCCCTGCTGCTGCTGCCAGAGCGTCGCGTACACGATGCTCGAATTGTTCGGGTCGATGCGGACGTCGTTCCCGCTCGTGTACTCATCCTTGTAGAGCACCTTCTGGAACGACCGACCACCATCCGTCGAGCGGAAAATGCCCCGCTCCGTATTCGGGCCGTAGGGGTGGCCGAGTGCCGCGACGAAGAGCCGGTTGGGATCTTTCGGGTCCACGTCGATGTACGCGATCATCTGCGTGTCATGCAGGCCGAGGTGGGTCCATGTCCGTCCGGCGTCGGTGGACTTGTACATCCCGTCGCCGGTGGCGAGGTCGGGGCGGATGATCCCCGCGCCGCTGCCTACGTAGATGACGTTCGGGTCGCTCGGCGCAACCGCGATGGCGCCGATGGAGCCGGTGGGCTGGTCGTCGAACAGCGACTGCCACGTGGACCCGTAGTCGGTGGAGCGCCAGACGCCGCCATTGTCGAAGCCGATGTAGAACACGTTCGGCTGCGTGGGCACGCCGGCGAGGGCGCGCGCGCGACCGGCACGTGTGGGGCCGATCTGGCGCCAGCGCATCGCGGCGGCGGGATCGACGGACTGCGCGGATAGCGGGCTGGCAGCGGCGAGGGCGAGCATCGCGAGCAGCAGGCGGGAGGGGCGGAGTCGCATGTCGATGAGCGTGGGGGTCGGGCGAGCGGGGCGTGGATGAATTTATGAATGCAGTACGCACTCGTCCCTCGCATTGTGGAGGCAAACGTCGATCTTCGCCAGCCGATCCACACGGGGCGCGTCCGGCATCAACGACGAGGGGGAACGCGGATCACACGGAAGGCTGCCCGATCAGCGCGGATCTCTCCGGACGCACACCGCTCTCCATGCGCAGCGACGAGCATTCTCCGCACCAACAAAAAATGAATGGCCTTTGATGTTCCGGAACCGAATTCCGGCGCGCCCCTCGCCTGCCTCGGCAACGATCAGATCGGCTTCTATCAGTCTCATCCGCGGAATCCGTGTCTCCCCCTTCGTCATTTGTGCTTGTCGGGCGTAGTTCGCGTCTCCGGCCTCGTTCGCATATGGGAAGCTCCCATTGTCGCCCCTTGGCTGGGGGTCTAACCTTCAACTACGCAGCAGTTCGTTCGGAACGCTGCAATCCGGTGGAGGTTCAAACATGGAAACATCAATCGAAGCTGGGGCGAAGTGCCCCGTTGTGCACGCCACGGCACCGCGAGGCCGGTCCCGGTCGAACCGCGACTGGTGGCCCAACCAGCTCAATCTCGCGGTGCTTCACCAGAATACGCCGACTACCAACCCACTCGGCGCCGCCTTCGACTATGCCGCCGAGTTCGAGAAGCTCGACCTCGATGCGGTGATGGAGGATCTGCGCGAGCTCATGACGCGGTCGCAGTCATGGTGGCCTGCCGACTGGGGGCACTACGGTCCGCTGTTCATCCGCATGGCGTGGCACAGCGCCGGCACCTATCGCACGGCGGACGGCCGTGGCGGCGCGTCGTCGGGCTCGCAGCGCTTCGCGCCACTGAACAGCTGGCCGGACAACGGCAATCTCGACAAGGCGCGACGACTGCTCTGGCCCGTCAAGCAGAAGTACGGGAAGCAGCTCTCATGGGCCGACCTCATGATTCTCGCCGGCAACGCCGCGATCGAGTCGATGGGGTTGAAGACGTTCGGCTTCGGCGGCGGACGCGAGGACGCGTTCGAGCCCGAGCAGGACATCTACTGGGGCGTCGAGGAGGAATGGCTCGGCAACGCGCGCTACTCGGATGAGCTCGTGCTCGAGGCGCCGCTGGCCGCGGTGCAGATGGGCCTCATCTACGTGAACCCCGAAGGACCGAAGGGCCAGCCCGATCCGCTCGGCTCGGCGAAGGACATTCGGGAGACGTTCGCGCGCATGGCGATGAACGACGAGGAAACCGTCGCGCTCATCGCCGGCGGCCACACCTTCGGCAAGGCACACGGTGCCGGCGACCCGAAGCTCGTCGGCGCCGAGCCGGAAGGCGCGCCGATCGAGTCGCTCGGGTTCGGGTGGAAGAACAGCTACGAGAGCGGCATCGCCGGTCATACGACGACGAGCGGTCTCGAAGGCGCCTGGACGCCGACGCCGACCACCTGGGACAATTCGTTCTTCGACACGCTGTTCGGCTTCGAGTGGGAGCTGACGAAGAGCCCCGCGGGCGCGAAGCAGTGGAAGCCGACCGCGCCGTCCGCGCAGACGCTGGTGCCTGATGCGCACGAGGCCGGCAAGCGGAATCCGCCCATGATGCTGACGTCGGACCTCGCGCTCCGCTTCGACCCGATCTACGAACCCATCTCGCGACGCTTCCACGAGAATCCGGATGAACTCGCAGAGGCGTTCATGCGCGCGTGGTTCAAGCTCACGCACCGCGACATGGGGCCTCGCCCTCGCTACCTCGGCGCACTCGTACCGAGCGAGGAGCTCATCTGGCAGGATCCGATTCCGGCCGTGGATCATCTGCTGGTCGATGCGGCGGACATGGCAGCACTGAAGAAGAAGATCCTCGCGTCCGGTCTGTCGATCGCGCAGCTCGTGTCGACCGCCTGGGCGTCGGCGTCGACCTTCCGCGACTCCGACAAGCGCGGCGGAGCGAACGGCGCGCGCATTCGCCTCGCGCCGCAGAAGACGTGGGAAGTGAACCAGCCCGCGAAGCTCGCCCGCGCGCTCGAGATCCTGGAGACGATCCAGAAGGAGTTCAACGGCGCGCAGAAGGCCGGCAAGCAGGTGTCCCTCGCCGACCTGATCGTGCTCGGCGGATGCGCCGCGGTGGAAGCGGCGGCGAAGAAGGGCGGCGTAAACGTCGAGGTGCCGTTCACGCCTGGCCGCATGGATGCGTCCGCGGAACAGACTGACGCGGATTCCTTCAACCCGCTCGAGCCGTTGTCCGACGGCTTTCGCAACTATCAGAAGCGTGCGTTCACGAAGTCGCCGGAGGAACTGCTCATCGACCGCGCGCAGCTTCTCACGCTCACCGCGCCGGAGATGGCGATAATCGTCGGTGGGCTGCGGACGTTGAACGCGAACTATGCCCAGTCGGAGCATGGCGTGTTCACTGACCGTCCGGAAACGTTGTCGAACGACTTCTTCGTGAACCTGCTCGGCATGGACACCGAGTGGGCGCCGATGCCGGGCAGTCAGACGCTGTTCGAGGGTCGCGATCGCGAGAGCGGCGAGGTGAAGTGGACGGCGACGCGCGTGGACCTGGTGTTCGGGTCGAACTCGCAGCTGCGCGCGCTGTCGGAAGTCTACGCGGCCGACGACGCGAAGGAGACGTTCGTGCGCGACTTCGTTCGCGTGTGGGACAAGGTCATGATGCTCGATCGGTTCGACATCGCCTGATTTGCTGGTGTAGGTCGAACGATGAAGGCGGGAGTACCTCGGCAAGGTGCTCCCGTGAAGCGCGGATCACGCGGAAAAAGGCACAGATCCCATGGATCTCTCCGTGTGCACCCCGCTCTCCATGCGCAGCGACAACCCGCTCCAACACTCAAAATCGAATTACTTGATCCGGCGCACCGACCGGTAGTTGCGGCCGCGATATGATCGGCTTTGATCCGTTCCATCCGCGGAGTCCGCGCCCCCCCTTTCGTCGTTGGTGGCTGCCAGGTGTAGTTCACACCATTGCCGAATGTTGAAGATCATTGCCGTCGCCTGTGGCGATTTTCATATTCGTCAGTCACCGAGCCGTCCCGAACGCTTAATCGCCCCGGACAACGATGTTCGCATTCCTCGACCGTGAGCGGACCGTCGCACCGCCGGCTTACGACCGGTGGCGCGTACCGCCGGCCGCGCTCGCGGTGCATCTCTCCATCGGCCAGGCCTACGCGTTCAGCGTCTTCAACATCCCGCTGTCGCACGCGCTCGGCGTCACTACCGCCACGGTGGACGACTG
>JBBRZK010000097.1:0-16831 GCA_038236775.1 Gemmatimonadales bacterium
TACTCCTCCACCGCGCGACGATACTCCGCGGGCACCGGCGCACTCGATCCCGTCGCGGGACCAGTACTGTCACCGAGACCGAGACGCCGGTACAGCGAGAACTCGAAGGTCTTGAGGCCGTCGATCACCGACGCCTGCAACTCGTCGATGCCCTTCGGGCCTCCCGTGAGGTTGCTGGCGTCGAGCCGACGCATCTCGTCGATCACCCGGTCGAGTTCCTTCGACGCGATGCCCTGTTTCGCGAGGTCGCGGCGGAGTGCCTCGGCCGCCTCGCGGCGTAGCGCGAACTCACGCGAGAGCTGTCGCGCGTCCTCGCGGGTGATGCCGTTCGCGGGCATTCCGTTTCCGCCGCCGCGCACCTGGCTATTGGGCGCGCTGCCGGGCTGTCCGCCCTGCCCTTGCTGTCCGCCCTGCCCTTGCTGTCCGGCTTGTCCCTGCTGCCCAGACTGTCCCTGCTGGCCCGACTGCCCCGACTGTCCCGGCTGGCCCGACTGTCCCGGCTGCCCACTCTTTCCCGGCTGGCCGGCCTGAGCGAGCTGCTCGCCGTCCTGCCCCGTCTTGTCGCCGATGCGCCGCCGCAGTGATTACATGTCGCGCACGAGCTCGCGTGCGCGCTCGAGACTCTTCTCCTGCGCCGCACCGGCGGGCTGGCCGCCGAGTGCACCCGCGGCCGAGCGCATGCGGTCGGCAACGTCCTTCAGGCCGTTGCCGATCTGCGTCTCCCACGCGTTCGCATAGTCCGTCGAGCCGCTACGGATCACGGTCTTCCCGAAGTCGATCTTCGCGGGCAGCCGCTGCTCGCGGATGGCGTTTGCCGCATCGCCCAGCTTCGCCGCCGCAGCGGGCTGCTCGCGCGCACCCTCCTGCGCCGCGCGCCGCGCGTCGTCCTCCAGTGCCTGCACGTCCTTCCGGAGTGCGTCCTTCTTTTCGCCGATCTGCCGCATCTGCTCACCGCGCTTGTCCGGCGCCGCGCCGGCGAGGCCCGCCACGCCCTTCGCGATGTCCTGCTGGCGGTCCTCGAGGTCCTTCGCCTGCTGCGCGAGCTTCTTCACGCTGTTGCCCATGGCCGCGGAGCGCGCGCCCTCGAGACCCTTCGTCGCGCGGCCGAGCTGGTCCAGCGCGGCCGCACCCTGCGCTGCCGATCCGGTCGCCGCGCGCTTCATCGCGTCGGCTGCCTGTTGCATCTTCGAGGCAGCGTCGCTGAGCTCCTGCGACTTCTGCTCGCGCGCGAGCCGCTCCAGCTTGTGCGCCTCCTCCTCCGCCTGCCGCGCCAGCTCGCGCTGCGAGCCGCCGCCGCCACCGCCACCGCCCGATGGATCGCGGCCGAGCTTCTCGCGCATCGCGGCGGCGAGCTTCAGCACGCGCTCGTTCTCCTGCTGCTGGCGGCTCGCGAGCTGCTTGAGCCGCTCGAGCGTCGCGTCCACCTCGCGCTGCGCGGCCTGCTGCGACTGCTGCTGCACCGCCTCGTACTGGTTGTGCAGCTTGTCCGTCTGGAGCTCGAACAGGTCCGCGAGCTCCTCCGCCTTCTGCGAGCCGCCGCCTCCACCGCCACCTCCACCGCCGCCACCACCCATCTGTACCTGCACGTTGCGATACAGCTCCTCGGCGCGCTGCAGCCGCTGCAGTCCCTGCTGCTCGAGGGGTAGCGCTTCGCGGCCCTTCGACTTGACGAGCTGTTCCTCCGCCGCCTGCAGCGACTTCGCGCCTTCCTCCAGCTCGCGCTGGATGAGGGCGAACGTGGTATCGGTGCGCGCGGCGCCGCGCGTGGCGATGCGGTTGGCCATTGTCGCCACTTCTTCCCGCAGGCGACCCTCGGCAATGTTGATCGTGGCGATGTCCTCGCGGTGCACGCGTGCCGACGTCTTCGCGCTGTCGCGCATCCAGTTGAACGTACCGGCGACGACCTCGCGCTGGCGCGCCACGAAGCCGCTCGGTGAGTCGCCTCCACCACCGCCGCCACCGCCACGGCCCTGCTGGTCCACCTGCCTATAGTTCTTGCCGAAGGGACGTACTTCGAGGAAGTAGACGTCGCTCGAACTTTCATTGCCGGCGCCATCGCGCGCCACGGCATTGTAGGTGATCAGGTCGCCCGGTGAGAGCTTCTGCTCCTCGAGAAAGAACGTGTGGGCCGCGCGCGGCTCGAGCGGATTGCGGCGCCCGCTGTCCGTGAGCGCGATCTTCTGTTCGTCGCCGCCGTTGACGCGGTAACGGAGCTGGAGCGACGTCACGCCATAGTCGTCCGTCGCCGCGACGGCGACGGTGACCTCCTCGATGTTCGTCACCTTCGTGTCGCGACCGGGCTCCTCGATGCGCACCGTGGGCGGCCGGTCCGGCAACGCTTCCACGGCATACTGCACGGAGCCCGGCACGCTGGCGCCGTCCGGCGCCACGAGATCGATGCGATAGAAGCCGGTCGTCTTCACAGGGAACGAGGCGGCGAGCTTTCCATCCGCGCCCACTGCGAGCGGCACGCGTGACCCGTCGTCGAAGGCCAGCGAGCCCCCACGCACCGGCTTCGTGATCGTGGCGTGCACCGTGACCGTGGTGCCCACGACGGCGGCAACGTCCCCGCCGTCGGCGACATGCTCGGCCGCCATGCCGGTGTACGCGGGGAAGCGGAGGTCGATCGCGAGGCGGCTGAGCGCGGGGAGGTCCGTGACCGTGAGCCGATACGTCGGCGAGCGGATGCCGTTCGCATCCACGAAGTACTCGGTGGCGTGCGTGAGGTCGAACACGCGCGACGTGAACGCGCCGGCCACGGAATCGCGCGACATGGGCAGCCGCGTCCACTCCGCCGCCGAATCGCTGCGGAACACGAGCTCCGCGCCATCGGTCTCGAATCCCTGGAGCGCGGCCTTCACGTCCACCGCCGCGCCGCGCGGCACGGATGCGTTGCCGGGCTGCACGCGCACGGCCATCGTCGGCGTCGCCGCTTCCGCCACCGACCACGGCGCGAAGATGAGGCGCGCGGTGTGGCGCAGTTGCTTCGGGCCGGCGGCGAAGAGCAGTGCTGCCGCCACGGCAAGGATCCCCAGCGAGCGAAACGCCTTGCGCTCACGCGGACGCTCGAGGCTCCGGTCACGCTCGATGGGTCGAAGCACGGCGAGAGTTCTTTCCATCAGCCGCGACGTGAGCGATGGCGACGCGCGCTGCGCCGGCGGCGCGTGAAGCTCGTGCACCGCAGACAGGAGCGCTTGCTGCAGCTGCGGAGCGCGTTCTTCCACGTAGAGCGCGAACCGCTCGTCGCTCGCCTTGCGTACCAGCGGACGCACGAGGTAGCGCACGATGGCCACGATCACCAGCGCATAGCCGAGCCCGCGCATGAACAGCACGGGCGCGCTGCCGGCGCCGAACGTGAGCGTGATCAGCACGCCGGCCACCACGGCGAGGAGCGCGGCGACGAAGATCCACACCATGGACTCCAGCACGACGCGGCGGCGCCACTGCCGCCGAAGCGTACCGAGGGATGCGACCAGTTGGTTCGCCGGCGTCATGATCCCCTCCCGTCAGGTGCCGCACCGATCCGGCTGGCCGTTCCACGCCAGCCCCGGTTCGCTACGAACGTTTCCATCAACAGCAGCAGCACGACGACGATGAGCAGCGCGCGCCAGAGTCGTTGACGACCTTCCACTTCTTTCTGCGTGGGCACGTCACTCGATGCGCTCGCCGAGACCGTACTCTCGCGCACGCCCAGGAGCAGATCGCGTGCGTCCATCGGCGTCAGGTCCGATTCGCCAGGGGGCGGGTTCACGGCGAGCAGCGCAGCCGGCTCGCCCTGCACCCGGCCCTCGTATAACGCATACACTCCCGATTCACGGAGCGCCACGGTGGCCCCCACGCTGTCCTTCGCGGGCCGCACGATCGCGCCCCGCGGCGTCAGCACGGCGGGCTCCGTGAGCGCGCCCGGTAGCAGCCAGGTCTGGCCCGTGAAACGGGCGAGCGAGGTCGCATCGCGTCCCGACGCGTACATCACGAGCCGCTGGAGGAAGGGCAGGTACGCGCTCTGGAGCGGAAAGTCGCCCGACCGCGCGTCGAGAGGCGCGCCAACCACCACGGTATGGCCGAGTCCCGCGCGACGCTCGATCACTGCCGGGAGGCCATCGTCGAAGCGAGCCAGCACGTCACTCCCGGCGAGTGGCTCCAGCCGCGGATACCGGAGGAATCGCGCGGCAGCCAGAGCCGAGGGCGTGCTGCGGAAGACGGAGAAGAGCGGGTGATCGAAGCGCACGTCGCCGATTGCGCCGCCGCGGTCCGCGAGGCGATCCGTTTCGCCAACCACGGTGGCGGGCATCAGCAGCGACGCACGCCCGCGCGCGCCCAATCGCCGGTTCACCGCGACGACCAGTCCGCCGCCGTCCTCCACGTACTTCGACAGCGCGATCTCCACGCTGCCCGCTGGCAGTGGCGTGTCCCAGAGCACCACGAGCGCGGCGGTGCGCAGCGCACGCGCATCCAGCGCGCCGGCGCGCACGCGCTCGACGTGCACCGACGGTGTGTTCCCCACCGTGAGCGCGCGCTCGAAGAACAGCGTCTCGTCGCCGATTGCGTCATCGGGCGCCACGAGCAGCACGCGCACCACGTCGTCCGACGAAAAGGCGAAGTTGAACGTGTCGTCCGCGGCGAGCGCATCGGGGTCCATCGAGACGGTGCCGCGCACTCGGCCGGCGGGCAGCAGCACTGGTGCGAACACGACGCGCACATCGCCGGTGGCGGGCAGCACCACCACCTCCGACCCGCTCGGACGTCCGTTGAGCGTGAGACTCGCGTGCACCGTCCGTGGTGCCGCACCCTCGCGCGACACCAGCCGCGCATCCACCGACAGCATGGTCCTGAGCGGCTCGGTAATGCGATGAATGTCCACTGAGGCGACGGACGCATTCGCGGCACCCTTCGCACCGACGGCGATGGTGCGCACGGCGAGGCCCTTGGGAAGGTCGAGCCCCGCCACGCCTGACACGCCGCTGCGCTGGAGGTCCGTGACGATCACGACTTCAGGCACGGCGTCACCGGCGCGCAGCACGAGTTGCCGCGCGGCCCGCAGCGCTGCCGCGTAGCGGGTGCCCCGCGCCGACGGTGCCGCCTTGCCGAGCGCGGCGAGCAGCGCGCTTCGGTCGGTGGTGAACGGCTGCGCGACGTCGGCTGCGTCGTCGAACAGCACGAGCGCGCCTCGGTCCGTGCCCGCGAGCGACGACAGTACGCGCCGTGCGGAATCGACGGCCGCCGGCCACACGCCGGTGCGGCTCATGCTGAGCGAGCGATCGAGCAGCACGACGACCGCGCGAGTGCGTTGCGCGCGCTCGACGGCGGCCTGCCGCGAGAAGACGGGGCGCGCGAATGCCATCACGAGGAACACGAGCGCCAGCGCACGCAGGAGCAGCAACGGCCAATCCGTGATGCGGCGGCGCTCCGCGGTGCGGATGGGCAGCAGCTCGAGGAACATGAGCGACGGAAACCGCTGCGGCCGATCCTTCTCGCGGTGGCGCAGGTGCAGGTAGATGGGCGTCGCGAGCGCGACGAGGCCGGCGAGGAACGCGGGCACGAGGAGGCCGAGTCCCATCAGCGCACGCGGCTCCGCGCGAGGCGACGGTCCAGGTACGCGTGCAGCGCCTTGTCGAGCGGCTGGTCGGTCTCCACGCGCACGTAATCCGCGCCCGCCGCCGCGAGCCGCCGGGCAACCGCGACGTGGTGCGCCGCCATGAGCTCACGGTACTTGTCGCGCAGGTCGTCCGGCCGCAGCGGCAGCTTCGCGCCGCTCTCCGCATCCTCGAACGTCATCGCGGCGGTGTACGGAAAGTCGCGCTCCGCGGCATCGACGAGGTGGAACAGGATCACATCGTGTCCGCGCATCCGCAGCGACGCCGCCGCGCGACCCAGCGCGTCGGGCGTCTCGTAGCAGTCCGTCACGAGCACCGCGATGCCCGGATGCGCGGTGAGATGCGTGAGCCGCTCGACGGCCGTCGCGAGGTTGCCCGTTCCCGTCGCACACGAGCGCCCCAGCGTGTGCAGCAGCAGCTGGAGATGGCGCGTGGATGGCGGCACCACGTCCACGAGATCGCCGGTGAAGGTCGCGAGCCCCACGCGGTCACCTTGGTGCTGCGAGAGCCAGGCAAGTGACGCCACGAGGAAGCGGCCATAGTCGTACTTCGTCACGGCGCCGCTGCCGAAGTCCATCGAGGCCGACGAGTCCAGCGCGAACATGACGCTCGCATTGGTGTCCGCCTCGTACTCCTTCACGTAGTAGCGATCGGTGCGTCCGAACACGCGCCAGTCGATGCGCCTGAGGTCGTCGCCCGGCTGGTATGACCGGTGCTGCGCGAAGTCCATCGACGAGCCCCTCCGCATGGAGCGATGCTGGCCGTGCATGAAGCCGTCCACCACCGTGCGCGCGAGCAGCGAGAGATCGGAGATCTTCGCGAGGAGCGCGGGGTCGAGGAAGGAGGCGGGCGCGGCGGGCATCGTCGGCGTCAGAGCGCGGAACGGGGAATGGGCACGGCGGCGAGCAGCTGCGTGATGATCTGGTCCGTCGTCACCTTCTCCGACTGCGCCTGGAAGTTCAGCAGCACGCGGTGCCGCAGCACCGGCAGCGCCAGCGCACGCACGTCGTCGAAGGTCACGTGGCTGCGGCCCTGCAGCAGCGCCCGCGCCTTGGCGCCGAGCACCAGTGCCTGCGCCGCGCGGACGCTGGCGCCGTACGACACCCATTGCTTGATGAACTCCGGCGCGCCAGCCACCGTGGGTCTGGTCATGCGCACGAACTTCACGGCATGCCGCGTCACCGCATCCGCCACGGGCACTCGGCGCACCACCCGCTGGAAGGCGAGGATCTCCTCGCGCGACACCACCGGATGCACCGCTTCCTGTGGCACCGAGGTCGTCGCGCGCACGACGTTCACTTCTTCCTCTTCCGGCAGGTAGTCGAGCACGATCTCGAGCATGAACCGGTCGAGCTGCGCTTCAGGAAGCGGATAGGTGCCCTCGAGCTCGATGGGATTCTGCGTGGCGAAGACGAAGAAGGGCGGTGCGAGATCGTACGTGCGTCCCTGCACCGTCACGCGCCGCTCCTGCATGGCCTCCAGCAGCGCAGCCTGCGTCTTCGGCGGCGTGCGGTTGATCTCGTCCGCGAGGAGGACGTTCGTGAACACGGGGCCGGCCATGAACGTCAGCCGCCGCTGCCCGGTCTCGGGATCGTCCTGGATCACGTCCGTGCCGGTGACGTCGGAGGGCATGAGGTCCGGCGTGAACTGGATGCGCGAAAACTTGAGGTCCAGCGCGCGCGACAGCGTGGAGATGAGCAGCGTCTTCGCGAGGCCGGGCACGCCCACGAGCAGGCAGTTGCCGCCGGCGAAGAGCGCGATCAGCGCCTGCTGGATGATGTCGTCGTTGCCGACGATGACCTTGCGCAGCTCGATCGTGATGCGCGCGCTGGCCGCGGCGAGGCGGTCGGCGAGCGCGGCGTCGTCGAGCTGGTCGAGGTCGGACGAAGTGGCGGGACCGGTCAAGCGGATTCCTCGCGGTGGTCGGGGTTCAGGCGCCTTATGGTACAGGTCGCGACGGGGGTGCTCCGTTGGAACGTCACGGCGATGCGCCGGGTGTGCGCTTGCGCAGTTCGAGCAGCAGCGACTGCGCCTGTTCGAACGACGGCGCCTGCTCCAGCACGCCGAGCAGCTCCTTCCTCGCGCCCGCGATGTCGCCGCTATCGGCCAGGGCGCGCGCCAGCTTGTAGTGCGCATCGATGGGGTCCGGCGGATCCAGCAGCGTGATCGCGCGTCGCTCACGCACCTCGGCCGCATGATCGCCGGCGCGCGCCGCAAGACCCGCCAACCGCTCATGCAACGGGATGTCGTACGGCGACATCCACACGAGCCGCTCGAGCGGTACGCGTGCGCCGAGGGAATCGCCGAGCTGCTGGCGCAGGTCCGCCTCGAGCAGGTTTGCATCCCACGCTGTCTCGTTGCGCGACGTCACGCGCTGCACCTGCGCCAGCGCCTCGCGGTGGTCGCCGCGGTCGTGCGCGATCTCCGCGAGGTAGTACGACGCCGCGCCGTTTCCCGCATACGTGGGGAACATCGCCTGCGCCCGGAGCAGCAGTGCGCGCGCCGTATCCAGCTGCTTGAGCTGCAGCTGGGCCACCGCCGCGCGCATCGTCGACACGTAGGTCCCGGTCGCCGGGCTCTTGCCGTCGCCAGGCTGGATGGCCGCGAGCGGGGCCGCGAACCGTGCACGCAGCCACGTATCGAACTGCTTGTCGAACGCCGCGGGGGTCACGCCGAGAACGCGCGTGAGCACGGTTGGCGTATCGAGCCCGTCGCGGTACGCCGTCAGCATGTCCACCAGCGCCTTCGATCCCTTCTGCGCCTCGATCATCTCGCACACGAGCGACGCTTCGTAGTAGCTGAGGACGACTTCATTGGCGTAGCGCGGACGCACGAAGCCGTCGTTCAGCTGGCTCACGGGACGCAGCTTCCCACCCGCATACGCCGCGAGGAACTCGACGGTGGCATCCGCGCCCCACGACGGGCGCGCACGCCGCTCCTCCAGCACCGACAACCCTTCCGAGAACCACCTCGGCGCCCGGTTCGCCGACAACCCGAGCGTGAAGGTGTGCGTCAGCTCGTGCCACGCGACCGACCCCCAGTTGAACTCGCCCCGCGCGCGCGCCGACGGCGCATCCATCATCAACACCGGGCCGAAGCTCACGCCAAGCGCCCCGAGTCCCGACAGGCCGAGCGTGCGTACCGAGAAGTCGGCGTGCCGGCGATACAGCTCGAGCCGCACCGGTTCGGACGGACGGTAGTGATAGCGCGCCGAAAGAGAGTCGAACGCCTCCTCGAGCAGCGGCACCAGGTAGGTCGCGAGCAGCTCGGCCTCCTCCGGCGGCGCGACGATGCGGAAATGCCCGCGGTCGATCGTGCGGAACGTCTTCAGGTTGTCGAGCAGGTCGAGCGTGTTCTTGTGCCACAGGTTGAACGGATCGATCGCGAACGCGCGCTCCAGCAATGCACGTCCCTCGGCGATGTGGCCGGCATGCAGTTCGTTGTTGCCCAGCAGGCCGAGCACACGTGCCGACGTCGAGTCCACGCCGAGCGCCACGCGCGCCAGGCGCATGCCCTCGCCGTAGCGTCGCTGCCGCACGAACGCCTCCGCGAGCTCCGCATAGAAATCCGCCGGTGCCGAGCTCAGTCGCCGCGCCGCAGCCTCGGAACGCGTGAACGTCGCGGAATCGCCCGTCATGCGAGCAGTGGCGCCGAGCAGCGACCACGCCTGCAGTGACGACGAATCGACAGCCAGCGCCTGGGCGACGTCCGTCCGTGCGGAATCGTACTGCTCGGCCTCGAGATGAAACCGGGCGAGGAGGAGCCGTGCATCCACCAGTGACGGATTCGCCGCGAGACTGCGCTGCAGCAGCGGCATCGGATCGCCCGTGCCGTCGAACTGTGTCACGCGCGCCAGGCCGAGCAGCGCGCGCGCATGACCGGGGGAGCGCTTCAGCGCATCGTCAAACGAGTTGCGCGCGTCGGGCGCGTTGTACTTCTCCAGCAACAGGTCGCCGGCACGGATGCAGGCGTCGAGATTGGACGAATCCGCCGCGACAGCGGCGTCGAATGCGGCGAGCGCTTCCTTCACTGCCGACGCGCGGCGTGTGCCGAGCACCGCGAAGGCGCGGCCCGCGGCGGTGAGGTCGTCGCTCGACCAGCGCGAGGCGTCCTGCGCATACGGTGCGGTCACGCGGTCCGCGAGACGGAGCGCCTCCGTGCGATCGCCGCGGCGCAGCGCCAGCTCCGCGAGCGCCGCCTCGGCACTACGTCGCCCCGGATCGCGGCCCAGCGCGGCGTGAAGCACGGAGTCCGCCTCCGCGAGACGTCCGCGCAGCACCAGCACTTCGCCAAGCGTCTCGCCGAGCGTGGGTCCGCCGGCCCGCGCAGTGCGCTCAGCGTCGTCGAGCCGGCCGGCGTCCGTCAGCGCGCGCACCTGCGCGCGCAGATCGCGCGGCTGCTGCCACGCTCCGAGCAGCACTGTGGCCGCGAGGAAGAGTGAACGCTTCACGGCTTCGCTCCCGACGCGCGAATAGCCTGGCTCTCCTCGGCGATCTGAAGGAGGAGCCGCTCGAGCTCGCGGTCGTACGCTGCGGAATCCATCTGCGCCTTGCGACCCCGCAGTGCCGCCACCTGCACCTCGAGCGCATGTCGCTCGGCCACGAGCGCGGCGATACGTGGGTCCGACGCGCCGATCGGCGGGCCGAACGAGATGGTGCGGGCGAGCGCGCTGTCGTTCAGCACTGCGTGCTCGGTGAGCATCTTGTTGTCGGACTCGTACAGCCGCACCACTTCGCGGCGCGCGAAGTCGAACGCTTCGAACACGGACACGCGGCCGTCCTTGTCGGCGTCCGCCTCGGTGCCCGTGAGGCCGCGCACGAATGGGCGCGCGAACACCGACTGGTTCCGCTCGATACCGGTGCGTGTTGCCGTGACTACCACGCGGCCCGGACCCGCGAGCACCGGAACGAAGTCGCCACTGCCGCTGGCGGCGTTCACGAACACCACCGTCTGTCGCGCGAATCCAACCAGCCAGTTGGCGAAGTCTGTCGCAGTGGGATCCGGCCCCGGCAAGTTCGCGCGCGACGTCGGCCCCTCGCCCGCGCTGTGTCCGTTGAGGAACACGAGCAGCACGTCGCCCGGCGCAACGCGACGCGACAGCCGCAGGAAGGCGCGCGCCACTTCCTCGCGTGTCGAACGGCCGGTGATGTGCCTCGGGTCCGCGGCAGGATCCTCGGCAAGCACGATGAGGCTCGAGTCGGCCACGCCCCAGCGGCGACGCGCGGAGTCGGCCAACGTCGCCGCAGCTTCGAGGAACGGCTGCTTGAACTGCGGCTCGCCCGACAGTCCCGTGACAATGAGCACGTGCACGCGCTGCGCGCGCACGACGGCCGGCACAGCAACGGCCGCCATCGCCAGTGCGAACGACCACGCCGCGCGCCTCACGCGAGTCCCCGCCGGCGACGATACACCCATTCTGCACCCATCAGGAACACCAGGACGAGGAAGACCACCGGCATGTCCCAGAGATCGCGTGCGTCGCGCACCGTGATCCCCGCTTCCGTGTACACCGCGTCATCGGCCAACCGGTTGGCATCGGCGAGCGGATAGTAGCGGCCACTGGTCTCCTTCGCGATGCGGCGGAGCAGCGGCGCGCGCATTTCCGCCTGCTCCACGTCGGCGCCCTGGTCGTCCACGAGCAGGGAACTGCCCGCCCACTCCGTCGAGTCGCGTCCGCGCCGGACTGCTGCCGACAGCGCGTAGACGCCAGCTTCCTGGGCGATGAAGCGACCGGTGTACGTACCGTCCTCGTGGAGCGACCACTCCAGCGGCACGGTCAGCTGGTGTCCGGCCGGCGTCGTCACGCGCGCGGACACCGTTGCGTCGTTGACGTCCATGAACGTGGAGTCGTTCACGTGCGCACGCAGCGTCACGGGCTCGCCGGGCGCCGCGCGCGACGGCACGGCTGCAATCTCGACCTGATCCGGCACGCCCTCCACGGCCCACCGCAGCAACTGCCGCCAGAACGTCGAGTGCGTCGCGTCCGTCGCGGGCATGCTGGCGTCCATCCGCCAGAGCCACGTGTCCTGCACGCCGAGCACCGCACCGCGTCCACGGCCGTAGCGTTGGTAGGCGAGCACAGGGACGTCCTGTCCCGTGCCGGTCTTGCCGCCGGTGCGGCCGGTGAGCAGCACCGTCGCGCCCGAGCGGAGTGCGCCGAGCCGGTTCACCGACGTGAGCGCCGGCAGTGAATCCCATCGCGCCACGTTCGCGGCGTCCGACGCGCGAAGCTGCAGCGCCGCTTGTCCGAGACCCGCCGCCGTGGGCCGGATCGCGAGCGGTATCGCGGGCGCGTTCGAATCCGCCACACCTCCGCCGAGCATCACCGGCAGCACCTCGGCCATTGGCGTGCCGGAGTAGCCCCCTTCTCCCAGCGACGAACGTCCGCCGAGCGCCAGCAGCGTACCGCCGCGCTGGCTCACGAACTCGGCGAGCATGCGTAACTGGTCGCCGCTGAAGAACGACGACTCGATGCTGCCGAGCACGATCGCGCGAAAGCGGAAGAGCTCTTCACGCTTCGTGGGGAATCCCGTCACCAGCTCGAGGCTGTCCAGCACGCCGAGCCGCAGGAACTTGCGGTCGGCGCTGCGCATGAGGCTTACCACTTCGAGACCGCTGTCCGCCTCCACCGCGCGACGAAGGAACGCGAATTCCGGACGCAGCTCGCCCTCGGGATAGAGGATGCGCTCGGGCCCTGGCCGCACGTCGATGACGGTGTGGTACGCGTTGTTCTCGGTGACCGTCTCGTTGGCCAGCGGTTTCGCAAGCACCGAAAGCTGGTACGTGCCTGCCTTGAGTGGCGGCACGCGCAGTCGCACGCGCGCGATGTCGCCGTTGTCCGGCAGCCGCACGTCCTCGCTGGCCACGATGCGACCGTTCGCCTCGGCGGTGACAGTCGTCTGTTCACCGCGGGCGCCGCGCACGGCGATGGCCGCGTCGAGGATCAGCGTGGATCCGGAGAGCACCACCGACGGGGCGGTCACGCGCTCCACGGCGATGTCGCGCGCAAAGCGCTCCTGGCCCACGCCGATCGTATACACCGGCACGCGCCGCGCACGGAGCGCGAGCAGCGATGCCGCGAGGTCGCCGCCGCCGTTGTCCGCGCCGTCGGTGACCACGGCCACGCCGGCGAGCGGCATGCCGGCGAGATCCTCGCGCGTGACGTCGAGCGCGCCCGCGAGGTCGGTGCGGCCGCCAGATCCGGTAAGCGTCGCCGCGCCGGACGATGGCCCGGCATCCGCGGCGAAGCGGAAGATGCGCAACGCGAACCGCTGCGAAAGCCGGTGCATGAGTGACGTGGAATCCGCGAACGCCCGCTGCATCGCCGCGAGTCGCGCGAAGCCGTCCACGTCGCGCAGACGCATGCTGCGCGAGTCGTCGAGCAGCACGGCGAAGACATTCCGCTGGTTCACCGCGCTGGAGAGGACCACCGTGGGTCGCATGAGGCAGCCCAGCACGAGCAGGATCGCCACCGCCCGCAGGGTGCCGAGCACCGCGCGGTCCGTCGTGCTCACCGCCTGCACGCGACGGTAGGAGAGGACCACCAGCGCGAGTGCTCCCACGGCGATCAGCGCGAGGAGGAGCACCGGCACCACCGGCGCGAGCACGAAGTCGCCGCGGTGAAAGACGCGTGGCGGATACTTGAACAGGAAGGTGAGAACGGACTCGAACGCAGCTCCCACTCAAGCTCCGAACGCTGAGGTGCACGGGGGGACAGGTGCTTCCGCCGCCGTGCCCCGGGGCGCGCACACCGCACTCTACCTTCATCTACGCGGAACGGACCACAATGGTTCGACACCCGGCCCGGTCCAATGGGTTACCGCCCCCTTTGTCATCCTGAGCGCAGCGAAGGATCTGCTTCCCCCCGGCCGCACGCAGATCCTTCGCTTCGCTCGGGATGACAATCCGTGCTGGCTCTGAGCGAATCGCCTGCCCTGAGCGTAGCCCCACCTGTCATCCTGAGCAAAGCGAAGCATCTGCTTTCCCGCGCGCGCACTTCTCGCCATCTTCGCTCCACGCGACGCCCTTCCGCCAGCGCGCGCTTCCACCCATCCAGACTCATGCGACTCGCCACGCCCTTCCTCCTCGCCTGCCTCGCCCTCTCTACCAGCGGCCGCCCCGTCCGCGCCCAGGCCCCCGCCCGGCAGGATGTCGCCTCGTTCGACCCCGCCCGCATTGGCGCCATGCGCTACCGGATGATCGGGCCGGCGCGCGGCGGCCGCGTCACGGCAGTCACGGGCGTGAACCAGGAACCGATGACCTTCTACTTCGGGTCCACCGGTGGCGGCATCTGGAAGACCACCGACGCCGGCATCACCTGGCACGACATCTCGGCCCAGTCCTTCGCGTCGTCGTCCATCGGCGCCATCGACGTCGCCGATTCTGACCCGAACATCATCTACGTCGGCACCGGCTCCGAGGCCATCCGCAGCAACGTGTCCATCGGCAAGGGCATCTACAAATCCACCGATGCGGGACACACGTGGAAGTTCAGCGGCCTGAAGGACGCCGGCCAGATCGGTGCACTCGTCATTCATCCCTCCGACCCGAACACGGCGTTCGCGGCGGTGGTCGGCAATCCGTTCATGCATACGAGGACACGCGGCGTCTACCGCACGAAGGACGGCGGTGTCACGTGGGACAACGTGCTCTTCCTCTCCGACAGCACGGGCGCGGTGGACATCGAGCTCCAGCCCGGCAACCCGAACGTGGTCTACGCCACCATGTGGCACGGCCAGCGCCGCCCGTGGACGATCATCAGCGGCGGCGGTGAGGACGGCATCTTCCGGAGCACCGACGGCGGCGACCACTGGACGCGCCTCGGCGGTGGACTCCCCACGGGAGTCGTCGGCAAGAGTGACCTCGCGGTATCGGCTGCCGCACCGCTGCGCCTCTACGCGCTCGTGGAGGCCAAGATGGGCGGCGGCCTCTATCGCAGCGAGGACGCCGGCGACCACTTCACGCTCATGAACACCACGCCCGGCCTCATCACGCGCCCGTTCTACTACGACAACGTCGACGCGGACCCTACGAACGCGGACGTCGTCTACGTCGGCACCGAGGGCTTCTACAAGTCAGTCGATGGCGGGAAGACCTTCCGCACGATGCGCACACCGCACGGCGACAACCACGACATGTGGATCAACCCGAAGAACGGGCAGGCCTTCATCCAGTCGAACGACGGCGGCGCGAACGTGTCATTGAACGGCGGCCAGAGCTGGAGCACGCAGGAAAACCAGCCGACCGCGGAGATCTACCAGGTCGCGGTGGACAACCAGTATCCGTATCGCGTATACGGCGCGCAGCAGGACAACACCACGCTCATCGTCCCCAGCCTGCCCGTCGGCTCCAACGCGCTCGACGACCCCATCCAGAGCTGGCGCCAGGGCCCCGGCTGCGAAACAGGACCCATCGCGCCGAACCGCACCAACCCCGACACCGTGTACGGCGCCTGCAAGGGACAGTGGAGCCGCATGAGCCTGCGCACGGGGCAGGAGCAGCAGTACTGGATCGGCGGACAGTCGCTCTACGGCAACGCGAACCAGGACCTGCGCTATCGCTTCCAGCGCGTCTCCCCCATGGAAGTGTCACCGAACGAGCCGCACACGGTCTACTACGGTTCGCAGTACGTGCACCGCACGCGGGACGAAGGCGTCACGTGGGAAACGATCAGCCCCGACCTCACGGCAAACGATCCGCGCTACCGCGCGGTGTATTCGGGCAATCCCATCACCGTGGATGCCACCGGTGAGGAGATGTACGCCACGCTCTACGCAATCCGCGAGTCGCCGGTGAAGGCCGGCGTCATCTGGACCGGCGCCAACGATGGGCCCATCCACGTGACGCGGAATGGTGGCCGCACCTGGACGATCGTGACACCCAAGGGTCTTCCGCCCGGCGGCCGCGTGCAGAACATCGATCCGTCACCCTTCCGCGCCGGCGCCGCATACGTCGCCGTCCTCCGCTACCTCCTCGGCGACTTCCAGCCGTACATCTACAAGACGGAAGATTACGGGAAGACGTGGACGCGGCTGACGACGGGCAACAACGGCATTCCCGCCGACTACCCCACGCGCGTGGTCCGCGAGGATCCTTCCCGCGCCGGTCTACTGTACGCCGGCACCGAGTTCGGCATGTACGTCTCGTTCGACGACGGCGGCCACTGGCATCCGCTCCAGCTCAACCTGCCCGTCACGCCCATCACCGACATCGTCGTGCATCGGCAGGACCTCGTGCTCTCCACGCAGGGGCGTTCGTTCTGGATCCTCGACGACCTCGCGCCATTGCAGCAGATGACGGAAGCCGTTGCCGCAACGCCAGCGCACCTCTTCGCGCCGCGTACGACGACGCGCTATCGCTATCGCGCCGGCTTCGGCGGCGCCGAGGCGGACCGTGGCGTGTCGGACGACGCGCCGCAGTATCCGCCGGCCGGCGCGATGATCGACTACTGGCTCGCGTCGCCCTCGGGCCCCGTGTCGCTCGACATCCTCGACGCACGCGGCGCAGTGATCCGCCATGTCGCGAGCGACAGCGTCCGCGGCCCGTCCGGTCGCGTCGGCGCGCCGGAGCTTCCGACACATGCTGGACTCAACCGCTTCATCTGGGACATGACCTACCCGGGTCCGTGGACATCCAACGCCACACAACGTTCACGCAGCGGGCCCATGGTGGCGCCGGGCACGTTCTCCGTGCGCCTCACCGCGGGCGGCACGAGCACCACGCAGCCGCTCGTCATCACCGCCGACCCGCGCGTCACGCGCGACGGTATCACTCAGGCGATCCTCGAGTCGCAGCTCGCGTTCAACCTTCAGGTGCGGGACCTCGTGAGCGACGCGAATCACGTGGCCGAGCGGCTCCGCGCCGCGAAGGTGCCGGCGCTGGATGCGGAGTTCCTCACGCCACCCGTACGCTACAGCAGACCGGGGCTCGAGGCCCACATCACCTATCTCTACAGCGAGAACCTCGGCGCCGATCAACGTGTGGGACGGGATGCGAGGGACCGCTACGCCGAGCTGCGGAAGGCGCTCGATGCGCTCGCCGCACGCATTCCTGCTGCACCGCCAGCACCCGCCACTCCGCCGTGACAGGGATGCTTGTCATCCTGAGCGGCGCGAACCCCTTGTCATCCTGAGCGAAGCGAAGGATCCGCTTTTGTCATCCTGAGCGAAGCGAAGGATCCGCTTTTGTCATCCTGAGCGAAGCGAAGGATCCGCTTTTGTCATCCTGAGCGAAGCGAA
>JBBRZK010000098.1:0-16810 GCA_038236775.1 Gemmatimonadales bacterium
CTCGTCCTCTCGTCCTCTCGTCCTCTCGTCCTCTCGTCCTCTCGTCCTCTCGTCCTCTCGTCCTCTCGTCCTCTCGTCCTCTCGTCCTCTCGTCCTCTCGTCCTAGACTAGACTAGACTAGACTAGTGTGTTATCACAAAGAACCACGCCCCAATAATCGCGCCCGGCGTGGGTCGAGTGCCCGCGGGCGAACCGGCCGGCGGCGGCGTGGATGGGCCTCGCTCCGGCTGGAAGAGATACGCGACGTGGCGGACGGGATCCACCGCAATCGTCCTCCCGCCGCGGATCGTCGGCACCGTGGCGACCACGCTGTATTTGTCGGGCGCATCCTGGTGCACGATGGTGACCGTTCCGGTGCCCTGCCCGCCCGGGATGTAGATCAGCTTCTGCGAGGCGTCATAGCCCAGCGCATCGACCCCGTCGCCGTTCGCGATCGTGGCGACGACCTTCCCCGATGCGGCGTCCACCACCACTGACGTCTTGCTGCAACCCGAGAAGATGCGGTTGGAGGGGCGATCATACGCGATGCCGGTGGGTCCGTCGCACGGCGCCAGCGGCCACGAGGCCACCGCCTTCATCGACTTGCTATCGATAACCTGGATGGTGCTCTTCCCCTCGTTGTTGACGAAGATGCGGCCCGTGCCATCAGCCACGGCGCCCTCGGGCGCATTGTCCTCGAGCTCCGCGATGCCGGTGATGTCGCCGCTCGTCGGGTCGATCGCGACGGCCGTGCCCGGACGGCTGTGGTTCGTGAGGATGATGCGGTCGCTGGCGTCGTCGTACATGATGCCATCGAGGCCGCCCACCTTTACCGGAATCTTCCGGATGGCGGCGAGCGTCTTCAGGTCGAACATCGTGACGGTGGAGTCGCCACCGTTGGTGGTGAAGCCGTGATTCCACTTCGCCGCGAGCCCGACGCCGTGCACGCGTGGCGTGTCGAGGATGTCGCCGAGCACCTTGCCCGTCATTCCGTCCACCACCATCACGTGCGTGCTGCGCGAGACGAACACGCGACCCGTGCCGGGCTCGGCGGTCACGTAATCCGTGCCGCCCTCCCCGCCGATGTTGTACTTCTCGACCTTGAAGGTCTGCGCGCCCATGACGGCGGGGAGCACGAGAACGGCGGCAGCGAGCGTCGCCTTCATGGACAGGGAGGATCGGGTCATGCCAGCCTCGAATGAGAGTTGGGGTCGAACGGACAACCTCAAGGATAAGAGCGGCACCTGACGGGAATATGACAGCGGGCGCCGGCGCGTCTCGAATCGCCGCTGCGCGCCGGGCACGCAAGGTGCCGAAGCGCTCCCCGTGACCGACCCATCCACCAGCGCCGTGCCGGCGCCACCGACGCTCAGCCACCGCCAGGTGATGGTGGTGTTCAGCGGCCTGTTCATGGTCATGCTGCTCGCCGCGCTCGACTCCACCATCGTCTCCACCGCCTTGCCCACCATCGTGGGCGACCTCGGCTGCCTCGAGCACCTCGCGTGGGTGGTGACCGGGTACCTGCTCGCGCAGACGATCGTGACGCCCGTTTACGGGAAGCTCGGCGACCTGTATGGACGGAAGGTGGTGCTCCAATCGGCCGTCGTGCTTTTCCTCGCCGGCTCGGCGCTCTGCGGCGTCAGCCACACGATGACGCAACTCATCGCCTTCCGCTTCGTGCAGGGACTCGGTGGCGGTGGCCTGATGGTGACGACACAAGCCGTGGTAGGCGAGATTGTCCCGCCGCGGGAACGCGGGCGCTACCAGGGCTTCTTCGGCGCCACGTATGGCCTCGCGAGCATCGCGGGCCCGCTCCTCGGTGGCTACTTCACCACGCATCTCTCCTGGCGCTGGATCTTCTACATCAACCTGCCGCTTGGCGTCGCGGCGCTGGTCGTGCTCGCGGCCACCCTGCCGGCCCGCGCGGAGCGGACGAGGCACGCCATCGACTACGCCGGTGCGGGGCTGCTGGCCGTGGTGCTCAGCGCCGTGACGCTCATCGCCGACATGGGCGGCAGCGCGTACGCGTTCTCGTCGCCGATGATCGTTGGCCTCAGCGCTGCGGCGGTGCTCGCGCTGGTGCTGTTCGCGCTGGTGGAACGGCGCGCGGCCGAGCCGATCCTGCCGCCGAGGCTGTTCCGTGAGCGCGCGTTCTCGGTGACGTCGGCCGTGGGGCTCATCGTTGGCTTCGCGCTGTTCGGCTCCATCACCTACTTCCCCGTGTTCTTGCAGGTGGTGCGCGGCGTGAGTCCGACGGCGTCCGGGCTGCAGATGCTGCCGATGATGGGCGGCATGCTCACGATGTCCATCCTGTCCGGGCAGCTCATCAGCCGCACGGGGCGCTACAAGCTCTTCCCGGTCATCGGCACCGGCGTGATGACGCTCGCGCTGGGCCTGCTCTCGCGGCTTTCGGTCGGCACCAGCAGCATGGTCACCTCGCTCGACATCCTGCTGCTCGGCGTCGGACTCGGCATGGTGATGCAGGTGCTCGTGATCGCGGTGCAGAACGCGGTGGAATATCGCGACCTCGGGGTGGCGACGTCGGGCGCCACGTTGTTTCGCCTCATCGGCGGCTCGCTGGGCACCGCGATCCTCGGCGCGGTGTTCTCGGTGCGGCTCGCGGCCAACCTCGCGCATGCGCTTCCCGCCGGCGCGCAACCCGCGGGAGGCGGCGCCGGCAACATGACGGCGCAAGCGCTCGCGCGATTGTCACCCGCACTGCGCGACGCATACGGCGCCGCGTTCACCGCGTCGCTCAATACCGTGTTCCTGGTGGCGGCATCGGTGTGCGCCGTGGGCTTCGCCCTCACGTGGCTGCTGCCGGAGCGACCCCTCCGTGCGACCGCCGCCGAGTCCGCGGCCAATACGGGCAACGAGGTTGCGGAGGCGTTCGCGCGTCCGGACGACGAGCATAGCGCGGAGGCACAGCTCGTCGCGGCATTTTCCGCGATGTCGGATCGCGCCGTGCAGCGCGAGCACATTCAGCGCGTGCTCGACCGAGCGGGCGAGACACTCAGTCCGCTGGCGGCGTGGCTCCTCGTGCGCCTCGAGCGCGACCCGGGCACGGATCCGGTTCCGCTGGGGAACGCGCACACCGTGGTGGAGGGACGCGTGCGCGCCGCTCTCGAGGAGCTCGGCGTGCGTGGGCTGGTGGAGCGTCGTCCCCAGGACGGCACCATCATCCCGACATACGAGGTGACCTCGACAGGGTGCGACGTGCTCGACACGCTTGTGACGGCGCGGCGGACGCATCTCGCGGAACTCGCGGCGGAGTGGGATCCTTCACGTCGCGAGGATGCCGAGCGGTTCCTCACGCGTGTGGTGAGCGATGTGGTGCCGGTGGCGCGGCGGCCGGCGCCGGCGTGACGGCACAGCTTCCAGCCCTCAGTCGTTCAGGGGGCAGCCGCAGCCGCAGCTACGAGGGGTGTGGCGTACCCGGTCCTCGGACCCTGGACGCCGCGACCCTGATGGCTGTAGCTGCAGCTGACTCCTGAACGACTGAGGGCTTCGCATCTGACGTACCCTCGTTGGTGGCGGGAACCGCCGCCGCCACCCGCCGATATGTCACGGTACGAAGACTTCCTGCCCATGACGAACTCCCTGCAATTGATCGCGAATGCATCGAGCGCGGACGCACCGGCGTCCGCGCGCACCATTCCCGCCGGCGATGCCCGCCTGCTCGACGCGTACTCGGCGGCCGTCGTCAGCGCCGTGGAGCGCGTGGGCCCGTCCGCCGAGTTCGCGGGAGCGAAGGCGCGGGACATCGTGATCGGCCTCGCGGACGCGGTGGTCGCCGACATCGACGACCTGCAGCGTCTCCGCACGCGGGAGCGCATCGACCGGGCGACGAACATCACCGCGCTGCGCGACGGTGTGCAGGTGCAGCTCGCGATCATTCCGGCAGAAGACTCGATCCTTCGCGGCCGGTGAGCAGCGCCGGGTACGCGCTCGCGCCGGCGGCCGCGGAAACCGTCGGGAGGTTCTACGCGCGTCATGCGCCGCCGGGTGGCGGACATCCGGAGCACGCGCGCGCACTCATCCCCGACGCCGCCACCATCACGGCGATGGTGGACGCCGCGTTCTGGGCGAGCCTGCACCGAGAGGAAGGACGGCCGCCGCTGATCTCCCTCGCGTTCGTGCCGCCGGACCGCGCGGAGCAGCCGCTCACGTTCGCCAGGCCGCTGCCGCTCAACCCTGATGCACTCGCACGCCTTTCCCCGGCGGTCGAACGACCCGGCATCCATCTCGGCGTCTGGCGCAATGGTGACGATGCCTCGCTCTCGGTGTGGGGCGCCTTGCGGAAGCTGCCCGAGCTCTGCTTCGTCATCGAGGTGGTGGAGCCGGGGCTGCTCGTGCTCAAGTACCGACGCGGGCCCGACCTCGGAAAGTTCGGCAACATGGCCGTGCTGCGCGCGGACCGCATCCGCGTGATGGACGAGGAGAGCGCGTACCATCCCGACTGTCCCACGCTGCTTGGCGCGCTGTTCGCCGCGCTACTGGACCTCGATGCGGATCCGGTCCGCCGCGACGCAGGCACCACGCTGCTGCAACTTGCCGTGTCGATGCGCAGCCATGGTCGGGGTGG
This sequence comes from Gemmatimonadales bacterium, assembly GCA_038236775.1. GTDB lineage: Bacteria > Gemmatimonadota > Gemmatimonadetes > Gemmatimonadales > Gemmatimonadaceae > AG11. The sequence continues at coordinate 4,565 of JBBRZK010000098.1, forward strand.
TGTGCTGCTCGTGATGCCGCATGGCACCGACTGCTGGAAGGATTCCATCGTGCAGCCGGTGAGCTACGAGATCGACCCGCCGTTCGCGCGCCTCGCCGCGCTGCTCGCGCTGCCGCCCGAGGAGCGCGGCCGAGCGGGCGGGCGCGACGGCGTGGGCAAGTTGATCGACACCATCGCCGGACTCACGGCGGTGGATGGCGCAGCCGTCATCACCGACCGCTACGACGTGCTCGCCTTCGGCGCGAAGATCGGGCGGCGCGAGGGGTTCGGCGCGGTGGAGCAGGTGCTGGTGCTCGAGCCCGTGCTCGACGACCGACCGATGCTGGTGCCACCCGTGCAGCTCGGCGGCACACGGCATCTCTCCGCGGCGCAGTTCATTCACGACCAGCGCGACGCGATCGCGCTCGTGGCCTCGCAGGACGGTCGCTTCACGGTGTTCGCCTGGTCGGAGGACGCCGGCATGGTGCAGGCGCATCGGATCGAGACGCTGTTGTTCTGACGCTGAAGGTGGGCGAATCCCTGTCATCCTGAACGCAGCGGCTTCCTGTCATCCTGAGCGCAGCGGCTCAGGATGCCGTGAGGTCCATTGCCAGTGCGAGCGCCCCCAGCATACCGGCATCGACACCAAGTCCCGGCGCGACGATGTAGCCGTCGATGTCCGTCTCCACGCTCGCCGCGCGGATGTAGCCGTTGAGCAGCGCCTGCACCTCACGACGCACGAGCGGGAACAGCCCCCGCTGCTGCATCACGCCGCCGCCGAGCACGATGCGCTCCGGCGAGAGCGTATAGATGCAACTCGCCAGCGCCAGCGCGAGATAGCGGGCCTCGAGCGCCCACGCCGCGTGATCCACCGGCAGCGTCTCGCCCGGCTGGCCCCATCGCTCGTGCACCGCGGGTCCCGACGCCAGTCCTTCGAGACACGCGCCGTGGTACGGACAGCGTCCGGGATACGGGTCCGCGACGCGATCCTGCGGCACCGGCATGTGCCCGATTTCCGGATGTAGCATCCCATGCAGTGGCGCGCCATTCACCAGTACGCCGCCGCCGATGCCGGTACCGATCGTCATGTACAGCACCGTCCCCGCGCCGCGTGCCGCACCCCAGCGATGCTCGGCGATCGCGGCGGCGTTGACATCAGTGTCGATGGTGACACGCGCGCCCAGCGCGGTGCGAAGACGTCCCGCAATGTCGCACTGGCTCCAGCCCGGCTTCGGCGTGCTGGTGATGAACCCGAACGTCGGTGATGCCGGCGCGAGATCCAGCGGACCGAACGCGCCGATGCCCACGGCACTGACTGCCTCCCTCTGTGCGCGGAAGAACGACACCACGCTCGCGAGCGTCTCATCGGGCGTCGTGGTGGGAATGCGAACGCGGGCCCGGATGTCGTCCGGACCCGTGCCCACGGCGCACACGAACTTCGTGCCGCCCGCTTCCACTGCGCCGAGGAGCGTCAGTGCACGCCCCGGAAGTCGGCGGTGCCCACGCGGATGATCGTCGGCGACGCGCCCGTGCGCCGCGGCCGCGTCGTCACATAGTCCGCCGGCGCTGCCTCGGCCCACACGCCATACACGCGGCCCTCGAACGCCGTCAGCCACATGTAGTCGCCGAGGAACGCGTCCTCGCCGGCAAACGCGCGGTCGGACCAGTCGTAGTTGCGGAAGGTACGGCCGCCGTCGGTGGATCGCGCGAGCGTCACGCGCGTCTGGCGGTTGGCCGCATCCGCTCGACGATCGAAGAACTGGACGTAGACGTCGCCGTTTGCGGGATCGACCGTCATCCACTGGAAGAACTGGTCGTTGCCATCGTGGATGGCGTCGTCGTTCACGCGCTGCGCTTTCGTCCACGTGCGGCCGTGATTCGTGGAGCGCGCGAAGAAGACGTCCACGTCGCCGTTGCGGTAGTCACTCCATGATACGTAGAGCGCGCCGGACTTCGCGTCCACGCCCACCTGCGGAAAGCCCATCGTGCGCGCCACGCCCGGCACGCTGCCGGTGCCGCCGAAGTACGGCGGCCCCACGTCGATGATCGGACGCGACGGCGCGAACGACTTGCCGCCGTCTTTTGAAACCGCCAGCGTGATGTTCAACCCCTGGTTCCATACCACGTACTGTGTCCCGTCTGGCGCCACCGTGCCGATGATGCCGACGACGGACCCGTTGTCGTCGCGCGGCAGGCCGGGCACGGTGCTGATGCGCATGGGCTTGGACCAGTGCTTCCCACCGTCCGTCGAACGCGAATACAGCACGATGGAGTTCTCGAGACCCCACTCGATCCACGCGTAGTACAGGTTGCCGCGGTACGGGCTCTTCGGGTTGGCGTCGGCCCAGATGCGCGGCATGTCGGCCAGCTTGATCACCGGGTCCTTCGCGGTGAACACGCTCACGCCGGCCGCGTCGCGATCCCATGTCTTCCCACCGTCCGGCGAGCGGCGCACGTACACACCGTTGGGTCCCGAGCCGTGCCCCCAGTACGCGGTGGTGCCGAGCTTCGTGATGGCGAGGTACGAAAAGAGCGCGGTGCCCTTGTCGTCGAACACGAGCGACGGATCGCCGCCGGTGTGTCCGCCCTCACCCGCGGGATTCACGAGCGTGAACGTGCGCGCGGAGTCGGTGGAAAAGGCGAGCATATCGCCGCCCGCCGTCGCGATGACCTGGTTCGGGCTGAAGTGATTGACGGCGATGGACGGCTCGCTGCCCGTGCCCCCCGCCGCCGTGATGGTGACGACCCGTGCACCGGGCACCGCAGGCAGCGCCCCTTGCGCCGCCGCCCCCTGCACGCCGAGCAGGAGCGCGAGTAGCACCGCCGCAGTGCTCGTAGTTCCTCTCGCCCTCTCGTCCTCTCGCCCTCTCGCCCTCTCGTCCAGCAGTCCTCTCGTCCTCTCGTCCTCTCGCCCTCTCGTCCCCCAGATCACTTCTCCCCCCGCTTCTGATTCACATCCAGCGCATTCCAGTTGATCATCGCGTTGAGCAGCATCGCGTAGCTGCCCTGCGTCTCGTACCGCCACATCGGCCGAATGCCGAACATCACCACGTGGCCCTTGCCTACGGGCGCATCCACGACCGCGCCGCGACCGGCCATCTCCGCGCCGTTGTCGAGCAGCCCCGAAATGAGCAGCGAGTCCGCGCGCGGCGTGAAACGGAGGACCACACGCGCCCGCTCTGCGCCGAGCGCGCGCTCGTACGCAGGGTCCGCGGTGTTCTGTGCGACCTTGCGGCTCGCGGAGTCCGCGTCGAGCGCTGCCGCGACGGTGAACAGCGGCGCCGTGTTGAAGTACACCGGCATCGTCGCCTCGCTGTAGCCATACAGGATGGGGCTCGTGCGATCCATCGCCTGCGCGCGGAACACGGCGCCGCGTGCCACAAGCCTCGGCGTCGCCGTCACGGACACCGTTGGCGTGAAGCCGAAGTCGATCGGGAGCCGACTGCTGTTGCCTTCCGTGACGAGCAGGCCGCCGCGGTCCACGAACGCCTTGAGCGCCGCCAGGCCCTCATAGCCGAGGCCGGGACGGATGTCGTCGGTCGAGTCGATGACGCCGAGGTTTGGCGTGAGCGCCGACTTCTTCCACGGGATGGGTGGCCCCACCATCGCGCGACCGTTCACGACCGTGGCCGCCGATGCGCCCACGTGCGGCAGGAGCACGACGTCGAACTTGTCGAGGAACCTCGGCGTCCGGACGGACTGCGTGGACGTGTAGGTGAACGGCACGCCCATCTCCTCGAGCGCGTGGCGCACCCAGCCCTCGTTCTGCGTCTCGATCCACGTGTGAAGGAAGAGGATGCGCGGGAGGTCCACCTGGTGCGTGCGAACGGAAGGAGCCTGCGCGAGCGCGGTGGCCTTGAGGCCGAGCAGCTTCACGGCCGCCTGCGCGTCGGCGTTGTTCGCCACGAGGTACGTGCCGGCCGGGTACGTCGTGCCGCTCGCGACGAACGCGGTGTCGGCGACGCGTGCGGCCGTGCGGCCGAGCTTCCACGGCAGCGTGGCGGAGCGCCAGTCGCCCACATGCATCACGGCGAGCGTGCTGCCCGTGCCGGTTGCGGCGCCGTTCACCACGACGTCGGCCGCGAGCAGCGACATCGGCTTCGTGAGGATCGTCGAGTCGGCGATGGTGAATGCCGTGACGTGGCGCAACTGGTCGAGCGACCAACCCGTGTCGTCATACGGAGAGGGATCGTCGGGGCGGAACCGCTGGACCGCGAGCACCGTGCGCACGAGCGCGGTATACGGCTGGTCCATGCGCACGATCCAGTCGCCGGCATGTACCGTGAGCGTCGCAGGCTTCGCGGCGAGGCTATCGCGCTGCGCGGTGGTCGCGCTGTCGCCGCGACCGGCCGGTGGCGCCGCGGCGGCGGGTCCTGCTCCGCCCGCCACCATGCCGCGCTCGATCACGGCCGGCATCGACTGCGTCGTGAAGTCCGCCTTCGCCACCTGCACCTCACTCCCGATCTTCCGGAAGTAGTTCACGAGATCGCCCGCCTCGGCGGCGCGCTTCTGGTCGTGCGGAATCACGAAGGCGTAGGGCGCCGAATGCGCGCCGCGATCGACCATGCGCGTGGCCTTGAGCGAGAAGTTCTCCATGAACGTGTCATGGTGCTTCGCCACGTAGTTGAGTGCGACGAGCACGCCGGACTGCTGGTAGTTGATGTTGCTGCGGATGCACCACTTCACGCCGTTCACCGGCGGGTTGGGGCGGTCCCACTCCTTCGACGTCGCGCTGGCCGGCAGCTTCACGATCTGGCAGTCGGCGCCGCCGGACGTGTACGTCTCGTAGAACTTGCCGAGGGAATTGCGAAACTGCGCAATGCCGAGCATGTAATTGGGCGCCCAGCCGTCGTAGAAGCCGTGCGTCCATACTCCGGGCAGGCCGCGCTTCGTGAGCTCCGTGACCTCCTGGTAGGCGAGCGTGTGCCACTCGTCGATCACGATGGGATCGAACTCGTCGTTGTACGGACCGGTGCCCGTGCTGGTGTAGAGGAACGGCACCGACTCGTGCAGGTCGTGCATGATCGTCGGGTGCCAGTAGAGGAAGCCGGTGTTCATGTGCTGCGTGAGCTTGATGCTCATCATGAGGCCATCGCGGTTGTTGTCGTGCGCGATGTACTTGCCCCAGTACACCGTCGGGATGCCGCCGCGGCCGAGCTTCAGCTGCTTCTCCTCCTCGATGAGGTCCACGATGCGGTTGCGGCCGTCCACCTCGGTGGCCGGCGTGATGAGCGTGATCACGCCGCGGCGGATCTGCTGGACGTACGGTGTCTCCTCGACCGCCAGGCGATAGAGCAGCTCCATGAGCATCTCGGGGCTGCCCGTTTCCGGTGCGTGGATGGTGCCGGTGAGCCAGTAGAGCGGCTTCGCGTCGCGGATGAGGCGCGCGCGCTCGTCGTCGCGCACGCCGCGCGGGTCCGCCAGCTTCGCGGCCATGGCGCGGTAGTCGTCCAGGTGCGCGATGGTCGCGGAGTCGGACACCGCGGCGATGATCATCTCGCGTCCTTCCTCGCTCATGCCGAGCGAGAAGACCTTCACGCGCGGCGATGCTGCGGCGACGGCGCGGAAGTACCGGTTGAGGTCCTCCGTGCGCGACAGCCGGCCGATGGTGCCGGGCACGTAGCCGAGCACCTTGAGCGGCGACGGCACGGTGGCCGAGGCGGGCAGGTGGTCCACGAGCTCGGTCGTGAACTTCCACTTCGGGTCCGTCGGCGTCAGCTCGCGGATCTTCGCTGTGTACTCGGCATCCTGCGGCTGCGAGACGGATTGCTGGGCACCCGACGGCATCGCGCCGAGGATGAGCGCGAACGCGATGGCGACGCGGGCGGTACGGCGTGGGATCATTGTCTGGACGGGAGGAGTCAGCGAAAACCCGGAGTATGGCTGGCGCGCGGAATGTACGACCTGTGGCCGCAGTGGCGTGAGAGGCGCTGCACGATCCGTCGACGGGCGCGCGCGACACCCGCGCCTGTCCGGCGCGTGCGGGCCGTTCCGTTTGGGACTATCCCCGTAGCGCGCAGCGCAGACCACGTTATCATTCACGCTGTGGCACGGGGTGCCTGCGCATGACGTGAACGAGCGCAGGCTGAGATTACACCCGTCGAACCTGATCTGGGTAATTCCAGCGAAGGGAGCGTCACAGGCGATTGCAGGCATCGGGAACTCGGCCCACGGCCCCTTTCCCACCTCCGTCACCCGCCCGCTCCCCGCGAATCACGCGAGACACCGGAGCGCGCAGTGCTGACCATCGCTTTCACCGTCCTGCTGCAGGCGGCGCCGCCGCAGCAAGCCGATTCCATCGCCCGCGATTCTCTCCGCGCGCGACGGGCCCAGCAACTCGAGACGGTGCAGGTGACGGCCGTGCGCGGCCGAGCCGCCCCGATCTCCGAGAAGACCATCACGCGCGACGACATCCAGCGCCGCTACACCGGCCAGGAGACGCCCATCCTCCTCCAGTCCGCGCCCGGCGTCACCGCCTACTCCGAGAGCGGCTCCGCGTCGAACTACTCGTACCTCCGGCTGCGCGGCATCGACCAGACGCGCCTCAACATCACGCTCGACGGCATTCCGCTCAACGAGCCCGAGGACGAGGCGCTCTACTTCTCCAACTTCCCCGACTTCGCCAACAGCATCGCGTCGGTGCAGGTGCAGCGCGGTGTGGGTTCGTCCACACACGGCACCGCGTCGTATGCGGGCTCCGTGAACTTCGAGTCCGTGCCCATCGCCGGCGTGGCGCGCGGCGGCGAGGTGCAGCTCACCGCGGGCTCGTACAACACGAAGCGCGGCAGCGCAGTGTATGAGACGGGGCTCACCCCCGGCGGGTTCGCCGCATACGTCCGCGCGTCGGCGCAGCATACCGACGGCTATCGCTACAACTCCGGCAACAGCTCGCGCAGTACTTTCGCCAGCGCCGGCTGGTTCGGCGCCACGGACATCGTGAAGGTCTCGCTGCTCGCCGGACTCTCGTCCAACGAGCAGGCGTACTACGCCGCGCCGCTGTCGGTGCTCGTCACCACGCCGCGCGACAACCCATTCGGCAATTCGCGCGACAGCGCGGTGAACGACCGCTTCCACCAGGATCTGCTCAGCATCGCATGGACGCACGCGCTTTCCTCGGCGACCAGCCTCGCGACCACCGCGTACGGCTTCGACGCCGGCGGCTGGTACGACTATCCCGGCAGCAACGGCCTGGCCGACGCCTACCACTACGACCTGCATTCGCGCTGGGGGGGCATCATCAGCGCCCTCGACTGGCAGGGCGCGACCTCATCTGCTTCGGTGGGCGTCAACGTCTCGCGGTACGCGCGCGAGCACTGGCTGTTCCAGCGCCCGGATCTCGCGACACGCTTCTACGACAACACCGGCTACAAGGGCGAGCAGAGCGTGTTCGCGAAGGGGTCCACCGCGGTCGGTCGCGTCACGCTCTTCGGCGACGTGCAGGGGCGGTTCGTGCAGTTCCGTTACCAGCCCACCCCGGCCACAGGCGTCGCGCCCGCATCCGTGAGCTGGTCGTTCCTCAACCCCAAGGTCGGTATCAGCACCGGCCTCACGCGCGGCGTCATCGCATACGCCAGCGTGGGCCGCAACGGCCGCGAGCCCACGCGCTCCGACATGTTCGCCGGCGCCGACGACGTGGACAGCGTCACCGCGCCGTCGGTGCTGCCCCTCACGCGCGTGCATCCCGAGACCGCGTACGATCTCGAGACGGGCATCACACTGCGCCGCTCCACGCTTCACGCGCAGGCGAACCTCTTCCTCATGCAGTTCCGCGACGAGATCGCCGCGATCGGGGCGATCAGCGAGCTGGGATACGAGCTGCGGAAGAACGTGCCGCGGAGCTACCGCCGTGGCGTCGAGGGCGACCTCACCTGGCAGGTGATGCCCGCAGTCACCGTCGTCGGCACCGCGGCTGTGACCGATGCGCGGATCCGCGACTACACCGATGATGCCTCCGGCGCCGTCTACCACGACGTGACGCCGCTCATGACGCCGAAGCTGGTGAGCAACCAGGGCATCCGCGCCGAGCTGGCGCCGTGGCTGTCGCTCCACGTGGACGGACGCTACGTGTCGCGCATGATGCTCACCAACACGAACGACGCGCGCTTCGCCGTGCCGGAAGCGTGGTACGCGGACGCGGGCGCGACACTCCGCTTCGGCCGCCAGTCCGTGCTCGTACAGGTCCGCAACCTGTTCGACCGGCGCGTCTACACTGGCGGCTACCCCGGCGCACTCGCCGGCAGCACCGATCCCCAGGCGATGGAACCCTACTACTACACGCTGGCGCCGAGGAACATCTCGGTCAACGCGCGGCTGGCGTTCTGACGGCGGCGAGGGCGGCATCCCATCGTGCCGCCCAGTCGCCCCGGATCACGACGGCGTGCGCGCCACGTTCGACCAGCGCATCGGCGAACAGCGTGAACATGCCGTCACGGTCCGCGGGCCGGTCGCGGATGCCGTCGGCCACCCACGGCACGTCGACGTCGGACAGCAGGTAGATGTCCGCGAGCCGCGCGCGCGCCTGCTCGTCGATCCACGGCGACGCGAAGCCGTAGTAGAACCGGCCGTACACGGCGGTGCTCACGAGGTCCGTGTCCAGCAGGAGAAGTCCGCTCTCTCGCGCACGTTCGCCTTCCGCCGCCGCGTCCGCGAGTGCGACATGCTCGCGCGCGATGGGCTCCACGTCCGCCATCGTCAGGTTGCGCGCGACGCGCTCCGCATAACGACGCGAGGCCTCGGGCACCCAGTCGGTCGCCAGCGACTCGGCCAGTCGCGCCGCGAGCGTCGTCTTGCCCGTGGACTCCGGGCCCGTCACGCAGATGCGGCGCACGGTATCGGTCACGCCGCGGCAGGTACGGCGTCCGCAGGGAGCGCCATCGAACGCCGCCAGTCGATGAAGCCGCGCACCCCGAGCACCAGGAACACCACGTAAAGAACCGCGGTGACGTAGAGGTGCTTGAACACGAACATCCCGACGTACAGCACGTCCACGGCGATCCACACCAGCCAGTTCTCCAGCTTCTTCTTCGTCATCATCCACTGCGCCACGAGGCTCGTGCTCGAGAGGAACGAGTCCATGAACGGCAGCGCCGCATCGGTGGCGCCGCGGAGGAGGACGCCGAGTGCCCCAGCGCCCGCGAGGGCAATGACGGTGAGGATGGTGGCGAGTCGCGGGCCGGTGCGCGTGACGTGCAACTCGGTGTGGCCGGCGCCGCCGTAGAGCCATAAATACCAGCCGTAGATCGACAGGCCGGCGTAGATCACCTGGAGTCCCATGTCGGCATAGAGCTTCGCCTGGTAGAACACCACCGCGTAGACGACGACGTTGATGATCGCCGTGGGCCAGCTCCAGATATTCTGCCGCACGCTCAGGTACACGCTCACGGCGCCCAGCACCGCGGCGAACAGCTCCAGCGAGCTCACGGCCGAGCGGCCCAGCTCTCGGCGAGGGCTTTCTCCTTCGACAGCGTGACCACGGTGCCGTTCACGATGATGCGCAGGAACGGGCTGTGGTGGTAGCCGCCCACGAGCACCGCGCGCGTCTGCAGCGAGAAGACGCGTCCCGAGCGGGAGATCTCGTACAGCGTCTCGTAGCCGGCGAGCGGCACGCGCTCCTCGAGCTCGGCATTCTTCTGCGCGCGGCTCGCATTATCCTTCTCGAGCTTGCGGCGGCGGTTGGCGTGGTGGTTCCTGCTGTCGCGCTGGGCCATGCGGAAAACTAGCCTGCCGCGACCGGCCTCGCGCCGTCGGTCTGTGCCCCGCGTCACGGTGTGCGCGTTGCGTCCCCCCTACCGTCTGTCGATGAGCGCCCTGATCCCTTTCCATTCCCTGCGCACGTGCCTCCTCCGTGCGCTCGGCCTTGCATGCTCCTTCGTGGCGATCGCAAGTTCGATCGCCGGGGCGCAGAAGCCCGTAAGCGCGACATCGCCGGCGTCCGCCACGAAGGTGCAGCAGTCCTCGTCCGACGACGACGAGGGGGATGGCGGCAGCCCGTTTCAGTTTGGACTCGCCGGCGGCGCGCTGAGCTACGACGGTGGCCGCTCCGAGCAGGCACTCGGCGCCGTCCTCCGGTGGCTGCCCGTACGATGGTTCTCGCTCTCCACCACCCCCACCTCGGTCCGCGCGCAGCAGGTGGCTACGTCGTCGCTGTCCGCCACATCGCGGAGCGGGCTCACTGACGTCCCCGTGGAGGCGACGCTCTCGCGAGGCTTTGCCGGCGTGCCGTGGTCGCCGAGTGTGGCCGGTTCGCTCGGTGTCACGCTGCCGGTGGGCGATACCGCGAGCGGGCTTGGGGCGGGTGAGGCCGGCTACTCGGCCAGCGGCAGCCTCGGCTTCTCCCCTGCGGAGGCGGTGTGGGTGCACCTCGGTGCCGGCCGGTCGCTCACGCGGTTCTCGGTGCAGTCCGCCTTCAGCAGCGGCACAGGCTGGGGCGACGCGAGCGCCGGCGTCTCGCTCTCCGAGCGCGTAGGCGTGAGCGCCGGGCTCAGTACAGACATCGGCGCCGTGGACTCCGCGCTCGGTCGCTCGCGGTCGCTCGAGGGCGGCATTTCCGCGGGCATCGGCCGCGCGGGCACGCTGAACGTCACTGGCAGCCACGGAATGTCCGGCGCCGCGCCGCGCTGGAGCATCGCGATCGGCGTCGGCACAGCCTTTCCGTACCTGAACCACCTGGGTGGCAGCTCGCCGAACAATACGCTCCAGGACAGCTTTGGCGGCGGCACCCACGGCCTGTCGAATGGACAGGGCAACGGCGGCTCGTCCACGACGAGCGGCACGACCAACCGGGGGCGCGGAAGGAAACCCTGAGGTCATCGTGAGTCTGCTCCTGTTCGCCGGGCTCGTGGCCGTCGGATCATTCGGTGCGGGCCTGCTGGGTTCCCTCACGGGACTCGGCGGCGGCTTCGTGGTGGTCCCCATGCTGACCATCCTCTTCCACGTGGACCTGAAGTACGCCATCGGCGCGTCGCTGGTCTCTGTCATCGCCACGTCGTCCGGCGCCGCCGCGGCATACGTGCGCGAGGGCTATACCAACGTGCGCATCGGCATCTTCCTCGAGGTGGCCACTACGGTGGGCGCGTTCATCGGCGCCGTGCTCGCCGGCTTTGTGCCGACGAGTGCGCTCGGCGTGCTGTTCGGGCTCGTGCTGCTGTTCTCGGCGTACCGCTCCTCGCGGCCGCGCGAGGAGCATGTAACGGCGCAGCCGCCCCACCCGTGGGCCGTGCGACTCCGGCTCAACGGCAGCTATCCCACGGCGGAGGGAATGCAGCCATACAACGTGCAGGGGGTGCCGGCAGGCTTCGCGATGATGTTCGCGGCGGGGATCCTGTCTGCGCTGCTCGGCATCGGGTCCGGCGTGGTGAAGGTGCTGGCGATGGACGGCCGCATGCACCTGCCGTTCAAGGTTTCCACCACCACGAGCAACTTCATGATCGGTGTCACCGCCGCGGCCAGCGCCGGCGTTTACCTGCACCGCGGCTACATCGAGCCTGAGATCGCTGTCCCCGTGATGCTCGGGGTCCTCGGCGGTGCGCTCCTCGGCGCCAGGGTGCTGGCGAAGGCGCGAACGGACGCATTGCGGAAGCTGTTCACCGTCGTCGTCGTGGTGCTCGGGGTGGAGATGCTGTACAAGGGCGTCACGGGGGGCCTGTGACCATGACGAAGAAGACGCCCGCGCAGCAGGAGCACGAGATGGAGCAGCTCATCGGCCGCCTGCTGCAGGTGGGCGTGCTGCTGGCGGCGTTCGTGGTCGCGGCGGGTGGCATCGCGCTGCTGGCGCACTACGGCACGCAGACGGCCGACTTCCGCGTGTTCGTGCCGGGCGTCGCCTCACTGCGGAGTGTGGGGGGTATCCTGGCCGGTGCCCGCGCGCTCGACAGCCGATCCGTGGCGCAGCTCGGCCTCGTGTTGCTCATCGCCACGCCGGTGGCGCGCGTGGCGCTCACGCTGGTGGCGTTCATCTACCAGCGCGACCGGCTCTACGTCGCGATCACGACGCTCGTGCTGGCGCTGCTGGTGTATGGGCTGGCATGGGGGCGCGCGTAGGAGTCGCATCGCGCGGTGGCCCGCACCGAGAAACTGCGTCGTCTCACATGGGTGATCTGCGTGCCGCTGCCGTCGCCGCGCGCGTCAGCTAGTGTAGTGTCGCCAAAGTGGCGTTCGCTTTACCGACCTTCGTCAGGATTTGCTTGACGGTGGCGGTCCAGACAAACGGCGTTGGCTGTGCGTTGCGCTGGTCGATGTACTGCGTGATGGCGACGATCAATTGCTCGA
>JBBRZK010000099.1:0-16807 GCA_038236775.1 Gemmatimonadales bacterium
AAACAACAGCGTCGCCTTCGTGGACAACTTACTCAAAGGTGCGTGGCAGGTATCGCGTCGAATCGAGATGATGAAAGCTCTCAGCATGTGGCTACCCGTCGGACTCGAGTCGAAGCTTACATCCGTAAGGAACAAAGTCATCCATGCGAATCAAGCGGTGACGAAGCCCCAAGCCGTGGCTGCAGTTGAGGTGGCGGAGGAACTCGCCCGCCGCTACGCTGCCGCGCTATTGAAGTGAGTGCTGGGAGAAGTGGGCGGTAGCCGTATAACGCCCAAGTTCACTTGCAAAGGAACATACAAAATGCGAGCGCAGCTCGCTACCAAAGCTCCTTTGACAAGTGCAACGCACGTTAGCACTCAGCCACGACGGAGCCAGATTCGTGGATGGCGATGCCCATGAATCACGCCCACCACACTGATGACATTTGAATACAGCTTGAAGTAGACGGCGTAGGGATATGCGTTCAAAAGTACACGACGCAGGCGCCCTCGCACGACCAAATGTTGCTCCGGTGCGCGGGTGATTTGCAGCAAGGCATCATCAAGCGCATCGAGGAATCCCATCGCAGCGGAGGGCGAGCGGGCAGCGTACCAGACAACGGCGTCCTCGATTTCTTGCTGTGCCAGTGCGCGGATCCGAAGTAGAGCCACCTATCGGAGTTTGCGCAGCAGCCCAGCGTAGATCTCGCTCCAGGGCTCGCCGGCGTCGGGCGCGGCGTCTGCCTCCGCCTCTCGGCGATCGAGCTCAGCGGCCAGCTCTTCCGTGACGGGCGCGGCGCTCGCGGGATCGAGACTGTTCCAAAGCTGACCCATCAGCTCAAGTCGCTCCTCAGCGGTGAGGGCGTCGACGGGAAATGCGCGGGAAGCCATACGTAAAACTATGCCTGAGAGCCTCCTGTCGCGCAACTGGGGTCAGGATTTTTGCAATGAAGTTTTCCGAGGGCGCGTAGGAGGCGATCATCAGGATGCTTGACGAACGCACCACTCCGTTGAATGCTAACGCCTATTGTGATGCAAGGGACCATTTTCACGCACCCCTTGCAGGGCCGCCGCTTTCCTCGACCACCATACGCTCGTTTTGCGCACCCGGCAAGCCCGCTAAGCGCCGCGGGCGTAAGAGTATGCCCGATGGCGAGTACTGCAAGGGAGTTCGGATTCGTGCGAGCGTGGTGCTGCGATTGCGCGCTGTTGTTAATCGGCGGAGAGGGCGTCGCCAGGGCTGCGGACACCCAACGACCCCTTCTTGGTCACATGCGTGTAGATCATCGTCGTCCGGACGTCACGATGGCCGAGGAGCTGCTGCACCGTGCGGATGTCGTAGCCGGCCTCGAGCAGGTGGGTGGCGAAGGAATGACGGAAGGTGTGACACCCCGCACGCTTGACCATGCCAGTCTGCCGGACGGCTTGGGCGACGGCGCGCTGGACGACGGTGGGATGAAGGTGCCAGCGGACCATCCGGTCTTCGTCGGGGAAGGTGTTGTCGCCCCACTCCTTGGGGAGGAGGTCGCTGGCCCGGGTCATGACGCGGGTGGCGGGAAAGAGCCATTGCCAGCTCAGGTCGGCGGCGGCGTTGGGGTACTTGCGGTGGAGGGCGTTTGGTAGGGGGACGACGATGCGCCCACCGCTCGCGCGGTCGCGGGCGTGGAGGTCGCGGACGCGGCCGAGCTGGGCGGCGACGGGGGCGACGGCGCTCTCGGAGAGGACGGTCATCCTGTCCTTGCCGCCCTTGCCATGACGGACGGTGAGGATCCGCTCGGCAACGTCGACGTCCTTGACTCGGAGGGAGAGACACTCGCCAATGCGGAGGCCGGAGCCGTACAGGATGGTCGCGATGAGGCGGGGGGTGCCGTCCATGGCCTCGAGGACGGTGCGCACTTCGGCTCGGGTGAAGACTTCAGGGATGCGACTGGGCCGCTTGGCGCGGACGACGTCGTCGCCAACGGCGAGGGGAATGCCGAGGACTTCATTGTAGAGGAACTGGAGTGCGGCGAGGGCCTGGTTCTGGGTGGAGGCACTGACGTGGCCGCGGACGGCGAGGCTGGTGAGGAATGCGCCGACTTCGCGCTCGCCCATGTCGCGTGGGTGGCGGCGGCGGTGAAAGGCGATGTAGCGGCGGATCCAGCCGACGTACGCGTCTTCGGTGGACGGGCTGAAATGACGGGTGCGGATGCGGTCGCGGACGGCGTCGAGGAGGCGCATGATCGCGGGGTGGCTTGGGTGGTGAAGGTGATGGAATTGGGGCCGGGGGCGTGAGCGCTTTCGCGCGCGGTGAATCGTGCCACCGCACTGGCTGTGCTGCCGATGATGCTGGCGGCGTGGCACCGGGCGTGAATGGTCGCCCTCCTGTCCGCCTCGCTCACGGTTGCCGACAACTCCGCGCGCTCGCTAGCTTGCTCCCATGCGTCCCATCCGAGTTCTTGTCGCCAAGCCCGGCCTCGACGGCCACGACCGCGGCGCAAAGGTCGTCGCCGCGTCCCTCCGCGACGCAGGTATGGAGGTCATCTACACGGGCCTCCATCAGACTCCGGAGATGATCGCCACGGCGGCGGTACAGGAGGATGTCGACGTGGTCGGGCTGTCAATCTTGAGCGGCGCGCACATGACGCTGTTCCCACGGGTGCTCGACCTCCTGCGCGAGCAGGGGCGCGAGGACATCCTCATCACGGGCGGCGGCATCATCCCGAAGGAAGACATGGAGGCGCTCCACGCGCTCGGCTGCGGTCGGCTGTTCGGGCCCGGCACGCCGACGACGGACCTGGTGGAGTACATCCAGGCCTGGTTCGCCGAGCGGCAGCAGCAGGAAGCCTGAGCCGCTCGTGACGACACGGCTCCGCGAGCTGAGCGACGAGCTCCGCGCGCTCGAAGACCGACTCCGGCTGGGCGGCGGGGCGGACCGGATCGCGAAGCAGCACAAGCAGGGCAAGCTGGTGGCGCGCGAGCGGGTCGCGGGGCTGTGCGACGCGGGGTCCCGGTTCATCGAGATCGGCTTGCTGCTCGGCTACGACCTGTATGATGGGGGCGCGCCGGCGGCGGGGGTGGTGACGGGGGTCGGCATCGTGCACGGACGCCCGGTGGTGGTGGCGAACGATGCGACGGTGAAGGCGGGCTCGTGGTGGCCGGAGACGATCCGGAAGATCCTGCGCGCGCAGGAGGTGGCCATGCGCTGCCGCATCCCGATCGTGTACCTGGTGGATTCGGCGGGGGTGAACCTGCCGTACCAGAGCGGCGTGTTTCCCGGGCAGTACGGGGCGAGTCGCATCTTCTACTACAACTCGATCATGCGGCGCTACCTGCGCATCCCGCAGCTGGCGGCGGTGATGGGGCAGTGCATCGCGGGCGGGGCGTACCTGCCGGCGCTGTCGGACCTGATCGTGATGGTGAAGGGGTCGTCGTTCATGGGGCTCGGTGGACCAAACCTCGTGAAGGGCGCCACGGGCCAGGTAATCGACGGCGAGACGCTCGGCGGGGCGGTGACGCACACGCAGGTGAGTGGCGTGGCGCACTACGCGGTGGATGATGATGCGGCGTGTCTCGTGAAGCTGCGCGAGCTGCTGGCGCAGCTGCCGCCGGAGAAGTCGGGGGCGCACGTGGCGCCGGCGGAGGGTGGTGGGCCGGCGGATGCGCTGTACGAGCTGCTGCCGGCGGACCACCGCATGTCGTACGACATGCACCGGATCCTGAATGTCATCGTCGATGATGGACAACTCGCGGAGTTCCAGGGCGAGCTGGCGAAGGAGATGATCTGCGGCGACGCACGCATCAACGGGATTCCGATTGGCATCATCGCGAACCAGCGCGGCCTCATCAAGGGTCGCGCGGGAGAGAAGCCGCGCTTCGGCGGGATCGTGTATGCGGAGAGTGCCGAGAAGGTGGCGTTCTTCATCGAGCGGTGCGACAGGCAGGGGATTCCGATTCTCTTCGTGCAGGACGTGTCGGGCTTCATGGTGGGCCCGGAGTCGGAGCACGAAGGGGTGATCCGCTCGGGGGCGCGGTTCGTCGAGGCGATGGCCACGGCGCGCGTGCCGAAGATCGTGCTCACGGTGAATCACGCGTCGGGCGCGGGCTACTATGCGATGGCGGCGCAGGGGTTCGACCCCGACTTCATCTTCTCGTGGCCCACGGGACGCATGGCGGTGATGGAGGGCGAGGCGGCGGTGCAGGCGGTGCACGGTCCGTCCATCACGAAGGCCGCCGCGGAAAAGAAGCCGCTGGATGCGGAGACACAGCACGCGGTGGACGAGATGCGCGCCGATTATGAGGAGCAACTCGATGCCCGCTATGCCGCGGCGCGCGGCTACGTGGATGCCGTGATCTATCCTGAAGACACTCGCGACGTGCTGGCGCTCGCGCTGCGCGCGTCGCTCTCGAATCCAGGCCCGCACATCGGGCCGTTCGTCCTTCCCTATCTCCCCGACGCATGACCGGCACTCCGGACAAAATCGTACGTGTGGCCTCCGGCCAGGGCTTCTGGGGCGACTGGCTCGACGCCCCGCGCCGGCAGGTAGAGGGCGGCCCGGTGGACTACCTGATGCTCGACTACCTGGCCGAGGTCACGATGTCCATCCTGCAGAAGCAGAAGGAACGCGACCCGAAGATGGGGTATGCGCGCGACTTCATCGGCGCGATGGAGAGCGTGCTGCCGGCGATGGTGGACCGCGGCGTGAAGGTGATCGCGAACGCGGGCGGCGTGAACCCGATCTCGTGCGCGCACGCGGTGCTCGACGTCGCACGGGCGGCTGGCGCGGAAGGGAAGGTGCGGGTGGGCATCGTCACGGGCGACGACCTGCTGCCGCGACTCGACGAGCTGATCGAGTCAGGGCATGCGCTGTCGCACATGGAAACGGGCGAACCGCTGAGCACCGTGCGCGAACGCGTGCTGTCGGCCAACGCGTACATCGGCTCGACGCCGATCGTCGAAGCGCTGGCGCGCGGCGCGAATGTCGTCGTCACGGGCCGCAGCACGGACACGGCGCTCACGATGGCGCCGCTGCGCTACGAGTTCGAGTGGGGTCCGCAGGAGTGGGACAAGCTGGCAGCAGGGATCATCGCGGGGCACATCATCGAGTGCGGCGCGCAGTGCTCGGGCGGCAACTGTATGTACGACTGGCGCGACATCCCCGACCTCGCGAACATCGGCTATCCGATCGTCGAGGCGAGGTCCGATGGCACGTTCACGGTGGTGAAGCACCCGAACACGGGCGGCCGCATCAACGTGCAGTCGGTGAGCGAGCAGTGCGTGTACGAGATGGGGGACCCGCACAGCTACATCACGCCGGACGTGGTTGCGGACTTCACGACCATCCACCTCGAGGCCGATGGCGAGAATCGCGTGAAGGTGTTCGGCATCAAGGGCCGCGAGGCGACGGACAAGCTCAAGGTATCGATCGCGTATCGCGCGGGCTTCAAGGCGGTGGGGACGCTGGTGTACTCGTGGCCGGACGCGCTCGAGAAGGCGCAACTCGCCGACCGCGTGCTGCGCGAGCGGCTCGACAACATGGGGCTGAAGTTCGACTCGCTGCTCACGGAATTCGTCGGCGTGTCGTCCACGCACGGGCCGCTGTCCTCGCCGCCGCGTGACACCAACGAGGTACAGCTGCGTGTCGGCGTGCGGTCGCCCGACCGGAAAGCGGTGGAGCGGTTCACGCGCGAGATCGCGCCACTGGTGCTCAACGGCCCGCCGAGTGTGACGGGGTTCGCGGGCGGCCGCCCGAAGGTGGAGGAGATCGTGGCCTACTGGCCGGCGCTCGTGGACAAGAAAATGGTGGAGACCCGGGTCGAGGTGGTGTCATGAAGGTACGGCTGCTGGACCTCGCGCACGCGCGCTCGGGCGACAAGGGCGACACGGCCAACGTCGGCGTCATCGCGCTCAAGCCGGAGTGGTATCCGCTGCTGTCCGAACAGCTCACGCTCGAGCGTGTGCGCAAGCACTTCGCGGGCGTGATCACCGGCGACGTCGAACGTTTCGAACTGCCCAACCTCAACGCGTTGAACTTCCTGCTCCACGGCGCGCTCGACGGCGGCGGTACGCTGTCGCTCAAGACGGATGCGCAGGGCAAGGTGTTCTCGACGGCGATGCTGCGCATGGTGCTCGACGTCCCCGACGATCGCGCGGCGAAGCTTCACCTGCCTGCGGCGCCCGCGTCGTGAGCGAAGTCCGGCTGCTCCGTGATGGCGCGGTCGGCCGGGTGATCCTCGCGCGGCCCGAGCGGCGCAACGCGCTCGACCGCCGCATGGCGGACGACCTGTTCGCCGCCCTCGCCCAGTTCGAATCCGATCCCCTCTGTCGCGTCATCCACCTCGGCGCGGAAGGCGAGGATTTCTGCGTCGGTACGGACATGGACGTGCTGGAGCGGTCGCTGGATGCGGGCACGGACGTGCATCGTGCGGAGGCGGAGGCGACGGGTCGCGTCTATCTCGCCATCCGCGCCCTCATGAAGCCCGTCGTCTGCGCCGTGCGCGGCCGCGCGCTCGGCAGCGGCGCCGGCCTGGCCACCGCGTGCGACGTCGTGCTCGCCCACGAGGGCGCAGAGTTCGGCTATCCCGAGGTGCGGCTGGGATGCGTCTCCGCGATGGAGATGACCATGCTGCGCCGCGCCGTGGGGGAGAAGCATGCGGCGGACATGGTGCTCACCGGCCGCATCATCAGCGCGGACGAGGCGGAGCGCGTCGGACTGGTGAGCCGTGTGGTGCCCGCCGCCACGTTCGACGACGAGATCAACGCGACGCTGGCGCAAGTGGCACTCGCACCGGCTACGTCGCTGGCACTCTCGAAGTGGCTGCTCTACAAGCTGGACGCGCTGTCGTTCGAGGACGGCATCGCCGCGGGCGTCGTGACGAACGTGGAAGCGCGGGGCACGGAGGACTTCAAGGCCGCCGTGCGCCGCGCACAACGGAAGCCGGGAGTCGAATGACCCGCTACATCCAGGCGCGCATCATCCTCACGCTGCTGGGCATCGCGGTGTGGGGCTACGGCCAGCGCGCCGACTTGCCTTCGGTGCGGCTCGTCGGCATCGTCATCCTCGCGGTGGCGCTCGCACTGCGCTTCGTGCCGAAACGGTGGTTCGACGACGAGGTCACATGAGACCGTTGGTGGCGTCGATGCTGGTGCTGGCGCTCGGAAGTGACGCGTCCACGGCCTGTCACGCCCGCACGCCCTCCGGCGCGCCGATGACGGCGTCCGACTCGACGCGGGCCTCGCGCGAGTACAACCTCATCACGCGCGACGAGCTTGCCGAAGAATCGCAGCTCGGCACCACGGCGTACCTGGCCATCCAGCGGCTCCGCCCCGCGTATCTCATCGACAAGACCGCCGGCGCCGCGGCGACGATCCACCCGATCTCGGTGTCGGTGAACGGCGGGCAGCTCTCCCTGGTGAACACGCTCATGAGCATCCCGACGCAGACGATTGCCGAGATCCGCTATCTCGACATTGGGAATGCATCCCAGCGCTTTCACGGTCGTGCGACCGGCCCCGTGATTCTCGTCACGCTGACGGAGCGGCCGAGCCCCTGAGGGTCGGCACGCCGGGGACGATGGCGGTGCGTTGAATGGAATGCCGGCGCCGCCGCGAGCAGGAGTCGGCAGGTACGTCCGGGCGGCTATATTTCGGGTCTATGCGTCACGCCGTACCCGAGCTCCTCGCTCCCGCTGGCTCCCTCGATGCCGTCCGCGCCGCCCTCGCCAACGGCGCCGATTCCGTCTACCTGGGCGCCGAGCGGTTCAACGCGCGTGATGAGGGTGCGCAGCTCACGCTGGATGAGGTTGGTGAAGCCTGCCGCCTGGCGCACGAGCGCGGCCGGCGCATCTACCTCACGCTGAACATCCTCCTCAAGCCCGCAGAGCTCGCCGATGCGCTGGTGTTCCTCGGAGAGGCGATCGACCGCGGCGTGGACGCCGCGATCGTGCAGGACATCGGGCTCGTGCGGCTCATCCAGCAGGTGTATCCCGGCTTCGAGATGCACGGCTCGACGCAGATGACCGTGCACGACGAGAGCGGCGCGCGCGTGATGCAGCAACTCGGCATCGACCGCGTGGTGCTCGCGCGCGAGAACACGCTGGAGGACATCCGCGCCATCAAGTCGGCCGTGCCGGAGCTCGGCCTCGAGACGTTCATCCACGGTGCGCTGTGCATCTCGTACAGCGGGCAGTGCTTCATGTCGGGAATGATCTCCGAGCGGAGCGCCAATCGCGGCTCGTGCGCACAGTCGTGCCGGAAGGACTACGTGCTCGACGACGTCACCACCGGCGCGGAACTCGATCGCGGCTTCCTCATCTCGGCCAAGGATCTCGCGGCCACCGACCATCTCGCCGACATCGCGGACGCGGGGGTGTCGTGCCTCAAGGTCGAGGGGCGCAAGAAGCGGCCGGAGTACGTCGCGACGGTGACACATGGCTACCGCTCGTTCCTCGACCGTCTCGCGGATGGTGAACGTACCGCGCCACCCGCGGCCGACGTCGAGCCGCTGGCGCAGATCTACAGCCGCGGGTTCACCGGCGGCATGTACGGTGGGCGCGCGGGGCGCAACTACGTGACGCGGTCGCACCCCGACAATCGCGGCCGCGAGCTGGGCGTGGTGGTAGCGCACGAGGGACGCGAACTGCTCATTGACGTGAGCGCTCCGCTGATGATCGGCGACGGCGTGGGCTTCGAGGCGCCGGATTCGCGCGGCGGTGCGACGGTGGGCTTCACGATCGACGCGGTGCGCACGATTCCCTCGAGGGGCGGCATGGTGCGCCAGGCCATCGCGCTGCCGTCGCGGCTCGCGGTGCTCGATGGCTCGAAGGTGGTGCGGTCGTCCGAGGCAGCACTGCTCGAGCGCGCGCGCGCGAGCTACGCGGCGCTGCCCGCCGAAGTGCGCGCGCGCAAGGCGCGGCTCGACGTACGGGTGTTCGGCTCGTCCGGCGGCCCGATGAAGGCGGTGTTCTCCGCGGATGGCGAGCAGGTCACTGTCCGTTCCGAAATCAACCTCGCCCCCGCCGCGCGTCGCGCGCTCGATGCGACGACGCTGCGCGAGCAGTTCGGGCGGCTCGGCGAAACTCCGTTCGTGCTCGGCGAGCTCGAGAGCGCGGCGCTGGGCGACGCGTTGTTCCTGCCGGTGAGCGAACTGAATCACCTGCGCCAGCAGGCGACGGACGAGCTGCTGCAGCGCCGCGACTGGGCGCGCATGACGGTGATGGCGGAGCGTCGCGAGGTGATTGACCGCGCGCTGGCGATTCGTGATGCCTCGCGTGGAGAAACCGACGGAAATGGAGATGGTCCGGCAGGTGCCGCCACGCCGGGCGAGCCAGAAGGGAGTGCGATCGCGCAGGGCGACCGCGACGGACATACGGCACCCCGCAGCGAGGAAAGAGGGGTTGTCATTCCGAGCGAGCGCGTAGCGCGAGTCCAGGAATCTGCTTCACGCGCCTTCGACCTCGTCGCGTCCGTCTTCACACTCGACGACGCCCGCATCGCCGCAGCCGCGGGCGCGACAACCGTCGTACTGGACCCGTTCCTTCGCCATCCGACTCCGCCCGTGACGCGCGTGCGCGCGCTGGCCGAAGAGCTGAGTGGAGCGGGCGTGACGCTGCGCCTCCGCACGCCCACCATCGTCCGTCCCGAGGAGCGGCGCACGACGCAGAAGTGGCTCGACGTCGGACTGCCGGTGGTGAGCGGACACGTGGGCCTCGTGGCGGAGCTGGGCGGCGTGGGCCGTGACGTCATCGCCGACTACGCGGTCAACTGCTTCAACCAGCACACCGCGGCCGAGCTGTTCCGGCTCGGCGCGCGCCGGATCATGCTGTCGGTGGAACTCACGGTGGAGGAACTGCTCGCCGTGTGCGCGCCGTGGGAAGGCGTGGGCTTCGACGTGTTCCTCTACGGCCGGCCGGAGGGCATGACGATCGAGCACTGCGTGCTCAGCGCCGCGTTCAACCGCCAGCCGACCACGTGCCGCGACCTCTGCGTCCAGAAGCACACGAACGTGCAGCTCACTGATCCCGCGGGCTATTCATTCGCCGTCGCGACGGATTCCGCATGCCGGAACCGGCTGCTGCATTCGCGGCCGGTGGAAGGCGGCGAGTTCCTGCCGCGGCTCTGGCGCGGCGGACTGCGCAATTACCACCTCGTGTTCAACGTCGTGGGCGATCCGGTGGCGCAGGTGGTGTCCGGCTATCGCGCGATGCTCGAGACACTCGCCACCGGCGGGCAGCAGTCGGCGAACCCGGTCCGCTCGGCACTCGGTACGACATTCACGCGCGGTCACTTTGCGCGTGCGGTCTGATCGCCACGTCGGCCGATCTTCCGCGGTAGAGCGCGGCAGCGTTGGCGCCCCTGCGTCCGGCGTCGACGGGGCTGATGTACTCCGCGTCGCCTTGAGCACTGACTCTGCGCGAAGCCGCCCTGGTAGCGCCAACTCTGGCTGCTGCTACAGCGGTACACCAACGAGCAGGGGGTTTACCGCAGAGGACGCAGAGGATGCAGAGAACGTGCCCAGCCGGGACTCCGAGGAGGGAGCGCGTGACATTCATGCAGTCCTCTGCGCACCTCTGTGTTCCTCTGTGTGCTCTGCGTTAATTGCTCGCGCAGTTCACGCCGCTACCGGCTGCACGAGCGTCGTAACAACGACCAGGAGCACGGCATTTACCGCTGATTACGCAGAGATCGCGGAGGAGGACCCTGAGCAGTATTCCCGCCAAAGTACGCATGCCGTTCATGCGGTCCTCTGCGCACCTCTGTGTTCCTCTGCGTTTAGTGCTCGCGCAGTTCACGGCGATCGAGTCGTCGCGTCCGCCGGAGCGCAACACCACCGCGAGAACGCCGCCCGCCGCAACGGAACGATGACGCAAGTTGTCGCCATCGGCGACAGTCTCTCCGCATGACGATGGCCGCCCGACCCACCCTCGACGCCGCACGCGAAGTCCTGCGCGCCCGGTTCGGCTTTCCCGACTTCCGCCCCGGACAGGAGCGCGCCGTCACTGCCGTCCTCGCCGGCCGCGACACCCTCGTCGTCCTCCCCACCGGCGGCGGCAAGTCCATCTGCTACCAGGTGCCCGCGCTGCTCCTGCCGGGCATCACGGTGGTCGTCAGCCCGCTCATCTCCCTCATGAAGGACCAGGTGGACGCGCTGCAGGCGCGCGGCATCGCGGCCACCTTCGTGAACAGCACGCTGTCGTCGGCCGAGGTGTCGGAACGCATGACGCGCGTCTCCCGCGGAGACGTGAAGATGCTCTACGTCGCCCCCGAGCGGTTCGACTTCGGCAGCGCGGCGGAGCGGCTCAAGGATGTCGGCGTGTCGCTGCTGGCGATCGACGAGGCGCACTGCATCAGCGAGTGGGGCCACGACTTCCGCCCCAGCTATCTCCGCGTCGCACAGGTGCGCGAACGACTTGGCTGGCCGCCCGCCGTCGCGCTCACGGCCACGGCCACGCAGCACGTGCGCACCGACATCGCGCGGCAGCTTCGCCTCGAGAACGCCGAGACGATCATCACCGGCTTCGATCGCACGAACCTGCGGTATCACGTCATTCCCACGAAGACCGACGCCGACAAGGACGCCGCGCTCATCAGCGTGCTCAAGGAGCACAAGGGCGTCGCGATCGTGTACGCCTCCACGCGCAAGAACGTCGAGAAAGTCACGCGCACGCTGGAGCAGGCGCGCATCACGGCACTCGCGTATCACGCGGGTCTGGACGATGCCCACCGCCACGACGTCCAGAACGCATTCATGAACGGCGACGTCCGCGCGATCGTCGCCACGAATGCGTTCGGCATGGGAATCGACAAGGCGAACGTGCGCGTCGTCATCCATCACGCGATGCCGGGCACGCTCGAGGCGTACTACCAGGAGGCGGGACGCGCGGGCCGAGACGGGAAGCCGTCCGAGGTGTTCCTCCTGCACGCCTTTCCCGACCGCTTCACGCAAGAGTTCTTCATCCGGAATGCGCACCCGGACCGCATCGTGATCGAGAAAGTGTTCGAGCGCGTGCGCAAGCTGGCCGACCGCAACGGCGTCGTGCAGTTCGACCCCGCGTCGCTCGCGGCCGCACTGCCGGGCAAGGTGAGCGACCGCGAGGTGGAGTCCGCACTCCGCATCCTCATCAAGGCCGGCGCGCTGCAGTCGAGCCCCGAGGCCGGCGGACGCGTACAGGTGCGCCTCCTCGCCACCACGGATCGCATCAAGACGGAGCTTGGCGAAGGCGACGCCACCGAGCTCGCGCTGCTGCGCGCGCTATGGCGCATCGCGGGCGACACGCTCTACGACGGCGCGTCCGTGGACCTCGACATCCTGCCGGCCACACTTGGCGGCGCCTATCGCACCATGCCGGTGCTCGAGCGCCTCGAGAGCCGCCAATTCCTCGAGTGGCACCGGCTCGGCGGCGGCGACCGCGTTGCCGACATGCGCCGCCCGCTTTCCGCGTATCCCATCGACTGGGTGGCGCTCGACCGGCGTCGCAAGAACGAGTTGTCCAAGCTCGACGCCATGCAGCAGTATGCCTACGCGTCCGGTTGTCGCCGCGGGTTCGTCCTTCGATATTTCGGCGATCCCGCCGCCGGCAAGGACTGCGGCGGTTGCGACAACTGCCTCGGCACACATGGTGCCTCGGGGCACCAGCGAGCGTCCGTCGGCGTGCCGAAGCCGGGCGAGAAGAAGAAGTTCAGGGGAGCTTCGCGGGGCAGTGCGCCAGCAGAGCCGCAGGAATTCTCGCCAAGCGCCGCGGACGGCGCGCTGCTGGAGCGGCTGCGTGCGCTGCGCAGCAGCATCGCCCGCGAACAGAAGGTGCCGGCGTATGTAGTCTTTCCCGACAAGACATTGCTGGAAATGGCGGTCCGCCGCCCGAAGTCGCCATACGCGCTCGGAGAGATCCGCGGCGTGGGCCCGATGAAGATCGAGAAGTACGGCGAGCAGTTCCTCGCGCTCCTGCGCACCGCCGACGAAACCGAAGCCGCATAACGAGACGCCAAGAGCATGGATGACGCGCTGTATTTCTCCGAGCAGCACCTCGCGGTCCGCGAGATGGTGCGCCAGTTCGCCCGCGACGAAGTCGCCCCGGTGGCGAAGCAGTTCGACGCCGACTCGACCTTCCCCTGGGCCAACGTGAAGCGCATGGGCGAGCTCGGCCTGCTCGGCGTGCCGTGGCCCGAGGAAATGGGCGGCGCCGGCTTCGACCTGCTCAGCTACATGATCACCATCGCCGAACTGGCGAAGGTGGATGCGTCCACCGGCCTCACGGTGTCCGCGCACACGACGCTGGGCACGTCGCCCATCGTGCACTTCGGGAGCGAGGCGCAGAAAGCCCGCTACGTACCGCTGCTCGCCAGCGGCAAGGTGCTCGGCGGATTCGGCCTGACAGAACCGGACGCCGGCTCCGACGCGGGCGGCACGCGCACCACCGCGGTGAAGAAGGGCGACCGCTACATCCTGAACGGTAGCAAGCGCTTCATCACACACGGCAGCGTGGGCGAGATCTTCATCGTCACCGCAGTCACCGACCCGTCGCGTGGCACGAAGGGCATCAGCTCCTTCATCCTCACGAAGGAGACGTCCGACCTCGACAAGGTGCGCGACCTCGGCATCGGCCATGACGCGTCTCTTCCCGTGATGAAGGGATTTCGCGCGGGCAAGAAGGAGGACAAGCTCGGATGGCGCGCGTCGGACACCGCGGAGCTGATCTTCGAGGACGTCGAAGTGCCGGCCGAGAACCTCGTCGGGCAGGAAGGGCAGGGGTTCGTGAACTTCATGAAGACCCTCGACTCCGGCCGCATCGGCATCGCCGCCCTGTCGCTCGGCATCGCCGAGGGCGCGTACGAGGAAGCGGTGAAGTACGCGAGCGTCCGGAAGCAGTTCGGGAAGGCGATCGCCGAGTTCCAGGGCATCTCGTTCCAGCTCGCTGACATGGCGACGGAGATCGAGGCGGGCCGGCACCTGATGTTCCACGCCGCCTGGCTCGCGCAGCACGGCAAGCCGTTCAGCAAGGAGGCGGCGATGGCCAAGCTGTTCTGCTCCGAGCTGGCGATGCGCGTGACGACCAAGGCCGTGCAGGTGTTCGGGGGTTACGGCTATACCAAGGATTATCCGGTCGAGCGCATGATGCGCGATGCGAAGATCTGCGAGATCGGCGAAGGAACGTCGGAGATCCAGCGGATGGTCATCGCGCGACACGTGTTGAAGGAGCTGGCCGGGTAGGGGACCTCTGTGTCGTCTGGCTGCGTCGGCTCTCGTTCTGGATAAACGTCGATGGGGGGCGCGGATCACACGGAAGAAGCCGGAGCTACGCGGATTGCTCCTCGTGGGCGAAGAGCTCCATGCACCACGACAGGTGTTGATTGATGGCGCGGGGGAGTGATCGTCCTGCCACGCGCAGTTCGCAGGTGGGCGGAACGCACTCGTGGCTGCGGCTCCTTCAAGACACGCAAGTCGTCCGTAGGGCCGCGCGTGGCGCATGGATGCAATCCGGCTATTTCCCGGCCGTTTCCGGCAAATCAGTGATTACCCCCGGAGCATCGTTCCAACCACGGGCCAGGAACCGGCGGGACGATGTCCGGTCGACGGCGTAAGACATTGCACCACCACTTGTTGCGCTCCAGTCCCGGCGGAGTTAGCTATCCAGCAGTGATCCTTACCCTGATTTCCCCGTATCCGGCGACGCGCGGCGACTCGCGCGTCGGCCGGATCGTATCGCGCGTGAACCCGGCCGAGGCAGTCTTTGGCCGCGTCAGCGCGCTCGCTGCAGTCGTTGCGCAATCCCGACCCGAATCGGGAGATCGCACGTTCCTCCGGCTACTGGCGTCCCTGCTCGCCCTCCTCGTCGCGCCCATACGGCGCCTGACGACGCGAGTGCGCGGCAACGGCCGCCCGGATGGAACGTGGTCGATCACGCAACGCACCGTGGCGTCGTCTCGTGTCTCGGCCGTCGGGCGCATGCTGCGCAACCGGGCCGCCCATCCTCTGACTACCCGTGCCGCAGCCGCCGAGTCGCCGGCAGCCTTCGCGCGCGCGGTCCAACATGAAACGAGAGATTCTGATCAACGCGACGGCGCGCGAAACGCGGGTCGCCATTCTCGAGGACGACGAGCTCGTTGAACTGCTGGTCGACCGTCCCGATGCACGACGGATGGTCGGCGACATCTATCTCGGCAAGGTCGACGCGGTGCTGCCTGGTCTCCAGGCCGCCTTCGTCGACATCGGGACGGACAAGAGCGCCTTCCTGCACTCGTCAGATCTCGTCTACCCCGACAGCGGGGACGGCGACGACGACGACGATGACGGCGAGGAGACCTTCCACGAGCCCGGCCGCAACGAGCGCGACATCCCGCAGATCCAGGATGTCCTGAAGCGCGGCCAGGAACTGCTCGTCCAGGTCAGCAAGGAACCAATCTCCACCAAGGGCCCGCGCGTCACCGCGCAGGTCTCCATGGCTGGCCGCTTCCTCGTCTACATGCCCTTTGCGTCACGCGTGGGCGTGAGCCGCAAGATCGGCGACCGCGAGGAGCGCAAGCGACTCCGTGCTCTCGTCGAGGGCATGCTGCCCGACGACTCCGGCGGCGTCATCGTGCGCACCGTGGGCGAGGACGTCACGCCCGACACGATCGAGCGCGAGCTCCAGACGCTGATGAACGGCTGGAAGCGCATCAAGAAGAAGACCCACTTCGTGCGCCCGCCGTCGCTCGTGCATCGCGAGACCTCGCTCACGCGCGGCCTCATCCGCGACATCTTCAGCGACAAGGTCGAGCGCGTCACGGTCGACTCCAAGCAGGTCTACAACGAGATCACCGAGTACCTCAAGGGCATCGCGCCGGACCTCCTCGAGCGCGTCACGCTCTACGAGGAGACGACGCCGCTGTTCGACAAGACCGAGATCGAGACGGAGATCCGCGACCTCTTCAAGCGGCGCTGCGACCTGCCGTCCGGCGGCTACCTGATCATCGAGCCCACCGAGGCGCTCATTTCCATCGACGTCAACTCCGGCCGGTTCGTCGGCAAGAAGGATCCGGAGAAGACGAGCCTCAAGACGAACATGGAAGCCGCGCGCGAAATCGCGCGTCAGCTGCGGCTGCGTGACGTGGGCGGCATCATCGTCTGCGACTTCATCGACATGGACACCAGGACGAACCGCGACAAGGTGCTCCAGGAGCTTCGTCAGCACCTCGGCCGCGACCGCGCGCGCACGAAGGCGTTCGCCGTGTCGGACCTCGGCCTCATCGAGATGACGCGCCAGCGCGTCCGCCAGAGCCACCTCCAGAGCATGACGGAGGCCTGTCCGACGTGCAGCGGCACGGGCCGCGTGTTCACCGCGGAGACCATCCTGCGGCGCATGGAGCGCAGCGTGAAGCGCATCGGCATCGAGGGCAAGAAGGATCCGCTCCTCGTGAAGCTGCACCCGGACGTCGCCATGTTCGCGATGGAGAACGAGTCGGACATCATGCGCAAGCTCGAGAAAGCGGTGGGCTTCACGCTCGAGATGCGCGACGACCCACTCCTGCGACCGGACGAGTTCAAGCTCGTGGTGAAGAGCGCCGGCCGCGACGTGACGCAGCAGTACGCCGTGGCGTGAGCGCTCGCTAGGGAATCACCAGTAGCCCCGCACGCCCGCCGAGGTCATCATCCACGGCGGGCGTGTTGGCAGCAGGGCGCCACGGTCCGCCGTCGACGCGCACAAGTATCCGGTGTGTCCCGCTCGACATCGTGGTCACGTGCTCGAACACCGCTCCTTTCGCAACGAGCGGCTGCGGGCGCCAGTCCGTGAAGTCGCCCATCACCTCCACCGTCGATGCGCCTGCGGCGTGGACGCGTAGAATCTGCGCGCCGTCCGCGTCGACGTCCCGCCG
>JBBRZK010000100.1:0-16789 GCA_038236775.1 Gemmatimonadales bacterium
CGGAGGGCGGGCTCTGGCATCGGTACTCCGGATACGAAGGCGCCGCGCTTCGGAGCGAAGCACGGCGCAGGGAAATGACGACAGGGAGCGGACGGCGTCACTCGGCGCCGCGCGCGCCACCGTCAGTTCAACGAGGCCGCCGCAGCCGCGGGGTCGGCCCCCTCGTCGCGGATCATGTCGCGCAGTCCGGGATAGCGCAGCAGTGCTTCTTCCTGCCCGATGCGCGCGTAGTGGCGGAACGACTTGCGTGGCAGTTCGCAGAACCAGTACTGCTCGCGGCATTCGTGGTCGTACAGCGCCTCGCCCGGGTTCTCGGTCGGGCGCCAGCCCTGGGGGAACCCGGCGTACACCCGAACGGGATCCGGTCGCGCGTCGCGCGCCTGGGCGTCCGAGGAAACGGCCACATAGACGATGCTGCCGACGTCGCCCTCGCCATGGGACAGCCTGCGCAGGAAGTAGTGTTCGGCCACGGCCGCATGTTAATCGATCGCCGTGTTCGCGAAGTGACGCGGGTCACGTCAGCCTGTCATCCTGAGCGCAGCGACGCCTTGTCATCCTGAGCACAGCGAAGGATGACAAAGGCGCGTGCTGTGCTGCTAGGGCTCTCGCCCGAAACGTTCGTAGAGCAGTTGCAGGTCGGCCGCTTCGTCGATCATGCGGGCGAGCTGGCTCCAGGTGGCTGTGGGATGGCTCGCGCGAACGGTCGGCGCGAGTGACTCGACGAGCTCCTTGCGTCGAGTCGCCCATCTGGCGTCTCGATTGTGGGTCTGCTGCATGGCCTGCCTCCCGGCGTCGGGGGGTTCAAGGGTAATGGTCGTGCTGTTCAGCACGGTCAAATATACTCACGTGCTTCGCTGGCCCCTCACACCGGCCCGGGTCGCTACGATCCACGACTGCGTCTGACGGGCGTACACATGGCGGAAGCTTCCCAGCCTTCTCCAACCTCGCGCGAGGCCATGATGTCGCGAGTGCAGGTCGCAGGGAGAATTGCGTCACGCGTATGCGATGATTTGCTACCCGACGCGGCCGATTGATGACGTCCGCTTCCGGCATCGGCGGTACCCTCGTGCCATGTCGAACGCGACTACCCGCCCCCGCGCCGTGCAACGCTCGCCGGCTCACGCCCTCGAGCGCGGCCCGGTCGCCCGCCCGCCGCCTGCGCGGGGAACCACGGGATCACTACGGAAGGATCCGGGCTCACGCTGGACCATTGGCGACACTCTGACCGCGCGCAGGACCACGCAACACACGACGTCACGCAAGGCGTGCCGAAGGGATGCGTCACGACGCCACCGGCGACGGATGCATGCAATCGGGCCTTGTGCCTCGCTGTCATGAAGTGACGACTCGCGTGCGGCAACTGGTGGCACGGCGTCCCGGCAATCCGGGCGCAAGCGCTGTCCGCCGGCCTGCCGTCAGCTGGAGTGGTGGGATTACCCTTTGCCAAAGGCCACACCTATGATCATGCGCAGGCTTCCCGTGCGTATCCTGGCGCTCGTCGGCGTCATTGCACTGGGTCCAGTGATGTCGTCGTGTGCTGACGTGCCGCTCACGACGCCCCCGATGGTCGCGCACCTCGCGCCGGACACAAACGCCCAGAAGCTGATCGTTATCGACAACTGCGACACGACGACATGGTACGACGGCACCAGCAGGACCGAATGCGATAGTCACGACTACCCGGATCCGCCCCCGGGCAGCGGTCCGGTGGTGACTCAGCCGACCGACCCGAAGGGCGGGCCGGTCATCGCCGGTGCGCCTCCGGGCATGGAAGACGACATCGGCGGCGGATCCGACGAGGTGCACTGTGATGTCACGTCGTTCGGTGCCGGCGCCGGATACCAGATGCTGCCCACCACCGGATTCATCCTGCCGCCGCACGGTCCGTACGTCAGCGATGCGGTCACGGATGACCTGTGCAATGCCGTCGATGGATGTTCGCGCGAGGCGAGCGTGGACGAGAGCGCGGCCCTGCTGAGCTTTGCGCAGAACGACGGCGACTGGACCTACACGCAGGGCGGCCGGCAGGGTGGCAGCGAGCCGCCCGTGAACATCGCGGCAAAGTACGGCGATTGCACGGACTTCACCTGGAACGCCACCATGAAGGCGCTCGGATCGGCCTGGCCGCATGCGTACGCGCAGAAGCTCGGGACCAGCAACTTCCATTCGCTGTCGGACATCATGCTCGAGGGCCGCGGCTACCGGCGCCTCAGTGCCTCCAGTGCCCGCCCGGGCGACATCGTGGTCCGCGCCGGTCACGCGGGGGTCTTCATCGGCCCCAGCTACGACGGCAAGGTCTGGGGGTGGGCCAACAACGGCTTGCCAGCGACGCCCGATGCTGGTAATCAGGACTATCTCACCGGCCGTTATAATTTCGCCGACCGGAATGGCTTTGCACCGGAGTTCTTTCGTCCCTTGGTGCGAATCCCCTGCCCCACGGAGTAGGCCACCCCAATCACCCGGGACTCACGATGATACAGCTGCCGCCGATGCGTACCGCATCCCTCGCCCTCGCCGCCCTTGCACTTGCGTCGTGTGTACAGGCGCAATCGCCCAACGCCACGGAGCGGAGCCTTCCTCACGAAACTGCCGAGGTGGGCGCGTCCCTCTCGCCCGACTCGCAGTTCGCGCGGTTTCTTTCCCTGGCGATCGCCACGCGCGCGCCGCAGGTGGGCAAGTTCGACGACGTGTACGAGTGCCGCGAGAGCGAGGCCCTCGAGGACGTGAGATGGCTGGCCGACTACAAGGTCCTCTCGGTGCACACCACCGGGGACTCGGCGGTAGCGACAGCGCAGGTCACCACGGTGGCTCGCCAGCATGATGGAGCCACCGGCTGGGTGGCCGACGCCGGGATTCGCGTTGACACCGCGCACTGGCGCATGCGGAATGTCGCCGCTGGCGCGACGAAGCGGTGGAAGGTCTGCGGAGATGCGATGGAGCATTTCGGGATCTTCATGCTCGGCCGCACGGTGCGATGGGCGCCGGCGGGTTCGTCCGCTGCTACGGCGAAGGCGGCCGTCGATTCCATACGGCGTGCGAGAGGGCTCGCGCTGGCACGCTGACGCACACAGTTCGGAGCGACGAGGGCGACAAGCGAACACTGCTTGCCGCCCTTCTCGTTGAACACTGCCTGTGCTCCAGCATCGATGCGCCATCCGTCACCTGGCGCATCGAGCAGCACGTCGCGCGCGGCCGGAAAGTTGCCTTTGGTTCGGTGTCGCCGCGGATGTGGCGACCTCCCCACTTCAGCGAGGCACAACATGAGCATCTTCGGCAGCATCATGGACAAGATTCGCGGCAGCGCAGCGCGTGCGCAGGCGGCCGCGAGCCCGCCGACCGGAGTGAGTGAAGTGAACCCGGGTGGCGCCGCGATCACTACCGCCGCCGCAACCGCTGCTGCCCCCGCGGCCGCCATGTCGTCGTTCGACGTCTCGGCGCGCCTCGAGGAGATGGCGAAGGCGTCGTCCCAGAAGCTCGACTGGAAGTCGTCGATCGTGGACTTGATGAAACTGGTCGGTATCGACAGCAGCATGACGAATCGCAAGGCGCTCGCGCATGAACTGGGCTTTACCGGCGATACCAACGACAGCGCGACGATGAATATCTGGCTGCACAAGGCCGTGATGCAGAAGCTCTCGGAGAACGGCGGCACCGTGCCCGCCAGCCTGCTCGACTGACCTGGTCCGTATGGAATGTCCTGCCGCTCGACGCCGACCGCACTCCCTGAGCGACGAGCGAAGCGGGGAGCGAGTCGGTGTGTAGCTTTCACGCGATGGCTAACCGCACCGGAATCCTCGTCGTCGCCGCAACCGAACGTGAGCTCGCGCCCGCCGACGGCTGGCGCACCCTGCTGTGCGGCGTGGGCCCGGTCGATGCCGCCAGCCGGACCGCCGCCGAGCTCGCGCGTGAGCGACCGGCGCTCGTGCTGCATGTCGGGATCGCGGGCGGTCGTCGTCGGGGCACATTCCTTCCAGCCTCGATCGTGATCGGTACCGAGTCACGCTACTGCGACCTGACCGTCGCCGCCGAGTGGGCGCCTTCGAAACTGTCCGCGCCGCTGGAGCTGGTCTCGGCCGCACAACGTGCGCTGCCCGGCGCGCTCGTGCTGCCCATCGGTACCAGCGCACGCGTGGGCGGCACGTCGGGCTGCGATGT
Source organism: Gemmatimonadales bacterium (assembly GCA_038236775.1). Taxonomy (GTDB): domain Bacteria; phylum Gemmatimonadota; class Gemmatimonadetes; order Gemmatimonadales; family Gemmatimonadaceae; genus AG11. The sequence continues at coordinate 4,156 of JBBRZK010000100.1, forward strand.
CGAGGCGATGGAAGGCTTTGGCGTGCTGCGCGCGGCGCAGTTCGCCGGCGTGCCCGCGCTCGAAGTCCGCGCGATTTCCAATCACATCGAAGACACCGACCGTTCACGCTGGCACTTCGACGCGGCCTTCGCCGCCATCACTGCTGCGACACCCGCGCTCGTCGCGGCGCTCGCTCGCGCCCTTGACTGACGCCGTCATGCGCAGCCGGCATCGACACGACCGTACACTCGCTGTCCGACATGCGTGAACTGACCTTCGGCTATTCGCCGTGCCCCAACGATACTTTCGCGTTCCACGCGCTGACGTTCGGCCTCGTGGACGCGCCGTTCCGGGTGCGAGCGGTGCTGCTCGACATCGAGGAGCTCAATCGCCGAGCGCATGACGGCGAGTTCGACCTCACGAAGCTGAGCGTCGGCGCGTTCGCCGCCGTGGGCGACCGCTATCGTCTCCTGCGCAGTGGCGCCGCGCTCGGCGAGGGCGTCGGTCCGCTCGTGGTCACGCGGACGTCGATGTCCCTCGACGAAGCCGTACGGGGCCGCGTCGCCATTCCGGGACGTGAGACGACGGCATTCAGCCTCCTGCGCCTTGCCGCGCCCACGCTCGGCGACGTGGTCGAGCTCCGCTACGACCGCATCCTCGATGCGGTCCGCGACGGCGAGGTGGACGCGGGCCTCATCATCCACGAGAGCCGCTTCACCTACATGGAGCACGGCCTCTCGAAAGCCGTGGACCTCGGCGACTGGTGGACGGAGCACACGGGGCTTCCTGTGCCACTCGCAGGCATCTGTGCGCGCACGGATCTCGATGCTGATACCGTGGCTGCCGCCGAGTCAGCGATTCGGGCGTCGGTGCAGTATGCGTTCGATCATCCGGAAGCGAGCCGCGAGTACGTGCAAGCGCATGCGCAGGAGATGTCGGAGTCAGTGCAGGCCCAGCACATCGCGCTGTACGTGAACCAGTTCAGCCTGGACATCGGCGACGAGGGGATGCGCGCGATCGAGCGGCTGGCCGGGTGGCGCGCGGCGAGTGCATCTTACTGATTCATCCTTTCGTCAATCGCAGTTGCACCCTGCACGCGCGCTGCGCTTCGCGCGAAGGAGACACGCTTCATGGCCGACGTCAAGACACCGGTGAGCCCGCGGGCGCTGCTGGTGCTGTTGAATTTCTGCATCGCGCTGCAGCTCGTGATCGGCATCGCGCTCTGGATGGGATACGCGAAAGGATTGCGCGACGCGCACATGGCGCTCGGCGTGGTGTTCGTGGTACTGCTCTGGGCCATTGCCGGCTTTGCGCTCGCGAAGCGGCATCGACCGGGCCTCGCGGTGCTCGCCATCGTGTGGGGGTTCGTCATTGCGGGGTTCGGGATGGTGCAGGCGGGATTGCTCGTCGGCGACCTGCACTGGGTCGTCAAGGTCGCGCATCTCGTGATCGGGCTCGCCGCGATGCCGATGGGAGAACTGCTCGCGAAGCGGAAGGTCGCGGCATAGCCGGAATGCACTGGTTCACATCGACCTGCATGGAGACCTCCGTTCAGCCACAGTTCGACGCACGGAAGCATGAGTGACCCGTCGCCAGTGACCGATCGTGCGCCGCGTGTGCTTTCCGTGAACGTGGGCGTCGTGCGCGAGGTGGAGTGGCGAGGCCGACTCGTCACCACGGGCATCTGGAAAGACCCCGTCGCGGGCCGGGTCGCGCTCCGCGGCGTGAACTTCGAGGGCGACGACCAGGCCGACCGGAGCCTGCACGGGGGTCCGGACAAGGCAGTGTACGCCTACGCGCGCGAGGACTACGACTTCTGGCGCGACGACGAGGGCATGAAGACGCCCGCGGGATTGTTCGGTGAGAACCTCACCGTCGAAGGGATCGATCTCTCGTCGGCGGTGGTCGGAGAGCGATGGCGCGTGGGGACCACCACGCTCGAAGTCGCGCAGCCGCGACTGCCCTGCTACAAGCTCGGCATACGTCTGGGGGACGCGCAATTCCCGAAGCGTTTTCTCGCCGCGGTGCGGATGGGCGCGTACCTGCGCGTGGTGGAAGAGGGCGACGTCGGTGCCGGTGATGCGGTGCACCTCGCGTCCAGGCCCGACCACGGCATCACGCTTCGCATGATGACCGACGCGCTCAGTGATCCAGCGACGGCGGCCGCACTGCTCCAGGTGCCCGGGCTGCCAGCGTTCTGGCAGGACGTCGCGCAGGGAGGATAGCACTCGCGGCAGGCGTGTCCGTTGGACCGCCGGCGCTCGAGGTGCGTGCAGTCGTCGCTCTTTCCCGACAGGAGGGCGGCTCTTTCCCTACGGCGCCGACCCTCCGATTGAGGCAGCCTTCAAGGTCATCTCACCACCAACCGGTCCGTTCCGCGGACGGGAGTCTCCATGCGTCATCAGAGTTGGGCCGAGCCGTGGCGGATCAAGGTCGTCGAGTCGCTCCGCATCACGAGCCGTGCCGAGCGCGAGCGCGCCATCCGCGAGGCCGGTTACAACACCTTCCTCCTGCGGTCGGACGACGTCTACATCGACCTGCTCACGGACTCCGGCACGAACGCCATGTCCGACCGGCAGTGGGCCGGCATGATGCTCGGCGACGAGGCCTACGCCGGTTCCCGCAACTTCTATCATCTGGAAGAGGCCGTGGGGCGCTATTACGGCTTTCCGCATGTGATCCCCACGCATCAGGGACGCGGCGCGGAACACATCCTGTCGCGCATGCTCATCCTGCCCGGACACCACATTCCTGGCAACATGTACTTCACCACCACGCGCGCGCATCAGGAGCTGGCCGGCGGTCATTTCCACGACGTCATCATCGACGAGGCGCACGACCCTGCGTCGGAGCACCCGTTCAAGGGCAACGTGGACCTCGAGAAGCTCGATGCCCTCGTCCAGCGCGTCGGCGAAGCCCGCGTTCCCTACATCTCCGTCGCCGCCACGGTGAACATGGCAGGCGGCCAGCCCATCAGCCTCGAGAACCTGCGCGCGGTGCGCGAGTACTCGGACCGGCACAACATGCTCGTCATCCTCGACGCCACGCGGGCGGTGGAGAACGCGTGGTTCATCCAGCAGCGGGAGCCGGCGCAGCGCGGGAAGCCCGTCGCCGACATCCTTCGCGAGATGTGCGACCTCGCCGACGGCGCGACGATGTCCGGCAAGAAGGACTCGCTGGTGAACATCGGCGGGTGGCTCGGCTTGCGCGACAACGCGCTGGCCGGTGAGGCGCGCAACCTCGTCGTGCTCTTCGAGGGACTGCACACGTATGGCGGTCTCGCCGGACGCGACATGGAGGCCATGGCCATCGGCATCGAGGAATCGGTGCAGGAGGATCACATCCGCAGCCGCATCGGCCAGGTGCTGTACCTCGGCCAGCAACTCATGGATGCCGGCGTGCCGATCGTGCGGCCAATCGGCGGGCACGCGGTCTTCCTGGACGCTGCGGCGATGCTGCCGCACTTGTCGCGGGATGAGTTTCCCGCGCAGGCACTGACGGCGGCGCTCTACGTCGAATCGGGAATCCGCGCCATGGAGCGCGGCACCATCTCCGCGGGCCGCGACACGACCACCGGCGCCAACCGTCATCCCGCGCTCGAGCTCGTGCGGCTCACGATTCCGCGTCGCGTGTACACGCAGGCGCACATGGACGTGACGGCCGAGGCGGTGATCAACATCCACGAGATGGGAGCGCGGGTGAACGGGTTGCGGTTCACCTACGAGCCCGAACAGCTCCGCTTCTTCCAGGCGCGCTTCGAGCCCACGCACCCAGCGGGACTCCTTCGCGACGACCCGCATGCCGGGAGTGCGGCGGAGGCGACTGAACCGGCGCAGGGTGTGGGCGCATGATCTTTCGCACGATCATCGAGCCATTCCGGATCAAGACCGTCGAGCCGATCCGGCAGACGACGCGCGACCAGCGCATGGCGGCGCTCGTGGCCGCAGGCTACAACGTCTTTCTCCTCCAGGCGGAGGATGTGCTCATCGACCTCCTCACCGATTCGGGGACGGGGGCGATGTCGGTGCACCAGTGGTCCGGGATGATGAAGGGAGACGAGTCGTACGCCGGCGGCCGCTCGTATGCCGTGTTCGAGCGCTCGGTACGCGACGTCACGGGCTTCGCGCACGTGATCCCGACGCATCAGGGGAGGGCGGCCGAGCACATCCTGTTCTCGACCGTCGTGAAGCCGGGCGATATCGTGCCCAATAACACGCACTTCGACACGACGCGTGCGAACGTGCAGGACCGCGGCGGCATCGCGGTGGACCTGCCCATCCCCGAGGGGCACCAGCCGCAGGCGGTGCATCCCTTCAAGGGCAACATGGACGTCGCGGCGCTCGAGCGTGTCCTCGGCGAGAACATCGGCCGCGTGCCACTCGTGATGGTGACCATCACGAACAACTCCGAGGGCGGCCAGCCCGTGAGCATGGCCAACGTGCGCGCCGTGCGCGAGGTGTGCGACCGCTTCGGCGTGCCGCTGTTCATCGACGCGTGCCGCTTCGCCGAGAATGCCTGGTTCATCAAGACGCGGGAGGCCGGCTACGCCGACCACACCCCGCTGGCGATCGCGCGCGAGCTGTTCGCGCTCGCGGACGGCTGCACCATGAGCGCCAAGAAGGACGGGATGTCGAACATCGGTGGCTTCCTCGCGATGAACGACGAGTCACTGGCGCGCCGCTGCCGCACGCGACTCGTCCTCACCGAGGGCTTCCCCACCTATGGCGGACTCGCCGGCTACGATCTCGAGGCGATCGCGGTGGGGCTGAAGGAGGCGCTGGACGAGGACTACCTGCGCTACCGCATCCGCTCCATCGAGTACCTGGGCGAGAAGCTGCTGGCGGCAGGGATTCCCATCGTCACGCCGACCGGTGGCCACGCGCTCTATCTCGACGCGAAGCGGTGGCTTCCGCACATCCCGCAGAGCGAGTATCCGGCGTGGGCGCTTTCCTGTGTGTTGTATGTGGAGGGAGGCATTCGCGCCGCGGAGATCGGTTCGGTGATGTTCGGCCGCCAGCCGGACGGCAGCGAGCGCCCCGCCGACCTCGAACTCGTGCGGCTGGCGTTTCCGCGGCGCGTGTACACGCAGAGCCATGTGGACTACGTGGCCGAGGTGCTCCTCCACGTGAACGCGCTGACGCACCAGGTTCGCGGTGTGCGCATGGTGGACGCACCGGAAGTGCTGCGACACTTCACGGCGACGTTCGCGCCCATGCGGGAGGCGCTCGTCGCGACCTGAGTCGCGGCGCGCGGGCGGTCGATGGTGGCTGGGCAGCGGCGATCCTCTCGTCCTCTCGTCCTCTCGTCCTCCCAGGCTTTGTAGGGACTTTTCGCCTCAGCCTACGATGCTTCCCTGACAGACATTCCCCTCGCAAATCGGAGAATTCCGCATATCGGGGTTTGGCATGCGATGAGTGCGCCGGAGCCTCGCCGAGAGCAGCGTCGACATCGAAGGCGCGGACGAACACCCCGGGTGTTCCGGGGCACGGCGTGCGCGCCTTCGCCAACCGATCAGTGAGGGGCGCGCGAAAATGCCCACCATGACCTCCGAGGTCTCCACCACTACCGCAACAGCAGCACCGCCGACGGTGCACCGCGTTCGTGAGCACACGGTGGAAATCGTCTCCGATTCCGGAGAAGGGGCACAGAAGTGCGGACAGATATTCGGCGCCGTCTCCGCGAAGATGGGCAACGGCGTCTGGACGGTCGAGATCATTCCCGCCGAGATCCAGCCGCCGGCCCGCGTGCCCGAGGGAGCGAGCGGCTTCCGCATCCGCGTGGGCGACGGGCCGATCACCAACTGGGGCGACGCGACGAATCTCATCGTCGCCTTCAACGAACAGGTGCTGCTCGCGCGGCATCGCGTCGGCTCGCTCGCCGACGACGCCGTCCTGCTGGTGGAGAGCCGGTGGGCCACGCACGACGATGCCGACATCCGCGCCGCATGGGAGCAGGCGATGGCCGAGCTGTCGGGCCGCCACTATCGGATGATCCTCGTCCCGATGGAGGATCTCTGCCTCACGCTGGTCGATGATCCGAAGAAGGGAAAGAACATGTTCGTCGTCGGCATGCTCGCGTGCATCTACGGGCGCGACATGGACCGCGTGAAGGAGCAGATCGCCCAGACCTTCCGGAAGAAGTCGGAGGCCGTGTACGAACGGAACGTGGCGCTCCTGCAGCTGGGCTGGGACTGGGCCGACGAGCACATCGCCTTCCGCATCGACGTGCCCGTGCAGGTGATCGACCAGGAGTTGGTCGTGATGAACGGCAACGAGGCGATCGGGCTTGGCGCCATTGCGTCGGGCATGGAACTGTGCGCCATGTATCCCATCACGCCGGCGACATCGGTGTCGCACTACCTGAGCGAAGTGTTCGAGCGGTTCGGCGGCATCGTGCACCAGGCGGAGGACGAGATCGCGGCGGTCGGCGTTGCGATCGGTGCCTCGTACGCGGGCAAGGTTGCCTTCACCATCACTTCGGGACCCGGTCTCGCGCTCAAGACGGAGTTCCTGGGCATGGCGGTGATGACCGAGACGCCGTTGGTGCTGGTGGACGTGCAGCGCGGTGGGCCGAGCACGGGGCTCCCGACGAAGGTCGAGCAGTCCGACTTGCTCGCCGCGATGTACGCCTCACCGGGCGATTCGCCGCACGTGGTGATGGCGCCGGCCACCATCGAGGAGTGTTTTTACATCATGGTCTCGGCCCGCCGCATCGCCGAGACGTTCCGCACGGTGGTCATGGTGCTGTCCGACGCGAATCTCGCGACCGGTGTCACGCCGTTCCCCCGTCCGAAGCCCGATGCGCGCTGGCAGGCGGATCCGCTCGACCTCGCACCAGTGCCCACCGGGACCAAGCCGTTCGCGTGGGACCCGAACACCGGCCTTTCGACTCGTGTGATTCCCGGACGGGCCGGCGGGATGTTCACGCTCACCAGCCTCTCGCACGACGAGGGGAGCAAGGTCGCCTACAGCTCCGGCATCCACCAGAAGTCATCGGCCATGCGCAGCCGGAAGTTGGCGGTGCTGCAGTCGCTGCTCGCGCCGCCCGCGACGTATGGCGCCGAGCGAGGCGAGCTGCTGGTGGTGGGCTGGGGCAGCACGCGCGGCGCCATCGAGGAGGCCGTTGACCGCGCGCGCGCCGAAGGACTTGCCGTGTCGGCGGTGCACCTGCGGTTCCTCTCGCCGCTGGAGCCGGGCCTGAAGGACATCTTCGCGCGCTTCAGCAAGGTGATGACCGTGGAGATCAACTACAGCGACGAGTTGAACGACCCGTACATCACCGAGGAGAACCGGCGGCGCGGCCAGCTCGCGTTCCTGCTGCGCGCTTCCACCCTCGTGGATGTGGACTGCTGGACGCGCGTGCCGGGTGAGCCGCTTCGTCCGGGGTCGATTCTCGACGCGATTCGTGTACGCATGCCGCGTGGAGGTAACCAGTGAGCACCGTCTGTGGACTCCCCGTCCTGAACCAGGACCATGAGGATCTGGAGTACGAGCTCTCCGACTACGAAGGCGCGCGCGCGCGCTGGTGTCCCGGCTGCGGCGACCACTCGATCCTCGCCGCGGTCCAGAAGCTCCTCACGAACGAGCAGCTCGTTCCCGAGCAGACGGTGTTCGTGTCGGGCATCGGGTGTTCCAGCCGCTTCCCGCACTACCTGAAGACGTACGGGTTCCACGGCATTCACGGCCGCGCCCTGCCCGTCGCGACGGGGATCAGGCTGCATCGCCCCGACCTCACCGTGTTCGTCGTCATGGGCGATGGCGACTGCACCTCGATCGGCGCCGGCCACTGGATCCACGCCCTGCGGTACAATCTCGACATCGTCGTGATGCTGCTCGACAATGGCATTTACGGGCTCACGAAGAACCAGACATCCCCCACGACGCCGCTCGGCTTCGTGTCCAACACGCAGCCGCACGGCAGCTGGCTTCCGCCCCTGAACCCCATCCAGGTCGCGCTCGGCGTCACGAATGCGTCGTTCGTCGCGCAGACGGCGGAGTGGGCACCCGCGCACCTGTACGCCACGCTGCGCGCCGCCTACCACCACAAGGGGCTGAGCTTCGTGCGGATCCTCCAGCGCTGCCCGATCTACGCGAGCTCGGTCTACCAGAAGGCCGTCTCGGATCCCGCGCGCATCTCGCTGCTCGTGCACGATGACGGTGTGGTGGTGCCCGAGCTCGACAAGCTGTACAAGACCCACCTGCCACACGATCCGCACGACATCGATGCGGCCCGCCGGCTCGCCGACGACGCCGACCACACGAACCTGGGCGTGTTCTTCATCGATCCCTCCAGGCCGCGGTACGAGGAAACGCGGCGCGTTCCCCCGCACACCGCGAGCGAACGGCTCACCTTGCTCGAAGCGGAGCTCGACCGTTATGCCGTCTGATCCCCGCCTCCAGTTGGCGCTCGACGCGCTGGCGCATCCGATCGCGGAATTTCGCGCGATCGTCGAGGGCGCCATCACGCAAGGCGAAGCGTATCTGTCGGCGCAGCACGCGAACGACGCGGAACGCGCCGAGCGCGCCGGCGCCTCGCTCGGCCGGTTCGCCGAAGGGCGGATGAAGCCCGCGGCGTTCGCGGCACTCTTTCCAGCGGTCGCGTCGGCGTCGCCGGAAGCGCTGGCCGCGCTCGAGCGGGCGCTCGCGGTGCTCCGCGCCGTGCGCGAGCGTGGCGACGCGCTGTTCGTGGTGGACGTGCCGTCGGGCCGCCGTCTCGGTACGGCGCTCGACGACGCGCTTGCCGAAGCGGGCCGCGCGTTCGGCGCGGTGGTGCTCGCGGAGATGGTGCGCGGCGGGCGTTACGCGCCGGAGCACGAACGCCTCCTGCAGCCGCACGAGTTCCGGTCGTGGAATCGCACCGAGCGTCGCTTCGCGCCGCCACTCGCGGTAATGGTGGATGGCGCCGACCTCCAGTCCGGCGCGATCGTGGACTTCGCGGACGGCCGCGAGAGGATCGTCATCGTCGTGCGCGGGGCATCGCCGCCGGCGCCGCTCGCGCGCTGCATCACACCGGGCACCTTCGTGCTCCAGACGGTGGATGGCACGGGGCTCGATCGCGTGGCCGCTTTCGACGGCCCCGCGGTGGCGGCCATCGTGCCCGACGGCGCCGCGGTGTTCATGCACGATCCGCCCACCGGCAAGTCGCCATGGCAGCGCATGACGGTGCGCTACGTTCCCGCCGCGCCCAGGAAGGCGGTCGGTGGGCAGAGCACATGGCAGATGGCGGAAGACCTGCGCATCGTGAACGAGCTGGCGGCCACGCCGTTCAGCGTGCCGAAGGCCGATGGCCGCGCCGCACCGGCGGTGGGCAAGGAGGACGCCACCGAGAAGATCGCCGCGTGGCTGCTCTCGCAGGCCGGAATGCAGGGAGGCGCCGCGTGATCGTCGAGGCGGTGCTCATCCTCGGAGGCGTCGGTTTGGTCTTCGGCGTGTTCATCGCCCTGGCCAACAAGGGGTTGTGGGTGTGGGAAGATCCGCGCATCGACGTGGTCGCGCAGATGCTGCCCAACGCCAACTGCGGCGCGTGCGGCCTTCCGGGATGCCGTGCGTTTGCCGAGCAGGCGGTGGGCGGCACAGTGTCGCCGGCGCAATGCACGGTGTCCAGCGAAACGGCACGGGGACAGATCGCCGACTTCCTCGGCGTGGACGCTGGCGAAGCGGTGAAGAACGTGGCGCGGCTGCTCTGCGCCGGCGGCAGCGACGTGGCCGGCTACCAGGCCGAGTATCGCGGGCTCCCAACGTGCGCCGCCGCGGCGGCCGTGGCTGGCGGCGGCAAGCGTTGCTCGTGGGGCTGCCTCGGGCTCGCCGACTGCATGCGCGTGTGCGACTTCGACGCCATCCACATGAGCGACACGGGGCTCCCGGTGGTGGACGTCGAGAAGTGCACCGCATGCGGCGACTGCGTGGAGGCGTGCCCGAAGGCGCTCTTCGAACTGCGGCCGGTGAACGGGAGGCTGCTCGTGCAGTGCCGGGCCTTGCTCGGCGGTGACGAGGCGCTCGAACAGTGTCAGGTGGCGTGCACGGCGTGTGGGAAGTGCGTGCAGGACGCCGCCGAGGGACTCATCAGCATCAACAGTGGGGTGGCTGTGTTGAACTACGACAAGATCGCGCTGGCGACGCCGCAAGCGGTGGAACGCTGCCCGACCGGCGCGATCGTGTGGCTCACCGGCGCGCAGTTCGCGCGCGTGGCGGTGACTGCCGGGAGCAACTCACAATGAAGCTCTGGACTTCGCGCAAGCCGAAGGAGGCCGTCGTGGCGGCCCCGCCCTTCCCGGGTGTGCTCAAGGCGATGGACGGCGGTAGCGCCGTGGTCGCGATGGAGACGGCCGCGAGCGATGCGGCTGGCGCCTACCCGATCACCCCGTCCACGCAGATGGGCGAGGGCTGGGCCGCCGCTGTCGCGGAAGGAAAGCGCAACGTGCATGGCCGCCGCCTGCTCTTCTTCGAACCGGAAGGCGAACATGCCGCGGCTGCCGTCACCGCCGGGATGTCGATGTCCGGCCTGCGCTCGACCAACTTCTCGAGCGGCCAGGGCATCGTCTACATGCACGAGTCGCTTTACGCCGCGGTGGGCAAGCGACTCACGTACGTGCTCAACGTCGCCGCGCGGGCGCTCACCAAGCAGGGGCTGAACGTGCACGCCGGCCACGACGACTACCACGCGGTGGACGACACGGGCTTCTTCCAGCTCTTCGCGAAGGACGTGCAGGAGTCGGCCGACCTCAACCTCGTCGCGCACCGCGTCGCCGAACTCTCGCTCAACCCGGGCATCATCGCGCAGGACGGCTTCCTCACGAGCCACGTCATCGAGTCGCTGTTCCTCCCCGAGCGCGAGTTGATCAAGCAGTACCTCGGCGACCCCGCCGACCAGATCGATTCGCCGACGCCCGCGCAACGCCTGGTGTTCGGCGATCGCCGCCGGCGCATTCCCGAGTCGTTCGATCTCGACTATCCGGCGATGCTCGGCGTGGTGCAGAACCAGGACAGCTACGCGCAGGGCGTCGCGGCGCAGCGGCCGTTCTACTTCGATCACATCGCCGACCTCACCGACAGCGCGTTCGAGGAGTATGCCGCGCTCACCGGACGCCGCTACGCGCGCGCGTCGGGTTATCGCATGGACGACGCCGAGTGGGTGATCGCCGGCCAGGGCTCCGTCGTGTCGAACGCGGAAGCCGTCGCCGATCACCTGCGCGCGACGAAGGGACTGAAAGTCGGCGTCCTGAACCTCACGATGTTCCGCCCCTTCCCCGCCGACCTGATCGTCGCGATGCTCGGCGGCGTGAAGGGAGTCGTCGTCATGGAGCGCACCGACCAGCCGCTGGCGGTGGATCTCCCGCTGCTGCGTGAAATTCGCTCGGCGATGAGCAAGGCGGTGGAGAACGGCCGCGCTGGCGCCGGCACCACGGTTCCTTACGCGGGAATCCCGGCCCTGCGTGCCGAGCAGGTACCGGACTTCTTCAGCGCGTGCTTCGGACTTGGCAGTCGCGACCTCCAGCCGGGCGACATCGTCGCGGCGGTGGAGAACATGCTGCCCGGCCATCCGCGCTCGCGCCAGTTCTACCTGGGCATCGATTTCATCCGCGAGGGGACGCGAGTTCCCAAGCTCCAGATCTGGCAGGAAAAGCTGGTCGACAGTTACCCGAAGCTCCGCGAGCTCGCTGTCCACTCCTCCGGCGACGTGAACCTCCTGCCCGATGGTTCGACGGCGCTGCGCATTCACTCCGTGGGTGGCTGGGGCGCGATCACGATGGGCAAGAACGTGGCGATGACCGCGTTCGAGCTGCTCGGTCTCCAGATCAAGGCGAACCCGAAATACGGCTCGGAGAAAAAAGGGCAGCCGACGACGTTCTACGCGGTGTTCGCGCATGAGCCGATCCGGCTCAACTGCGAGCTGCACCACGTGGACATCGTGCTCTCACCCGACCCGAACGTGTTCCGCCACAGCGATCCGCTCGACGGGCTCGCCGAGGGCGGCGTGTTCGTGATCCAGAGCGACCTGCCCCCCGAATCGTTCTGGCAGACGCTGCCCGCGAAGGCGCGCCGCACCATCCGCGAACGGAAGATCCAGCTCTACGTCCTCGACGCGTTCGCGATCGCGCGGGAAGAAGCGTCCGATGCTGACCTGCGCTACCGCATGCAGGGCACGGCGTTCATGGGCGCGTTCTTCGCCGCCTCGCCGCTGCTCGCGCGCGAAGGCGTCAGCGAGCGCTCCGTGTTCGAGGGCATCCGCACGCAACTCGTGAAGAAGTTCACGTCGAAGGGCGGGACGGTGGTGGACGACAACCTCCGCGTGATCCGCCGCGGCTTCGACGAGCTGAAGGCCGTGGTGCCCGACGCAGACGACACGGGCGAGGATGTGGGCAAGGTGCCCCGCATGCCTGCGCTGCTCGACTCGCCGAGTGCCGAGGAAGGCCCCGGCAATCCGGGCCGGTTCTGGGAGCAGGTGTGCTCGCTCTGCCAGTTGGGACAGGACGGCATCGCCGACCCGTTCGCGGCGATCAGCACGATGCCTGCCGCCACGGGCGCAGTGCGCGACATGAGTGGCGTGCGACTCGAGGTGCCGGAGTTCATCGCGTCGAAGTGTACGGGATGCGGCCAGTGCTGGACGCAGTGCCCGGACGCGGCCATTCCCGGACTCGTCAACAGCGTCGAGGAC
>JBBRZK010000101.1:0-16746 GCA_038236775.1 Gemmatimonadales bacterium
AGCGAGGGCCGCCCCCGCCCCGCACGAGCTCCGCGCCCTCGAACGTGATCACGGCGCGGCGCCCCTCGTCGAGACGCGAAGGATCGCTTAAATAATCCGACGCCTCGACGATCTCGAAGCCCGCGCGTTCCATCTCGCGCAGCGTGCCCACGTTGCGCGCGTAGGACAGCACGAGGCCGGGCCGCATCGCCACGAAGTTGCATCCCGACGCCCACTGCTCGCGCTCCTGGAGCGCGCGCCGCTCGCCGCCGGCGAAGATGGGCGTCATGGGCATCCCGCACGCCTCGAGCGCGCTGAAGATGTCGTGCTCTTCGCGCAGCATCCCCTCCCCCTTCCGCCAGCGCAGCACGCTCAGCCGCTCGGGCCCCACGAAGTGCGGCGGGAAGCACACGCACTGCTCGCGGTCCACCTGCGTGAAGATCATGTCGAGGTGGATCGCCGTGTTCTCCTTCGGCATCACCACGATGATGATGTCCGTGACTTTCGTCTGCGCGAAGAGGACGGACGCGATGTGATCGATGGCGCCCGGGCTCGATCGCTCGCTGAACCCGATGACGACGAGGTCCTCGCGCAGCGGGTGGACGTCGCCACCCTCGAGGGTGTAGTTGAGGCGCCGCTCGATGGATCCGTCGTAGAGAATGCCCTCGTTGCGCAGCCGCGGGTGATAGCTGAAGAGCGCCTTCATGATGAGCTCTTCCGGCCACCTTACGCCGTAGCGCATCGAGCCCACGAGCACGTGGCCGCCCACCGCCATCGCGGAGTCGCGGGTGAAGAAGAGGTTGGGCAGCGGCGGAAGCTCGTAGCCGAACTCGTTGAGCGTCCGAGCCAGCGGTCCCGGCGTCTCCACGCGTCCCTCGATGAGCATCGTGACCAGGTCCGCCGGCGGCAGCGCCTCGATCTCGCGCGCCAGCGGCTCGCTCGGCACGATGTCCATCGTCTCGCGCACCAGCAGGTCGCGCGTCTCCCGGTTCTCCAGCACCTCGGCCAGGAGGTCCCTCACCTCGAGGACGGTGCAGAACCGCTCGAGCACCGCGGTAAAGCGACGATGCTCCCGGCGCGCCTGCTCGGCGTCCGGCAGGTCGTCGTAGAGGTACGCCTCGCGCGTGGACGGCGTGACACCGAGCAGCTCGGCGCCGGGCGTGTGGACGATGACGGAGCGGAGACGCCCGATCTCCGAAGTGACGTGCACGGTCATGGCCCGAAGATAACCCGGCGCTCCTTTTCGTGCCTCCCCCGCATCCTCAAGCCCCGCATGACCTTGGCGGGAGCGAAGTGCGGCCCGGCTGGTGTCGTCCCTGAAAACGCACTACTTTGTGAATCAATTCACAAGCCTCGCCTCGCCTTGAAACGCATCGCGGATTCCACTGTTCGCCGGCTCTCCATCTACCTGCGCTTTCTCGAGGAATTCGAGGAGCGCGGGCTCACCACGGTCTCGAGCGACGAGCTCGCCCGGCGCGGTGGCACCACCTCGGCACAGGTCCGGAAGGACCTCTCGTTCTTCGGCTCCTTCGGCAAGCGCGGCCTGGGCTACTCCGTCGCGGAGCTCGGCACGTCCCTGCGCGAGATCCTGGGACTCGGCAAGGAATGGCGGGTGATGATCATCGGCGCGGGCAAGATCGGCGCGGCGCTCGCCCAGTACCGCGGCTTCCGCCAGCGCGGCTTCGTCATCGTGGCCGCGTACGACATCAATCCCGAGAAGATCGGCCGGACGCTCGAGGGCATCGAGATCCGCGACATGCAGCAGTTCGAGGCTGACGTGGCACGCGAGCATCCCGAGATCGCCGTGCTCGCCATCCCGACGGAAGATGCGCAGAAGGTACTCGACCGGATCTCGCGCGCGGGCATCAGGGCGGTCCTCAACTTCGCGCCGGTGCAGCTGCACGCGTCGGGCGACACGACCGTGAAGACCGTGAACATGGCGATGGAACTGGAGGGGCTGACCTTCGCCCTGACCAACCACGACTAGGCGCACAGAAAAACCCAAGTCCTGAACGCCTGTTGGATTGACGTGTGGATGGGAGGGCTGCATCGTCAAGCTCCCTCCAACCCCCGCGACCATGGCCACGAAGCTTCCGAAGCTCACGCCGCGTCCGATCAGGCGGTTCGGCTGGCGACCCGACACACCCGACCAGCGCGACCACGTGTTCTCACACGTGGCTGCGATGCGCCGACTCAAGCAGCGGCTGCCGTCCACGGTGGACCTTCGACTGTCCGGCGACCTCCCGCCCGTCTACGACCAGGGCGAGCTGGGCTCGTGCACGGCGAACGCGATCGGTGCAGCGTACGAATTCCAGCAGCGCAAGCAGTCGCTCGAGGTGTATCCGCCGTCACGTCTTTTCATCTACTACGGCGAGCGACAGATCGAGGGGACGATCGACTCGGACGCCGGCGCCGAGATCCGCGACGGCATGAAGGTCGTGTCGAAGCTCGGAGCGCCGCACGAGCAGCTCTGGCCGTACGTCGTGGGCCGCTTTGCGCGCAAGCCGACGCGCCCCGCGTACGTCGACGCCGCGAAGCATAACTGCCTCGCGTACGAGTCCGTCGACGTCTCCGCGCTCGCCGTGAAGGCCGCACTCGCCGCGGGTCATCCCGTGGTGGTGGGGTTCACGGTCTATGAATCCTTCTACGACATCACGAAGGACGGCCGCATGCCGCTGCCGAAGCCCAACGAGAAAGTCGAGGGCGGCCACGCGGTGCTCGTGGTGGGCTACAGGAAGATGAAGGTGAAGGGAACCAGCACGATGAGCGACCACGCGATCGTGCGCAATTCGTGGGGCGCAAGCTGGGCGGCGAAGGGCCACTTCTACATGCCGCTGCGCTGGCTGTGCAACACGGACAACGCGAACGACTTCTGGACCATCACCATCACGGAAGGCTAAGGCGACGGAGGCACTTCCGGACGGCGGTCGCGAAATGCGCGCAGCACGAGCGCAAACTGGGCGGGCGTGAGCGTTTCAGGGCGCGCCTCGGGCGCGATCGCCGCACCTTGCAGCACTTCATCGGCGACGGGTGCATCCACCGCATACAGCGACCGGAGCACCCGCCGCATCTGCTTCCGGCGCATGCCGAACGCGCCCTGCACCAGGAGCCGGAACGGCCGCTCCTCCTCTGGTTGGAGCAGCGGCTGCGCGAGCGGCGTGATGCGCACGACCGCGCTCTCCACTTTCGGCGGTGGCGAGAACGCGCCGGAGGGCACGCCGAACAGCGTCTCGGCCCTGGCCACCGCGGCGACGTTCACCGTGAGGGCGCCGTACTCCTTGGTGCCTGGTGCAGCACTGAGCCTATCGGCCACTTCGCGCTGCACGAGGTACACGGACCGCTCGGCACGTGGCGGCACGAGCGCGTGGAAGAGGATGGGCGTGGTGATGTAGTACGGGACGTTGCCCACCAGCACGTACGGGCCCGCCGCCAACTCACCCAGCGAGACCTCGAGCACGTCCGCTTCGGCGATGAGCACGTTGCTCTTGCGTGCATAGCGCTGTCGCAGCATCTCGGCGAGCGCGCGGTCGTACTCGATGGCGATGAGTCGGCCGGCGCGCTCCGCGAGGATGTCCGTGAGCGCGCCGCGTCCCGGCCCGATCTCCAGCACGGTCTCGCTGCCGGTGAGGTGCAGCGCATCCGCGATGCGGCCGAGGATCCGGCGATCGGTGAGGAAGTGCTGGCCGAGGCTCTTGCGGGTCGGAGGGAATCCGGCGCGGTCGCGTCGGGGCGGGCGCGCGTCGTCCGTCATGTCGCGCTCAACTCTTCAGGATCACGAGTGTGAGGTCGTCACGGCGCGGCACGTCCCCGGTGTAGCGGTCCAGCAGCGCGAACACCAGCTCGGCGATCCGCGCTGGCGATTCTGCGCGGTTCTCGCGCACGCACGCGAGCACCGGCGCCTCGTCGAGGCGCTTGCCGGCGCGATCGCGCGCATCGGCGATGCCGTCGGTGAACAACAGCAAGACGTCGCCGCCAACGTCCCACGGCCGAGACATCGAATCCGGCGCCTCGTCCAGCATGCCGAGCGGCGGGCCGCCGGCGACCAGCCGCTCGATCTCGCCGTCGCGCGAGACCACGAAGGCATGCGGGTGTCCCATGTTGCCGTATCGCAGGACGCCGTGCGCGCGATCCACTACGGCGTAGAGCGCACTGACGAACATCTCGGTGGTAGTCAGCTCCTCCTTCACGCTCACGTACAGACGGCGCAGCATCTCCGCGGGATCGTCGGTGCCCTGCGCGTGGATGGCCGACGCGCTCATGGTGAGTGCCATGATGAGCGCCGCCTGGTAGCCGTGGCCGGAGACGTCACCGATCATGACGCCGATGCGTCCCTGCGGCAGCCGATAAAGGTTGTAGAAATCGCCGCCCACGTCTTCCGCCGGCACGACGCGCGCTGCCACCGTGGCCTCGGGCGCCACGTGCGCGGCGTCGGGCAGCAGCTTCATCTGGAGGTCGTGCGCCAGTTGCATCTCCTGCTGGAGGCGCTGCTGGTCGAGCGACTGCCGCACGAGCCGCGCGTTCTGGATCGCGGCGCCGATCTGGCTGGCGATGGCCGTCACGAGCTTCTGGTCGCCGGCGGTGAACGCCTGCCCCGAGCGTCGTTCGGACAGGTTCATCACGCCCAGCGGCTCACTGCCGTCCTGCGCCGTCCACAGGATGGGCACGGTGAGCATCGCGCCCAGGCGGAATGCGCGCTCCGCCTCGCAGGGCATCTCACCTTCCTCGACGATGACGGAGTGCAGCGTGCGGAACACGTGGGCGCTCACGCTGCACTGGTCGTCGAGCGCGATGCGCGTGATGGGAATGCCCTCGCCGCCGATGCGCGCGATCACTTCGAGGGACGACGTCACGTGGTCGTGCACCAGGATGGAGCCGCGGTGCGCGCCCACCGTCTCGCTCACCTCGCGCAGGATCGTCGAGGCGCCCTCTTCGAGCGATACCGTGCGGCCGAGGATTTCGCTGATGGAGTAGAGGAGGTTGATCTCCTCGTAGCGCTCGGCGAGCTCGTTGGCCGCGTGCTCCACTTCGAGCGTGTTCTGGAGGAACTGCGCGATGACCGGTCGCAGGAAGCGGAGGTACTTGTCGAGCTCGCGCCGCTCGATGGGGCATGGGCCGAGCACCACCCAGGCCGGACGCGGTCCGCCGACGGGCACGATGAGTACGCGCCCGCGCTCGGTGGCCTCGTCGCGCACGGTGCCGCCGGCGGGAAGCCACTCGTCGGGAGGCGCCTCACCGCGCGCCGTGCCGGCAACGAACTTGAGGGCAACGTCCGGCGCATCGCGACGCCACACTGCGGCGTGGCAGGCGGTGGAATCGTGGAAGGCGGCCAGGACCTCCCCGAGCTCGCTCACGCGCGCGCGAGCGTGAGGCGGACGACGTTGCCGGGCGGCCCGTCGGGATGGGCGTCGAAGCGCTCGACGTCGTCCATCAGCTTGCGCATGAGGAACAGGCCGCGGCCGTCTTCGCGGAAGAGGTTTGCGTCGTCCGTGGCATCGCGGGTGTCCGCCTCGAGGTCGAAGCGGACGCCTTCGTCGGCGACCTCGACGACGAGCCGCATCGTGTCCACGTCGGCGCGAACGCGGACGCGCTTGTCGGGGCTCTCGTTGTTGGCGCGCAGGATGGCGTTGGAGAGCGCCTCGCTGAGCGCCACGGGCACGTTCAGCGCGAGCTGGTGGCGGTTGAACAGGAGCTCGGCGCACGGATGGCGCACGAGGTCGACCACGCGCTCGATGTAGGCGATGTCGCTCGGGATGTCGACCTGCAGCGAGACGCGAAGCCCGCTGTGGGGCGTGGGCAGCTGAGTCGCAGCCATGGCGGTGTCAGGGGCAGCGAGAAGGCGCGGGGCGGAGAGGCCCGTGACGACGCGGCGCGGCCCGTCTCGAGACGGACCGCGCCGACGTCATCCGAGATGGATCAGAAGCTCGACAGGGCGCGGTCGCGGGTGTCGGAGATCTGGAAGAGGGTATCGAGCTTGGTCAGCTCGAACAGCGTGCGGAGATCGTCGTTCAGGTTGGCGAGCCGCAGCTCCCCGCCCTGCTCGCGGATCTTCTTGGAGAGGGAGACCAGCACGCCCAGCCCGGAACTGTCGATGTAGCCGGTCTGCGCGAAGTCGATCAGGAACTTCTTCTCGCCGCGCTCCAGCTCGTCCAGCACCTTCTGCTTGAGCTCCTGGCGATTTCCCACGATGAGTTGACCCTCGACATCTACCACGACGATTTCACCCTGCTTCTTGATCGTGAAGCTCATGTGCCTGTCTCCTGACGGATCCCGTTCAGTAGTGTGTCCGCCGAGTCGTCCGCCTGCAGTGCGGTGATCGCGGCCACATTGAAGATGTCTTCTGCGCTCGCCCCGCGCGAGAGATCATTGCATGGGCGGCGCATCCCCTGGAGGATGGGACCCACCGCGCGGGCCGACGCGAGACGCTGTACCAGCTTGTAGGCGATGTTCCCGGCGTCGAGATCCGGGAAGACCAGCACGTTCGCCATCCCGCCCACCGGGCTCCCTGGCGCCTTTCGTGCCGCGACGTCCAGAATGAGCGCAGCGTCTCCTTGCAATTCTCCGTCCACGGCGAGCTCGGGCGCGATCCGCTGCACCTCGTCCATGGCGGCCCGGATGCGCGTGACGCTTTCCCCGCTGCCACTGCCCTTGGTGCTGAAGGACAGGAACGCCACGCGGGGGACGTCGCCGACGATGCGCATGCGGTCGCGCGCCGCGGCGATCGCGATGTCGGCGAGCTGGCCCGCCGTCGGCTTGCGCACCACCGCACAGTCCGTGAAGGTGAGCACCTCGCCCTCGCTGCCGCGAAACGGCGACACGTCCATGTAGAACGCGCTCGAGATGGTGCGCACCTTGTCGCCCGGGCCGATGAGCCAGAGCGCGGCCCGGACGACCTCGGCCGTGGTGGTCACCGCGCCGGCGACGCAGCCATCGGCGCGACCCCAGCGCACGAGTGCGTCCGCGACGAGCAACGAACGGCCGCTGTGGGCGGCCGCCTCCGCCTCGGTCATTCCCTTCGGGGAGCGCACCGCATGGATCAGCGCCGCGACCTCGTCGGCCAGCGCGCCAGGGCATACCTCGATGAGCTCGATGCCGTCCATCGCATCCGCGGCAGCGCCGACGAGCACGGGCTCCACGACACCGCTCGCCTGCAGCGCGCGGACCGCCTCGCGAGTGCGCGGATCCGCAGCCTCGGGGAAGAGGATGCGGCGCGGCCGTGCGCGGGCTCGGGCATGCAGCGACTCGAGGAAGCTCACGTTGCGGCGATTTTCGCGCGGAGCGCGGTGGCGACCATCGGATGCACCAGGTCGTCCACGTCGCCGCCGTATCGCGCGACCTCGCGCACGAGGCTCGCGCTGATGTACGTCGTGTCGAGCGACGGCACCATGAACACGGTCTCGAGCTTCGGCGAGAGGTGCCGGTTCATCAGCGCCATCTGGTACTCGTACTCGAAGTCGCTCACGGCGCGCAGCCCGCGGATGAGCAGCGACGCGCCCACCTCGCGCGCGAAATCCACGAGCAGTCCGCCGAACGAGCGGACCTGGACGTGCGTGTCGTCCCCCACGGACGCGCGGATGAGCTCCACGCGCTCCTCGCTGGTGAACAGCGGCACCTTGGTGGAGTTGACCGCCACGGCCACCACGAGCGTATCCACGAACTCGAGGCTGCGGTGGATGAGGTCCTCGTGCCCGCGCGTGATCGGGTCGAAGCTGCCCGCGTAGATGGCAATACGTGAGTTCGGCACCCGGGAAGGATCAACGCCTGAGCGCGAAAGCGCAACGCGCCCGCCGCTCATCCCGCGCGGTAGAACGTGATGGCGGTACCGCCGTACTTCCGTCGCTCGCCGCCGTCCGGCAGCCGCTCGAAGGCGCGGTGCTCGATGCCGAGCACCTCGGCGAACGGCGTGGCCAGCCACAGCTCGGCCACCTGCGCGGCGAGGCCGCGATCGTAGGGTGGGTCCGCGAACGCCACGTCGTAGGCGTGCGCCTCGAGCGATGTCGCGAACGCCACGGCGTCGGCGCGATGCACGCGTGCTTCCGCGCCCGCACCCACCGCGGTGAGGTTCTTCGCGATGGCGTCGAGGCTGGGCGCGGCCTTCTCGACGAAGTCGGCGCTCGCGGCGCCGCGGGACAAGGCCTCGATACCCAGCGCACCGGATCCCGCGAACAGGTCGAGCACGCGCGCATCAGGCAGCCACGGCGTGATGATGCTCATCCAGGCTTCGCGTACCCGGTCCGCCGTTGGGCGGGCCACGTCGCCATCGGGCGCGACGAGACGCCGGCCGCGCCATTGCCCCGCGACGATCCGCACGTCAGGGAACGCGGAAGTCCGACAGCCGCGCCTGCAGCCGCGACACCCCGCGGAACTCGTCCCGCTCGAGACGATAGGCGACGTCGAAGGGCCGGCCGACGTCGAGCTCCGCGATGCGCGCGCCGAGCGACCAGCCGATAGCCTCGAGGGGATCGCGCGCGCCGGTCTGGATGAGCAGCTTGAGGCCGCCGTCGCCCACGCGTTTCGGCGGCGCAGCCAACCGCACGCCGCGCGTGACGAGCATCGGCGACGGATTGCCCATGCCGCACGGCTCGAGGTGGCGGAGCAGTGCCTCGAACTCCGGCGTGATGTCGGCGAGGGCGACTTCCATGTCCACGCGCAGCTCGGGCACGAGGTCGTCGGGCGTGAGGACCTCGCGCGCACCCTCGTTGAAGCGGCGTGCGAACTCGTCCACCTGGTCGCGCGCGATAGTGACGCCCGCCGCGCTCCGGTGCCCGCCAAACCGCTTGAGCAGGTGCCGATAACGTCCGATGCCGCCATGCAAGTCGAAGCGCGAGATGGAGCGCCCGGACCCCTTCCCTTCGTCGCCCTCGAGGCCGATGAGGATGGTGGGACGGCCGAACTCCTCCACGATGCGCGACGCGACGATCCCGATGACACCGGGATGCCAGCCGTCTTCGGCGATCACGATGCCATACGTCTCCTCGAGGTCGAGGGCGAGAACGCGCTGGCGCGCCTGCGCAAGCACCGCGCGGTCGATCTCCTGCCGGCGCGCGTTCATCTCCTCGAGCTCGCGCGCGATCGCATTGGCGTCGTGCTCGTTCGTCGCGGTAAGCAGTTCCACGCCGCGCAGCGCCTTGCCCAGCCGACCGACGGCGTTGAGGCGCGGCGCGAGGATGAAGCCCACGCGGCCGGCCGTCAACGGCTTGCCGTCGAGTCCCGCGGCGCGGATGAGCGCGCGCAGGCCGATGTTCTGCGTCTCGGCCAGCATCCGGAGCCCGTAGCGCGCGAAGATCCTGTTCTCGCCCTTGAGCGGCGCGATGTCGGCGATGGTCGCGAGCGCGACGAGGTCGAGCATCCCGTAGACCTGGTTCTCGTTGCCGCCCATCGCGCGCGTGACCGCGAGCGCGAGCTTGAACGCGACGCCCACGGCGGCCAGGTCCTTGTCTTCCGAGCCGCAGCCGGGCCGCTTGGGATTCAGCACCGCAAATGCGTTCGGCAGGTCGCCGCCGGGCAGGTGATGGTCGCTGATGATGACGTCGATGCCCGCGGCTTGCAGCGCCGCCACCGGCTGCACCGCGCTCGTACCGCAGTCGCAGGTCACCACCAGGGTCGCACCCGCGGCCTGCGCGGCACGCACACCCGCGTCGGTGAGGTCGTAGCCATCCACCAGGCGCTGCGGAATGAACGGCACCACGGTGCCGCCGAGCAAGCGGAGGGCGCGCGTCATGAGCGTGGTGGAGCACATGCCGTCCACGTCGTAGTCGCCGTGGATGAGGATGGTCTCGCCGTCGCGTATGGCGCGCACGAGCCGCTCCACTGATCGCGCCATGTCGAGCATCTGCTCCGGCGGCAGGAGCTGGTCCAGGCGCGGACGCAGGTAGCGCTTCGCTGTTTCCGGATCACCGTGTCCGCGCACTGCGAGCAGGCGGCAGATGACGACCGGCAGCTTGAGCTCCTCGTGCAGCGCCTGCACGAGGGTGGGGTCGGGCTCCACCGGCAGGATCCAGCGGGCACGCGGACGGGCGACGGGAGCGGCAGTGGTCATTGTCTCAACATGGGAGACATCCTGCGGTGGTTCAACGGCGGACGTCGTCAATCCGCCGCGTACAGGAGCACGCCACATCCCTCGCACATCTCCAGCGCACCGGATGACGCCATGGCCGCCCGCCGCTGCGTGGGGATGGCCGTATCGCAGGCGCTGCACGACTTGCCGCGCAGCGGAAAGACGGATTCGGCGCGCTTGCGGACGCGCACGCGATCGTACTTGCCGAGCATGGCGCCGGGAACGGCGCGCGCGGTGACGTCGCGCTTGGCGCGGGCGTCGGCGATCTCGCGCTCGATGCCCTCGTGCTCCGCCTGGAGCTCGCTGCGCGTGGTGGCCTGGCGCGCTTCCACCTCGGCGAGGTTTCCCTCGAGGTCCGCCACGTGGTGGCGAAGTTCGTTGATGCGGCCCTGCACCTGCGCGGCGTCGCGTTCGGCCTCGTCCACCATGCGCTTCGTCTGCTCGAGCTGCGTGACGGCGGCGTTGGCTTCCTTGGGCGACGTGACGTTCTCGTACGCGTGCTGGCTGCGCTCGACGAGGGCGCGGTTGGACTCCACCCGCAGGCCGGCTTCGCGGTGATGCGCGTCTTCGGCGCCGATGGAGGCCCGGGCGCGATCGAGCTGGGCGGCCACCTTGCCGCGTTCCTTCTCGAGCGCCGCGAGGCGCGGCGCGAGGGCGCTCAGTCGGTCTTCGAGCTCGTAGACCTGCAGGTCGTCGACCTGCACCGCAAGCAGGGACTTGACGTCGGGATGCATAAGGACCGGGAGTCGTGGAATCGGTTGAACGACAGCGGTTTTTACTGCCTTTGCGCGGGTAGCCATACTGAATCATAGCCCCGGGAAGCCCGTCTCACCGAAATTTCTTCCACCACTGGCCGCCCAGGCGCCGGAGCTCCGCCGTGAGCCCCACCTTCTCGCGCGTCAACTCGTCCTTCTGCGTGTCCGAGGCGATCGGCATCTCGCGGTCGATCTCGGACATCCGCTCGGTGAGGTTGCGCTCGTGCATGGCGGCGAGACTGCCGGCCACGGTCTCGTCCGCATGGTCGAGGCCGCCCGTCTCCTCCAGGAGTTCCTGCATGACCACCACCGCATCGCCATCGAGGTGTTCCGCGAGGGCGTCCGGGCCCGCATCGGCACCGAGATCGACCATCGCGGCGAAGATCCGCCGCAGCTCGCCGTCGCGGAAGCTCTCCGCACCCGCCCGCTCGATGACCTGCTCGAAGTAGGCCGGCCGGTGGAGCAGCACGCGCACCAGCTCCCGCTCGGCACTCGCTACGCGTTCACCGGCCACGCGACGCCGGTCGCCCTGCCGCGTCCGCACGACTTCCGCGCGCGGCACCGGCCCAAGCCGCGCCTGCGGCTCGTCGTCGATTGGCGCGTGCTGCTGCCGCGCGACGTGGCGACCGGACCGCGTGCGCTCGGGAGCGTTGAGCTCGCGCTCGAGCAGCTCGCGCGTGACGCCGGCGGCGGTGGCCGCATAGCCGAGATACATGTCGCGCGTGAGCAGGTCACTCGTCGCGCGCAGCGTGGGCAGCAGCCGGTCGAGCGCCTGGCGCTTCTTCCGCAAGTCGGCGAACCAGCCGCCGCGCTCGAGGAGCTGGATCTTGCGCTCGAACACGTCGATGGAGCTTGCGAGGTGCGCCTCGAGGCCGTGCACACCGTGCGTGCGGACGAAGGTGTCGGGATCCTCGCCGTCGGGCAGCGTCACCACCTGTACCGACGCGCCCTGCCCCAGCAGCTCGTCGCCGGAGCGGAACGTGGCCTTCAGGCCCGCCTTGTCCGAGTCGTACAGGAGGAAGACGCGCTGCGTGTACCGGCGGATGAGCTTCGCCTGCTCGTCGGTGAGGGCGGTGCCCATCGGCGCGACGACGCTCTCGACACCGGCGCCGATGAGACGCATGACGTCGAAGTAGCCCTCGACGACGAGCATCCGCTCGTCGCGCCGCGCGGCCTGCTTCGCCCAGTTGAGCCCATACAACAGCCGGCCCTTGCTGAACACCGGCGACTCGGCGCTGTTGAGGTACTTGGGCTCGCCGGGTCCCAGCAGCCGCCCGCCGAATCCCACGACGCGGCTGGAGACGTCGTAGATGGGGAAGATGAGCCGGTCGCGGAAGCGCGGCCGCGGCTCGGTGCTGCCCTCGGGCGTGTGCAGCAGCCCGACCTCGACCAGCCGGTCGTCATCGAAGCCGAGCGTGTTCATGTGCGCGCGCATCAACCCGATCTCGCGCGGCGCGAAGCCGAGGCCGATTTTCTCCGCCAGGTCCCGCCCGATGCCGCGCTGCTCGAGGTAGGCTCGCGCGGGGGCGCCGAGGTCATCGTCCCACAGGATGCCGCGGTAGTACTCCGCCGCGGCGCCATTGACTTCCCACATCGGCTCGCGCGCGTCCTTCTCGTCCGGACGGCGCGACTGCGTCTCGACGATCTCGATGCCCGACTTCTCCGCCACCATCCGCACCGCCGTCGGCCAGTCCACGCCGAGGCGCTTCATCAGGTAGTTGAAGACGTCGCCGCCCTCGTGACAGACGAAGCAGTAATACATCATCTTCTTCGGCGAGACCGAGAAGTTGCGCCCCGTGCCCTGGTGGAACGGGCACGGTCCGCGAAAATCCGACCCGGTGCGCTTGAGCTGCACGTACTCGCCGATGACGCCGACGATGTCGGCGCTCTCGCGCACGCGCTCGACCGTCTCGTCGGGAATCACGCGAACACCGCGACCGTCACGCCGGCACCGCCTTCGTTCCAGCCCGCCATGCGGAACTCACGCACGCGGGTGTCCTTGCGCAGCATCTCGTCAACGACTTGCCGTAGCGCACCGGTGCCCTTCCCATGGATGATGCGCAGGCTCTTGAGGTCGGCGCGAATGGCGCTGTCGAGCGCCTGGAGCACCGCGCCTTCCGCCTCCTCGGCACGGAGGCCAAGAAGGTTGATCTCCGTGCTCGCGAAGACTTCGGGCGCGTCGCCGATGTAGCTGACCGCCGCTTCCACGGGGCGCTCGGTCTTGTGCAGGGTGGCAAGCTTCACGGTGAGCTTCATCGAGCCGACGACGATGGAGACGTCGTTCCCCCGCACCGATAGCACGCGGCCGATCTTCCCACCCAGCGTGCCCACCTCCACCGCGTCGCCCTCGGCGAGCGGCGTGCGCTCCGCGGGCCGCACGGTGCCGCGCTTGCGGAGTGCAGCGCGCTCTTCCGCATCGAGCCGGTCGAGCACGCCCGCCTGCTTCGCCACGAGTTCCTCTGCCTTCCGGCGCGCCTCGCGTCCCATCTCGTCGATCGCCGAGTCCGCCGCCTCGCTGCCCTTCTTCTTCAACTCCTTGATGGTGCGGTCGATCTCGGCGCGCGCCTCCAGCACGTACTTCCGTGCCTCCTGCCGACTGGCCTTCTCCACGGCACGCTCGCGTTCGCGCACCGTGTGCTCGCGCTTCACCACACCGGCGATGCGCGTGCGCGCATCGTCGATCATCGTCGTCGCGTCGCGCTCGCGCACCGACAACTCTTCCTCCTTCTGCTCGAGCCGCTCGATGAGCGCCGCCATGTCACGCTCGCCCTGCGGCAACCGCTCCTCCGCGCGCGCCACCACTTCCGCGGGCAGGTTGAGGCGGCGCGCGATGCTGATGCCGTACGACCGTCCGGGCACGCCCTTGATGAGTCGATACGTCGGCGCGAGCTGAACGGCATCGAACTGGAGCGACGCATTCACCACACCCGGTACCTGCGTCGCCAGCTCCTTCAGCTGCCCCAGATGCGTGGACGCGAGCGTCGTGGTGCCGCGCGCCGTGAGCGTCTCGAGTATGGCCCACCCGAGCGCGCCGCCCTCCTGCGGATCGGTACCGGAGCCCAGCTCGTCGATCAGCACGAGCGAATCGCCCGTCGCGCGCCGCAGGATCTCCGACAGGTTCTTGAGGTGCGCGGAGAACGTCGAAAGACTCGCCTCGATGGACTGCTCGTCGCCGATGTCGGCGAGCACGTCGTCGAACACGGGGATGCGACTCTCCGCGCCAACTGGCGCGGGAATGCCGGCCTGCGACATCACCGACACGAGGCCGAGGGCCTTGAGCAGCACGGTCTTGCCGCCCGTGTTCGGGCCGGACACGAGCAACGTGCGCTCGTCGGGGAACATCGCGAGGTCGAACGGCACGACGTCTGCGCCCTTCGCCAGCAGCAGCGGATGCCGCCCGTCGCGAATGGCGAAACCGGATCGTGCCGGCACGAGGTCGGCCGGCGTGCACTCGAACTGGATGGCGTAGCGCGCCCGCGCGTGGAGCGAGTCCAGCTCGGCCAGCGCGTCCAGCGACTCGGCCAGCCCGTCGCGATGCGGACGGATTTCGTCCGTGAGCTCGGCGAGGATGCGCTCCACCTCCTCCTGCTCGTCCGACTCGAGCTCGCGAATGCGATTGCCGTACTCCACCGCCGCCGGCGGCTCGACGAACATCAGCCCACCCGTGCCCGACGTGCCGTGCACGATGCCGCCGACGCCCTTCACGCCCTCGCGCCGCACCGGGATCACGTAGCGTCCGTCGCGAATGGTGACGGACATGTCCGGCGCGCGATGGTGCGACTCGAGGCTGCCCATCACCCGCTCGAGAATGCGAATCAGCTCGCCGTGCGACGCGCGCAGCTCGCGACGGATCCGGCGCAGCGCGGGCGACGCATCGTCCTTCACCACGCCGTCCTCGGCCAGCGCGCGCTCGATGCGCTCCTCCTGCGCCTTGGCGACCACCATCCGGTCGGCAAAGCCGCCGAGCACGGCGCGAATCACGGCGGGTCGGCGGTCGTCACGCAGCGCGTCGCGCGTGCGCCGCGCGGATCGCATCAACACGCCGCCGGCGACCAGCTCGGGACCGTTCCACACGCTGCCCACGACGCGGAGGCGCTGGATGGGTCCGGAAAGCTCTGGCACGGGCTCGGGCCGCCACGCGGGCTCGCTGCCCAGCAGCGACCGCACGGCGGAGACGCGTCGATGCTCGCCCTCGAGCCACGCGAGATCCGCGCTGGGCGCGAGCGCACGCACGCGCGCCGCACCGGGTCCCGACGCGGCACGCTCCGCCACGAGCTCGAGGAGCCGCGGGAACTCGAGGATGCCCAGGGCGTGCGCGTTCATCACTGGCGCACCGTCATCACCCCGGCCTGCCCAACTCCTCGCGCGCGATCGCGTTGATCGTGCTGCCTTCCGCGCGCCCCTTGAACTGCGGCAGCACCTTGCCCATCACCGCGCCGATCTGCGATGCCCCGCCCGCGATGGCGACGCGTACGGCCGCGCGCAGTTCCTCGTCGCTCACGGACGCTGGCAGGTACGCCTCGAGAATGGTGACCTCCGCGCGCTCCTTGTCCGCCAGGTCATCGCGCTTGCCGGTGTACATCTCGATCGACTCGCGTCGCCGCTTGATGCCCTTGCGCAGCACGTCGATGACCTCGTCGTCGGTGAGGTCGCGGCGCAGCTCGATCTTCCGGTTCTTGGCGTCGGAGTAGATCGTGCCAAGGACGAGCACGCGCGGCTTGTCGAGCGCCTTGCGCGCGGCGTTCAGGTCGGACTGGAGGGTATCGAAGAGCGGCATCAGGATGGTCGGGCGAGAAGCAGATCCTTCCCTTCACTACGCTCAGGGCAGGCGCTGCGCTCAGGATGACAAGCAGATCCTTCGCATTCGCTCAGGATGACAACAAATGCGCTCAGGATGACAACAAATGCGCTCAGGATGACAAACTTCGATGCGCTCAGGATGACAAAAGTGAAAATTACCGGCGGGCGCATCCTGCTGCAAGCGAAGCGACGTGCCGCTGCGGCGCGCTGCTCAGCCAGGCGGCCAGGTGAGCCGACGGCCGCCGAGGAGATGCAGGTGCACGTGAAACACCGACTGTCCCGCACCCGCGCCGCAGTTCACGACGGTGCGATACCCGCCATCGACGATTCCTTCGGCGCGCGCGATCTCCGCCGCCGCGAGCAGCAGCTCGCCGAGCATGCGCGCATCCGTCGCGTCGTCGAGCGTGGCGACGTGCTCGCGTGGCACCACCAGCACGTGCGTCGGCGCCTTCGGATTGATGTCACGGAACGCGACCACGTGCTCGTTCTCGAGCACCAGCGTCGCGGGGATCTCCTTGCGCACGATCCGGCAGAACAGGCAGTCCTGGGTCATCGGGTTCCGCGTAGGTGTGAGCGCACGATCGCGAGCGCCGCGAGGCCAGCCGTCTCGAAGCGGAGAATGTTGGCGCCAAGGGATACCGTGCGCCACCCGGCGCGCAGGAAGTGCGCGCGCTCGCTCTCCTCCAGGCCGCCTTCGGGACCGAGTGCGATACGCACCGGCCCGTCGAGCGTGCGGAGCACGTCGCCGAGCGATTCACCATCGGGGTCGAGCAGCAGGTTGTCGCCCCGTTGCGCATTCGGCAACGCGGCGATGGCCTGCTCGAGACTCACCTCCGGCTCCGCCTCCGGCAACCACGCGCCGCCACTCTGCTCGAGCGCGCTCACCATGCGCAGGCGCACCTTCTCGCGAAAGGCCTCGCCTTCCCCGCGCGGCGATACCGAGCGCGAACGGCCATACACAACAGGACGCCACGCACTCGCCTGCAGCTCCACGCACTTCTCGGCCAGCATGAGCATGCGGTCGCGATCGCCGACGGGTGCCCACAACTCCACGCGAGGTGGCGCAGGAACTTCCTCGAACGAATCCGCCTCCACGTCGATGACGAGCGTCCGCTTGGCCAGCTCCGCAATGCTGCCCGTCGCGCGACGGCCGTCGCC
>JBBRZK010000102.1:0-16722 GCA_038236775.1 Gemmatimonadales bacterium
AGCGCGCTCGTGCTCCTGCTCGCGGCGGTGTACATCGTGCGCACGAGGGGCAACGCGACGCGCGAGCGCGTGTGGGCCGGCATGGCGCGCGAGTCGGCGCACCAGCTCGGCACGCCGCTCTCGAGCCTGAGCGGCTGGATCGAGCTCATGGAAGAGCGCGGCGCCGATGGGCCCACGCAGACGGCACTCACCCAGATGCGCGCAGACCTCCAGCGGCTCGATCGCGTCGCCCATCGCTTCGAGCGGATCGGTCGCGAGCCGCGGCGGGATGCCGTGAACGTCGCGGATCTCGTCCTGCGCGTGGCCACGTACTTCCGTCAGCGTGTGCCCACGCTCAATCACGCCGTCGCGATCGACGTCGTCGAGCCGGGTGCACCGTTCACCGTCCTCGGCGATGCCGTATTGCTCGAGTGGTCGATCGAGGTCCTCGTGAAGAATGCCGTGGATGCGCTCGCCGGGCGTGGCGGACGCATCACGCTCACCACGATTGCACGCTCACCGGGCGCACGGATCATCGTGGCCGACGACGGGCCCGGCGTGCCACGCGACATGCGCGGCCGGATCTTCGAGCCGGGCGTCTCCACCAAGTCCAGCGGGTGGGGCATCGGGCTGTCGCTCGCGCGGCGGATCGTCGAGGAGAGCCACGGCGGCACACTCCGGCTCGTGCCGACTGACCGCGGCGCATCGTTCGAGATTATCTTACCCTGATGGCCATTGCGACTGACGACACGCTGCTCCAGGGACTGAACCCGGCGCAGCGGGAGGCGGTGCTGCACGTCAAGGGCCCGCTCCTCGTCCTCGCGGGAGCGGGTTCCGGCAAGACGCGCGTGCTTACCACCCGACTCGCCCGACTCATCGATCACGACGGCGTGGATCCCAGCCGGATCCTCGCCGTGACGTTCACCAACAAGGCCGCCGGCGAGATGAAGCACCGCATCGCGTCGCTGCTCGGCCGCGCGCCGGTGGGCATGTGGGTGGGCACCTTCCACGCCATCGGCGCGCGCATGCTGCGCGCCGCGCCGCACCTCGTGGGGCGCACGCCGTCGTTCACGATCTACGACCAGGACGATGCGCAGACGGTCGTGAAGCGGATCATGGAGCGGCAGCAGATCAACACCAAGCAGTTCACGCCGCGCGGCGTGCACGGTGCGATCTCCGACGCGAAGAACCAGCTCGTCTACCCGGACGAATACGCGAACCTCGCGATGGATCCGTTCTCCAGGGCCATCGCGAAGGTGTATCCCGGCTACGGCGTCGAGCTGCGCAATGCGAATGCGGTGGACTTCGACGACCTGCTCCTCCTGCCGGTGCAGATGCTCGCGCAGAATCCGCGCGAGCTCGAGAAGTACCAGCGTCGCTTCCAGTACATCCTGGTGGACGAGTACCAGGACACCAATCGCGCGCAGTACCAGCTGGTGAAGCATCTCGTCGGCGGGCACGGTAACCTGTGCGTCGTCGGTGACGACGACCAGTCGATCTACGGCTGGCGCGGCGCGGACATCCGGAACATCCTCGACTTCAAGAAGGACTTCCCGGACGCGCATGTCGTGCGTCTGGAGGAGAACTACCGCAGCACACCCGAGGTCCTCGACCTCGCCAACGTCGTCATCAGCGCGAACACGGGACGCATGGGCAAGACGCTGCGGCCCACGCGCGCCAGCGGCGAACGGGTCACCGCGGCGCGGTGCCTCGACGAGCGCGACGAGGCCGACTACGTGGTCGAGCGCATCACCGAGCGCTGCGCCCAGGCGGGCCGCGGGCTCCGCGACTTCGCGATCGTCTACCGGACCAATGCGCAGAGCCGTGCACTGGAAGAGGCGCTGCGCCGGAAAGCCGTGCCCTACCGCCTCGTCGGCTCCGTGCGCTTCTACGACCGGCGCGAGGTGCGCGACCTCATGAGCTACCTCAAGCTCATCGCCAACCCCGCCGACGACGAGGCCTTCCGCCGCGCCGTCGCTGTGCCCAAGCGCGGCCTCGGCGAGACCACCATCGAACAGCTGTCGCTCGCCGCGCGCGAGGGCGGCGTGTCCATGCTCGCCGCGGCACTTCGGCCCGACCTGCTCGCCACCATCCGGCCGGCCGCGCGCGCCGCGCTCGGCGAATTCGCGCAGCGCATCGCGACGTTCCGCGAGTCGGCGCGCGAGGCCGGCGTCGACGAATTGCTGCGTGAGGTGGTCGAGGGCATCGGGTACGACGAGTACCTGAAGGCGGAGGGCCCGGAGTCGGCCGACCGTCTCGAGAACGTGCGCGAGCTGATCACGGGCGCCGCGGAGCTCGTGTCGGACGAGGAAGGCGAGGTGGGGCTCACTCCGCTCGACCACTTCCTCCAGAAGGCGATGCTCGTGGCCGAATTGGACAAGCTCGGTCCCGACGCGGACGCGGTGACGATGATGACGCTGCACAACGCGAAGGGGCTCGAGTTTCCCGTCGTCTTCATCACTGGCCTGGAAGACGGCCTCTTTCCACTCGCGAAGGCCTTCGACGACCCGGCGATGCTGGAGGAGGAGCGCCGCCTGTTCTACGTGGGCATCACGCGCGCGGAGCGGAAGCTGTTCCTCACGCACGCGGAAGAACGGCGTCGGAACGGCGAGTTCATGGCGTCGAAGGCATCGAGCTTCCTCCAGGCCATTCCCGAGGCGATGCTCGAGCAGTTCAAGACGATCAAGGTCCGCAGCTCGGGCCGCTCGTTCATGCACTCGCTCGGCGGCGGCAGCCAGTGGGGCAACTCGCGCGCGCGAGGCGTGGACCACCCCGCCCGCGAAGCCTGGCTCGATGCGGAGAGCGCGTTCCCGCCGAGTGCCTCGCAGCGCCGTCCGGGCATCCCGGTCACGCGACTCACCGGCGTCGCCGAGGCCGAGGAGTCGCAGGACGCCGCGATCATCGCGGTGGGGTCGCGCGTGAAGCACCGCAAGTTCGGCAGCGGCATCATCGCCGAGCTGGCCGGCGCCGGCCGCGACCTCAAGGCGAAGATCGACTTCGATGACGAGGCCATCGGCCGCAAGACGCTCGTCGTCGCGCAGGCGAACCTCGAGCGCGACGTGGAGTGAGCGTGTTGCGCGCGGCGCGCCCTGCTTCTTGCGTGAACAGCCTGGGGCAGCGACCAGCCCTTCGCGCCGCCGTGCTCCTTCTCCGCTCCTGAGGCCCGCATGCCGATCTCGATCGCCGACGTCCACCACATCGCGTCGCTCGCCCGTCTCGGCCTTTCCGATGCGCGTGCCGCCGCGATGGCGGCCGAGCTCAATGGCATCGTCGTGCACCTGGATGCGCTCGCGAACGTGGATACGGCGGGAGTTGAAGAAGCCATCGGCGTCGGCGCCCGCGGCGCACCCGTTCGCACGGACAACGGGCCGCCCATTCCGCTCGAGCGGGCGATCGATGCCTTCGCACCAAACCTGCGCGATGGGTTTTTCCTGGTCCCGCGGCTGGCGTCGCACGAATCGGCGGACGAGGCGTGAACATCGCCTCCCCGTCCGCCGCGAGCCTGCGCGATGAAAGCTGCGAAGGCACGCGCGCGCCGTCCGACACCGCACGAAACGCGCTGGCGCATGCCACGGCGGTCGGCGCGGGTCCCGACGGGCTGAACATCTTCGTCGCGATCGACGAGGAGGAACTGGACGCGCATGCGAAACAGGCGACCGAGCAGCGGAGCGACACCACGCCGGGCCTGTTGATGGGAGTGCCCGTGGCGCTCAAGGACAACCTCGCCACGATGACGTTGCCCACTACCTGCGGTTCGCGGATCCTGGCCGGCTACGTCTCCCCGTACGAGGCCACGGTGGTGCGTCGCCTGCGCGAGGCGGGCGCGATGCCCTTCGGCAAGACGAACATGGACGAGTTCGCGATGGGCTCGTCCACGGAGCACAGTGCCTACGGGCCCACGCGCAACCCGCTCGCCACCGACCGGGTGCCCGGCGGCTCGTCCGGCGGGTCCGCCGCCGCCGTCGCCGCGGGCATCGTCCCGATCGCCCTTGGTTCGGAGACCGGCGGAAGCGTGCGACAGCCGGCCGCCTTCTGCGGCATCGTGGGCGTGAAACCGACGTACGGTCGGGTGAGCCGGTTCGGGCTCGTCGCGTTCGCCTCGTCACTCGACCAGGTTGGCGTATTCGGTGCGACGGTGGACGATGCCGCGCGCGGCCTCCGCGTGATCGCGGGCCGCGACTGGCGCGACTCGACCTGCGCCGACGTCGCGGTGCCCGACTATCACCTCGCCGGCGCCAGCCCGGTGCAGGGCATGGTCATCGGGCGTCCGAAGGAGTATTTCCCCGCGTCGCTCGACCCCCGCATTCGCGCCCGCTGCGACGCGGCCCTCGACCACCTGCGCTCGCTCGGCGCGATCATTCGCGACGTGTCCCTGCCGCACACCGACCTGGCCGTGCCGGCGTACTACGTGATCGCGCCAGCCGAAGCCTCGTCGAACCTCGCCCGCTTCGACGGTGTCCGCTATGGCATGCGCGTCGAGGGCGACGGCCTCCGCGCGATGTACGACGCCACGCGGTCGCAGGGGTTCGGCGACGAGGTCACGCGCCGGATTCTCCTCGGTACGTGGGTCTTGAGCGCCGGCTACCACGAGGCGTACTACCGGCAGGCGCAGCGCGTGCGCACGCTCATCGCCGCGGACTTCAGTGCCGTCTTCGCGAGCGGCGTGCACCTCCTTTTCACGCCCACCGCACCGAGCACCGCGTTTCCACTCGGCGCGAAGCAGGAGCCGTACGACATGTATCTCAGCGACATCTTCACGGTGACGGCCAATCTCGCAGGCGTGCCCGCGATGTCGCAGCCGATCGGCCGCGTCGACGGACTGCCGGTGGGCGGCCAGCTCATCGCGCCGCACTTCGACGAGATGGCGATGTTCACCGCTGCATACGCACTGGAAAAGGCCCTCGGCGCCGAGGCGCGCACGTGACCGGCGCGGCGCTGGAGCAGCTCCTTGTCGACTGGGAGATGGTCGTGGGGCTCGAGGTGCACGTCCAGCTCAAGACCCGCACCAAGGTCTTCTGCCCCTGCTCGGCCGAGTTCGGCGCGGCGCCGAACAGCAACACCTGTCCGGTGTGCCTCGCGCTCCCCGGCGCACTGCCCGTGCTGAACGCGAAGGCGGTGGAGCTGGCGACGCGCGCGGCGCTGGCCCTCGAGTGCACGGTGCAGCCCGTGTCGATCTTTGCGCGGAAGAACTACTTCTATCCCGACTCGCCGAAGGGCTACCAGATCTCGCAGTTCGACAAGCCGCTGGCCACCGACGGGCGCGTGATGATCGGCTCGCGCGCGGACCGGTCGCCCATCCGCATCGGCGTGACTCGTGTGCATATCGAGGAGGACGCGGGCAAGTCGGTGCACGACCGCTATGCCGGCGCGACCGCGATCGACCTGAATCGCGCCGGCACGCCGTTGATCGAGATCGTGAGCGAGCCGGACCTCCGCACCCCCGAACAGGCCGGCGCGTATCTGCGCGTGCTCAAGCAGATCCTCGAGTACCTCGAGGTCAGCGACGTGAACATGGAGCAGGGAAGCCTGCGCGTGGACGCGAACGTGAGTGCCCGACGGCGCGGCGAGACCACGCTTGGTGCGAAGACGGAAGTGAAGAACCTGAACTCGTTTTCCGGAGTCGAGCGCGCGCTGGAAGTCGAGTTCACACGGCAGGTCGGCGTCCTCCGTGTGGGCGGGACGGTCCTTCAGGAGACGATGCTCTGGGATGCGACGACGGGCGAGGTGCGTCCGAGTCGCGCGAAGGAGGGCAGTCATGACTATCGCTACTTTCCCGAGCCCGACCTGCCGCCACTCATCCTGTCGCTCGCCTGGATCGCGAAGATGCAGCATGACCTGCCGGAGCTTCCGGCGGCGCGACGCGCGCGGTTCGCGACCGACTACGCGCTCGGTCCCTACGACGTCGACGTGCTCACCGCGAATCCACGCGTGGCCGAATACTTCGAATCGGTCGCGCGCACGTATGGCGATGCCAAGGTGGCGGCGAACTGGGTGATGGGGGACGTGCTCGCGCAGTTGCGCGCGAGCGGCGCCGACATCTCCACGTTCCGCGTGCGGCCGGCCGACCTTGCACAGCTGCTCGACCTCGTCAGCGGCGGCGTCGTGTCGCGGACCGCCGCGCGGCAGGTGTTCGGGCGCATGGTGGTCACGGGCGATCCGCCGGGGCAGATCGCGGAGCGCGAGGGGTTGCTCCAGGTCGATGACGACGCGCAGCTGCTCGCGTGGATCGAGCACGTCGTCGAGGAAATGCCCGCCGAGGCCGAGCGTTTCCGGGCGGGGGAGTCGCGCCTGCAGGGCGTGCTGATTGGCGCGGTGATGAAGCACTCCGGCGGTCGCGCGGATCCGCGGAAGGTCGCTCAGCTGCTGGTCGCTCAGCTGCGAGCGTAGATCCCGGGGTGCAGCTGGCGGATGTACCCCAGCGATTCGGCGGGAAGGCCGAATGCGCGGTGCGCCTCTTCGCGGACGTGCGCGGCGCCGCCGAGCCGCATCGCATCGCGCCGCACCTGCTTGGCGAGATGGAGCGCCGCGTCGCCCGACGGGTCGAGCTTCAGCGGCGACGACCGCTCGAACCGGACCAGCAGGTCGAGGATGTGATCGTAGGAATGCTCCAGGTATTGCGCCACGTCCGCGTCGGCCAGTTCCCAGCGACTGTTCTCGGTCATCAGGCCGAAGATCCGCTGCCACCCTTCGTTGTCCGCGGCGTGCACCATGCCGCGAAAGATCCGCCGGTTCGTCTGCGTGCTGAAGATCGTGGGACTCAGGATCCGGTCCAGCAAACCGTCGGCCCGCGAGTGATCGAGCAGGATGAGGTCCCGCGCCTGGCGCGCGCACGCCGGCCCGAGGTGTGTCTCGAAGCGGCTCTCCCAGTAGGTGTGCCCCACGGACGATGTGCTCGCCGTGACCGCGAGCTGCATCGGGACGAAGTGGTTGTGGGCGATGGAGTCCGCAGCGAGATGCGCGAGGTAGCCGAGCCCGAACGCGCGCATGGGCTCGTCCGCCGCCGCCGCGTGGATCTCCAGCCCGACCGTCCACGAGTGGCAGTGCCGGCCGGTCGGTACGTACTTCTTCGCCAGGCTCGTGTCGGCGGCGATGGACCCGTAAAGGAAATCGTGCGGGAAGGCCCGCAACAGGTCCGCGATGTGTCCGGGCACGAGCTCGAGGGAGCGGAGTACCGCCTCTCCGAGGAAGACGTGCGTGCCGGGCGTCCACGCGTACGCGGTGTCCGGCAGGATGGCCACGAGCACCAGCGCGATGGCGGTCCAGCCGCCCAGTCGCGCCAGTGCCCTCAGGCCACGACGCGTGCGGTCAGATCCCCATCCGCTTGCGCTGCTGCCGGAGCATGCGCCGGAGGTCCCGCAGCTCGTCCTGGACGAAGCCATCGATGCGCTCGCGCGCGGCGCCGACGGTCTCGCGCACGTCGTGCTCGATGCGGTCCACCGGGATACGGTCGATGAGCTCGCCGCCGTGCTCCTTGGCCCAGAGGGCGCCGGCCGTGCCGGCGCGAAGCGCACCCTTGCCTGCGATGCGGGCGCCGCGAAGGAGTGGGGCGCCGGGCCGTTCGCCAGAGGGCCCGCGTCGCAGCAGCAGGGTTGCGGTGGCGCCGATCGCGGCGCCGATGAGCGCCGCGGTGAGCAGGTCGTACTGTGCGTCACGGCCATCCGCGCTTGCGCGGGCGGACTCGCGGACGCGTGGTCCCCGCTTCGGCCGAATCGGTATCGTCGTAGCCATCGTCGAACTCCTCTGACGTCGCGAGGATCGCGCCCGGCGCGACCTCCCCTTCGTCCTCATGGTGAAGCGCCGCCGCCCCCGTGCGCACCCCGCGCATCGTCGACGCCGTCGCCACGAACACTGACTCTGCTTCTTCCTGTGCCACCGCGAGCAGCGCGTTGAACTCGTTGAGCCGCTGTTCCGTGAGTGCCACCGCCTGCTGCAACCGCAGGTTTGCGGCCGCGATGGTCGCGTTGATCTGCTGCACGTCCGTGCGCACCGACGTCGTCACGTAATTCACGTTGTCGGCGATCGCGCTCGCCTGCCGCATGATCGGGTTCACGTCGCCGTAAATCCGGTCCAGCAGCTCGTTCACCTTCTTGTAGCTCTTGCGGAAGTTCCAGGCGGCCGGCACCAGCGCGACGGTGAGCACGAGCACCGCGATGGTCATCAGGCCGCTCGCGATCGCCGTGGTCTTCTCGAACCAGCCCCGCTGCTGGCCCACCTGCCGCATCAGGACGGTGTCGGCATGGGCCGCCTGCAGCAGCAACCACGTACCGGCGCGCGCGAACAAGACGGTCATCGGCACCCTGGGCTAAGAGTCGGCCACGACAGCG
The DNA here is from genome assembly GCA_038236775.1 of Gemmatimonadales bacterium. Taxonomy (GTDB): domain Bacteria; phylum Gemmatimonadota; class Gemmatimonadetes; order Gemmatimonadales; family Gemmatimonadaceae; genus AG11. The sequence continues at coordinate 8,304 of JBBRZK010000102.1, forward strand.
TCGGCCCGCCGCCACCTGCGCCGGGCGTTGTGCTGCCCCGCCGCGCACGCGATGTGCAAGGGCGGGGCCATGGCCGTGAGCATGCGGCGCATCGTAGTCCGTTCGCGCTCGTGCTGTCAACCATCGCAGCGGAGCCGGATGGCGGTGCACGTGCACGCCCGCTCACGGCGCGAACGGTGCAGTGCACCCCGCGTCTGCTTGACCCTCAGCGCCGCGTAGAGGAACTTTCCGGCAGCCCCCGCTTGCACTTCGCATGCGGTACGACCCCTCGCTCGTCACTCATGCCTGCAATGCAGTACATCGTCCAGGGCGGCCATCGCCTGTCGGGACGCATCCGCCCATCGGGCAACAAGAATGCGGCCCTCCCCATCGTCGCGAGTGCACTCCTCTGCGAGGAGCCCGTGCACCTCACGAACGTCCCGCGCATCAGGGACGTCGAAACCCTCGTGCAGCTCCTGCAGTCGGTCGGGGCGGCCGCCGAGTGGACGGGTCGGAACGCGTTGACGATCCACGCCAAGTCGGTGCGCGCCGCGGAGCTCGATCCCGTGCTCTGCCGGAAGATCCGCGCGTCCATCCTGCTTGCGGGACCACTGCTCGCCCGCTGCGGGGAGCTCGTCCTGCCGCCCCCGGGCGGTGACGTCATCGGCCGCCGGCGCGTGGACACGCACTTCCTCGCCCTGCAGCAGCTCGGTGCCACGTTCGAGCTCGATGACGCCTTCGTCCTCAAGGCGAAGAAGCTCAAGGGCGCAGACGTCTTCCTCGACGAGCCGAGTGTCACCGCCACGGAGAACGCCCTCGCCGCGGCCGTCGCCGCCGAGGGAACCACCGTCCTCCGCAATGCCGCCAGCGAGCCGCACGTGCAGGACCAGGCCCGCTTTCTCGTCGCGATGGGCGCGAGCATCGAGGGCATCGGGACCAATACCATCACCATCCACGGCGGCCGCCCGCTGCACGGCTGCACGTACGAGATCGGTCCGGACCACATCGAAGTCGGCTCGTTCATCGGCCTCGCCGCCGTCACGCGTTCCGAGCTCACCATCGAGCGCGCCGGCGTCGAGCACCTGCGGTCCACGCTCATGGGATTCGAGCGGCTGGGCATCGTGTGCCGCACCGAGGGCGACGACCTCGTGATCCCCGCGAACCAGGAGATGGTGATCCGCAGCGATCTCGGTGGAGCCGTGCCGAAGCTCGAGGACCAGCCGTGGCCCGCGTTCCCGGCGGATACCATGTCCATCGCGCTCGTCACCGCAACGCAGTGCACAGGCGTGATCGTCATTCACGAGAAGATGTTCGAATCGCGCCTCTTCTTCGTGGACAAGCTGATCGGCATGGGCGCCCGCATCGTGCTGTGCGACCCGCACCGCGCCGTCGTGGTCGGACCCACGAAGCTGCATAGCGGCCAGGTGGAGTCGCCCGATATCCGCGCCGGCATGGCCATGCTGCTGGCGGCCCTGTGCGCGCAAGGGGAGAGTACCATCGACAACGTGGGCCAGATCGAGCGCGGGTACGAGCGCATCGACGAACGTCTTCGTGCGCTCGGAGCCCAGATCGAGCGCATCGAGGACCGCCGCACGAGGTGACGGTCGTGCCGGTCGACATCCTCGCCGGCGCCGAGCGCGTCGACGCGTTCGCCGACTTCGGCATTCGGGCATTCACCACCGGTCGTGGCGCCGGCAGCTTCGGCACCGGCACCGATGAGCCGGTGCGCGAGGTGATGGCCCGATGGAGCGCGCTACGGGACCTCGTCGGCGGTCCCGCCGCGCGACTCGCCACAGCCACGCAGGTCCATGCCAGCACCATCCTCGAGCATGATGGCGTCTGGCGCGGCTGGCTGCGGGGTCCGGACGCCGATGGGCACCTCGCGCAGGCGCGCGGAACCGCAATGGCCGTGTCGGTCGCGGACTGCGTGCCCGTCTTTCTCGCGCATCCGTCGGGCGCCACCGCCGCGCTGCACTCGGGTTGGCGCGGCACCGCCGCGAGAATCACCGCCGCGGCCATCCGGCGGCTGGCCACCCTGGGGTGCGACCCACGTGACGTCCGGCTGCATTGCGGCCCGGCGGTGTGTGGGCAGTGCTACGAGGTGAGTCCGGACGTCTACGGTCAGCTCACCGGTCGTCGCGTCGACGCCCCGACCGTGGTGGACCTGCGCGCGCTGATTGTGGAGGCGGCTCGTTCCAGCGGGGTCCGGCACATCTCGGTCAGTCCGCTGTGCACGCGATGCGACAACGACCGGTTCTTCTCGCATCGCGCTGGCGACGCCGGCCGGCAGCTCGGCGTGATCTGTGCGGACGCCCACGTCGCTCTGATCGGCTGACGACGCGTCCGTGGCGTTAGGGGTCGCGCGGGCGCCACAGTGCACCGCGACGCCGCAACCTTGACCCGACCCACCCACCGCGATACTTTGTATCCGTGACCGGCCTCGCGGCCGGCCGCAGAATGTGGGGGACGCTCCCCACATTTTTTTATTGCCAGACGGTCCCTAGAGACAACATGAACGAAGAGCTGGAACGTGTTGTCGCGAAAGAGCTTGACGATGTTGATTTCGACCTCGTCGAGCTTCGCCAAGGGGGTACGCGCTCGCGCCCGGTGCTTGAAGTTCGCATCGATCGGCGTGATGGTCAGAAGGTGACCGTCGACGATTGCGCGCGCGCCTCGCGCGCCATCGAGGCGCGTTTGGATGGCGGTGGCTTCGTGGCAGCGCAGTATGTGTTACAGGTGTCGTCGCCTGGCGAACGTCCGTTGCGGACGGCGGCCGAGTGGCGGCGCTTTGTCGGTCGATGGGCGAGCGTGCTGGCGCCGGATTTCGGCGGGCGCCTCGAAGGGGAAATCCTCGCGGTGGACGAGGACAGTGGGCAGGTGGCGGTCACGCTCCGGCCGGAGCGCGGTGAGTCGAGGACGATTCCTCTCACGGCGGTCAAGGAGGCGAGGCTGGCATTTCGCTTTTCATAACGACAGGTCACGGGCTGCCAGTGACGGTGGCCCTTCTCAGCGAGGTCTTGGATGGTCAGTTCCGCAGACATGTTGGCGGCGTTCCGCGAGTTGTCGAACACCAAGCAGCTCGACCGGACGGAGCTGTATGGTCTTCTGCAGGATGGCTTCATGGCCGCGCTGGCGAAGAAGTACGGGCCGACCGTGCAGGCCGAAGTCGAGATCGACGACGCCAAGGGTGAGATCAGGATCACCGTCCTCAAGACCGTCGTCGAGACGGTCGAGGATCCCGCGCGCGAGATCTCCATCGAGGAGGCCAAGCTGTTCGATGACGGCTTCGAGGCCGGCGACGTCATGGAGGAGCCGCTCGACTTCAGCGTCTTCGGCCGCGCCGCCATCCAGGCCGCGAAGCAGCGCATCATCCAGCGCGTCCGCGAGGGCGAGCGCACCAAGATCCGCGACGAGTTCGCCTCCCGTGTGGGCGACCTCCTGTCGGGCGAGATCCAGCAGATCGAGCGCGGCAAGCTCGTCGTCATGCTCAACAAGTTCCGCGAGGCGGAAGCCATCATTCCGTACCGCGAGCAGAATCACCGCGAGCACTTCCACCAGGGAGAGCCCATCCGCGCGGTGCTGAAGCGCGTCGAGGAGACACCCAAGGGCCCTCGGCTCATCCTGAGCCGCGCCGACGGGCTGTTCGTGAAGGCGCTGTTCAAGCTCGAGGTTCCGGAAATCCAGCAGGGCATCGTCGAGATCAGAGCGACTGCCCGCGAAGTGGGCAGTCGGACGAAAATTGCCGTCTTCTCCCGCGATGACAGCATCGATCCCGTCGGCGCGTGCGTCGGCCTCAAGGGCTCGCGTGTGCAGACGGTCGTCAACGAGCTCGGTGGCGAGCGCATCGACATCGTGCCGTGGTCGTCGGACCCGGAACGCTTCGCCAAGCTGGCGCTCGCGCCGGCGAAGGTTGCGCGCGTGTTCAGCGACGCGGTGAGCAAGACGATCCAGGCCGTGGTCGACGAGGACCAGCTGTCGCTCGCCATCGGCCGCAACGGCCAGAACGTGCGCCTCGCGTCGGAACTCACTGGCTGGAAAATCGATCTGTACTCCAGTCGCGAGTGGCTGGAGAAGGGCGGCGGTGAGCAACTGTTCGCGCCCCTGCCGGGCGAGGCCGATAGTGAGGAAGCTGCCGACGTGGCGCTGTCCGAGCTCGAAGGCATGAACCCGGGCACGGTGGCCGTACTGAATGAGGCGGGTTACCGCACGCTGAACGACATCATCGACCTCGAGCGCGATGACTTCCTGCGCATGGCGGGCATCGCGCCGCAGGAAGCGGATCGCATCATCGCCTTCCTCGACGAGTTGACCACGGAAGACGCGACGGCCGACGAAGGCAAGCTGCCGCAACAGGACAGTGTGTCCGAGTGACCCTGTCCTCGATGGACCGCGCCAGGCTGCTCCGGCTCGTCGGCCTGGGTGTGCGGGGACGCGGCGCGGTCATCGGGGTGGAGCAGGTGCGGGAAGGCGCGAAGAAGAACAAGGTGGCGTTCGCGGTCGTGGCCCTGGACGCTTCGCGGCACAGTCTGGACAAAGTCGTTCCGCTCCTGAATGCCAGGCGCGTTAGATTCGTCGAAGTACCGAGTGCCGCAGAGCTCGGCGCCGCGGTGGGGCGGGAGACCACGGCAGTCGTCGGGATCGTCGATCGGCAGCTCGCGAAGGGCATTCGCGAGCTAGTGGAGTCGGGCTCCGAGGGAGCCCCACAGGAGGCAGTTTGAGCAAGCTTCGCGTTACTGACATGGCGGTGGAGTTCGGGATTCCGGTGGACGAAGTGCAGGGCCTGCTTCGCCAGATGGACGTTCCGGTGCGCAGCCACTTGAGCCCCTTGACGGACGACCAGGTCGCTCGCGTCCGCGCGCGCTGGGAGCGTGAGAAGCGCGAGCGGGCACAGAAGCAGGCTGCCCCGGCCGCGCCGGCACGCCGGCGTCGCAGTGCGGCCGCCGCGCCCGCCCCCGAGCCGGCGCCCGTCGCGACGACCGAAGCGCCCGCGGGCGAGCCGGTGCGTCGCCGTCGCAAGGCGGCCGATGTCGCCGCCGCCGCGGAGATTGCCGCCGCCGAGCAGGCAGCCAACGATGCCGTCGAGGCGTCGCAGGCCACCGAGCGCGCCGAACGCGAGCAACGGGAGGCCGCGGACGCCGCGGCGGCTGCCGCGCGGGCCGAACAGATCGCCGCCGCGCGAGCAGCGGAAGATCGCGCACAGGCTGAAGCGCGCCAGGAAGCGGCTCGCCAGCAGGAAGCACCGGCCGACGCCGCGGTTGCGGCGCCCGCGCCAGCCGGCGCGCCGCCCGAGGCGCGTACCGATGCGCCTCGCCCGGCCGTCGTCTCGCCGCCTCCTGCCGCCGCCGGTGGCGGTGACCGGCCCCGTCCCCGTCCGATCACGCCGGGCGCCCCGCGTCCGCGCTCCGTCACCGCTGGCTCGCCGTTTCCTCCGCGTCCGGTCGCCTCGGCATCGCCGGGCGGCTTCGGCGGACCGACGCGTCGCGACGATCGTCGCCCCGGCGTCGGCGGCGGCCCGCAGTCGGGCAACCCCCCGGCCGCCGGCGTCGGCGCCGGCGCGGGAAGCGCCGCGGCGCGCAGCCGTGGCAAGAAGGGCAAGCGCGGCTCGGTCGATCAGGAAGTCGTGGATGCCAACATCGCGAAGACGATGGCCTCCATGCGTGGCGCTCCCACGCGTGGCGGACGCACTGATCGCCGCGGCATGCGCGAGGAAGCCGAGGCGATGCGCGTCGCCGAGGTGGAGCGCGAGAAGAAGCTGGTCCGCGTGAACGAATTCATCACGGTGAGCGAGCTCGCGCAGATCCTGAAGGTGTCGCCCACGGAAATCGTCGGTTTCGCGTTCAAGAATCTCGGGCTGATGATCACCGTGAACCAGCGCCTCGATTTCGACCAGATCGAGATCGTCGCGGGCGAGTTCGGCTTCCAGGCCGTGCGCGAGGACGAATACCAGGCGGAGGAAGTCGGCACGGTGGCCGCCGACCTGCCGGAGGAGCTGGTGACGCGTCCCCCGATCGTGACGATCATGGGCCACGTCGACCACGGCAAGACGTCGCTGCTCGACTACATCCGCAAGGCCAACGTCGTCGCGGGCGAGGCGGGCGGCATCACGCAGCACATCGGTGCGTACCACGTCGAGCTGCCCGGCGGGAGGATGATCACCTTCCTCGACACGCCGGGTCACGAGGCGTTCACCGCCATGCGCGCGCGCGGCGCGCAGGTCACGGACGAGGTCATTCTCGTCGTGGCCGCGGACGATGCGGTCATGCCGCAGACCATCGAGGCCATCTCGCACGCCAAGAATGCCGGCGTCCCGATGATCGTCGCGATCAACAAGGTGGACCTGCCGCAGGCGAACGTGATGAAGGTGAAGCAGGACCTGCTCCAGCACGGTGTCGTGCTCGAGGAGTTCGGCGGCACCACGCTCAGCACGGAGATCTCGGCGAAGAAGGGCACGAACATCGAAATCCTGCTCGAGCAGATCCTGCTGCAGGCGGACCTGCTGGAGCTCAAGGCGAACCCGAACAAGCGCGCGACCGGCACGGTCGTCGAAGCACAGCTCGACGCCGGCAAGGGTCCGGTGGCCACGGTGCTCGTCCAGAGCGGCACGCTCAAGGTCGGCGATGACTTCATCGTGGGCATGTTCTCGGGCCGCGTTCGCGCGCTGCTCGACGAGCGCGGCAAGACGGTCAAGTCGGCCGGCCCGGCGATTCCGGTGCAGGTGCTCGGCATGCAGGGCGTGCCGATGGCGGGCGATCAGCTGCTGGTGGTCGAGGACGCGGGCGCGGCACGCGAAGTGGCGCAGCGACGGGAACGGCTCGACCGTGAGGCGAAGAGTCGGCGCACGACGCGCGGTGGCGTCACGCTGGAAGACTTCATGTCGCAGTCGGGCGGCGGCGAGGCGCGCGCCCTCCGCATCCTCATCAAGGCCGATCAGGGCGGTCCGGCGGAAGCGCTCGCCGACGCACTCAGCCAGCTGGGGACGAGCGAGGTGAAGGTCGAGGTGGTGCACCGCGGCGTCGGTGCCATCACGGAGAGCGACATCCTGCTCGCGCGCGCATCGGGAGCCATCATCATCGGCTTCCATGTGCGGCCGGACAACAATGCACGGGCGGCCGCCGAGCGAGAGAACGTCGACATCAAGCTCTATCGCATCATCTACGAGGCGGTGGCCGACGTGCGCTCTGCCCTCGAAGGCATGCTGCGTCCCGAGCAGCGCGAAGTGGTCCTCGGCGAGGCCGAGGTGCTCGAGACGTTCAAGGTGCCGAAGATCGGCCTCATCGCCGGCTGCGCCGTGCGGAGCGGCATCATCCGTCGCGACGGCCGCGTGCGGATCATCCGCGACAGCGTCGAGGTCTACGAGGGCACCATTCACTCGCTGCGCCGCTTCAAGGACGACGTGAAGGAAGTTCGCGAAGGATTCGAGTGCGGTATCGGTGTCGAGAACTTCAATGACCTCAAGGTCGGCGATCGCATCGAGTGCTACCGCACCGAGGAGATCGCGCGCACGCTCGAGTCGGCTCCCCAGGGCTGACCTCGGTTCGCCGTCGCCGGCGCACCGGTCCGTCCGGACCGGCGCCCGGCGCGCGACCTTCCCGCACCGGTCATCATATCGTGTCGCCTGATCATCATCGCTCCGATCGTGTCGCCGCCGCGATGCGCGAGGAGATTGCCACCTTTCTCGCCAACGACGTCAAGGACCCGCGCATTCTCGGGCTCGTGACGGTCACGGCAGTCGAAGTCTCCCGTGACCTTCGGCACGCGAAAGTGTTCGTGAGCGTGCTGGGGTCCGATTCGCAGCGCGCCGCCACGTTCGAGGGCCTCGACGCGGTCGCCGGCCACCTGCGCGGTCGCGTCGGTCGTGCATTGCGGCTGCGCGTGGCACCCGAGTTCACCTTCAAGAACGACGAGAGCATCGCGCACGCCGCGCACATCGAGCAGCTCCTCGCGCAGGTGCGCCAGGAGTTGCCACCGGAGTCCGCGGACCCCGCGGTGCCCACCGATCCACCCCGAGCCGCCGATGAGGGAGTCGACGACTGACGGGCTGCTCCTCGTGGACAAGTCGGCGGGGGTGACGTCGCACGATGTGGTGCTCGCGGCCCGCCGCGCGTTCCACGAGTCGCGCATCGGCCACGCCGGAACCCTTGATCCGTTCGCGACCGGCCTGCTCGTCCTGCTGCTGGGGCGCGCAACGCGCCTGCTGCCGCACCTTGACGGCGTGCCCAAGGAATACGCCGCGATCATCGCCCTCGGCAGCGAGACCGACACCGACGACCGGGACGGGACCGTCGTGCGCGAGGCGCCCCCGCCGGGCGACGCCGCCATTGCGGAGGCCATCCGCCGACTCACCGGCCCGCTGGAGCAGACGCCGCCGGCGTATTCCGCCAAGCGCGTCGCCGGCCGGCGCGCGTACGAGGCTGCGCGCGCCGGCGAAGAGCTGGTTCTG
>JBBRZK010000103.1:0-16417 GCA_038236775.1 Gemmatimonadales bacterium
CATGCTCAACATCGGACCGGGTGGAGGCACGCTCCTCAAGCTCGAGGGCACCCGGCTCGCGATCGGCCTTGCTGGCAACTTCATCCTTGGCGCCTTGATGCCGATGGGCATCGGCCTCTACGGCCCCTGCATGATCCTGATCTACCTCCTGGGCATGGACCCCAAGGCGGCCTTCCCGATCATGATGGGCTCGTGCGCCTTCCTCATGCCCATCGGCAGCGCGCGGTTCATCCGCGAGAAGGCGTACGACGCGCGCGCCGTGCTGGGGCTCGCCCTCGGCGGCGTGCCGGCGGTGCTCATCGCCGCGCTGATCGTGAAGTCGATGCCGCTCACCTACGTGCGATGGATGGTGGTGATCGTCGTCGTGTACACGGCGCTCACGATGCTGCGCGCGGCCATGCAGGAGCGCGTCGTCCCGGTGAAGGCCGGCGCCTGACGGGCGCCCGCGTCGGTCAAGGATGCGGTGACGCGCAAGATCGACGGCGACGTGTACAACCTGAACTGGGTAGACTGGAACAACGACCGGCACCAGGACGGGTGGCTCGCCTACATGAACCTTGGCGTCGAGTCGTGGCGTCATCATCTCGAGGGGCGCATCGCGGACACCATCGACCGGTACGGCGTGGACGCGTACTTCCTCGACATCGCGGGTGGCCACGTGAACGACGCGCAGGCCGACATGCACGAGGGCACGAAACGCCTCGTCACCGACCTGCGTGCGCGCTATCCGAGCGTGCTGTGCGTGGGCGAGATGCCGTACGACGCACTGCACGGCTTCATCCCGATGTATCACGCCGGTGGCGGCGGCCTCGTGCGACCCGGTTTCCTCAAGTACTCGAAGTTCTTCCAGCACCTGAGCCTTCCCGCGCCGGGCCGCGGGAGCACGGGCGTGCACGAGGCGGGCTTCGGCACCTTTGACCCAACCACGCTGATGCTCCGGCCCGATGCCATCCCGACGCTCAACGTCGTGGACGATACGTTCACCGCGCATCGCGACGTGATGGCCGCGGTGATCCGGAAGGCGAAGGAGCGCGCCGGCCTGTGATCGTTCGTTCGCGCACGCTCCTGTCGCTCGCACTGCTGGCCGTCGCGGTGGGAGTGGTACAGCGCCGCCGCGGCCCGGCCGCCGGATCTCTCACTGTGCGGCACGCCGCCGCGCACGACACATCGTCTCCGCTGCGCGATGCCGCCGTACCGTCGCGCGCGGGCGACGCGATGCGCCTGCCGGCGTTCGCGCTCGCGCCCGGCGACGACGACGATGACGCGCGCGGCGACACCATCACGACGATCGCCCACACCGTGCCGGCGGGGTCGGCGGCGGTGGAGCAGACGACCCAGGGTACACGACCAGCGCCGTTGCTCGTGAGCCGCTTCGACGGACTCGGCGTCGGCTTCACGGGTCCGCAGGGCGCCGCTCCTCTCCGAAATCCGTCGGACAACTCGCTGGCGGTGGGCCCGGACCACATCGTCCAGATCGTCAATACGCGTATGGCAGTCTTCACAAAGAAGGGCGCACGCTACGACAGCACCGGCGTCGTGCTGTACGGCGCCGTGGAGACGCGCAACGTGTTCAAGGGATTCGGCGGCCCGTGTGAGCTGCGCAACAACGGCGACGCGGTGGTGCGATATGACCAGCTCGCGCGCCGGTGGCTCATCGTCATGCCGATCTTCTCGCGCGTGCCGAAGCGCGCCGTGGAACCGGAGCCGGGGCGCGATGGTGAGCCAGCGCGGCGCAGCATGCGCGGACAGCCCGGGCAGCCGGGCGCGCCACGCGTGCTCGAGCAGCCGCGCGTGTTGCCGCGCGATTCCCAGGGAATCGCGCCGGCATTCGTCCCGCGCACGTCGGGGCAGCCGCGTGCTCCCACTGATTCCGGCTCGTACGCCATGTGCTACGCCGTGAGCACGAGCCCCGATCCGCTGGGCGCCTACTACCGCTACGAGTTTGTCCGGCCGCTGTTCCCCGACTATCCGCGGCCCGCCGTGTGGCCCGACGGATACTACGTCCCCTCGAGCACGGGCGACGAGGTCATCCAGAAGCATGCGTGCGTCGCCGACCGTGCGCGCATGCTGCGCGGCGAAGACGCGACTGAGCAGTGCGTGGTGATCGACGGCGTGAACTTCCTGAACAACGCCGATGTCGACGGCACGCAGCTGCCGCCGCCGGGTGCGCCGAACATCATGATCGCGGCTGGCGGCACGCAGCTGAAGAAGGTGATGGAGGACGATGCGCTGTACGCCTGGACCTTCCACGTGGACTGGCGCGATTCGTCGAAGACACACGTGGAGGGACCGCGAAAGATCGCCGTCGCGCCGTACCACTATCTCTGCGACGGCCAACTCACCAACTGCGTGCCGCAGCCGGGCACCGATCGCGGCCTCGATGCGCAGGGCGACAAGCTGATGGCGCGCGTCGTGTATCGACGCATCGGCACGCAGGAATCGGTCGTCGCCGTGCACTCGGTGAACAGCACCAGCGGCGGTGGCGGCGTACGGTGGTACGAGCTGCGCGTGGGGCCGAAGCGCACGCTATCGCTGTACCAGCAGGGCACCTTCGCTCCCGACAGCTTTTTTCGCTGGATGGGAAGCCCCGCGATGGACGCGAAGGGCAACATCGGCATCGGCTACTCGTTCGGCGGCACGCCGCACTTCGTCGGCCAGCGGTTCGCGGGACGACTCGCCGGCGATCCGCTCGGCACGTTGTCGCTGCACGAGGCCGTGCTGGTGGAAGGCGAATCGGCGCAGACGAACACGCTGCGGTGGGAAGACTACACGCAGACGGCGATGGATCCGTCGGACGACTGCACGATCTGGTACGTGGGCGACTACCTGCGCACGGGCGCCGCGAGCTACTCCACTCGCATCGGCGGCTACCGCTTTCCGGGGTGCGCCACGCGGCGGTGAGCGCGGTCGCGCACTGGCACCGGACGCCGCTCCTGACGACATTACCGGACCGCGCATCGTCCTCGATCGCGCGGCTCCGGGCAGGTGTCAGAGTGGTTGAATGAACCGGTCTTGAAAACCGGCGGACCCTCACGGGTCTCGTGGGTTCGAATCCCACCCTGCCCGCTTTCCCCTGTCGTCGATCGTGCCAGCCAGCGTTGCGGCAGCCACACCGCGAGCCGCTGATGCGTCGAAAACGCGGCGTCAGGCCCGTGCGGACATTCGCCGCTTTGCCTGCGCGGCCTCCCGCGCCTTGATCCACGCATCGAGCAGCTGCGGCCGCACGTCGTTCGCCTCGCGCGTAGTCCGCGGCGCCAGCACGTCGAACGCGTGTCGCGCGCCCCGTACGTCGCCGAGCATCAGGCGCGCGGCCACGGCGCCTTCGCGCAGCTCGTCCACCGGCATCCACAGGTCCCCCTTCACCGCCAGCGGGATCAGGATCTCCGACGCGCGCCACGCCTCCACGTAGTCCCACGTGGCCATGCCGTGCAGGAAGGCGATCGCGGCGCGGGCCTCCGCGGGTGCATGCTGCGCGTCCATGAACCGCTGCACCGACACATAGAACGCCGTATCCGCGACGCCCGACGTCGCGCCGCTGCGAAGCTCCTCGGCCTCGCGTACGGCGCCGGCCCATACGTGCCAGTCCAGCGGCGGCCGGCCGCTGGCGAGCAGCAGGTCCACGGCGCGCGCGCGCTCGGCGGCGGCGAGCATCTGCGGCGTGGCGCCGTCGAAGCGGCCGTCGCGCATGCGCGCCGCCGCCTCCATCGCGTCGAGCCGCGGCACGAACGAGATGGGCGTGTAGCGCTCCCCCGTGACTCCCGCGCGTCGTCGCTCGAGCAGTGGCGCAAGCGCGAATCGATCGCTCACCAGGCCGACGAACCCATTCGCGCCCTCGTTCATGTATCGCGTCCGCTCGGCGCCGAGGTCGAGGGTGGGATAGAAGTCGGAGTTGGCGCCGCCGCCGTGCACGAGCGGCGCGAGGGTCGAGGCGTCCACCATGTGCAGCGCATCCAGGATGGGCACCGTGAGCGGGTAGACCCTGCGCAGCTCTGCCGCCACCGTGGGCAGCTGGAACACGGACCAGTCGGGCTTGCCCAGCGACGGCAGGTTCGTTGCCACGATGAGGATGTCGCGGTTGCCCACGGCGTAAATGGTGTAGTCCGGAAAATTCTCCGCCACGGCGCGCACCACGCTGAGCACGAGGCCGTCGTTGATTTCCGAGAGGTGCAACCATTGCCCGAACACGCCGTGCGGCGTGAGGTAGCGCCGCACGTGGGCGTAGAACTCCGTCGTGAACAGCCCGGACACGCCCGCCACCCACGGCGTAGAGGGCTCGGAGAGTATGAGGTCATACCGCTCGCCCTGCGACGCGAAGTACGACCGCGCGTCGTCGATGGCGAAGACGGAGCGTGGATCGTCGAAGACGTTCCGGTTCGCGGGGTAGAACTGCCGCGACCCGCGGATCATCTCGGGCTCGATCTCGATGGTCACCACGCGCTTGAGCCGCGGATCCTCCAGCAGCGTGTGGGAGGACATCCCCGACCCCTGCCCGATCACCGCGGCGACGCCCCCATGCGGCGCATGTGCCAGCAGGATGAGCGGCAGCAGCATCTGCGTGGACGCGTCATGCGTGAACGGTCCCGGCACGCCCGGTGGACGGAACCACTCGGGTCCCAGGGAGGCGTCCGGCTTGCCGTTCGTCGCGAGCGACAACCCGCCACTCGACAGGATGTGCCGCACGCTCACCGTGGCCGTGCGTCCGTCGGCATAGAACGCCATGTCCGACGTGCGCGGCGCCATGGCGGAGCCGTAGCGAAACACGCCGCTGGTGAGCACGCCGCGGTCGAAATCGGCGCGCGCGCCCATGAGGAACAGCAGGGCGACGACGGCGAGCGCCGGTACCAGCCGTCGTCGCTCATTGCGCCATACACTCGATCCCTCGTGCCACATCAGCAGCGTGAGGCCCAGCACGACGTCAATGGCCGCGCCGCCAACGAGCAGCCACTTGAGTCCGAGCACCGGCAGCAGCACGAGCGCGGCCAGCGTCACCCCGACGATCGAGCCGAGGGTGTTGACGGCGTACACCGTCCCGATCGCGCGCTCGCCCTTCGGTCCGCGCAGCAGCAGCCGCGTGATGAGCGGCAGCGTCATGCCGGCGAAGAACGTGGCCGGCAGCATCACGGCAAGGCAGATCGCGTAGCGCGACAGGCTGAACGCGCGGTAGCCTGCGGGACTGCGACTGAACGCCGCCATGAAGTCGGCCATCCAGCCGAATGACCGCACGTAGAGCGGCAGCGTCGCGACGGCGAGCGCACCCATGGCGAGCTGCACGTAGGCGAGCGTTCGTATCGACGCCGACCGCGTATCCGAGCGGCGCCGGATAGCGAGCGCCCCACAGGCCAGCCCGAAGATGAAGGCCGAGAGCATCAGCTCGAAGGAATGCGTGGCGGAGCCGAGCACCAGAGCGAGCATGCGGATCCACCCGATCTCGTAGATGAACGAGGACACGGCCGTGCCGAAGCTCACGACCAGCAGCAGGGTCGCGAGGCGGCGGTCGAGGCCCTCGTCCGGCGTGCCCGCGTCGGCCAGCGGAGCATACGCCCCGATCGCCGTCGCACCAGCGACCGGCGTCGCGCTCGGGTCGCGTCGCGCCACCAGCAGCACCGCGGCCGCGACGACGAGGTTCATCGACGCGGCCGCCGCGAGCGTGCCGGGAAGGCCCGCCATCGCGATGAGCACGAAGCCCGCGAACAACACGCCCGCCGAGGCGCCGATGCTGTTGGCGAAATACAGGAGCGAGATCGTGCGGCCCGGATGGTCGGGGCGCCGGCGCAGCGCGCCAGCCGTCATGAGCGGGAACGTCGCGCCGAGCAGCACGGACTGCGGCAGGATGAGCAGCGCGGCGATGGACCACTTCACGACGGTGTGCGCCGGACCAGGGCCGAGCGCCGGGAAGATCGAATCGTAGGCGGCGCGCGTGATCCACACGAACGCGTCGTGGAACATCAGGCCGATGATCCCCACCGCGAGCTCGACGAACGCATACACGCGCAGCGGCTCGCGCACGCGCTCCGCGCGCCGGCCCACGAGCACGGCGCCCACCGACATGCCGCCGAGGAAGATGATGAGCACGAGCACCTGCGCGTATGCGCTGTGCCCGACGAAGAGGCCGAGGTAGCGCGTCCAGATCGACTCGTACACCAGGCCGGCGGCGCCGGAGAGCACGAAGACGGCGCAGAGGAAGGTCAGCATGCAGGCACGACGGCCTCATGGTGCGAACCGTCACGCTGCAGGCGTTGCGGCGGGTTGCCGCCGCGCGCCGCATCCCGCTACATTCCACGCTGGCCGCACAGCGCTTTGCGTCCTGGAGGGGTGGCCGAGAGGCTGAAGGCACCGGTTTGCTAAACCGGCATACTGGGAAACTGGTATCGAGGGTTCGAATCCCTCCCTCTCCGCTTTGAAGGCCCGCCGCCCCTCGCGGCGGGCCTTCGTGTTTCCCCACTGCACTTCGTCATGGCCGCGACCACGCCCCGCCTCCGCTTTGCCCCGTCACCCACCGGCTACCTGCACGTGGGCGGCGCGCGCACGGCGCTGTTCAACTGGCTCTATGCCCGCAAGTATGGCGGCAAGATGCTGCTGCGCATCGAGGACACCGACAAGGCGCGCAGCACGGACGAGAGCGCGCGCGCGATCTTTGATGGCCTCACCTGGCTGGGCCTCGCCTGGGACGAGGACGTCGTCCACCAGGGCGCAAATCTCGAGCGTCATCGTGCAGATGCCCTTCGCCTCCTCGACTCCGGCGCGGCCTATCGCTGCTTCTGCACGCAGGAGGAGCTGGCCAGCCGTCGCGCCGAAGCAGAGGCATCGAGCGAGACCTTCCGCTATGACCGCCGCTGCGACTGGCTCACGTCCGCCGAGATCGCGCAACGGGTCGAAGACGGACGGCCCTTCACCGTCCGCTTCCGCGTGCCCGATGGCGCGACGGCGTGGAACGATCTCGTGCACGAGACGATCACGTTCCCGAACAAGGACATCGAGGACTTCATCATCCTGCGCGCGGACGGCACGCCCATCTACAACCTGGCGGTCGTGAGCGACGACATCGCGATGGCGATCACGCTCGTCATGCGCGGCGACGACCACATCTCGAATACCCCCAAGCAGATCCTGCTCTACCGTGCGCTCGGCGCCGAGCTGCCGCAGTTCGCGCACCTGCCGATGATCCACGGCATGGATGGGAAGAAGCTGAGCAAGCGCCACGGCGCCACGGCGGTGGGCGACTACCAGCACCTCGGCATCCTGCCGGGCGCGATGCTGAACTTCCTCGCGCTGCTCGGCTGGGCGCCCGGCAACGACATCGAGGTGATGTCCCTGCCGGAGATGATCGAACTGTTCGACACGAAGGGACTGCAGAAGAAGGCCGCCATCTTCGATACGAAGAAGCTGGAGTGGATGAACGGGCAGCACCTGCAGCTGCTGCCGACGGACGAGCTGGTTGCGCGCGTGGGTCCCGCGCTCGTCGCGGCGGGACTCACCACCGCGGCCGACCTCGCGAGCCGGCCGGCGTGGTTCCTTCGCCTGCTCGAACTCCTGAAGGTGCGCGCTCGCACCGTGGACGACATCGTGGTGCAGGCGGCGCCGTATTTCCACGAGGTCGTGACCTACGACGCCGACGCCGTGGCGAAGCAGTGGAAGGATCGCGCGGCCTCGGCGGAGATCCTGGGCGGCGTCCGGGACGCGCTCGCGACTGTAACAACGTGGGACGCGCCGGCCATGGAGGAGTCGCTGCGCGCGCTTGCACAACGACTCGGACTGGGGGACAAGGCGGGGAAGATCTTCCAGCCCCTGCGCGTCGCACTCACCGGGCAGACTGCCAGTCCGGGCATCTTCGACGTGCTGGAACTGCTAGGACGCGAACGCGCAATTGCGCGTGTGAATTCGGCGCTTTCGGAACTGCGAAAAGCACCCTGATCAGCGCGACAAGTGTTGCGTCCGGTGCACGGACCTTTACATTGCGCAGAGTCCAGAGAGCGGCAGGCCTACACTGGCGGCCGACCACCACAGGGATGCCGGCGAGGCACCATGACGGAGCCGCTGACGCCGCTGGAACGTCGGGTATATCACTACCTGATCGACTTCCTCGCGGAGAACACGTACCAGCCCAGCATACGCGAGATCGCGAAGAAGTTTCGCATCAAGTCGACTAAGACCGTCAGCGACTTGCTCGGATCGCTCTCGCAGAAGGGATTCATCGAGCGGGATCAATCGCGGTCGCGCGGGGTCCGCATCGTGGGCCACTCCGGACAGGCGAGCACGCAGCCCGTGCCGTACTACGGCCGCGTGCATGCGGGAGAACCTGCGCTGCTCCCGGATTGCCGCGAGGGCTACCTGACCATGGATCGTCGGTTCCTGCCGAGCGACGACGTGTTCTTCCTGCGCATCAAGGGCGACTCGATGATCGGGCGCGGGATCTTCGCGAACGACTACATCCTCGTGTCGCCATCGACGCGCGCCAAGGACGGCGATATCGTCGCTGCGCGGCTCGGTGAGGAAGCCACGATCAAGACGCTCACGCATCGCGGCGCGACGATCGTGCTCGAGCCGGCGAACGATGCGGAGCGTCCGATCGAGGTAGGCCCGCGCGACGACTTCGCGGTGCTCGGCGTGGTGTGCGGCGTGTTCCGGCCGTTCATGGAGCAGGTGACCCAGCCGACCCTGCCCGTCTCCGGCGACGAGAGCATCAACTAGCCGTGCCGTCGCCACGGCCTGCCCTCGCGGCGGGCCGGCGGCACGGCGGTCAGGGCACCACGTCGGGGTTGGCGGCGATCGGACGATCCGCGTCTCCACCCTGCCGCTTCTCCGCGCGCTCCTTGTCCTTCCGCTCCCGGATGCGCTTGACGGCGGTCTTGAACTCGTCGTCGTGGTACGCGGCGTCCGCGTGCAGAAGGAGGTCCGCGCGGCGCGACGTCACGAGGCGGTCGGCGATGGTCTCGCCGGGATTGCCCTGGATGCGCAGCGGCAGCGCGGCGAGCACCGCACTGGGAATGGCGAACTTGCCCAGGTAGATCTTGTTGCCGTCGATGCCCCACTTCTGGCCGTTCTTGCCCTCGTACGTCCAGTCGCCCGGGGCCTTGCCCGCCAATACCCGCGCCTTCGCGACGGAGTCATTGTAGGCGTAGATGCTCGCGCGCACGGCGCTGTCCACGCGCTCCGCATGCGTCTTGGGCGCCGGATAGAAGTCGTGCGAATCGTTCGAGAGCCGGGGGTCGGGGATGCCCGGCACGATGCCCGTGGTGGCGCTCACGTCGTTCGCGCGCCCACGGCCGCCCACGACACCACCAGGCGTGCCCACCGTGGGCGGCGCAGGCGGGGCGATCGCGTCCGGCACGCGCACCGGCGCAACCAGCCCGCGCGACGGCTGCGTGGCCTTCGGCGCCGCGCCCAGCGAATCGCGTCCCCCCGTGGCCCCGCCGGTGCGTGCGACGTCGAGGTACGTGAGCCGCTCGGCCACGGGCGGCGGTACGCGCGGTGAGGCGAGACCCGAGAAATCGTAGTGAAACGTCACGCTGAGGATCGCGAAGGCAACCGCCACGTGAATGGCGATGGACAGCAGCAGCGGTGCCGGTGCGCGACGCTTCATCACGCCGCCCCCACCATCATGTTCGCGAGCACGCGGCCGGCGCGCACCGCCGCCTCGGCGATGCGTACGGGAGACGTGATGAACGAGATGCGAAAGAAGCCCTCGCCGCCCGCGCCGAACGACGAGCCCGACATCACGATCACGCCCTCCTCCTCGAGCAGCCGCTCGGCGAATGCCGCGGAGGGCACGCCGTTTGGCAGCTTGATCCAGAGGTACATGGTCGCGAGCGGCACCTCGCACGCGAAACCGGCAGAGCGGAACGCACTCACGGCGGCGTCGCGCCGTTCCTTGAAGATGGCGACGTTCTGCGGCACGAACGACTCCCAGCTCTCGAGCGCTGCGACCCCTGCCGCCTGCACCGCCATGAACTGCCCGGTGTCGACGAACGACTTCACCTTGGCGAGCGTGGCGGCGACCTCAGGCCGCGCCACCGCCCAGCCGCAGCGCCACCCGGTCATGTTGTACGTCTTGCTCAGCGAGTGGAACTCGATGGCCACGTCGCGCGCGCCGTCCACCTCGAAGATGCTCGGCGGCACGTAGCCGTCGAACGCCAGCTCGGAGTAGGCGTTGTCATACACGAGCAGGATGTCGCGCTCGCGGCACGTCTGCACCACGCGCTGCAGGTATTCCAGGGGCGCGACGGCGGCCGTGGGGTTGTTCGGATAGTTGAGGTAGAGGATCCGCGCGCGGTCGAGCACGTCGGACGGAATCTCGTCGAGCTCCACGAGGAACTTGGTGCGCGGGCGCAGTGCGTAGCGGTACGCCTCGCCGCTCGCGAGCAGGGTGCCGCCCTGGTACGAGTTGTAGCCCGGCTCGGGAATGATGCCCACCGCGCCGGGCTCCATGTAGGCGAACGCGAGGTGCGAGATCCCCTCCTTCGAGCCGATGAGCGGCACCACTTCAGACATCGGGTCGCATGCAACACCGAAGCGGCGCCGCATGAACGCGCTGATCGCCTCGCGATACGGCACGTGGCCCATGCCGAAGCCGTAGCGACTCAGCGCCGGCTCAGTGATCGCCCGCTGCATCCGCGTGAGGACCGCCGGCGGAGGCGCGAGGTCCGCGTCGCCGGCGCCGAGGTCGATGACGTCCACGCCGCGCTCGAGCAGCTCGCGCTTCCGCTGCGGGATCTTCGCCAGCGGGTAGTCGGGCAGTGTGGCGAAGCGCTTGGCGAACGACGGCACTATTCGGCGCGGGTGACAGGGTTGCTGACTCGGCTCACGCCGGCGATCTCTACTTCTACCACGTCGCCCGGCTCGAGGGTCCCTACCCCTTCAGGCGTTCCCGTGAGGACGAGGTCGCCAGGCTCCAGCGTCATGATGCCGGAGATGTACGACAGCAGCGCGGGAATGTCGAACACCATGTCGCTTGCGCGCGCTTCCTGACGAACCGAACCGTTCACGCGACACGACACCGTGAGGGTTGCGAGGTCACCGGGGACGGGACCGATGGGACCCACGGCGCAGAACGTGTCGAATCCCTTGGCGCGCGTCCACTGCCCATCGGACTTCTGGAGATCCCGCGCCGTCACGTCGTTGGCCGCCACGATCCCCTGCACTGCCTCCCGCGCCTCGTCCACCGGGGCCTGCGAGAGCCGCTTGCCGATGACGACCCCGATTTCACCTTCGTACTCCACCTGCTGGGACACCGTTGGGAGCCGGATGGATTCCCCGTCGCGGATGATGCTCGAGGGCGGCTTGAGGAAGATCAACGGCTCCTTCGGCACGTCGTTGCCGAGTTCCTTCGCGTGTGCCGCATAATTGCGTCCGACGCAGACGATCTTCGAGGGGGAGAGATTGGGCATGACTGAACTTAACAGACCCGGAGCGGCCCGCTCACCCGACGTGGTAGAACGCGCGAATGTCCTCCACGAGGGCGCTCCATCGGCCGACCGCCCGCCGCGCCTCCGGCAGCGCGGCGAGCAGCCCCCGCCCATACCGCTTGGTCACGATCCGCGGATCGGCGATCACCACGACCCCACGATCCGTCGCCGTGCGAATGAGCCGGCCGAACCCCTGCTTCAGCCGGAGCGACGCATGCGGCAGCATGTACTCGCTGAACGCATTCCCGCCCCGCGCCTCGATCGCCTCGCACTGCGCCGCGGTCACCGGTTCCGTTGGCACGCGGAACGGCAGCTTCGCGATGATCAGCCCGCGCAGCGCGTCACCCGGCACGTCCACGCCCTCCCAGAACGACGCCGTGCCGAGGAGGATGGCCTGCCCCGAGTCGCGGAAGCGCGCGAGCAAGGCGTCGCGGCTCTCCTCGCCGTGCACGATGAGCGGCCAGCGGCGCTCGATGCCGCGCGCGCGCAGCTCCGCAGCCAGCTGTCGCACGTCGCGGTGACTCGTGAACAGCACGAACAGCCCGCCATCGGACGCCTCGGCGACATCGAGCACGATGCGCGTGATCGCCGAGCGATGCCCGTCGCCGTCGACGTTCGGCGCCGGAATGTCCGACGGGATCGCGAGCAGCGACTGCGTCGCGTAGTCGAACGGCGAGGGGAACACCGCGGTCGTCGGCGTGAGCTCGGCGTCATCGAGGCCGAGGCGCGCGGCGAGGAAGTCGAAGCGGTGGACGTCGGTCGCGACGTCGCCGGAGGATGCGGTCAGCGTGGCGCTCGTGACGATCGTGCTGTCGAGCCGCTTGAAGAGGTCCTCGCGGAGGATCGGCGCGAGGTCGAGCGGCACGCTCGACAGCGCCACGGACTTCTCCCGCCCGCGCACCTCGATCCAGCGGATGCTGTCGTCGTCGGCGGGCGGCGTGAGGGCGCGGCGCAGGCCGTCGCCCGCGGTCTGCAGCCGGCGCGTGACGGAGCGCAGCTCGTTCATCAGCGGCGCCAGCGCTTCATCGAGCGCGGTGCTGCCCTCGATGCGCTCGCGCACCAGGCCGAGCCCGTGGTTGAGGAGCTCGATCTCGCCGAGGGTGTCCTGAAGCGAGACGTCCAGGCCCGCCTTCCAGATGCGGTGCGACGAGAAGGCCTGCGTCAGCCGCACGACCGGTTGGCCTTCCTCCTCGATGAACGTATCGAGGAGGTCGAACAGCAGCTCGCTCTTGTTCCGCAGCGCGAGCACGGACGGCGCGAGCTTCGCCTCGAGGAGGTCGAGGCTGGCGGTGCTGAGCAGGTCCTTGCTGGCACCGAGCCGCATCGCGAGCGCGGGCAGGAGGCCCTTGCCGCGCCGGTCCAGTCGCCCTACGAGACGCTGGAGCCCGCGACGCGTTACCGTGGTGCCGAGGTGCGTGGCGGCGGCATCCTCGAGGTGATGGCCCTCGTCCACCACGAGCCGGCCGTACGCGGGCAGCACGGCTGCGTCATCCCAGTTCTGCGCGGCGCGGCGCACGGCGAGGTCCGCCAGCAGCAGGTGGTGGTTGACGACGATGACGTCCGCGTCGGCGGCCTTGCGGCGCGCAGCGAACACGAAGCAACTCTCGAAGTGCGCGCACTTCACGCGCGTGCAGACGTCCGGCTCGGCCGACACTTCATCCCACACTTCGGAGCGCGGGGGAACCGGCAGGTCGGCGAGCGAACCATCGGTCGTCTGCGCCGCCCATGCGGCAATTGTCTTCAGGTCGCCGGCCATGCCGTCCTCGAACAGCTCGGCCGCACCGCCGGTGGCCTGCTCGAGCCGCAGCTTGCACAGGTAGTTGCGCCATCCCTTCAGCAGCGCGAAGCGCACCTTCTGGTCGGTGAGCGCCCTTGCCAGGAACGGCAGGTCCTTCCCGACGAGCTGCTCCTGGAGGTTGATGGTGTTCGTGGAGACGACGGTGCGCTCGCCGTTCGCCGCGGCCCAGCGCAGCGCAGGCACGAGGTAGCCGAGCGACTTGCCGACGCCGGTGCCCGCCTCGAGCAACCCGACGCCGCCCTCGTTGTAGACCCGCGCTATTGCCGCGGCCATGGCGCGCTGGCTGGCGCGGTCCTCGTAGCGCGCGTGCTGCTTCGCGATCGCGCCGTCGGGACCGAGGTCGTGCGCGACCGCCTTGGGGTCGAGGCGCACCTGCTTGCGTTCGTGCGGCACCTCGACGACGACATAGAGCTGCTTCGCGGCGTTGTCGATGATGCCGAAGCCGATGCCTTCGTCGTGCAGCCGCGCGGCGACGGCGTAGTCCGCGCCCGATGGTTCGAGCACACCCGACGGATGGTTGTGCAGGAGCATCTCGCCAGCGCGCGCAAAGCCCGGCAGCGCCAGCACGCTCCCCACGCCGCCGCGCGCCACCACGCGGCCCGTGAGCACACGTCCTTCTTCATCGACGGCGGAGACGAAGCACACTTCGCGACCACCGGCCATGCGGATGGCCGCGCGCATTGCCGCCGAGGCGGAGGCGGCGATGCGGTTGGAAACCGGCGGCTTCGGGGCGGGGCGCGGCACCCCTGAAGATAAACCGAAGGTCCGTCAGGGACGAGGTGTCAGGTCTTGAGCGGCTTCTTCTTCGCCGCCGGAAAGAGCACGTTGTTCAGGATAAGGCGGTAGCCCGGACTCGACTTGTGCAGCGACAGGTCCGTGGGCGGGTTGCCGATGGCGTGCTGCGGATCCTCGGGGTCGTGTCCGCCAAGGAAGGTCCACGTGCCCTTGCCGTAGTCGCCGTGGATGTACTTCACCCACGGGGCGCCCTCCTCCGTGGCGAGGACGACGTCGCCCGGCTTGAGCGTCGCCTTCGTGAAGCTCGTCGTGACGCCGTAATAGTCGTTCACCACGCTGCGGTGGTTCTGCACGAGCATGCTCGGCACGGGATCGAACTTCGCGGAGAAGTTGAACAGGGTGAAGGTGCCGAGCGGCTGGCGTCGTCCCGGCACGTTGACCTGGTGCCCGTCGATGTCGCTCATCGAGTTCACGAAGGGCGAATGCTCGAGGTGCACGTCCTTGAACGCGAGGGCGCGCTTCCAGTTCATGTGCGCGTCCGCGTCCGGGTCCATCGGCGAGCCGTCGGCGAACTCGCCCGCAATGTCCACGTCGTGGCCGGCGATCGCGAGCTCGAGCGTCTCGGTGGCGCCGCACATCGCGAAGAGGAATCCACCACGTTCCACGAACGCGCGGATGCGCTCTGCCACGTCCTTCTTCAGCCCGGGCACGCTCGCGTAGCCAAGCTGCTTCGCCATCGCTGCGTTCTTCGCGACCATCTCGCGGAACCACGGCGCGTCGCGATAGCCGAGCTGGAACTTGTTGAACTGCCCCGTGAAGTCCTCGTGGTGCAGGTGCAGCCAGTCGTACTTCACCAGGTCGCCCTGCTCCACCTGCTCGTCGTAGATGGGCGTGTACTCGATGCCGGCGTACTTGAGGGCCAGCGTGACTGCGTCGTCCCATGGCTGCTGGTCGGGCGGCGTGTACACGGCGATGCGGGGTGCCTTCTCCAGCGGCACGCTCTCCATGTTGCCGCCGGCCATCTCCTTTCGCAGGGCCGCGAGTTGCGCGTCGTTCACCGGCTCCGTCGCGATGCCGTCCAGCGCGGCGCGACGCCGGATCTCCGGCGCATCGGGCAGCAGGAACGAGCCACCGCGATAGTTCAGCAACCACTCCGCCTGCAGGCCGGTCTTCATGGCGTTGTAGGTGAGCCCGTAGGCCTTGAGGTGGTTGGTCTGGCCGTCATCCATCGGGATGAGCAGGCGCTGCGCGCGCGCGGCGCACATCGGCACGACGATGGCGAGTGCCGCGAATGCGGTGCGCCGGAGGAACGTCAGGGACATCATGATCCTGGCGGAACGGCGCCGCGCACGAGCTCCAGCTCGCGCCGCGCCTGGGGGAGGAGCGCGCTCTGCGGCGCGCTGAGAATGAGGTGCTCGAGATGTGCGGCGGCGCCGGCGGTATCGCCGCGGGCGCGCAGTGCGCGCGCCCATTCCAGCTCGCTCTCGGCCGCCTCGGGCGCGTCGGGATGCTCCGCCACGATGCGCTGCCACACGGGAATCGCCTCGGCGGGATGGGACGCGTGCAGGCGCGCGGCCGTGAGCAGTAGCGCGGACGCCACCTCGGGGTGTTCCGTTGCCGCCTCGACGAACTTCGCGGCGGCGACTGCACTGTCGCCGCGCGCGAGCGCGAGAAAGGCCGCGCCGAGTTGCGGCGCGGCGTCACCGGTCGCGCGGGCCAGCACGCCCATGGCGAGCGCGAGGTCCGTACTGGGCGAGGGTGAGCCACGCAGGAGTCGTCGTGCCGCGCCCAGCCGGCCGTCGTAGAGCGCGAGCCATCCGGCGGCCTCGCTCGAGTCGGCCTCCGGACCGGCGGCGCGCAGCGCGGCGCGGGCCCGTGCGAGGTCGCCGGCGCGGACCCACGCCATCGCCGTCTGCTGGGCGAGTCGCATGCGCTGCGCGGGGAAGAGGAAGCGGTCGTAGCGTGCGATGAGCGCGTCCGCGTCTGCACCGCGGTGCAGGCCAACCAGCGCCGCCACATGCAACGACAGGTATTCCCGCGCCACGTGCGCGGAGTCCATTTCGTGGGAGTCGAGCGGTAGCAGTGTGAACACGTCGGACAGGGCGCCGACGTGCAGCGCTGCACTTGCGGCATTCGCGGCGAGCCCGGGGGAGCGGCGCACCGCCAGCGCGGCGACGAACGCGTCATGCGCGATGGACCAGCGCTCCTCCGTGGCAGCCCGCTCGCCGAACTCTTCCCACATGGCTGCCACGCTCGTGTCGGGCCGCAGCACGCGCAGTGCGTCCCACGCCTGTTGCGGACGGTTCCATGTCAGCTCGAGCTCGGCCAGCGCGCGCCGCGGACCGGCGTCCGCGGGCAGCGACGCGAGCGCGGTGCGCACGCTGTCGCGCACGCCCTGCGGCGCGGGGGCGAGCGCGAACGCGGCGGCCGTCGCCAGGTGTGGCGCCTCCACCAGCGCGCGCCGCCACGACTGCGCGCTCGC